>NZ_JBEOTA010000005.1:106317-358550 GCF_040303265.1 Streptomyces sp. NPDC096040
CTCCTGCCCGGGGGACACGGGCGGCACCGTCCGACCCGGCTCCAGACCCGAGGCGGCAGACGGCGTGGCACGGCCTGCCTCCCGCCCAGAAGACGCGAACGGCTCGATCCGCCGGGCCTCCTGCCCGGCGAACGCGGACGACACCGTCCGACCCGGCTCCACACCGGAGGCGGCAGACGGCGTGGCACGGCCTGCCTCCCGTCCGGGCGACGCGAACGGCTCGATACGGCGGGCCTCCTGCCCGGGGGACACGGGCGGCACCGTCCGACCCGGCTCCAGACCCGAGGCGGCAGACGGCGTGGCACGGCCTGCCTCCCGCCCAGAAGACGAGAACGGCTCGATACGGCGGGTCTCCTGCCCCGGCAACGCGGACGGCACCGTCCGGCCCGGCTCCAGAGCGGAGGTGTCAGGCGGGGTGTCCGGGAAGCGGGCCGGGGCCGGCGGTCGGGGGGGTGACGAGGTGGGCTCGCTCTGCGGGGGGCGGAGGTCGGGGTAGCGGGGACGCGTGATGCGTTCGGCGGACGTCTGGCGGTCGACCGCCCGGTCCCCCGGACCCTGTTCGCCCTGCGCCACCGCACCGCCCCGACTCGTCCGGTCATCACGACTCTGCTGCACGCCGGGCCGTCCCGGCAGCTGGTCCCGCCCGGTGGTGTCGGCCCTACCCGTGGATACGTCGGACCGCTGCGACCAGTTCACTCGGCTCGGCCGGTCGAAGAACCCCGGCCCGTCGGTCCGCCCGGACGCATCGGCCGCAGCCGCACCTGGCGGCTCACTCCCGCCGGCCGCCCCGTCGGCGTCCGGCGCGGGGTCGGGCGAAGGGCGTCGCGGGATCGGGGCGTGCCGCGCTTCCGTGCTCATGCGCCCCCCGTTTCCTCCTGCCCGGGCCAACTCCGCGTACGGGCCGCCGGCGTGCTCCCCGGCGCGGAGACGTCCGCCCCCGGGCACGCATACCCACACGTGCGGATCCACATCCCGGCGCGGGTCAGGCGCCCGGGGGCGTTCCGCCGTACGTGCGCGTCACTCTACGGGTTGTACGAGGGCGAACGGGAACCAGTCCACGCCCCCGGGGCATCTGCCCGTATCGTCCCCCTACCCTGCGGTAATCCTGTCTGGCAGGCTTCGTTCATGACTGCGCGCGCCGCCGACCGGGCCCGTTACGACCGGGCCACAGCCCATCTTGACGCCCCTCTCGCGATCGTCGATCTGGAGGCCTTCGACGCCAACGCGGACGATCTCGTGCGCCGGGCCGGCGGCAAGCCGGTACGGGTCGCGAGCAAGTCCGTGCGCTGCCGGCACCTGCTGGAACGGGTCCTCGCGAAGGACGGTTTCGCCGGGATCATGTCCTTCACGCTCGCGGAGTCGCTGTGGCTCGCGCGCTCGGGGTTCGAGGACATCCTGCTGGCCTATCCGTCCGCCGACCGGACCCGGTTCGCCGAACTGGCCGCCGATCCCAAGCTCGCCGCCGCCGTGACGGTGATGATCGACGACCCGGCACACCTCGACCTGATCGACGCCGCGCGTGACGGCGGGAGCGAAGTGGTGCGGGTCTGCCTGGAGTTGGACACCTCGCTGAAGCTGCTCGGGGGCCGGCTGCGGGTCGGGGCCCGGCGTTCACCGCTGTACTCCCCCGCCCAGCTCGCCGACCTGGCGCGGACCGTGGCCCGGCGGCCGGGCTTCAGGCTGGTCGGGATCATGGGGTACGAGGGGCACATCGCCGGGGTCGGGGACGATGTCGCCGGCCGGCCGCTGCGCTCCCGCGCGGTCCGGCTGATGCAGGCCACCGCCCGCCGTGAGCTGGCCGAGCGGCGCGCCGCCGTGGTGCGGGCGGTCCGGGCGGTGGCGCCGGAACTGGAGTTCGTCAACGGCGGCGGCACGGGCAGTGTGCAGACCACGGCGGCGGAGGACGCGGTCACCGAGATCGCGGCCGGGTCAGGCCTGTACGTGCCCCGGCTCTTCGACAACTACACGTCGTTCACCGGCCGTCCGGCCGCCCTGTTCGCCATGCCGGTGGTACGGCGGCCCGGTGTCAGGGTCGTCACCGTCCTCGGCGGCGGCTACCCGGCCTCGGGTGCCGCGGGTCCCGACCGGCTGCCGGTGCCGTACCTCCCGCAGGGGCTGTCGTACGACCCGCAGGAGGGCCCGGGCGAGGTGCAGACCCCGCTGCTCGGCTCCGCGGCGGACGATCTGCTGATCGGCGACAAGGTGTGGTTCCGGCACGCCAAGGCGGGCGAGCTGTGCGAGCGGTTCGCCGAGCTGCATCTGGTCGAGGGCGACCGGGTGACGGCGACCGTACCGACGTACCGGGGTGAAGGTCAGACCTTCCTCTGACCGTTCAACCCGTCGGCTTCTGGCCCACGGCTCGGATGCCGCTGGTGATCGCGTCCATGTCGGACAGCGGCGGTCCGTCCGGGCCGGCGTCGAAGACGAACCGGACGACGGCCGGGGCCGGGATGCCGGAGTGGGAGGGGAAGGCGAGGGACTGGACGTAGCCGCCGGGTCCCTGGGCCGTCTTCACCCGCCAGCGCACCAGGTAGCCGTCACGGCCGGCGACCGCGACCCGCCCTGACTTGACGACCCGATGGGACCGGATGCCGCCGAAGGGCCGCCGGCCGCCGGGATCGTGCCCGTACGCCGCCTCGGCCGCGTCCGGTAGGTCCCGTTCGGCGACGGTGCGCGCGGAGGCGCCGTGGGCATCGGAGGCCGTACGGCTGATGACCTCGCCGTGGCGGCACCGGCCGGTGTCGGCCGGGCAGTGGTAGGTGCCGTCGGTGGTCATCACTATGTCGTTCTGGGCGAGGTCCGAGGAGCTGGTCCAGCCGGTCGGGACCGGCAGGGTGATGCCGTTGAGCTGGTCGACGACGAGGGACGGGGGCGGTGGGCCGGTGGGGGCGGTGTTGAGCGTGGTGTCCATGCCGTCGCGCACCTCGTCCGTGCGGAGCACGCTCGCGCCGCCGACGATCGCCGTCGCCAGCACGGCCCCGGCGGATATCAGCGCGATCGCCTTGGCGCGTCCGGACGCCCCGGCCGCCGGGGTCGGCGGCGCGGGGAGGCCTGACGCGGTGCGCCGGTGCTCGGTCCAGGTCCTGCCGTCCCACCAGCGCTCCAGGTGCGGGGCCTGTGGGTCGGAGTACCAGCCGGGCGGCGTCATGCTCACTCCCGCACTGTAGGGCGGGAGTCGAGACGGCTCCTACAGGGGTGTGACATACGCCCCGGAGATCCCGCCGTCCACCAGGAAGTCGCTGGCGTTGACGAAGGAGGAGTCGTCGCTGGCCAGGAAGGCGACGGCGGCGGCGATCTCCTCGGCCTCGGCGAACCGGCCCAGCGGGATGTGGACCAGGCGGCGGGCGGCCCGCTCGGGGTCCTTGGCGAACAGCTCCTGGAGGAGGGGGGTGTTGACCGGTCCCGGGCACAGCGCGTTCACCCGGATGCCCTCCCGGGCGAACTGGACGCCCAGTTCCCGGGACATGGCCAGAACTCCACCCTTGGACGCGGTGTAGGAGATCTGCGAGGTCGCCGCGCCCATCCGGGCCACGAAGGACGCGGTGTTGATGATGGAGCCCTTGCCCTGGCGCCGCATGTAGGGGATGGCGGCCTTGCAGCACAGGTAGACGGAGGTCAGGTTGACCTCCTGGACGCGCTTCCAGGCCTCCAGGCCGGTCTCCAGGATGGAGTCGTCGTCGGGCGGCGAGATGCCGGCGTTGTTGAAGGCGATGTCAACGCTGCCGTAGGTGTCGTAGGCGGTCTTGAAGAGCGCCTCGACCTGTTCCGGGTCGGTGACGTCGACCTTCACGAAGAGCCCTCCGACCTCCTCGGCGGCGGCCTTGCCACGGGTGTCGTCGACATCGCCGCAGACGACGTGCGCGCCCTCGGAGGCCAGCCGCCGCGCGGTGGCGAGCCCGATGCCGCTGCCGGCTCCGGTGATGACGGCGGTACGGCCGACGAGTCGGCGGCAGACGGTCTCTTCGGTGGATGCGGTCACTGTGCGGGGCCCTCCGTGCTGATGAAGACGTTCTTGGTCTCGGTGAAGGCGGTGAGCGCGTCCGGGCCGAGTTCGCGGCCGATCCCCGACTGCTTGAAGCCGCCGAAGGGAGTCCAGTAGCGGACGCTGGAGTGGGAGTTGACGGACAGGTTGCCGGCCTTGACGGCTTGCGAGACGCGCAGGGCGCGGCCGACGTCACGGGTCCAGAGGGAGCCGGAGAGGCCGTAGTCGGTGTCGTTGGCGATGCGGATCGCGTCGGCCTCGTCGTCGAAGGGGATGACCGCGGCGACCGGGCCGAAGACCTCCTCGACGGCCACGCGCGCGTGCGGGTCGACGCCGGTGAGGACGGTCGGCGGGAACCAGAAGCCGGGGCCCTCGGGGGCCTTGCCGCGGATGCCGGGCGCGTCGGTGTCGACGTACGAACGGACGCGTTCCAGCTGAGCCTTGGAGATCAGCGGGCCCATGTCGGTCCTCTCGTCGGCCGGGTCGCCGACGATGACGGACTCGATCGCGGGGGCGAGGAGTTCCAGGAAGCGGTCGTGGACGGCCCGTTGGACGAGGATGCGGGTGCGGGCGCAGCAGTCCTGCCCGGAGTTGTCCAGGAAGGACATGGGGGCGGCGGCCGCGGCGGCCTCGATGTCGGCGTCGGCGAAGACGATGTTGGGGCTCTTGCCGCCGAGTTCCAGGGTCACGCGCTTCACCTGGTCGGCACAGAGCGCCATGATGCGCTTGCCGACGCGGGTGGAGCCGGTGAACACGATCTTGGCGACGCCGGGGTGGCGGACCAGGGCCTCGCCCGCGATGTCGCCGCGGCCGGGCAGCACCTGGAAGAGGTGCTCGGGAAGACCCGCCTCCAGGGCGAGTTCGGCGAGGCGGAGTGCGGTGAGGGGGGTGGTTTCGGCGGGCTTCAGGATCACCGCGTTGCCGGCCGCGAGGGCTGGGGCCGTGCCCCAGGCCGCGATGGGCATGGGGAAGTTCCAGGGGGCGATGACACCGACGACCCCGAGGGGTTCGAGGAGGGTGACGTCGAGGCCGCCGGGGACCGGGATCTGGCGTCCGGTCAGGCGTTCCACTCCGCCGGCAGCGTAGTCGAGCAGGTCCCGGACGTTGCCCGCCTCCCAGCGGGCGTTGCCGACGGTGTGCCCGGCCTCGCGGACCTCCAGCCGGGCTAGTTCCTCGCGGTGTTCGTCGACGACGACGGCGAACCGGCGCAGCAGCCGGGCCCGGTCGGCGGGTGCGAGCGCGGCCCACCGCTGCTGGGCCTGGGCGGCCCGTCGTACGGCGGTGTCCACGTCCTGTTCCACGGCTCCCGGGACGGTCGCGATCACCTCCTCCGTGGCCGGGTTGAGGACGTCGAGTTCGTACTGTTGCGACAAGGGATGCCTCACATGCGTTCGAAGGAGCGGCGCAGCTCCCAGTCGGTCACCGCGGCGTCGAAGGCCGCCAGTTCGACGCGGGCCATGTTGCGGTAGTGCGCTACGACCTCGTCACCGAAGGCGGCCTTGGCGATGGGGCTGTTCTCCCAGAGCTCGGCGGCCTCCCGGAGCGTGGTCGGGACATGCGCGAAGTCGGCGGTGTAGGCGTTGCCGGGGCAGGGCTCGGGGAGTTCGAGCTTCTGCTCGACGCCGTACAGCCCGGCCGCGACCAGGCCGGCGACGGCAAGGTGCGGGTTGACGTCACCACCGGGCAGCCGGTTCTCGAAGCGCAGCGAGCGGCCGTGGCCGACGACCCGGAGGGAACAGGTGCGGTTGTCGTGGCCCCAGGCGACCGCGGTCGGGGCGAAGGAGCCCGGCTGGAACCGCTTGTAGCTGTTGATGTTGGGCGCGTAGAGGAGTGAGAAGTCACGGAGCGCGGCGAGCTGTCCGGCGAGGAAGTGCCGCATGACCTCGGACATGCCGTCCTCGGAGGCGAAGACGTTGGCGCCGTCCGCGTCCGTCAACGACAGGTGAATATGGCAGGAGTTGCCCTCCCGCTCGTTGTACTTGGCCATGAAGGTGAGGGAGACGCCCTCCTGGGCGGCGATCTCCTTGGCGCCGGTCTTGTAGACGGCGTGCTGGTCGCAGGTGACCAGGGCCTCGTCGTAGCGGAAGGCGATCTCGTGCTGGCCGGGGTTGCACTCGCCCTTGGCGGACTCGACCGTCAGGCCCGCGGCCGCCATCTCGTTCCGGATCCGGCGCAGCAGCGGCTCGATCCGCCCGGTCCCCAGCACCGAGTAGTCGATGTTGTACTGGTTGGCCGGGGTCAGCCCGCGGTAGTTGGCATCCCAGGCCGCCTCGTAGGTGTCCTTGAACACGATGAACTCCAGCTCCGTACCGACCTGTGCGGTGTAGCCGAGTTCGGCGAGGCGCTCCAGCTGGCGGCGGAGGATCTGCCGGGGCGCGGCGACGACCGGGGAACCGTCGTTCCAGGCGAGGTCGGCGATGAGCATCGCGGTACCCGCGTTCCAGGGCACACGGCGGAGGGTGGCGAGGTCGGGATGCATGGCGAAGTCGCCGTAACCGCGGTCCCAGGAGGACATGTCATAGCCCTCGACCGTGTTCATCTCGGTGTCGACGGCGAGGAGGTAGTTGCAGCCCTCGGTGCCGTGGCGCAGGACCTCGTCGAGGAAGAAACGGGCGGCGAACCGCTTTCCCTGCAGTCGCCCTTGCATGTCGGGGAAGGCCAGGACGACAGTGTCGATCTCACCGCTCGCGACAAGGGTGTGCAGTTCCTCGACGCTGAGCGGGGGTGTGCGGTCTGCCACGGGAGGACTCCTTGGGCTTCATCGCGCTGCTGCGGCCGGGCCGGGAGCTCTAAGGTATTGGTGAGAACCATTGCTTGGGAAGGGGGTACGGCCATATGTCGCTGGATGCGGACGGCGCCCTCGACGACCCGTTGACGCCGGTGCTGCGACCGGTACGGGCGGGCAACGGCTTCGAGGAGGCGCTGGAGCAGATCCTCCAGGTCGTCCGGCTGGGCCTGGTTCCGGGCGGGGAGCGGCTGCCCGCCGAGCGGGAACTGGCGGAGCGGCTGGGGATCAGCCGGGTGACGCTGCGCGAGGTGCTGAAGGTGCTCCAGGACCAGGGTCTGGTGGAGTCCCGGCGCGGCCGGTACGGCGGGACGTTCGTGCTGCCGCGCACCGACGCGGGCGGCGAGGACGAGCTGCGGCGCCGGATCGCCGAGGTCGACATCGAGGACGTGCTGCGCTTCCGCGAGGTGCTGGAGGTGGGCGCGGCCGGGCTGTGCGCGGCGCACGGGCTGACCGACGACCAGGCGGGCCGCCTCCGGGAGGCCCTGGCCCGCACCCATGAGGCACCGCTGACGGACTACCGCCGTCTCGACACCCTGTTGCATCTGACGATCGCCGAGTTGTGCGGCTCCCCCTCCCTCACCGCCCAGTACGCCGGAGTACGGGCCACGGTCAACGACCTCCTCGACTGCATCCCGCTCCTGGTCCGCAACCTGGAGCACTCGCAGCGCCAGCACATCGCCCTGGTGGAGGCGGTCCTGGACGGGGACGCGGACGGCGCCCGGGAGATGATGCGGGAACACTGCGCGGGGACGGCCGCTCTGCTCCGGGGCTTTCTGGCGTAGCGGCCGGTCGTCGTGCCATAAAGGTGCGGACGCACACCTTTGAGGGAGGGGCCCATGGCCGGACGGCCGCTGATCGGCGTGAGCACATATCTGGAGGCCGGGGCGCGCTGGGGCGTCTGGGAGCTGGAGGCGGCCCTGCTGCCGGCCGGCTACCCACGTCTGGTCCAGCGGGCGGGTGGCCTGGCCGCGCTGCTGCCGCCGGACGACCCCGGGCACGCGGCGGCTACGGTGGACCGCCTTGACGGCCTGGTGATCGCGGGCGGCCCGGACGTGGAGCCGGTCCGCTACGGCGCCGAACCCGACCCCCGCACCGGCCGCCCCGCGCGTGCCCGGGACGCCTGGGAGCTGGCCCTGATCGACGCGGCGCTGACGGCGGGCACACCGCTGCTGGGGATCTGCCGGGGCATGCAGCTCCTGAACGTCGCCCTCGGCGGCACCCTCGTCCAGCACATGGACGGGCACGCGGAGGTGCCCGGTGTCTTCGGCCGCCACGAGGTGAAGCCGGTTCCCGGGACCCGGTACGCCGACACGGTCCCGGAGGAGACCGCCGTCCCCACCTTCCACCACCAGGCGGTGGACCGCCTCGGCAACGGCCTGGTCGCCTCGGCGTACGCGCCCGACGGCACGGTCGAGGCGATCGAACTCCCCGCCGACCGCGGCTGGGTCCTCGGCGTGCAGTGGCATCCCGAAATGGGCGAGGACCTGCGGGTGATGCGCGCACTGATCACAGCCGCGACCTGAGCGGCGCCGGGGCGGCGTCGGCCTGAGCGAGGCCGGCGCAGCACCGGGCTGCGCACGCCGGCGCGGCATCGGCCTGAGCGAGGCCGGCGCAGCACCGGGCCGCGCGCGCCGGCGCGGCATCGGCCCGAGCGAGGCCGGCGCGGCACCGGGCTGCGCACGCCGGGGCGGCATCGGCCTGAGCGAGGCCGGCGCGGCATCGGCCTGAGCGGGGTCGGCGCGGCACCGGGCTGCGCGCTGGGGCGGCGTCGGCCTGAGCGGGGTCGGCGCGGCACCGGGCTGCGCGCTGGGGCGGTCGCGGCCATGGGTTCCGCCCCCGCCGCCCCTACCCGTCCCATCACCAGGGGGCTGCGCCCCCCTTCCACCCCCGCTTCCGGGGGCTGCCGCCCCCAGGCCCCCGCTTCGGCCTGAACGGCCTCGTCCTCGAACGCCGGACGGGCTGGCCGAGCGGTGGGTGGGCGAAGGTCTCCGGCGTCAGCCGCGGGTCAGGGAAAGCAGTTCGCGCGCCGGGCCGGTCGGGCGGTGGCCCGTCGGCCAGACCGCGCGCAGGTCACGGCGCAGCGCGATCCCCTCCACCGGGATGCTGACCAGCCGTCTCATCGCCAGTTCCTCCCCCACCGCCAGTTCGCTCAGCACCGCCGGGCCCGCGCCGCTGACCGCCGACGCCTTCACGGCCGTAGTGGACGACAGTTCGATCAGTGGGCGGGCCAGGCCGCCCAGTGCCGCGTCCAGGACCTGGCGGGTGCCGGAGCCGCGTTCGCGGAGGATCAAGGGGGTCGCCGCCAGTTCCTCGGCCGCCAGCGGGCGTCGGCGGCGGGCCCAGGGGTGCGCGGGGGCCGTCACCACGATCAGGCGGTCGTGGGCTATCACCGCAGAGTCCAGGCCCTGCGGAACCGTCAGCCCCTCCACGAAGCCCAGGTCCGCCTCGTCCGCGAGCAGCCGTTCCGCCACCGCCGCCGAGTTGCCGGCGAGCAGGGAGACCGCCGTGTCGGGGCGCTGGGCGCGCAGCGCGAGCAGCCAGCCGGGGAGGAGGTACTCGGCGATGGTCATGCTCGCCGCGACCCGCAGGCGCGAGTCCCGTCGGTCCCGCAGCGCCTGCGCCCCCGCGTCGAACGCCTCCGCCGCCTCCACCACCCGCCGCGCCCAGTCGGTCACCAGCGCCCCCGCGTCGGTGAGCCGCGAGCCACGTGGTGAGCGGTCGACGAGAGCCACGCCCAACTGCCGTTCCATCGAGCGGATCCGGCTGCTGGCCGCCGGCTGGGTGATGCCGACCTCCCGGGCCGCCGCCCCGAGGCTGCCCAGCCGCGCCACCGCCAGGAGCAGCTCCAGCGCACCGAGATCCGGCACGCGATGCGCCAGCGCGCCGCCTGCCGCCCGACCCTCCGTCTCGCTCATAAGACCAGCTTATGCCCCCATAGAACCGGACTCCCTGGTCGTGGCCCCGCGTCGGGAGCACGGTGGGCTCATGGTCACCGCACTCCGGCATCTCGGCCCCAACTGGTACGCCTCCGTCATGGGCACCGCAGCCCTCGCCCTCGGCGGCGCCGCGCTCGGCGACGACGGCTTGCGGGAGCTCTTCGTCGGCATCTGGGCACTGTCCCTTCTGCAACTCGTGGTCCTGCTGACCGCCCGCGCCCTGCACTGGACCTACCATCCCGACCAGGCCCGCGCCCACCTCCGCGATCCGGCCATGGCCCCCTTCTACGGCTGCCTCTCCATGGCCCTGCTCGCGGTCGGCGGCGGCGCCCTCACGCTGGGGCGGGACTGGATCGGCGAGCCCGCGGCCGTGGACCTCGACTCCGTGCTGTTCGTCGCCGGGACCGCCGTGGGGCTCGCGGCCGCCGTCGCCGTGCCGTACCTGCTGGCCGTACGGCACCGGGTCGAGCCCGGTCAGGCCACCCCGGTGTGGCTGCTGCCGCTGGTCGCACCCATGGTGTCGGCCGCGCTCGGCCCGCTGCTGGTCCCGCATCTGCCGGCCGGGCAGCCGCGCGAGACCCTGCTCTACGGCTGCTTCGCACTCTTCGGGCTGAGCCTGCTGGCCACCCTGCTGATGCTGACGCTCGTCTTCGCCCGGCTGGTCACCAGTAGTCCGCTGCCCCTCGTGCTCATCCCCACGATCTTCCTGGTGCTGGGCCCGCTCGGGCAGTCCACGACGGCGGTCGGCGCCTTCGCGGACCTCGCCCCCGGGGTCGTACCGCCCCAGTACGCCACCGGTTTCGGCCTCCTCGCGGTGCTCTACGGCGTTCCCGTCATGGGATTCGCGATGCTGTGGCTGGCGCTGGCAGTCACGCATGTGGTGCGGGCGCGGCGGCACGGCATGGGGTTCGCCATGACGTGGTGGGCCTTCACCTTCCCGGTGGGGACGTGTGTCACGGGCGCCGCCGCGCTGGGGCGGCACACCGGTCTCGCCGTGTACGACTGGCTGGCGGTGGGTCTGTACGCCGTGCTCGTCGTCGGCTGGCTCGCGGCCGCCTCCGGCACCGTACGCGGGCTGCTCAGCGGTGAACTGCTCGCAGGGCCTCGTCCAGCACCCCTGGCGCCTCGGCCAGTGACGGCCCGTACCACGTCAGGTGCCGTCCGCTGACCAGGGCGCACGGCAGGCCGGGGAAGGCCTCCGGACCGTCGTCGGCGGTGAAACGGTAGGGCTCGTCCGGGAGGACGACCAGGCCGGGCCGCGCCTCGATCAGTTCCTCGACCGCGATGCGGGGATACCGCTCGGGGTGAGCGGCGTAGAGATTCTCGAGGCCGAGCCGCTCGAGGACATCCCCGGCGAAGGTGTCCCTGCCCAGGACCATCCACGGCCGCCGCCAGATCGGTACGACCGCCGTCGCACGGGGTCCAGCGGGCACCGGCGCGGACCAGGCCGCCTCCGCCTCGTCCAGCCAGCGGGGCCGGCCGCTCACCCCGCACGCGGTCAGCACGCGGGCCAGCTCCCGGAACGCCTGGGGTACCTCCCGTACCTCTGTGACCAGCACCTCCACCCCGGCCGCGCGCAGGGCGTCGAGGTCGGGGGCGCGGTTCTCCTCCTCGTTGGCGATCACCAGGTCGGGGGCGAGGGCGAGGATCCGGTCGAGCTTGGGGTTCTTGGTGCCGCCGACACGGGTGACGTCGAGGTCGGCCGGATGGGTGCACCAGTCGGTGGCGCCGACGAGGACGTCCGGCGCGGACACGGCCACCGTCTCGGTGAGCGACGGGACCAGGGAGACCACCCTCATCAGCGGGGGCGGTCCTGGACCGCCTCGATGTGTTCCGCCACCGCCACCACGATCACCCGGGTGTCCGGGACCGTCGCCCGCCAGCGGTGACGGACTCCGCCGGTCAGATAGAGGGTGTCGCCGCGGCCGAGGCGGTAGGCGCGGCCCTCGGCCTCGATCTCCACCGCGCCGTCGGCGACGTACATCAACTCGTCGTTGCGGTGCTGGAATTCGCGGCCGGCGTCGTGGTCGCCGGTGAACTCGGAGGCGTGCAGCTGGTGGTGGCCGCGCACCAGGGAGCGCACCCTGGGTGCGAAGTCCGGTTCGGTGACGTCGGCGCGTACGACGTCCACGCTGCACGCCGGGTCGGCGGCGGCGAGGAGTTCGACGGCCGTGGTGCGCAGGGCGTCGGCGACCTTCTCCAGGGAGGTGCGGCTGGGCCGGGCTCTTTCGTTCTCGATCTGGCTCAGGAAGGGCACCGAAAGGCCGCTGCGCTCGGCCACGACGGCGAGGGTGAGCTCCAGCGCGCGGCGGCGCCGCCGGACTGCCGCGCCCACCCGCACGGGCTGCTGGTCTTTGTGGTCGCCCATCGCTCCGGCTCCCTCCTTCGCTCGTCGTTCCGTCTTCCGGGTGCCCCGCTCGGGCCGGACCCCTTCGTCGGGTTCTCTGCACCCTACGCATGTTCGGCAAACCGTTTCAGGCGGGCGTCACATCCCCGTCACGTCAGGTGAGGGCGACCCGCACAGTTCGCGCCAGTAGACGAGCTCGCCGGACTCGCCGGGTGCGGACTCCTCCTTCGGGATGAAGACGCTGACCAGGAGGGCCGGGCGGCCGTCGGGGTCGGTGAGCGGCGTGGCCGACGGACTGGCGAAGGCGCGACTGCCGCCGGGGGTGCGCAGGCTCAGCCGGTCGGCCCGGCCGGAGGCGGGGTCGTAGGCGCAGGTCGACCAGCTGCCGAAGTCGTTGCGCAGGCGCTGGCCCTCGATCAGGACGAGGGGGCGCCCCATCAGTTCAATGCGTGAGCGGTCCCCGATGTTCCCGGCGGTGCCCCAGGCCAGGAGGGCCAGGTCGAGACGCTGATCCGGGCCTGCCCGCCAGACGCTGAAGTCCCGCAGGGTGGCGCGGAGTTGGCGGTCGGTGGCGCAGTCGGCGCGGTAGTGGCCGGTCAGTTCCACGGTGTCGCCGTGGACCGCGGTGATGTCCGAGGTGCCCTCGGCACAGCGGGACAGTGTGCGGGGCGCGTCGAACGCGCGGTCGGCCGTTCCGGTCAGCAGAGCGGTGAGGCTTGGGCAGTGCCGTAGCGCTATGTGGTTGGCCGGATCCTTTTCGTAGGCGAGGACCCGTCCGCCGCTGCCGTCGGTGTGCAGGGAGGGCCGGCTGGTGCCCGGGCCGAAGTCGTGGCGGCGGGTCCAGGTGCGCAGGTCGATGGAGGTGGCGACGGCCGAATGGAAGCGGCCGTCGGCGGGGGTGGTGTGGTGGACGGCGAGGCAGCCGCCGCCGTCGCCTCGGGTACCCGGGTGATCTCGGCGGTGTCCATGGTGCGGCCGGTGTCGTCCCGTGCGTCGAAGACCGCGCCGTCCGCCAGCGTCGCGTCCGCGGCGAGCGCCTCGAACCGGGAGGTGGCGACCGAGGCCGGGTCCGGGCTCGCCTCGGAGAGCTGCGGCACGGCCACCGCGGCCGTCAGCAGCAGCAGAAGCGGCAGAAGCCGGCGGATCACGGGCTGCTCACAGGAAGGGGCGGGACCGGGGCGTCAGAGGGTACGGGCCCCGCCCCCACCCGAAGCGGGCCGGAGAAGGTGGGCTTCGCCACATAGACGCGTCCGGGCAGCCCCGGGACGATGCCCGGCAGCCCTGGGGCTGACGGGGAGGTGCCCGTCAGCCCCTCCCCCGGTCACTTCTGGATCGGCGTCCACTTGTCGGTCAGCCCCGGGTTCCGCTTCAGCCAGGCCCGCACCGCGTCCTGTTCCTTGCCCTGGCCGGCCTTCTGGATCTCGGCCTCAAGGCCGGTGAGCTGCTGCTCCGTCATCGAGAAGTCCTTGAGCCACTTGCCGATCTGGGGGTTGTCCTCGGCGAAGCCCTTGCGGGACAGGGTGTGCACGCCGTCGCCGGAGCCCCAGGCGCCCTGCGGGTCCTTCAGCTTCTTCAGGTGGTAGTCGCTGTAGGCCCAGTGCGGCGACCACAGGGTGACGAGGATCGGCTGCTGCTTGGCGTAGGCCCGCTTGAGCTCGGCGAGCATGGCGGGCGTGGAGCCGTCGACGACCTGGTAGCTGCCGTCGAGACCGTACGCCTTGAGGACCTTGGACTTGAGCAGGCCCATCATGCCGGCGCTGGGTTCGATACCGACGATCTTCCCGCCGAACTCGGAGGCGTGGTTCTTCAGATCCGCAAGGGAGTTGACGTCCTTCACATACGACGGGACGGTCAGCTCCAGCGAGGTGGGGCCGTACCAGGAGCCGAGGTCGTCGAGCTGCTTGCCGTACTTCTTCCAGTACTCGGCGTGCGTGGTGGGCAGCCAGGAGTCGGTCTCGAAGTCCAGCTGGCCGGTGGCGAGGCCGGTGTAGAGGGGGCCGGCCGCGTACTGGCTGGTGGTGACCTGGTAGCCGCGCTCCTCCAGGAGTTCCTTCCAGAGGAAGGTGGAGGCGATGCCCTCGTCCCAGGGGATGTAGCCGATCTTGATCTCCTTGCCCTGGCCGACGTTCGTGGCGGACGCCTGGGTCGTGCCGGGCGAGGAGCCGAAGACGCCCATGCCGCCCGCGACCAGGGCCAGGACGACCACCCCGACGACGGCGACGGCCGGACGGGGGCGGTAGGTCCAGGGGGTGGGGCGGACCTTGGCGGCGGCGCGGCGGCCCAGCGGGGAGAGCTGGGTGCCGAGCGCGCTGGTCATCCGGTCGAGGTAGATGGCGAGGACGACGATGCCGACGCCCGCCTCGAAGCCGAAGCCGATGTCGAGCTGACCGATGGCCTCGTTGACGGCGCCGCCGAGACCGCCGGTGCCGACCATGCCGGCGATGACGACCATCGACAGGCCCAGCATGATGACCTGGTTGACGCCGGCCATGATGGTCGGCAGCGCGAGCGGCAGCTGGACGCGCAGCAGGGTGTCACGGGGTGTGGTGCCGAACGCCTCGGCGGCCTCGACCAGTTCGGCGTCCACCTGGCGGATGCCCAGCTCGGTCATGCGGACGCCGGGGGCCAGCGCGAAGATCAGGGTGGCGATCACGCCCGCGGCGGTGCCCAGGCCGAAGAAGAGGATGGCCGGGATGAGCAGGACCATCGACGGCATGGTCTGGAGCAGGTCCAGGACCGGTCGTACGGCCGCGCTGACCGCCCTGGAGCGGGCCGCCCAGATGCCCAGCGGGACCGAGATGACCAGTGCGATCACCGTGGCGACCAGGACCAGCGCCAGGGTGGACATCGCTCGGTCCCACAGGTCGAGGGAGTCCACGAGCGCGAATCCGGCGAAGGCGAGGACGCCCGGGGCCACTCCGCGCAGCCACCAGGCCAGTACCGCGAAGATGCCTGCCAGCAGCAGGGGTTCGGGGGCGGTGAGGACGCCGTCGATGCCGTCGTACATGCCCTCGACGACCGCGCGGATCGCGTCGAAGAGCCAGGACATGTGCGCGACCAGCCAGTTCACACCGGAGTCGACCCAGTCGCCGAGATGCAGCCTAGGCACGGGCGGTCACCTTCTCCTCGCCGTCGCAGACGACGGGTTCACCCGGGTCCTCCGCGAGGAAGCCGACCAGACGCTCTCGCGCTACGACGCCCACGACAGCGTTGTCCTGGCCCAGGACGGCGACCGGGTGGGGCAAGCGGGCGCTGAGCGCGCACAGTTCGGTGAACGAGGTGTCCGGGGTGGCGGTGGCGCAGCCGCAGTTCGCCTCGTCGCCGTCCACGTCGGTGTCCATGACGGCGGCGGCGGTCAGGACGCGGGAGCGGTCGACGTCCTGGGTGAAGGAGGCGACATAGTCGTCGGCGGGGCGCAGCAGGATGTCCTCGGCGGTGCCGGTCTGGACGACACGGCCGTCGCGCATCACGGCGATGCGGTCACCCAGGCGCATCGCCTCGTTGAGGTCGTGGGTGATGAAGACGATCGTCTTCTTCAGGGATTTCTGCAGTTCAAGGAGCTGGTCCTGCATGTCGCGGCGGATCAGCGGGTCCAGGGCGCTGAACGACTCGTCCATGAGCAGCAGATCGGCGTCGGTGGCCAGGGCGCGGGCCAGGCCGACGCGCTGCTGCATACCGCCGGACAGTTCGTCGGGCCAGGAGCCCTCCCAGCCGGCCAGTCCGCACAGGGCGAGCGCCTCGTCGGCGCGGCGGACGCGCTCGGCGCGGGGCACGCCCTGCACGGCCAGGCCGTAGGCGGCGTTGTCGCGGACGCTGCGGTGCGGGAAGAGCGCGAAGTGCTGGAAGACCATGCTGATCTTCTTCGAGCGCAGCTCGCGCAGTTCGCGGTCGGTGAGCGTGGTGAGGTCCTGGCCGTCGAAGCGGACCTGTCCCGCGGTCGGTTCCAGCAGGCCGTTGAGCATGCGCAGCAGAGTGGACTTGCCGGAGCCGGACAGGCCCATCACGACGAATATCTCGCCGGGGTCGACCCGGAAGGAGGCGTCGATCACGGCGGCGGTGGCGCCGTCGGCGCGCAGTTCCTCCCGGTCGGCTCCCTGGCGGAGCCGCTCCACGGCGGTGTCCGGTCGTCTGCCGAAGACTTTGTACAGGTGCTCGGTCTCTAGCCTGGGCGTCACGCGAACCTCTCTCTCGGGGGCGCAAGGCCTTGGAAACGCAGGGCCCAGCGCCTCGGGGGCAGGGGACAGGAGCCGCGCCTGCCCTGGTCGGCGCGGGTCAAACCCACAAGTGGGCCAGGTCACGAGGTCTCCGCAAGCCGCACCTCGGCACGGAGCACCCCGCCGCTGTCAGTGCCGTGCGGCATGATGCGAGGCGTGACCGCACGACTGATGCTTCTCGACACCGCCTCGCTGTACTTCCGCGCCTACTTCGGCGTCCCGGACTCCGTGAGGGCGCCGGACGGCACGCCGGTGAACGCCGTGCGCGGGCTGCTGGACTTCATCGACCGGCTGGTCAAGGACCACCGTCCGGACCGGCTGGTGGCCTGTATGGACGCCGACTGGCGGCCGCAGTGGCGGGTCGACCTCATCCCTTCCTACAAGGCCCACCGCGTCGCCGAGGAACACGAGGCTGGACCGGACGAGGAGGAGGTGCCGGACACCCTCTCCCCGCAGGTGCCGGTCATCGAGGAGGTGCTGGACGCGATCGGTGTCGCCCGGGTCGGCGTCGCCGGCTATGAGGCGGACGACGTGATCGGCACGTTCACCGCGCGCGCCGACGGCCCGGTCGACATCGTCACCGGCGACCGTGACCTCTACCAGCTGGTGGACGACGGGCGCGGGGTGCGGGTGCTGTACCCGCTCAAGGGCGTCGGCACGCTGCAGACGACCGACGAGGCGTGGCTGCGCGAGAAGTACGGGGTGGACGGACGCGGGTACGCGGATCTGGCGCTGCTGCGCGGCGACCCGAGCGACGGTCTGCCGGGCGTGCCGGGCATCGGTGAGAAGACGGCCGCCAAGCTGCTCGCCGAGTTCGGTGACCTGGCCGGGATCATGGCCGCCGTCGACGACCCGAAGGCCAGGCTCACCCCGTCGCAGCGCAAGCGGCTCGACGAGGCCCGGCCGTATGTGGCCGTCGCGCCGACGGTCGTCCGGGTGGCCGGGGACGTCCCGTTGCCGGACGTCGACACCACGCTGCCGAAGGCCCCGCGCGATCCCGCCCGGCTGGACGCGCTGTCGGCGCGCTGGGGACTGGGCGGCTCGCTGCACCGGCTGCTGCTGACACTCGGCGGGTGACTGTCGGAGAATTGTTCCGGCAAAACCCGCTCATCAAGTGTTCATGGAGGAGGTGTTAACTGGGAAGGAGATGCTAACTTAGGCAAACCTAACCAGTGGAGCAGGGAGGCCGGTCATGGCAGAGCGCCCGGGACGTAAGCCGCGTAAGCCCCATTCCGCCCAGGTGGTGCGCACCGAGCGGCTGAGCCCGCATATGCAGCGCGTCGTTCTCGGCGGTGACGGACTGGCCGGTTTCGCCGCGGACACCTGCACCGATCATTATGTGAAACTCCTCTTCGGTGCGGAAGGTGTCACCTATCCGGAGCCCTTCGACATGGAGCGGATCCGCGCCGAGTTCCCACGCGAGCACTGGCCCGTTACCCGGACCTACACGGTGCGTTCCTGGGACGCCGAACACCGCGAGCTGACCCTGGACTTCGTCGTGCATGGCGACGAGGGCCTGGCCGGCCCCTGGGCGTGCCGTGTCCAGCCCGGCGAGACGGTGCACTTCATGGGCCCCGGCGGCGCCTACGCCCCCGACGCGGACGCCGACTGGCATCTGCTCGCCGGCGACGAGAGCGCGCTGCCCGCGATCGCCCGCTCCCTGGAGTCCCTGCCCCCCGAGGCGAAGGCCTTCGCCTTCATCGAGATCTCCGGCCCCGAGGAGGAGCAGAAGATCGACTCCCATGTGGAGGTCGTCTGGCTGCACCGGGGCGAGCGGCCCATCGGCGAGGCCCTGGTCGCGGCCGTACGGGCGCTGGAGTTCCCGGAGGGCCGGGTGCACGCCTTCGTCCACGGCGAGGCGAGCTTCGTGAAGGAGCTGCGGGCGCTGCTGCGCGTCGAGCGCCAGATCCCGCGCGAGGATCTGTCGATCTCCGGCTACTGGCGCCTGGGTCACAACGAGGACGGCTGGCAGGCCTCCAAGCGCGACTGGAACGCCCGTATCGAGGCGGAGCAGGAGGGCGGCGCAGCGGCGGCCGCCGCCTGAGAGGTTCCCCGAGGCCACGAGGCCGTACGCGGTTGGGCCGCGCGGCCTCGGGACCGGCGGCACCCGGAGGCGCCGCCGGTCCCGTGTCGGTCACACCGAACGCTGGTACGACCGGAACGTCCTGATGGACAGCCACACGGCCGCGACCGCCAGCGCCAGCAGCGCGCCGCCGCGGCCGAGCACCGCACCCCAGTCGGGATCCGCCGACATCGCCGAACGCCCGGCCACCATCGCCCAGTTGAGCGGATTGAAGTCGGCTGTGTGCCGCATCCAGCCCGGCATCTGGGACGGCGCCATGAAGGCGCTGGACAGGAAGGTCAGCGGCAGCAGCAGGAAGGTGTTGATCCCGATGAGCGACTCCCGCTCCTGCACCAGCATCCCGAGCGCGTTGGACAGCGCCCCGAAGACGGTGCCGAGCAGTACGGCGGCCACCACCAGAACCGCGATGCCCCCGATCCCGCCCGGGTAGTCGGCGCCGCCCAGCAGCCCGAGCAGCACGATGATCAGCGACTGGCCGGCGGTGACCAGGCCGTTGTTCACCACGTTGCCGTTCATCAGCGCGGCCCGGCTGACCGGTGTGGTCAGGAAGCGGTTGAGGGTGCCGCGCTGAATCTCCTCCAAGGTACCCATGCCCGCCCACATGTTGGCACTGAGGGCGCTCATCACGACCACGCCCGGCACCAGGTAGTCGAGATAGCTGGTGGTGCCGAAGCCGCCCAGCTCGACGACCTTCTTGAAGAGGTTGCCGAACAGGAACAGCCAGATCACCGGCTGGATCAGGGTGATGACGGCGTAGGCGGGCTGGCGGGCGAACACCAGCAGCTGGCGCTGGGTCATGTACCAGGTCTGGGACAGGGCGTTGCTCATCGGGCACCTCCGGCCGGGGCGAGCGTGTCGGCGGTGTCGGCCTCGGCGTAACGGCGGCCCGCGTAGCGCAGGTAGACGTCGTCGAGGGAGGGGCGGGCGACGGTCGCGGCCACCACGGTCACCCCGGCCCGCTCAAGGACGGCGAGCAGTGCGGGCATGGCGGCGGCGCCGTCGTCGGCACGGGCACTGATCCGGCGGCCGTCGAAGAGCGTCTCGCGCACGCCCGCCAGTCCGGTCAGTGCGCCCGTGAGCAGGGTGCGGCCGGCCTCGCCGGGCGCCTCGCGCAGCTCCACATGGACGGCGTCGCCGCGTAGTTCGCCCTTGAGGGAGTCGGGGGTGCCCTCGACCACGACCCGGCCGCGGTCGACGATCGCGATCCGCTCGGCGAGCCGGTCGGCCTCCTCCAGATAGTGGGTGGTGAGCAGGATGGTCAGGCCCTCCTCCCCGGCCAGCCGGCCGATCTCGTCCCACATCGCGGTGCGGGCCTCGGGGTCGAGACCGGTGGTGGGCTCGTCGAGGAACAGCACCTCGGGGCGGTGGACCAGGCCGAGGGCCACGTCGAGGCGGCGCCGCATCCCGCCGGAGTAGCCCTTGACCTGACGCCCTGCGTCGTCGGTGAGGGTGAAACGGGCCAGCAGCTCGTCGACCCGGCGGTTCAGCGCGGCTCCGCGCAGGCCGTAGAGCCTGCCCTGGAGCTGGAGGTTCTCGCGGCCGGTGGCGACCGGGTCGGCGCCCGAGTTCTGGGCGACCACGCCGATCGCCCGGCGCACCCGGTCCGGATGGCGCAGCACGTCGTGGCCGGCCACGGTGGCGGTGCCCGAGTCGGGGCTGGCCAGAGTGGTGAGGATCTTGACGGTGGTGGACTTGCCGGCGCCGTTGGGCCCGAGGAGCCCGAAGACGGTGCCGGGTTCGACGGTGACGTCCATGCCGTTCAGCGCGGTGACATCACCGGGGTAGGTCTTGATCAGCTGGCGCGCCTGCACTGCGGGCGCACGGGTGTTCATGACAGGGCTCTCCTGAATGAGCGGATGACAGGGGATGACAGCTGATCCGCCTGAGGAGCGCCGGGATATCCTGGGTGTGCCGCACCTCGATCGCCCGGATCTGCCTCACGGCGGATTCAGCTCGGGGTTCGAGACCCTGGCGGAGCTGCTGCAACAGCTCTGCCGGGGTCTGTTTCTGTTACTGGTCCACCTCCGTGAACTCCGGCGGGTACTCGCCGGTCTCATGGAACCGGCGCCAGCCCTCGACGCCCGCCAGTGAACCGTCCTGTATCTCCCGCACGAAGCCGCGGACCCATTCCGTCTGCGCCTCCAGCATGTGCAGGTGGTACTCGACCTCGACGACGAACAGCCGGGGCAGCGTCTCGTGCAGCTTCTCCAGCACGGCCCGGCCGCCGGTGACCTCCACCTCCAGGGAGCGCAGCCGCTCCTCCAGCAGGCGCGCGACCTCGTCGGGCGGCAGGGCGCCCATCAGTGAGAGCGCTGTCTCGAAGATCGGGTACTCCTTCACCGGGACGGCCACCAGGTCCGACAGCCAGTGGACCATCTCCTCGCGCCCGGCGTCGGTGATGCCGTAGACCGTGCGCTCCGGGCGGTTGCCCTGCCGCTCCACGTCGGCCACCTCGACGAAGCCGTGCTTCTCCAGGTTCTGCATGACCGTGTAGAGCGAGCCGTAGTTGATCCGGGTGCTGGTGTCCTTGCCCTGACGGCGCATGGTCTGGGCGATCTCGTACGGATGCATCGGCTTCTGCCAGAGGGTCGTCAGCACGACGAGCGCCAGCGGATTGCTGAGCTTGCGCCGCTTCGCCGCCATATCGAACCACCTCGCTTCCGAATATCCGCGGCCGAACATATCGCGTCCCCAGCGTGACCGTCAATACACACGATGTATCGCGTTCGGAGTGGCTTCGCAAGGGCGTGAGGACTTGGGCCCGCCCCGGATACGCCGGCGTGACGCCGTCGAAACAGCGTGTCCCTAATTTCTGTCGCCCGACAGGAAATCCGCCTGACAGGCAGGTACCGCCGTGACGACCACCTACGACCGCTCCCTGAAGGAGACCGACGACCACTCCCTGGAGGAGTTCGGCTACCGCCAGGAGCTGCACCGCAGCCTCGGCCGGTACGCCTCGTTCGCCGCCGGGTTCTCCTTCATCTCCGTACTGACGACCGTCTTCCAGTTCTTCGCCTTCGGGTACGCCTTCGGCGGCCCGGTCTTCTTCTGGGCCTGGCCGGCCGTGCTGATCGGCCAGTTGCTGGTGGCCGCCTGCTTCGCCGAACTCGCGGGGCGCTATCCGATCTCGGGCGCGATCTACCAGTGGTCCTCACGCCTGTCGAACCCGTCCTTCGGCTGGTTCGCCGGCTGGATCATGGTGATCGGGCAGATCGTGGTGGTCGCGGCGGCGGCGCTGGCCCTGCAGATGGTGCTGCCCGCGCTCTGGTCCGGCTTCCAGCTCGTCGGCACGGACTCCGCGCCGACTTCGGCCGACGGAGCCGCCAACGCGGCCGTCCTGGGCGTCGTCCTGCTGCTGCTGACCACCCTCGTGAACATCATGGACAACCGGGTGATGTCCGTGATCAACCGGGTCGGGGTGACTGCCGAGATCATCGGCGCGGTCCTGATCATCGTGCTGCTGCTCACCCATTCCAAGCGCTCCCCCGGCATCACCTTCCACACCGGGACGGCCGCGGAGGGAGGCCTGCTGGGCGCCCTGCTGATCGGTTCGTTCACGGCCGCCTACGTGATGATCGGCTTCGACAGCGCGGGCGAGATGAGCGAGGAGACGCACCAGCCGCGGCGGACGGCGCCGCGCACGATCCTTACGGCGCTCGGGGCGGCGGGGCTGCTGGGCGGCCTTGTCGTCCTCGGCGGCCTGCTGGCCGCGCCGAGTCTGACCGACGGGCGGCTGGGAGTGGACGGGCTGAGTTACGTCCTGACCAGCAGCCTCGGCGACGGGGTGGGCCGGGCGTTGCTGGCCGACGTGGTGGTGGCCATCGCGGTGGCGACGCTGGCCATCCAGACCGCGGCCTCTCGCATGCTGTTCTCCATGGCCCGTGACGGGCAACTGCCGTTCGCCGGCCGGCTGGCGCGGGTCAATCCCCGTACGGGGATGCCAGGAGCGCCGGCCGTGGTGGTCGGGGTGCTGGCCGCCGTGTTGCTGCTGCTCAACTTCGCCTCGCCGGATGCGTTCCTGGCGATCGGTACGACGTGCATCGTGATGCTGTATCTCGCGTACGCGATGGTCACCGGGCCGCTGCTGGTGCGGCGGCTGCGGGGTGAGTTCCGTGCCGAGGGGACGGACGAGACCGGGGCGGCGTTGTTCTCGCTGGGGCGGTGGGGGGTGCCGGTCAACGCGGTCGCGCTGCTGTACGGGCTGGCGATGTCCGTGAACCTGGCCTGGCCTCGGGGGGCGGTGTACGACCCCAGTGGGGGCCACTGGTACTTCCGGTGGTTCACCGTCCTCTTCCTGGCGGTGACGGTTGGACTGGGTGCCTTGTGGCGGTTGACCCGGGCCGAGCAGCCGGCGGCGGTGGCCGTGCCGGAGGCGGCCTAGTGATCTGGTCTTGAGTTCACGTCCCGCCACATGCGTCGTCGGCGTCACATCACCCCCGTGCGACCGAACAACGTCAGAAACGATCAGATGTCGCAAGACCTGAGGGTGTATGAGAATCAACTATTGCCTGATCAAGCCCAACAGCTATCATCGGTGACGACATTTCAGCCAAGTGCGCCCCCTCGTATGCCGCTGTACGCTCGCAATACGCCCCTGCACGGCGACCGACGTCGACGCACGCTTGGCATCACGGCCAGAAGTGGGAATTTCTTGCGGAGGCTCGGGCTATGACAGCAAGTGGCGTTGAGGTCGGGACAATAACCCCGGACATGCTCGCTTGGAAGGGCTCTGCCCAGGAGGCTCTGGAGCAGCTGTCAGAATCACAGGGCACTCAGGAACTGCTGCATCGTGCGCACGATCTTTGGTGCGGACGGGACTGTGATCGCAGTACGGCGTGTACATTCCTGCACTACCCGCGAAATCCGGCGACAACTGTCCGCCCCTCGACCATGAGGTCGCGTTACAACAAGCAGACCGCTCATCTGTACGCCGTTATGGGGGGAAAGGGCTACGTAGGCCCGGTCACACAGCGCCACCGCGTGAATGTGTGGCCGTTACTGGACAAGGTCGTAGAACAGTGGGACACGGCCGGAGGACGACGCGTCAGGAACCCGGAACACTACTCCGACTGGACAAAGAAGCATGATGTCAATGCTGCTGACACGGTGTCACGCGCATGCCGTGACACCATCCAGTGGATGGCCTGTTGGTGTGGCGAGCGGTATGGCGCGGATCCGCTGGGCCTTCACTACATAGCCTTCGCCACCATCATCGACGACATCTGCATCCCCCCGCTCGATCTGGTCAATGGCCGCTTCCGCATGTACGGCCGGTCCGTACCTGACCTGGTGCAGGCGATGGACGCGGCCGACTGGGGGCGTGACGCGACCCATGCGTTGCTGTCGCTGGTCCGGCAAGCGGTGGTCCAGTACGCGGAGAAGATGGACTTCCACCCGGGGAACGAACAAATCGGCCTCCACGCCGAGCTGAGCGACTCGCCGGACATGTGGGACGGGGTCATGTTCCGGGGTAACACCGGAAATGCCTATGGCACCGCCATCATGGTTGCCCGGAACAGCGGAACGGGCCCGGTTTCCTTCAACTGGCTCATGGACAGCGCCATTTGCGACTGCCTCTCCATGGATCTGTGCAAGTCGGCGCTCGGCATCTACTCGGTGGACAACCATCAGCCGACATCAAATGAAACCCGGTCGGAGGAAAGGAAGGCAAACTACCGGTCGATCTACCTCGACCTCATCGACGACCTGGTCTTCTCCGGTGCACCCGAGCCATTGGTTCACTTTGGCCGCAGCGGCTTTCTCTTCGTGCAGATTCAGGACCGTTACCAGGAACGCCGACATGGAAGGCGGTTCCCGCTGGCTCCGCCGATGGCCCGCGAGCTCGAGCGGCTCTTCGGCAAGGTGCCGACAGATGAATGGCTCGAGAAGGTATTCGATGCGGCAAGGCGGCATCGGATCGCCGAGTCGTGCGGTCACCCCCTCCACCAGAGTGCGCGGCCGGAGACACAACCGACGAGGCTCCCCGCCTGAACAGGCGAGAGAGCAAGCGCCTCGGGAGCCGACCTGCGGCGCAAGAACCACTGGACGAGCGCCGAGCGAGCTCGCCACGGCCCTCGTATGCTTGATCGGATGAGACGCCGTGCTCCGTCCCCGCCCTCTCCCCTGCCGCAGCGCGAGGGAGTGGATGCGGTGCGGGTGCGGTTGCCTGCCGGGGACGCGTGGGCGACCGTGCGGGATCATCTCGTGGCGCGGCTCGCGGCCGAGGCCGGGGTGATCGACGGAATGCTCGACGCGGGGCGGATCGTGGACGTCCACGGGCGTCCGGTGCCGCGGGACATGGCGTACGTGCCTGGGATGTTCATCTGGTTCCACCGGGAGCTGCCAGCCGAGGAGCAAGTGCCCTTCACGGTCGAAGTCCTCTACCAGGACGAGCACGTGGTGGTGGCCGACAAGCCGCACTTCCTGGCCACCACGCCGCGTGGCAGCCATGTCGCCGAGACGGCCCTGGCACGGCTGCGGAGGCAGCTGGGCGTCCCGACGCTGGGCGCTGCACACCGGCTGGACCGGTTGACGGCCGGGCTGGTGCTGTTCACCGTGCGGCCCGAGGAGCGCGGCGCGTACCAGTCGCTGTTCCGGGACAAGCGGGTGGCGAAGGAGTACGAGGCCGTGGCGCCGTACGACCCCGTGCTGGTCCTGCCCCGTACCGTGCGCAGCCGGATCGTCAAGGAGCGCGGGGTCGTGGCGGCTCGCGAGGTCGACGGCGAGCCCAACGCCGTTACCCGGGTCGAGTTGCTGGAGCACCGGAACGGGCGTGCCCGGTACCGGCTGATGCCTCGTACCGGGCAGACACACCAGCTGAGGGCGCACATGAGCGCGTTGGGGGTGCCGATCCTCGGCGATCCTCTCTATCCGGTGGTCACCGGCCCCGTGGCGGCCGGTGACTTCCGTCGTCCGCTCCAACTGCTGGCGCGGGTCCTGGAGTTCACCGACCCGGTCACGGGCCGCGAGCACCGGTTCGTCAGCCCGCGTGTGCTGAGGGCCTGGTCGTCGTACGAGGAGTGGGCGGCATAGCCCTCCCGGTGCCCGGTCGGCTCAGTTGCCGCGCCACCATTCCAGGATGCGCCGGAACACGCCCGGTCGGCGCGCCGGTTCGGGTGCCGACGTGGGCTCGCCGGCCGGGATGGGCGGCTCCGGAGCCTCTGGCTGTGGCTGCTCCGTGCCGGTCTGCCGGCTGTTCGGGCGCTGCGGCGGCACCGGATTGACAGCGGGCCGCTGCATGATGTCCTGCTGGGGCTTCGGTGCGAACGTCACCGGCAGTTCCACCAGGTGCCGGTTCGAGATGGACGACCGCCAGCGCAGCTCGTCCTCTTCGCAGGCGAGTTGGACGTCCGGGACGCGGGTCAGCAGCGCATCGACGCCGACGTCGGCGATGGCGCGGCCGATGTCCTGACCCGGGCACTCGTGGGGGCCACCGCTGAAGGCGAGGTGGGAGCGGTTGCCCTGCATGTTGGCCCTGAGGTCGGGGCGGACTCGCGGGTCGACGTTGCCCGGTGCGATACCGAGGAGGAGTCCGTCGCCCTTGCGGATGCGCTGGCCGCCCAGCTCGGTGTCCTGCTTGGCGAAGTAGGCGAACACGGTACTGAACGGCGGCTCGTCCCACAGGGTCTGCTCGACCGCCTCGGGCACAGTCATCTGGCCGCCGTTCAGCTGGGCGCGGAAGCCGGGGTCGGTGAGCACCACGCGCAGCACGTTGGCGAGGAGATTGGCGGTGGCCTCGTAGGCGGCGAGGAGCACCACGCGCAGGTGTTCCCTGACCTCGTCGTCGGTGAGTCCGGCCGGGTGCGTGACGAGGTGGCTGGTGAAGTCCTCCTGGGGCTGGGCGCGGCGGCGGGCGGCGAGCCGGCCAAGGACGTCCATGACGTAGGAGTGACTGGCGAGCGCGGTCTCGCTGCCTTTGAGACAGTCGCGGGCGGCCTGCACCAACCGGTCGCCGTACTCCTCAGGCATGCCGAGGATCTCGCACATCACCGCCATCGGCAGGTGCTCGGCGAACTGACCGACCAGGTCTGCGGTGCCCTCCTCGCAGAATTTGTTGACGAGGTACTGCGTCGCGCGGTTGATGTGGCGGCGGATGCCCCGGTGGTCGATGGTCGACATCGCGCCGGTGACCGCGCCGCGCAACCGCAGGTGCTCGTCACCCTCGGCGTGGGCGCAGATGGGCTGCCAGGCGAAGTGCGGCATGAGCGGGTGGTCGGGCTTGACCATGCCGTCCCGCATCGGGGCCCACAACCGGTTGTCCTTGCAGTACTGCGAGGGGGTGCTCACCATGTGCATGTTCTCGCTGTGGCCGAGCACCACCCAGATCGGCACGTCGTCGTGGAGCAGCGCGGGAGCCACGGAGCCGTGTTCGGCGCGGAGTTTCTCGTACACGGCTCCCAGGTCCTCGGCCTCGGCGCCGTAGAGCCGGCGCAGCCCGCCGGGGCCCAGGCCGTGTGCGGGGCAGCCGGGGGGCGGCCCGAGCGAGGGGTCGTCCGTACCGGTCAGGGAGTTGGATTCAGGCGTCACTGTGATCGCTCCGAAACTGAAATGGATCTGCGGATTGCTGATTGCTGCGTTCAGACGGACGTCTTCGCCATCTCCAGGGAATGCAGAAAGCGCATCAGCGTCATGAGCGTGTCGCGGCTGGAGGCCCGGCGGCGTGCGTCGCACTCCACGATGGGGATCTCCGGCGTCAGGTCGAGTGCCGAGCGGAGGTCCTCGATCGGGTAACGGGGCGCATCCGGGAAGGAGTTGACGGCGATGACGAAGGGCACGCCTCGCTCCTCCAGTCGCCCTATGACGTCGAAGCTCACTTCGAGGCGCCGGGTGTCGATCAGGACGACAGCGCCGAGGGCGCCTTCGAACAGGCCGCTCCACAGGAACCAGAAGCGTTCCTGGCCCGGGGTGCCGAAGAGGTACAGCACCAGTTGCTCGGTGATGCTGATGCGGCCGAAGTCCATGGCGACGGTGGTGGCCGTCTTGGTGTCCGAGCCGTAGTTGTCGTCGACTCCGACGCCGGCCTGCGTCATGGTCTCCTCGGTGGTCAGCGGAGTGATTTCGCTGACCGAGCCGACCATGGTCGTCTTGCCGACCCCGAAGCCGCCGACGATCACGATCTTCACCGCGGCCTGGGCCGTGTGCGGAAGATGGTTCTCTGTTCGTGGACCCGTGATGGTGTCAGAGCTTTTGAAGTCCATGCATCACTGTTTCGAGGAGGGAACGGTCGGGGAGCGCCTGGCGGACGATCGGGGCGCGCGCCTGTACCAGTTCCGCCGTCAGCAGCTCGGTGAGCAGGACGGTCACCACGCTGAACGGCAGACTGAGGTAGGCCGACAACTCGGCCACGGACAGGGGGGCCTTGCAGAGCCGGATCAGCGCCGACTGCTCCGGCGGAGAGGACGGCGGCGGGTCGGCGCGCGCCACGATTAAGGTGACCAGGTCGAGGGGCGCGCGCTCGCCGTCCGTGACCGCGCCCGTGAGCACGTACAGCCGCTCGACGTCCTTGTCCTCGCCCTTCTCCTCGCCCGATGTGCGGGGCTCCGGAAGGGGCTCTTCCCTGAGATGGCGCCGCTGGCGTTTCGGAGGAGTCATACGGTCTGCCCGTTGCGCCTGGGGGGACTGGTCAGATGGGCGCCGATCCGCACGACGAGGTCGCGCATGTGGCCACTCATGTACCCGGGTTCGGCGACCACGTCGGAGAGCACCGCGAGGTAGGCGTTGGGTCCCGCGGCCATCAGGTAGAAGTAGCCGCCGTCGATCTCGATGATGACCATCTTCATCTTGCCGGTGCTGTCCGGGATCTCCTGGGCGACGGCGCCCGCCAGGCTCTGCAGTCCCGCGCAGGCCGCCGCGACACGGTCGGCGGCGTCCGGATCGCCGCCGTGGCGGGCGATGCGCAGGCCGTCGGCGGAGAGCACCACGATCTGCTCGATGCCGGGTACGCCGTTGGCGAGATCCCTGAGCATCCAGTCGAAGTTGCCACGCTGCTGGATCACTTGAGGTCCCCCTCGTCATCGGCCTCGTCGCGGGCCGGCTCGGTCTTCTGGGTGATAGCGGTCGGGTCCGGGGCGCCCTTGAGTCCTTTCATGAACGCCTCGACCCACAACCCCGGTTCGGGTTCGTCCCTCTGCTCCGGCTCGGGGTCGGGCGCCCACGGCCGGGCCGCCCGGGCGGCCTCCTCGGCGGCTTCCGCGGCCGCCGCCTCGGCGTACCGCTGGGAGAGTGGGATCTTGACCCGGCTGCGGCGCTGGGGCAGGCCGTTCGCCGTCCACTCGGTGACCTCGGGGACGTCGTCCTCCATGCTGACCGTCACCGGGATCCGCGGTGCGGTGGTGGGGCGGCGACGCTTGGGCGCGCGCTTGGGACCCTCCACGGCACCGAGTTCGAGCTTGGGCGCGGCGGTGGCGCCGATGCCGTGCGCCTTCCCGACTGCGGCGTCGGTGGTCATCATGTCGGACGGCACGATCAGGACCGCGCGGACTCCGCCGTACGCCGACGGCCGCAGCGAGACCTGCATGTTGTACGCCCGGCACAGGCGGCCCACGACGGCCAGGCCGAGACGGGGGCTCTCGCCGAGGTCCTGGAGGTCGACACCGGCCTTGGCCCGTTCGATCATGTCCTCGGCACGGGCCCGGGCCTCCTCGCTCAGGCTGACGCCGGAGTCCTCGATCTCGATGGCGACGCCGGTCTGCACCTCGACGGCGGTGACATGCACCTTGGTCTGCGGCGGCGAGTAGCGCGTCGCGTTGTCGAGGAGTTCGGCGGCGGCGTGGATGACCGGCTCGACGGAGATGCCCTTGATGTTGACCTGGGCGATGGAGTCCAGCGAGATCCGGCGGTACTCCAGGATCCGCGACATCGCGCCGCGCAGCGTGCTGTACAGCGTAATGGGCTGCGGCCACTGGCGGCCGGGCCGGCCGCCGCCGAGGACGGAGATGGAGTCGGCGAGGCGGCCGATCAGCGCGTTGCCGTGGTCGATGCGCAGCAGGTCGTCGAAGACCTCGGGGTTACGACCGTGGTCCTCCTCCATCTCCCGGAGTTCTTTGGCCTGTTGGTGGACGATTGCCTGGACGCGGCGGGCGACGCTGACGAAGGAGCGCTGCGCGGAGTCGCGCATGATCTCCTCGGTGTCCACGATGCCGAGCACGTAGCGGAGCAACGCGCGCTGCGACTCCGGGATGTCACGCCAGGCCGGTTCGCTGTCGACGGTCTGGCGAATCGCCTCTGCGGGGGATTCGCCGGAGCGCAGCCGGTAGAGCGCTTCGGGCAGGATCTCCTGTCCGAAGCGGACGATCTCCTGGTCGTGGGCGGCGATGCGCTGTTCCAAGTACGCGGAGTTACGGGCATGGTCCGCACGCACATCCCGCACAGTGCGGCCGCGACGTACCGCTTCCGCCGCCGTCGCGAGCACCAGCAGCAGGCCGACGGCCCCGCACCCGCCTACGGCGGTTCGGGCAGCGGTCCCCGCCACCAGGATGACGCCGGTCACGGTTGCCGCGGCCATCAGTATGGCGGGCAGCAACAGCACGCGCGCCACGGGAAGTTCACGGCCTTTGGGAGGCGATTGCACACTCACCATGTATGCCTTCTGAGACGAATCGGCTGGGTGTCGGGGAAGTTCGTGGGGGGAAGGTTCATGGAGCAGTCAGGATCTTCCGTATGATTGGGAACAGGCGCCCGAATTCACCTCAACTCGGTGCGCCGCGGGCGAGCTTAGTCCGACCGGATCAACGCCGTGTCATATTCGGCAAGCACCTGAAAGCGCCCAAACGACTGGAGTACCCTCGGTCGTTTTGCACGCAGGGCATTTGTTCGCACACATTGCGTCACGATGTACGGGCGTACGAAGATGACTCACCGTGACGGGTGAAACAGTCCCCCGAGCCGAAACCTCCGCCGGGTTCAGACCCCCGCGATCCGCAGCGCCGCGTCGGCCGTGGCGCGGGCGAACTCGTCGACGGGACGGTCCGGTTCGGAGCGGTGGATCAGGATGACGCCCTCGATCAGCCCGAAGACGAGATCGGTCCGCAGCTCCAGCTCCCCCTTGGCGAGCCCCCCACCGACGACCGTCGCGGCGATCAACTGCCGGTAGGCGTCCTTGAGTTCGGCCCGCACGGCATGGAATCCGGCGAACCGCTCGGTGTGCACCTCGGGCAGCAGGTAGAGCGCGCCGAGGTTGTGCGGCCCGGTGCACAGCAGCTCCACGTCGGCCCGGCACAGGGCCCGCAGCCGCTCCTCGGCCGGGGCCATGTCGTCCGCGAGCAGCTCACGCGCCCAGTCCAGCGACGGCGTGACGGTGGACTCCAGGAGCGCGGCAAGGAGTTCCTCCTTGCCGGAGACGTAGTGGTACATCGACGCCTGCCGCATGCCCGCCCGCTCGGCGACGGCCCGGGTGGTGGTGGCCGCGTAGCCACGGGTGGTGAACAACTCGGCCGCGGCCACGAGCAGTTCGGCCCGCGGGTCCAGGCCGCTGTCCGGCCGCTGCGCCGCCCGCGGCCGGCCGACCCGACGGCCACTGCTCGTCCCCATGCGCTCGATCCTCGCACACGACGCCGTACGACGATCACCACGAGGCCCGGCAGTCCGGCCGCGCTCCCCCGGTGAGCCCTCGGTAACCGGGCCGGAACACCCCGGCAACGCCCTCGACCCGCCCCGCCCCTAATTTCTGTCGGGCGACAGAAACAACACCGAGCCCACGGAGCCGGAGGTCAGCGATGGCGACAGCGACCACGTACGGAGCCCGGGCGCATGCCCGCGCCCAAGAGGGCACCCGCGCCGAGGCCATGCCCGTCGTACCGGCGGCCGACTGGCCGGACCCGCCCTGCGAGGCCGGCCACCTGGTGTGGGCGGAGACGGTGGCGGGGGGCAACTACACGCACCGCGTCCTGGCCCGCGGCACCGAGGTGCGCCTGACCGACCCGCTCGGCGACGCCTGCGCCCACCTCCTGCTCTACGTCGCGGGCCGCCCCTGGGAGCGGCTGAACGTCGCCGACACGGTCAAGGTCCAGTGGAACGCCTACCTCGGCGAGGGTGTGCTGCTCCTCTCCGACCAGGGCCGGGTCCTCGCCTCCGTCGTCGCCGACACCTCCGGCAGGCACGACGCCCTGTGCGGCACCTCCACCCTGGTCCGCAACACCGCCCGCTACGGCGACGGCACCCCGCAGTCGCCCTCCCCCGCCGGCCGCGAGCTGTTCAAGCTGGCGGCGGCCAAGAACGGCCTCGAACCGCGCGACCTGCCGCCGTCCCTGTCGTTCTTCCAGGGCGTGGAGGTACGCGACGACGGCACGCTGGACTTCACCGGCTCGGCCGGCCCCGGCGGCAGCGTCACGCTCCGCGCCGAGCAGGACGTGACCGTACTGATCGCGAACGTCCCGCACCCGGCCGACCCACGCCCCGACTACGTCAGCACCCCCCTGGAGGTCCTGGCCTGGCGCGCCGCCCCGACCCCGCCCGGCGACCCGCTCTGGGACGCCACCCCCGAGGGCCGCCGCGCCTTCCTGAACACCGCCGAATTCCTCGCCGCGAGGGGGCTCGCATGACCACGCAGACCGTCGTCCCGGCCCGCGCCGCCTGGTCCGCCGTCATCCGCGACGGCGAGACCCTGACCATCACCGACCTGCACGGCAACCAGGCCGTCGACTTCCTCGTCTACGACGCCCACGACACGGCGGTCCGCTACAGCGCTCCCGACACCGTCCACGCCCAGGGCGGCATCTTCCTCACCACCGGCAGTGTGCTGCTCTCCAACGAACACACCCCGCTGATGACCGTGGTCGCCGACGAGGTCGGCCGCCACGACACGGTCGGCGGCGCCTGCTCCAAGGAGTCCAACACCCTGCGCTACGGCCACCACACCTGGTCGCAGCACGCCTGCGTGGACAACTTCCTGGCGGAGGGCGCGAAGCACGGCCTCGGCAAGCGCGACCTGGTGTCCAACATCAACTGGTACATGAACGTGCCGGTCGAGAAGGACGGCACGCTCGGCATCGTCGACGGCCTCTCGGCACCGGGCCGGAAACTGACCCTGCGCGCCGAACGGGACGTCCTCGTCCTGGTCTCCAACTGCCCCCAGATCAACAACCCGTGCAACGGCTTCGACCCGACAGCGGTGGAGATGACGATCGGGGCCGCCGGATGAGCTTCGACACCCTGCTGATCGCCAACCGGGGCGAGATAGCCGTCCGTGTCATCCGCACCGCCCGCGAACTGGGCCTGCGCACGGTCGCCGTCTACTCCGACCCCGACCGCTCGGCTCCCCATGTCCGCCTCGCCGACGAGGCGGTACGGCTCGGCCCGGCCCCGGCGAAGGAGTCGTACCTCGACGCCGACCTGGTCCTGAAGGCCGCCAAGGACACCGGCGCGGGGGCGATCCACCCCGGGTACGGCTTCCTGTCCGAGGACGCCGCTTTCGCACGGCGCTGCGAGGAGGCCGGGATCGTGTTCGTCGGCCCGACGCCGGAGCAGCTGGAGCTGTTCGGCGCGAAGCACACGGCGCGGGCGGCGGCTCAGGCGGCCGGAGTGCCCCTCGCACCGGGCACCGGGCTCCTCTCCGACCTGGCCGAGGCGCTGCGCGAGGCGTCCGCCATCGGCTATCCCGTGATGCTCAAGGCCACCGGCGGCGGTGGCGGCATCGGTATGTCGGCATGTCGATCGGCCGCCGAACTGACCGACGCCTGGGACCGGGTCCAGCGCGTGGCCGCCGCCTCCTTCTCCTCCGCCGGGGTCTTCCTGGAACGCCTGGTCGAGCACGCCCGCCATGTCGAGGTCCAGGTCTTCGGCGACGGCACGGGCAGGGTCGTCACCTTCGGCGACCGGGACTGTTCCCTCCAGCGCCGCAACCAGAAGGTGGTCGAGGAGGCCCCGGCCCCCGGCCTGCCGTCGCAGGTGCGTGCACAGCTCGCCGCCTCCGCGCGCGACCTGTGCGCTGCGGTGGGCTACCGCTCCGCGGGCACCGTCGAGTTCGTGTACGACGCGGCACGCGAGGAGCCCTACTTCCTGGAGGTCAACACCCGGCTCCAGGTGGAACATCCGGTCACCGAGGAGATCTACGGCGTCGACCTCGTCGCCTGGATGCTCCGCCTGGCGAGGGGCGAGAGCGACGTCGTCCGGGATCCGGGCGAGCCGCGCGGTCATGCCGTCGAGGCCCGTGTCTACGCCGAGGGCCCCTCCCGCGACCACCGGCCCAGCGCCGGTCTGCTGACCCGGGTGGAGTTCCCGGAGGGGGTACGCGTCGACGGCTGGGTGGAGACCGGCACCGAGGTGACGACGTCGTACGACCCGATGCTCGCGAAGGTGATCGCCTACGGCCCCGACCGCACCCAGGCCCTGCGCGCCCTCGACGAGGCGCTGGCCCGCACCCGTGTCGACGGCATCGAGACCAACCTGGGTCTGGTGCGTGCCGCACTCACCGAACCGGACTTCCGGGCCGCCGCCCACTCGACGGCGACCCTCGCCACGGTCACCGACCCGACCCCCCGGATCGAGGTCGTCGCCGCCGGCACGCTCACCACGGTCCAGGACTGGCCGGGCCGCACCGGCTACTGGCAGGTCGGGGTGCCCCCGTGCGGTCCGATGGACGACCGCTCCTTCCGGCTCGGCAACCGCGCACTGGGCAACCCGGAGGGCGCCCCCGGCCTGGAATGCACCCTCCAGGGGCCGGCCCTGCGCTTCACCCACCCCACAACCGTCTGCGTGACCGGCGCCCCGGCCCCGGTGACCCTCGACGGCACGCCGATCGCCCAGTGGGAGCCTGTGACGGTCCCGGCGGGCGGGCTGCTGGAGATCGGCGCCCCCACCGAACACGGCCTGCGCACCTACGTCCTCTTCGCCGGCGGCGGCCTGGACGTGCCCGCCTTCCTCGGCAGTGCGAGCACCTTCACGCTGGGCCGTTTCGGCGGCCACGGCGGCAGGGCGCTGCGAACGGGTGACGTCCTGCACGGCGGCGCCGTCGCGGACGGCGAGCCCGTCGCCGAGCGCCCGCGCTTCACCGCCGTCTGGCACATCGCGGCCGCCGAAGGCCCCCATGCCGCCCCGGAGTTCTTCACCGAGGACGACATCCGCGACTTCTACGCCGCCGAGTGGAAGGTGCACTTCAACTCGGCGCGCACCGGGGTCCGGCTGGTCGGCCCCAAACCGCGCTGGGCACGCACCGACGGCGGCGAGGCGGGTCTGCACCCGTCCAACATCCATGACACCCCGTACTCGGTCGGCGCCGTGGACTACACCGGCGACATGCCCGTCCTGCTCGGCCCCGACGGCCCCTCCCTCGGCGGCTTCGTGTGCCCGGCGACCGTTCTGAGCGGCGAGCGCTGGAAGCTGGGCCAGCTCCGCCCCGGCGACACGGTCCGATTCGCCCCGGTAGACGTGACGGGCGCGCCCCGCCCCGAGATCGTCGACGGCGGTGTCCTGGCCCGCGACGGGGACGTGACCTACCGTCGCAGCGGCGACGACAACCTGCTGGTCGAGTTCGGCCCGATGCAACTGGATCTGGCCCTGCGGATGCGCGTCCACGCGCTGATGGAGGCGGTGACGGCAGCGGACCTGCACGGCGTCACCGACCTCACCCCGGGCATCCGTTCGCTCCAGATCCGGACCGACCCGGGTCTTCTCACCCAGTCCGAACTCCTTTCCGCCGTAAGGGAGATCGTCGTGGGACTCCCGCCCACCGACGAACTGGTGGTCCCGTCCCGCACGGTCCATCTCCCCCTCTCCTGGGACGACCCGGCGACCCGTGAGGCGATCGCCCGCTACATGGCGGGCGTCCGCGACGACGCCCCCTGGTGCCCGTGGAACATCGAGTTCATCCGCCGGATCAACGGCCTGGACTCGGTCGAGGACGTCTATCGCACGGTCTTCGACGCGGAGTACCTGGTCCTGGGCCTCGGCGATGTCTACCTGGGAGCCCCGGTCGCCACCCCGCTCGACCCGCGCCACCGCCTGGTCACCACGAAGTACAACCCGGCCCGGACCTGGACCGCCGAGAACTCCGTCGGCATCGGCGGCGCCTACCTGTGCGTCTACGGCATGGAGGGCCCGGGCGGCTACCAGTTCGTGGGCCGTACGACCCAGGTGTGGTCGGGCTGGCAGCAACGCGGGGCGTTCGAGCCGGGCTCGCCGTGGCTGTTGCGCTTCTTCGACCGGATCAGTTGGTATCCGGTGTCCGCGGAGGAACTCCTGGACCTGCGGGCCGACATCACCTCCGGCAGGTTCGTGCCGCGTATCGAGGAGGGGACCTTCTCGATGGCGTCCTACCAGGAGTTTCTCTCCGAACACGCGGATGCCGTCGAGGAGTTCAGGACACGCCAGCAGCAGGCCTTCGCCGCGGAGCGCGACGCCTGGGAGGCGGCCGGCGAGTTCGCGAGGGCACAGACGGCGACGGCACCCGCCTCCACCGCACCGGCCGAGGTGTCCGTCCCGCCGGGCGGCCGTCTGATAGAGGCCGAATTCGCGGCCTCCGTATGGCAGTTGAACGTGGCACCCGGCGACGAGGTGACCACCGGCCAACCCCTCCTCGCCCTGGAGGCGATGAAGATGGAGTCCAGGGTGCATGCGCCGATGGCCGGAGTGGTGACGGAGATCCTGGCGAGGCCGGGCGACCAGGTGGAGGCGGGGACGGCACTGCTGGTCCTCGCACCGAGCGCGAACTGACCGACAGGAGCAAGAGAGCATGTCCAGCACCGTCTCCCGTGTCCGTGCCGCCTACGCGCGTATCGAAGCGGTCGACCGCCCCGAGATCTGGATCGACCTGCGCCCACGCAAGGAGGTGGAGGCGGAGGCCCGAGCGATCGACGAACGGGTGGCCACGGGCGAGCGCCTCCCCCTCGCCGGGCGCCTGTTCGCCGCCAAGGGCAACATCGACGTACAGGGACTGCCCACGACGGCGGGCTGCCCGGCATACGCCTACGAGCCGGAGGGCGACGCCCCGGTGGTGGCCCGCCTGCGCGCGGCCGGCGCACTGGTCCTGGGCACCACCAACCTCGACCAGTTCGCGACGGGCCTGGTCGGCACCCGTTCCCCGTACGGCGCGGTCCGCAACGCGATCGACCCCGCCAGGATCAGCGGCGGCTCCAGCTCGGGTTCGGCGGTGGCGGTGGCCCTCGGGATCGTCGACTTCGCCCTCGGCACGGACACGGCGGGTTCGGGCCGGATCCCGGCCGCCTTCAACGGCATCGTCGGACTGAAGCCGACCAGGGGCCTGGTGCCCACGGCCGGGGTGGTCCCGGCCTGCGCCTCGATCGACTGCGTGACGGTGTTCGCCCGCACGCTCCCGGAGGCCGAGCAGGCACTGTCGTACATGGCGTCCCCGCCGGACCGCACACTCCCGCCCCTGCCCCAGCGAGCCCCGGGCCCCTGGCGGATCGCCGTCCCGCCGCTCTCTCAGCTCGGCGAACTGGACGAGGGCTGGGCGGAGGCGTACGAGGAAGCGGTCGCGCGGCTGGCCGCTTCGGGCGCCTCGATCCGCCCGCTCGACCTGACCCCCTTCGCCGAGGCGGCGGCGATGCTCTACGAGGGCGCGTTCGTGGCCGAGCGCTACACGGCGGTGGGCTCCTTTGTCGACAAGTTGCTGTCTTCCGGCGGCGAAGGCCTGGACCCCACGGTCACCGGCATCATCACCCGGGCCCGCGACATCACGGCCCACCGACTCTTCACCGACCAGGACCGCTTGTCCGCCCTGCGCGCCCGCGCCCTGGCCGAACTGGCCGACGCGGATGCCCTGCTGCTCCCCACGGCCCCCGGCCACCCCACCCTGGCCGAGGTGGCGGCCGACCCCCTGGGCGCCAACGCCCGCCTGGGCCGCTTCACCAACTTCACGAACCTCTTCGACCTGGCGGCGGTGGCGGTGCCGGCGGGAGAGGTGAACGGACTGCCGTTCGGTGTGATGCTGATCGGCCCCGCCTTCACCGACGACCGCCTGGCCACGATCGCCCGCTCCCTGGAGCCAAGGGTGAGCCTTGCGGTGGTGGGCGCACACCTGACAGGCCAGCCACTGAATTCACAGCTCCTGGCCATGGGAGCCGTACTGGACCGCACGACGACGACAGCACCGACGTACCGGCTCTACGCCCTGCCGACCACTCCACCGAAGCCGGGCCTGGTGCGGGTGGACGAGGGAGGTGCAGCGATCGAGACGGAGATCTGGCGCCTACCGGCGGAGGGCCTGGGCCACCTGCTCGCACAGCTCCCCCACCCGATGGCTCTGGGCAGGGTGGACCTGGCAGACAACACAAGCGCCCCCGGTTTCCTGTGCGAACCGAGCGCTTTGAGGGGCGCCGAGGACATCACGTCGTACGACGGCTGGCGCAAGTACTTGGAGCGCCGGGAAGCGTGACCTACCCAAAGGGGCGCGGGGGACTGCGCGACCAGCCCCCACCCACCCGCACCCGCACCCGCCGCCGAAGCCGTCACCCCACCGACGAGTAGGCCACGACTCCCCGCAGTACCAGATCAACCGCCTTCCGAGCGGTCTTCGCCACAGTCGGCCCCTCCACCGGAGCCGCCGCGGCAATCTGTCCGAGCACGTCGATGACCTGCTTGCACCACCGCACGAAGTCCCCCGCGGGCATCTCCGCCTCCCGCAGCACCTCGTCCAGCCCCGTCCCCGACGCCCACATGTACGCGGCCCAGGCGAAGCCGAGGTCCGGTTCCCGCTGACCGACGCCCTCGGTCTGGGTGATCCGGAACTCCTCCTCCAGCGCGTCAAGCCGCCCCCAGATCCGCACCATCTCACCGAGCGCGGCCTTGGCCTTCCCGGAGGGCAGCTTCGGGGCCATCGCGTCGTCAGCGGCACGCGACTCGTAGACCAGCGCCGAAACGCACGCGGCCAGTTCGGCGGGACCGAGCCCCTCCCAGACCCCGGCCCGCAGGCATTCGCTGGCGAGCAGATCCAGCTCGCCGTACAGCCGGGCCAGCCGCTTTCCGTGCTTGGTGACCTCGTCGCCGCGCAGGTAGTCCAACTCGGTCAGCAGTGCCACGATCCGGTCGAAGGTGCGGGCGATGGTGTTGGTCCGACCTTCGATCCGCCGCTCCAGCTGTGAGGTGTCCCGCATCAGCCGGTGGTAGCGCTCGGCCCAGCGGGCGTGGTCCTCCCGGTCGTTGCAGCCATGGCAGGGGTGCGCCCGGAGCGCGGTCCGCAGCCGTGCGATCTCGCGGTCGTCGGCGGCCTGAGACCGCTTCTTGCGGGCCCGCTCCGGCGGAATGTGCCCGGCCTTGGTGCGCAGCGCGGACGCGAGGTCGCGACGGGACTGCGGGGAGCGGGGGTTGAAGGACTTGGGGATCCGCATCCGCTCCAGCGCCTCGACGGGCACCGGGAAGTCCATCGATGCCAGCCGCTTGACCTGTCGTTCGGCGGTCAGCACCAGCGGCCGTGGCCCGTCGTGCTGCTCGAAGCCGCGGTGGCCGTTGGACCGCCCGGCGGGCAGCCCGGGGTCCAGCACCAGGGCGAGCCCGGCGTACTTGCCCGTCGGCACATGGATGACATCGCCCGGCTTGAGCTTCTCCAGCGCCACCGCCGCCTCGGCGCGCCGATCGGCCGCGCCCTGCCGAACGAGTTCGGTCTCGCGGTCCTTCAGCTCACGCCGCAGTCGCGCGTACTCCTCGAAGTCGCCGAGGTGGCAGGTCATGGACTCCTTGTAGCCTTCGAGTCCTTCCTCGTTGCGCTGCACCTGGCGGGAGATCCCGACGACCGACTTGTCGGCCTGGAACTGCGCGAACGAGGTCTCCAGGAGTTCCCGCGACCGGTGCCGCCCGAACTGCTCGACCAGGTTGACCGCCATGTTGTACGACGGCTTGAAGCTGGAGCGCAGCGGATAGGTACGCGTACCCGCGAGCCCTGCGAGATGCTCGGGGCTGAATCCCCGCTGCCACAGCACCACGGCATGACCCTCGATGTCGATGCCCCGCCGGCCCGCACGGCCCGTCAGCTGGGTGTACTCGCCGGGGGTGATGTCGGCGTGCTGCTCGCCGTTCCACTTGACGAGCTTCTCCAACACCACCGAGCGCGCGGGCATGTTGATGCCGAGCGCGAGGGTCTCGGTGGCGAACACGGCCTTCACCAGGCCGCGTACGAAGAGTTCCTCGACGACCTCCTTGAAGGTCGGGAGCATGCCCGCGTGGTGGGCGGCGATACCGCGCTCCAGGCCCTCCAGCCATTCGTAGTAGCCGAGGACGTGCAGGTCCTCGTGCGGGATCGACGAGGTGCGCTCCTCTACGAGGGCGCGCACCCGTTCCCGCGCTTCGTCGTCGTTGAGCCGGAGGCCGGCGTACAGGCACTGCTGGACGGCGGCTTCGCAGGCGGCGCGGCTGAAGATGAAGGTGATGGCGGGCAGCAGGCCCTCGGAGTCGAGCCGCTCGATGACCTCGGGGCGTCCGGGTGTCCACACCCTGGACCGCTGCCGGCGCTCCCGCTCCCGGTCGGCCTCGCGCATGGCACGCCCGCGCCTGCGGTCCTGGTAGGACGGTCTGCTCGCCTCCATCCGGGCCAGCCGGGTGAGGTCGGGGTTGACGGCCTTCTTCTGACCCTCGCCCTCCTCGAACAGGTCGTACATCCGGCGTCCGGCGAGCACATGCTGGAACAGCGGGACGGGCCGGTGTTCGGAGACGATGACCTCGGTGTCGCCGCGGACCGTGTCGAGCCAGTCACCGAACTCCTCGGCGTTGGACACGGTCGCCGACAGGGAGACCAGGGTCACGGACTCGGGGAGATGGATGATCACCTCTTCCCAGACGGCGCCGCGGAAGCGGTCGGAGAGGTAGTGGACCTCGTCCATGACCACATAGCCGAGGCCGAGGAGGGTCTGGGAGCCCGCGTACAGCATGTTCCGCAGGACCTCGGTGGTCATGACGACCACGGCGGCGTCCGGGTTGATGCTGTTGTCTCCGGTGAGCAGGCCGACCATGCCGTCGCCGTAGCGGCGGCAGAGGTCGGCGTACTTCTGGTTCGACAGCGCCTTGATGGGTGTCGTGTAGAAGCACTTCTTGCCCTGCATGAGGGCGAGGTGGACGGCGAACTCGCCCACGATCGTCTTGCCGGAGCCGGTGGGGGCGGCCACCAGTACGCCCTTCCCTGCTTCGAGCGCCTGGCAGGCCTCGATCTGGAAGGGGTCGAGGCCGAATTCGTACATCTCGCGGAAAGACGCGAGCGCGGTGGCCTGCTCGGCGGCCCGCCTGCGGGCCGCCGCATACCGCTCGGCCGGTGAGAGGTCCTCTGTCATCGTGCTTTCGAGCGTACCGGTCCCCACTGACAACAGGACGATCATTATCCGGAACATGGGACAACGGACAACAACGAGGTGCCCGCGTCGTGGGACGCGGGCACCTCTCGGTGGCTTCGGTGACTGGCGCGGGTCCCGGTCAGGTCACGTCGTCGTAGCCGTTGACCCGCTCCGGGGTCTCGGGCAGCGCGCGGGTGGCGGAGACGGTCTCGATCTCGCCGATGTCCTCGGGGGTGAGGTCGAGGTCGGAGGCCTCGTCGTCGTCGGGCCCGTCGGCCTCGCGGCGGCGCTTGCGCCGGTCATTGCCCAGCGAGAAGAGGACGGCGCCGAAGTACAGCACCCAGATCGGCCCGGCGAGTGCCAGCATGGAGAGCGGGTCGGTGCTCGGCGTGGCGACGGCGGCGAAGACCGTGATGCCGAGGATCATGCCCCGCCACCAGCCGAGCATCCGCTTGCCGGTGATGATGCCGGTGAGATTGAGCATCACCAGCAGCAGGGGAAGTTCGAAGGAGAGCCCGAAGACGATCACCATGCGGGTGACCAGCTGAAGCAGGTCGTCCAGTGGCAGCAGGTTGGTGATGCTGCCGTTCGGCGTGAAGTCGATCAGCACCTTCGCGGTGGTGGGCAGCACCTCGTACGCGAAGAACGCGCCGGCCAGGAACAGCGGGGCGCCGGTGAAGACGAAGGCGTACGCGTACTTCTTCTCGTGCCGGTGCAGACCGGGCGCGACGAAGGCCCACAGCTGGTACAGCCAGATCGGCGACGCGAACACGACACCGGCCGTCAGCGAGACCTGGAGGGCGAGCGTGAAGGGGGCGAGCAGACCGTTGATGGTGATCTGCGCGCACTTCTTGTTGTCGCTCGCCTTGGCCAGCTCAGCGAAGGTCTGGTGGCAACCGACCGAGTCGAGGATCGGCGTGGTCAGAAAGTTGATGATGTCGTTGTAGAAGAAGGCGGCGACCACCGTCACGATGACGATGGCCAGCATGGCCTTCGCGAGCCGGTTGCGGAGCTCACGAAGGTGATCCGCGAGGGGCATCCGCCCCTCGGGATCCCTCTCCTGTTTGCGGGCAGACTTGGGCAACCCACGTCCTCATCTCGTGCGGCAGGCCGGGGGTCACCGGCCTTGCGTCAGCGCTGGGTGGTGTCCGACGGCTCGTTGACCGGGCGGGAGCTGGTCACGTCGCCGGGGGACGCCTGGATGGTGCGCTGGGCCTGGGCCTGCTCGCCGGAGGCGGGCGCCTGGGCGGAGGAGGTGCTGTTGCCGTCTTCCTTCATCGCCTTGGCCTCGCTCTTGAGGATGCGCGCGGACTTGCCGAGCGAGCGAGCCATGTCCGGAAGCTTCTTCGCGCCGAACAGCAGGATGACGACGACAAGGATGAGAATGATCTCGGGAGCGCCGAGCCTTCCGAACATAAGTCTTTACCTTCTCACCGAGGCGGCTGGGTGGGGTGCTGTCCGATCAGCCGGACATCTGTCCGAGTAATCGTGCTCACAGCGATCGTAACGCTCAGGGGTAAACGTCAGGCAATCCCCGTGCGTACGCCCGGTCCGCGGTACGGGCCTCGTTCTCCGCCCCGCGAGCAGCAGCGTACCTGCCGGGGCGGGCACCGTGACAGGGCGAAGTGACACAAACCGCTTACGGCGCAGTACTCACACCGCTTCCACAGCAGGTCTCAGAGGGTGTCCACAGTACGGGCGGCACTGGCCGCGGCCCGCTCCAGGTCCTCGGCGGCCCGGTTGATGCGCCGTGCCGAGTCCGCGACCTGCGCGCCGAGGCGCCGTGCCTCCAGGAAGACCCGGACGGCGAGCACGCCGAGCACGGCGAGACCCACGAAACCCACAGCTACCGCGAACATCGGCCAGAACATGCGGGTGAGCCTAGACGGTGGGGTGCAGCCGCAGGGTCCTGACCCCGCCGCCGGTCAGCAGCTCGATGATCCGCTCGCCCGCGGGCTTGCGGACCAGGACGCCGCAGTCGGGGCAGGTGAAGGAGTAGAACGTGGTCTTGCTGGTGGCTCCGATGGCCAGGCGCAGGGCGCTCGCGGCGAGCTCGAAACTGCCCCGGCAGTCCGGGCAGCCGGCCCTGAACACCACGGGGACCGCTCTTCTCATCCCGGCGAATGCGGCCGCGACCGTCATGTCCCTCGCGCCTGCGACACCGGAACCCGAAGCCTCGTCCAAATCCCTCGGCCCTCCTTCTTGATCGTTCGCCTTCGGAGCGGCTCAGGCTCCCTCATGCCCTTCGTCATCGCCGTACACAGCATGGTCGTCGTACGCCGCCAGGGCCTCGCGGGCCGCCCGGCGGGCGCTGTCGGCCAGCTCGGGCGGTGACACGATCCGCCCGTCGCCGCCGAGCCTGAGTGCCAGCCGGCGCAGGGAGGCCGGTTCGGGGGTGCGCAGACTGATACGCAGACCGCCGTCGGGAAGCTCATCGGCGCTGTCGTGCGGGTAGTACTCGGCGACCCAGCGGCCTGCCGGGCCGACCTCGACGACCACCTCCGGGTCCTCGGCGGCCGGCTGCACCAGGGCCTCGGACAGGTCCCGCAGCTCGATCTCGGGGGGCGCGGACGGCTCGTCGAGGATCTTGATCTCGGCGACGCGGTCGAGGCGGAAGGTGCGCCGGGCCTCGGAGCGGCGGCACCAGGCCTCCACATAGGTGTGGCCGACGCTGACCAGGCGGATGGGGTCGATCTCGCGCTCGGTGACCTCGTCGCGGGCCGGCGAGTAGTAGCGGATCCACAGCCGGCGGCGCTCGGAGATCGCCCGGTCGACGTCGGCGAAGACCCCGCCCTCGGACTCGAAGGTCACGGAAAGCCGGGCGCTGGCGCCGGCCGCCTCGCCGGCCGCGGTCTCCACCTTGGCGGTGGCCCGCAGCAGGGCCTGCCGGTCGCCCTCGCGCAGTCCGGGCAGGGTGGACACGGCACGGGCGGCGACCAGCAGCGCGGTCGCCTCGTCGGCGGCCAGTCTCAGCGGCTCGGCGGCCTCCTCGCCGAGGGCGGCCGCGTTGTGCCACCAGATGCGCTCGCCGTCGGTGTCGATGTCCAGCAGATCGCCGCCCCGGAAGCTGGTGCCGCACATGGGCAGCACATCGAGGTCGGAGACCAGCTCGTCCTCGGTGATGCCGAAGGCACGGGCCACGTCCGCGACCCGGGCGCCGGGGCGCTCGCGCAGATAGGTCACCAGGGAGAGCATCCGTCGGGTCTGGTCGATGGCGTTCACGGGCCTGACCGGTTTGCCTGCCACTGTCTTGCTCCGCTCCCCCTCAGCCCTTGGCCACGGCACGCAGCCGGTCCACCACGTCCGCGCGCAGCTCGGCCGGCTCCAGCACCACCACGTCCGGCCCGAACTCCACCAGCCAGGCGTCCAGGCCGTGCCCGTACGGAATCTCCAACTCGTCCCAGCCGTCGCCGAGTTCCCGCACCGCCGTGGCCTTCGCCCGAAGGGGGTAGCCGGCGCCGGAACGCAGCCGGATCAGGGCCGAGCGGTCGGCGATCTCACCGGCCCAGCTCGAGACGGTCTCCCGGACGGTGACCACGTCCGGGACCGGCGCGGTGAAACGCGTGCCCCGGGAACGGACCCGGCCGGTGATCCGGGACAGCCGGAACACCCGCTCGGCGCCCCGGTCCCGGTCCCAGCCCGCCAGATACCAGTGGCCGCGCCAGCACTCCAGCGCCCACGGCTCCACATTCCGGGTCTCGGGGCGGGCGGCGGTGGCCTTGCGGTAGTCGAAGACGACCGGGCGTCGGTCGCGGCAGGCCAGCATCAGCGGCTCGAACGCGGCCTCGTGCACCGGGATGCGCGGCTCCAGGGCGCTGTGCGCCTCGTAGGGGTCGACGTCCTCGGGCAGCCCGGCCGCGCGCAGCTTCTGCAGGGCGCCGCTGGCCGCGCCGGCGAGCCGGGCCTGCTGCCAGACCTTGGCGGCCAGCCCCAGGGCGGCGGCCTCCTCGGCGTCCAGGGTGATGGGCGGGAGGCGGTTGCTGTCGCGGCGGGCGAGATAGCCGACCTCGCCGTCCAGGTTCTCGACGGTCTCGATCACCAGTCCGAGCTCGCGCAGATCGTCCTTGTCCCGCTCGAACATCCGGCTGAAGGAGTCGTCACTGCCCGCCTCGAGGTAGGCCTCGATCGATTCGCGCAGCTCGCGCTTGCTGAGCGGCCGACTCGTCCCCAGCAGACACAGCGCCAGGTTCATCAGCCGCTCGGCCTTGGCAATGGCCATCGACGCCCTTCACCTTCCCTATGGTGCTTCTGATCGATGACCGTACCGCTCCGGAGTGTCACGGCAAAAGCCAGTACAAACGACGAGGACCGAAACGGACAGGCCACGACAGACAACAAGGGCCCGCGCGTGCGGCACGGGCCCTCGTCCAGCCGGTTTCCGACCAGGTACGGTCAGCGCCGGACGGCGCCGACCAGGCACGGGGATCAGACCCCGAGCAGGTCCACGACGAAGATCAGCGTCTCCCCGGGCTGGATCGCCGGCGTCGGGCTCTGGTTGCCGTAGGCGAGGTGGGCCGGGATGGTCAGCTGGCGACGGCCGCCGACCTTCATGCCCTCCACCCCCTGGTCCCAGCCCTTGATGACACGGCCTCCGCCCAGCGGGAAGCGGAACGGCGTACCCCGGTTCCAGCTGGCGTCGAACTCCTCGCCCGTGCTGAACGCGACACCCACGTAGTGCACGGTGACGGTCTGGCCGGCCTTGGCCACCTCGCCGTCGCCCTCCCAGATGTCCTTGATCTCCAGGTCGGCCGGGGGCTCGCCGCCGGGGAAGTCGATCTCGGGCTTGTCGATGCTCACGTCTCTAGCTCCTGCTTGTGTACGACACGGAACCCGGCCAGTCTTTCATCCCCGCCCGCGTCCCGCCCGCGTGACTACATCGCCGCCAGCACATCCACCGAGAACACCAGCGTCGAACCCTTCTTCACCACACCACCGCTCGGCGGGTTGTTCCCGTAGGCCAGATCCGGCGGTACGACGATCATCAGCCGGCTGCCCACCTTCTTCCCGGTGATCCCCTGCGCCAGCCCCTTGACGACCTCCTGCATCTGCGCGATCGCGAACTGGGCCAGGCGCCCGCTGTCGTACGTCTGCTCGAAGGCCTTGCCGCTGTCCCAGACCACGCCCTTGAACTGGCACAGGATCGTCTGCGACGACTTCACCTCCGGGCCGTCGCCCTCAAGGACGTAGTTCGCCACCAGCTTCTTCGGCGGGTCGGTCTTGGGAATGTCGATCGACGGAGCCTTCCCGTCGGTGTTGGTGCCGATCTTGGGCAGCGCGGAGTCGCTCTGCGCGACCTCCTTGCCGGTGCTGGAGCTCTTGGAGTTGAACGAGTTCAGCACATCCACGACGAACACCAGCGTGTCCGTGCCCTTGATCCCCGCCTGCGGGTTGCCCGACGAGCCGTAACCCCAGGTCGGGGGCACGGCCATCAGCACCCGGCTGCCGACCTTCTTCCCGGCCAGCGCGTACCGCCAGCCGTCGATGATGCTGCCCTGGGCGAGCTGCATGAGCAGCGGCGTACGGTCGTACGACTGGTCGAAGACCTTCGCCGTGGACCAGATCTGCCCGAGGTAGTTGGCCTGGATGAAGTCGTTCTCCGCGACCGACTTGCCGCTGCCCGCGACCACCGTCTTGACCGCAAGGTCCTTCGACGGGTCCCCGGAACCCTTGGCCACCGTCGGCTTCTCGTCGAACTTCGTACCCGCCGTGATCGCCGGCAACGGCCCCTCCACGATCTTCGGCGGCGGCACCGAGGAAGCGGAACCCGACGGTGCCGCGCTGGCCTTGCTGGAAGCGGACTTGTCGTCGCCACACGCGGCAAGCGTGACCAGTCCTGCGGGTACGGCGGCAAGGAGAAGAGAGCGTCGGCGCACGGAAACAGCCTCATAATCGGTCGATCTTGCGGATGCGTGCGCGCAACTCTACGACGTGACACGGGCGCCGTACGGTAAACGTACGGCGCCCGTGTGGCGTTCGCTCACATACCGGCGATGAGCTTCTCCACCCGGTCGTCGACCGAACGGAACGGGTCCTTGCACAACACCGTCCGCTGCGCCTGGTCATTGAGCTTCAGATGCACCCAGTCGACCGTGAAGTCCCGCCGCTGCTCCTGAGCCCGCCGGATGAAGTCACCGCGCAACCGCGCCCTAGTCGTCTGCGGCGGCACCGACTTGCCCTCGAAGATCTTCAAGTCATTGCAGATCCGCGCGGCTTGACCCTTCCTCTCCAGCAGGTAATACAGACCCCGACGACGGTGAATGTCGTGATAAGCGAGGTCTATCTGCGCCACCCGCGGATGAGACATGGTCATGTTGTGCTTGGCCCGGTACCGCTCGATGAGCTTGTACTTCATCACCCAGTCGATCTCGGTGCCGATCCGGTCCAGGTCCTCGGCCTCGATGGCGTCCAGGGTGCGGCCCCACAGCTCCAGGACCTGGTCGACCGTGCCGGTACGGATACCGCGGCGCTCGACGAAGTCCACGGCCTTCTCGTAGTACTCCCGCTGCACCTCCAGGGCGGAGGCCTCACGGCCGCTGGCCAGGCGCACCTTGCGTCGGCCCGTGATGTCATGGCTGACCTCGCGGATCGCCCGGATCGGGTTCTCCAGGGTCAGGTCCCGCATCACCGTGCCCGCCTCGATCATGCGCAGCACCAGGTCGGTGGCGCCGACCTTCAGCAGCATGGTCGTCTCGGACATGTTCGAGTCGCCCACGATGACATGCAGCCGGCGGTAGCGCTCGGCGTCGGCGTGCGGCTCGTCGCGTGTGTTGATGATCGGCCGGGAGCGGGTCGTCGCCGAGGAGACGCCCTCCCAGATGTGCTCCGCCCGCTGGCTGACGCAGTACACCGCACCGCGCGGTGTCTGCAGCACCTTGCCGGCGCCGCACAGCAGCTGCCGGGTCACCAGGAACGGAATGAGGATGTCCGCGAGCCGGGAGAACTCCCCGTGCCGCGCCACCAGATAGTTCTCGTGGCAACCGTAGGAGTTGCCCGCCGAGTCCGTGTTGTTCTTGAAAAGGTAGACGTCGCCCGCGATTCCTTCCTCGTGCAGGCGTCGTTCGGCGTCCACCAACAGTCCTTCGAGAATGCGCTCGCCGGCCTTGTCGTGGGTGACCAGTTCGGTCACGTTGTCACATTCGGGTGTCGCGTATTCCGGATGTGAGCCCACGTCGAGATAGAGCCGGGCGCCGTTGCGAAGAAAGACATTGCTGCTACGGCCCCATGACACGACACGGCGGAAGAGGTACCGCGCCACCTCGTCAGGCGACAGGCGGCGCTGTCCCCTGAACGTGCACGTGACGCCGTACTCGTTCTCCAGCCCGAAAATGCGGCGGTCCATGACTGAACATTACGCCCGATCCCCTGAGCTGAAACGGGGTTCGGCAGCACGATTTGGATCATTTTCCGATGAAGCCGCAACCACCGCGCCCCCACCGGGAGCTGCGAGGACCCGACCCGTGACCGCCAGGACCAGCAACGACACACCCCCCGCCGCCCCCGGCACCGCGAACCCCCACAGCGCCCCGCCCGCCTCTACGACCGGTCCCGCCAGGCCCGTTCCCACCGACGCCCCCACTGTGAACGTCGTCACAAGCCAGGAGAAAGCCTCGGTGACCGTCCCCGCCGGCGCATGCCGGTCCACCAGCACGAACGCACATGCGATCGCCGGCGCCAGGAACACCCCCGCCAGCACGGTGAGCAACACCATGGCCGGCGCACCCGGCATCACCATCAGCGGCAGATAACACACCGCCAGAAGCGCCACCAGGACGCGCAGTCGCACCGCCGGCTCCCCCCGCCAGAGCCGCGCCCCGTACACCGAGCCACCGAGCAGCGCACCCAACCCCAGCCCCGCCATCATCCAGCCGTACACCCCGTCACCACCGTGCTCGTCCGCGTACGGCACCGACGCCACCGTGATGGAACCCAGCGCGATCCCGACGAACAGAAACGCACCCAGCAGAGCCAGCAACCCGGACGACCGCAGCGCACCCAGCCAGTGCGCCGCACGCGGCGCCGAACGCCACGCGCGCGAAGGCGGCGAGACGACCACGGAGAGCGCCCCGAGCACCCCCACCGCGTTCACCACCAGCAGCGCCGCCTGCGCCGACCAAAGCGACACGCACAACGTCACCAGCAACGGCCCCACCGTGAACATGACTTCCTGGGCCACCGCGTCCATCGCGTACGCCGTGTGCACCTGGTCCTCCCTGCCGAGCACACTCGGCCACAGCGCACGCAGACCGCCCTCCAGAGGCGGCGTGAACAGCCCCGCCGCCGCCACGCACGCACAGGCGAGCGGCAGCGGACCGGTGCCGGCGAAGGCGAACCCGGCCATGGCCAGAGCCGACGCGAGAGCGGCGGGCAACTGGACACGCGGCTGCCCGTGCACATCCACCAGCCGGCCCAGCACCGGCTGACCCACCGCGTTGGCGACGCCGTACACCGCCGCGAGCGCCCCCGCCAGGCTGTACGTGCCACCCTCCGCACGCACGAACAGCACGATCGCGAGCGCGGCCGTGGCGTTCGGCAACCGCCCCACCAAGGTGCCCGTCAGCAAGCGGACCGCGTGCCTCGCCCTGAGGATCTCCAGGTACCCCGCGGCCATGCCCCGCCTCCAAGTTTTACGTATAACCCTTGCTTCCATACGTACCATGTGCGCTGTTCACACGTCCAGACGAAGGAGCCCACACCCGGTGGCACGCAGCAGCACGCGCCCGACGAGCCGCGACGTCGCCCAAGCCGCCGGCGTCTCCCAGGCAGCCGTCTCCCTCGTCCTCGGCGACAAATGGCGCGGCCGCGTCTCCGAGGCCACCGCCGAACGAGTCCGGGAAGCCGCCCGCGACCTCGGCTACCGGCCCAACCTCGCCGCCCGCAACCTCCGCCTCGGCCGCACCCGCACCGTCCTCCTCGTCGTCCCCGCACTCACCACCGAGTTCTTCGCCGGCGTCTACACCGGCGCCGCCCGCGTGGCCGCCGACAACGGCTTCGGCGTCGTCCTCTATCCCTCCCCCGAAGGCATCGGCCCGGCCCGCGACCCCTTCGCCTCCTCCCAGGCCGCCCTCGACGGCGTCATCGCCTCCTCCATGGCCGCCGACGCCCTCACCGCCATCCGCGGCGACCAGCTCCCCCTGGTCATGCTCGACAGCGACCCCGAAGGCAGCCTCGGAGCCGCCACCGTCAACCTCGACATCGCCGACGGCGTACGCCAGGTCGCCGAACACCTGCTGGCCCTCGGCCACCGCCGCTTCCTGCACCTCGCCGCCGACGTCGCCTCCTGGACCTTCGAGGTGCGCGCGCGCGAACTGGCCGCACGCACGGCAGAGGTGCCCGGCACCTCCGTACGCACCGTCCACGCCCCGATCTCCATCGAAGGCGCCCTGACGGCCACCGAAGCCGCCCTCGCCACATCCGGCCCCCACCCCACCGCCCTCGTCTGCGACGACGACAAACTCGCCGCCGGCGCCTACAAGGCCCTGCGCCGCCGAGGCCTGCGCATCCCCGACGACATCTCCGTCACCGGCCTCGACGACCTGGCCCTCGCCACCGCCATCGACCCCGAGCTCACGACCGTACGACTGGACGCGGAACTCTTCGGCGAACGCGGCATGCACGCCCTCCTCGCCGTCCTGGAAGGCCGCGAACCGGAGGGCCGGGACATCCCGGTAGAACTGGTCGTACGAGGCTCCACAGCACCCCCACGGCAGCCCTAGGCCCTGTCGTCACAAACACCCGCGCCCCACCCGGAGGACTCGCCGGGCGGGGCGCACAGAGCGGGGTGGGAGCGGGGTTACTCGACGTCGCCGCCGGAGTCCTCCGTCGCGTCGGCCTCATCGGCGGCCGTGGCGGTGGCCGCGCCCTCCGACTCCAGCAACCGGGACAGCTGCGGACCGCCGATGCGCTTGAACTTGCGCTTCTGCGGACGCGTACGGTCCAGCACCGCAACCTCCAGACCCTCGGCCGGAATCTCCCGCTGAGTGCCGTTCGACTCCCGCGACAGAGCCGTCACAGCCAGCTTCAGAGCCTCCGCCAAGGTCATACCGTCCCGGTGCTCACGGTCCAGATAACTGCTGATCTGCTCCGCATTGCCACCGACCGCGACCGAACCGTGCTCGTCGACGATCGAACCGTCATGCGGCAGCCGATAGATCTGGTCGCCCTCCGGGGTCTCCCCGACCTCGGCCACCACCAGCTCCACCTCGTACGGCTTCTCGGCCGCACTGGAGAAGATCGTGCCCAGCGTCTGCGCATACACGTTGGCAAGACCACGCGCCGTCACATCGTCACGGTCATAGGTGTAACCACGCAGGTCGGCGTAGCGCACCCCACCGATCCGCAGATTCTCGTACTCGTTGTACTTACCGGCGGCCGCGAAACCGATCCGGTCATAGATCTCGCTGAACTTGTGCAGCGCACGGGACGGGTTCTCACCGACGAACACGATGCCGTCGGCGAACTGGAGCACAACCAGACTCCGGCCGCGCGCGATGCCCTTCCGGGCGTACTCCGCACGGTCCGCCATGGCCTGCTGAGGTGAGACATAGAACGGCGTCGACACCGGTATCCGTCCCCTTCCTTAGGGTTCCGTCGAAGTCACTGGGATCACCTTCACAACAAGCGCCGGGCGCCTCAGAGCAGCGCCGCGCGCGGGCCGTCCGGCTCCTCCAGACGGCGCGCCAGCACCGCGCGGGCGAGCTCGGAGGACTCGTCGTTGGTGAGCCGACGGAACCCGTCCTCGGTGATCACGGTGATGATCGGGTAGATCCGGCGGGCGACATCCGGACCACCGGTCGCCGAGTCGTCGTCAGCCGCGTCATACAGAGCCTGCACCACCAGTGTGGTCGCCTGCTCCTCGCTCAGGTCCTCACGGAACAGCTTCTTCATGGCCCCGCGCGCGAAGATCGAGCCGGAACCCGTCGCGGAGAAGTGGTGCTCCTCGGAACGGCCACCCGTCACGTCGTACGAGAAGATCCGCCCCTTCCCCCGGTCCACGTCGAACCCGGCGAACAGCGGCACGACCGCCAGGCCCTGCATGGCCATACCGAGGTTGGAACGGATCATCGTCGACAGCCGGTTCGCCTTGCCCTCCAGCGACAGCTGCGCACCCTCGACCTTCTCGAAGTGCTCCAGCTCCAGCTGGAAGAGCTTCACCATCTCCACGGCGAGACCCGCGGTGCCGGCGATACCGACCGCCGAGTACTCGTCGGCCGGGAAGACCTTCTCGATGTCGCGCTGGGCGATCACATTCCCCATCGTGGCCCGGCGGTCACCGGCGAGCACCACGCCCCCGGGGAAGGTCACCGCGACGATCGTCGTCCCGTGCGGCGCCTCGATCACTCCCTGCGTGGGCGGCAACTGCCGCTTGCCGGGCAGCAACTCCGGCTGGTGGTCGGAGAGAAAGTCCATGAACGAAGAGGACCCAGGCGTCAGGAAGGCAGCTGGTAGACGCCCGGTGCTACGAGTGTTGGCTTCCACGCGTTTCCTTCCAGATAGGCGGCGGCCCGGCGAGCGACGTCGGGCTTGTCCCTCAATTTACCGATGGCCGAATTGCAGTTGAAGCACAGTACGCCTCGGACCCTACCCGTCTTGCGGCAGTGATCCACATGAACGGGCGGGGCATCGAGACAGATCACACAGAGCCCGCGCTGAGCAGCGATCACCGCGTCGCGCCCGGCTTCGGTGAGCCCGTAGTTGCGCTTCAGATGGTGCGCACGTCCGTGGACAACCCGACAGGCCCTGCCCGCAAGACCGGCGGAGCTTGTACCCCTCCGGTACCTCCACCTTCTCGCGAACCGTCTTACCCCGGGCTTTCCGGCGACGTCGGTAGTACTCGGCGGCGCAGTCGCGACGATTGGCCTGCAGGCCGTCAGCCCGAGACTTGTTCGCCGCGACTGCGCCGACCGGAAGCACCTGCTGGCACGCCGAGCACTTCGACCCCCCGTCGTTCATGAAGGTGACTACTGTCCACCCTTTTGAACGAAGGATCGCACGAAGTCCTCCGCGTTCTCCTCCAAGACGTCATCGATCTCGTCCAGGACGGAGTCCACGTCGTCGCTCAGCTTCTCGTGGCGCTCCTTGAGGTCTTCCGAGGCCTGCGCTTCCTGTGTCTGCTCCTCGGCCTCCTCGGTGGAGCGCGTGGCCTTCTGCTGTCCGCCGCCGGTGTCCTTGGTTGCCATAACCGTCACCCCGCTCAGTTCGCCCGACATGGTCGACAGGTCGGCTTTCCTGCCGATCGGTGATGATCAGACCCTACAAGCCGGGTCCGACATCGGCCCCGCAGTTTCTCCAACGTACGGGGGCCACCTCGATGATTCCCGGGCAGCGGGATTTTGACCCCGGCCGCCCGGTGCGGTCCGAGTCCCGTTCAGCCGCCGGAGAGGACCCTGACCAGGTCTTCCGCGGTGCGGCAGCGGTCCAGGAGCTCCTTGACGTGATTTCGCGTTCCGCGTAGTGGTTCCAGGGTTGGGACGCGCTGGAGGCTGTCCCGGCCCGGGAGGTCGAAGATGACCGAGTCCCAGCTGGCGGCGGCGACGTCGTCGGCGTACTGCTCCAGGCAGCGGCCGCGGAAGTACGCGCGGGTGTCCTCCGGCGGGTTTGTGCGGGCCCTGTCGACGTCGGCCTCGGCCAGGAGGCGCTTGATGCGCCCGCGGGCCGCGAGGCGGTTGTAGAGGCCCTTCTCGGCCCGTACGTCGGCGTACTGGAGGTCGAGGAGGTGGAGCTTGGCGGCGTCCCAGTCGAGGTCGTCGCGGCGGCGGTAGCCCTCCATGAGTTCCTTCTTGGCCACCCAGTCGAGTTCGCCGGAGAGACTCATGGGGTCGTTCTCCAGGCGGTTGAGGGTGTCCTCCCAGCGCTGCAGGACGTCCCTGGTCTGTTCGTCGGCGTCGGCGCCGTAGCGCTCCTCGACGTATTTGCGGGAGAGCTCGTAGTACTCCATCTGGAGCTGGACGGCGGTGAGCGTGCGTCCGCTGCGGAGAGTGACGAGGCGCTTGAGGGTGGGGTCGTGGGAGACCTGGTGGAGGGTGCGCACGGGCTGGTCGACGGCAAGGTCGACGGCGATGAAGCCGTCCTCGATCATCGAGAGGACCAGGGCCGTGGTCCCGAGCTTCAGGTAGGTCGAGATCTCCGACAGGTTCGCGTCGCCGATGATCACGTGCAGGCGGCGGTACTTCTCGGCATCCGCGTGCGGTTCGTCGCGGGTGTTGATGATGGGGCGCTTGAGGGTCGTCTCCAGGCCGACCTCGACCTCGAAGTAGTCGGCGCGCTGGCTGAGCTGGAAGCCGTGTTCGTGGCCGTCCTGGCCGATGCCGACGCGGCCGGCGCCGGTCACGACCTGGCGGGATACGAAGAACGGGGTGAGGTGGCGCACGATGTCGGAGAAGGGGGTTTCCCGCTTCATCAGGTAGTTCTCGTGCGTGCCGTAGGAGGCGCCCTTGTTGTCGGTGTTGTTCTTGTACAGGTGGATGGGCTGGGCGCCGGGGAGCTGGGCGGCTCGTTCGGCGGCCTCGGCCATGATGCGCTCGCCGGCCTTGTCCCAGAGGACGGCGTCGCGCGGGTTGGTGACCTCGGGGGCGCTGTACTCGGGGTGCGCGTGGTCCACGTAGAGCCGGGCGCCGTTGGTGAGGATGACGTTGGCGAGGCCGATGTCCTCGTCGGTGAGCTGGCTGGCGTCGGCGGCCTCGCGGGCGAGGTCGAAGCCTCGGGCGTCCCGCAGCGGGTTCTCCTCCTCGAAGTCCCAGCGGGCCCGGCGGGCCCGGTGCATCGCCGCGGCGTAGGCGTTGACGATCTGGGATGAGGTGAGCATGGCATTGGCATTGGGGTGGCCGGGGACGGAGATGCCGTACTCCGTCTCGATGCCCATTACTCGCCGTACGGTCATGCGGCCCTCCTTGCCCGGCGGAGCCCTCGGTCGTGGGCTCCGCTCGCGTACCGCTGGCGCTCCGGTGCGTGTGCGGTGCCCGTCCCCGCACTGCGCGACTCGGCGGTAGGAAAGAGCCTAGAACGCCTTTGCGCTGGTGGGGAGATCATTTGCGTCATTGCCTTGCTCGCCTCGGTTCCGGTTCTGGCCGGAAAAACAGTCGGCTGCGGGTACCCGGTGGGGGCACCCGCAGCCGCCCTGTGTTTTACAGGTACTGCCCGGTGTTTGCCACCGTGTCGATGGAGCGCCCGGTGTCCGCGCCCTGCTTTCCGGTGATGAGGGTACGGATGTAGACGATCCGTTCGCCCTTCTTTCCGGAGATTCGGGCCCAGTCGTCGGGGTTGGTGGTGTTCGGCAGGTCCTCGTTCTCCTTGAACTCGTCCACGCAGGCCTGGAGGAGGTGGGAGACGCGGAGGCCCTTCTGCTTGTGCTCGAGGAAGTCCTTGATCGCCATCTTCTTGGCGCGTCCGACGATGTTTTCGATCATTGCGCCGGAGTTGAAGTCCTTGAAGTAGAGGACTTCCTTGTCGCCGTTGGCGTAGGTGACTTCCAGGAAGCGGTTCTCCTCGGATTCGGCGTACATGTGTTCCACTGCCGTCTGGATCATGCTGGCGACGGTGGTGGCCTTGCTGCCGCCGTGCTCGCCGACGTCGTCGGAGTGCAGCGGGAGGCGTTCGGTGAGGTACTTGCCGAAGATGTCCTTGGCTGCCTCGGCGTCCGGGCGCTCGATCTTGATCTTCACGTCGAGGCGGCCGGGGCGGAGGATGGCGGGGTCGATCATGTCCTCGCGGTTGGAGGCGCCGATGACGACCACGTTCTGCAGGCCTTCGACACCGTCGATCTCGGCGAGCAGCTGGGGGACGATGGTGTTCTCCACGTCCGAGCTGACACCGGAGCCTCGGGTGCGGAAGAGGGATTCCATCTCGTCGAAGAAGACGATGACGGGGGTGCCCTCGCTGGCCTTCTCCCTTGCACGCTGGAAGACGAGGCGGATCTGCCGCTCGGTCTCGCCGACGTACTTGTTCAGGAGCTCGGGGCCCTTGATGTTGAGGAAGAAGCTCTTGCCGGCGGCCTGGCCGGTGACTTCGGCGACCTTCTTCGCCAGTGAGTTGGCGACGGCCTTGGCGATGAGCGTCTTGCCGCACCCGGGGGGTCCGTAGAGCAGGACGCCCTTCGGGGGCCGCAGTTCGTGCTCCTTGAACAGGTCCGGGTAGAGGTACGGCAGCTCGACCGCGTCGCGGATGGCCTCGATCTGGTTGCCGAGGCCGCCGATCTGGTCGTAGCCGATGTCGGGTACTTCTTCGAGGACGAGTTCCTCGACCTCGCTCTTGGGCACGACTTCGTAGACGTAGCCGGAGCGGGGTTCGAGCAGGAGGGCGTCGCCGGGACGGATGGTGACGTCCAGGAGCGGCTCGGCGAGCCGTACCACCCGTTCCTCGTCGGTGTGCCCCAGGACGAGGGCGCGTTCGCCGTCCTCGAGGATCTCCTTGAGGGTGACGATGTCACCGACGCGCTCGTACTCCATGGCCTCGACCACGTTGAGCGCTTCGTTCAGCATGACTTCCTGGCCGCGCCTGAGCTCGTCCAGGTCGACGCTTGGGCTGACGTTCACCCGCAGTTTGCGGCCGCCGGTGAAGATGTCTGCGGTGCCGTCCTCGTTGGCTTGCAGGAAGACACCGAAGCCGGCCGGCGGCTGTGCGAGTCGGTCGACTTCCTCCTTGAGGGCCACGATCTGGTCGCGGGCCTCGCGGAGTGTGTTCGCGAGTCGCTCGTTCTGGGCGGACACGCCGGCCAGGTTCGTCTGCAGCTCGACGATCCGCTCTTCGAGAATCCTCGTGTGTCGCGGAGAGTCGGCGAGCTTGCGTCGCAGGACGGCGATCTCCTGCTCAAGGTATGCAATCTGCCCGGCCGGGTCGTCGGACCCTCGTCCCGGGCGGATGCCGCGGTTCATGTCGTCGTCGTGGGCTGCCACGGTCCTCACCTCCTCCAAGGGGAGCTGGACGCTTCCAGACCCTACCTGGGTGGGTGTCGATTGAAACCCCTAGATCACCAAGACTGTCAAGGTGTGTCGTCGGTCACCCATCGCTTCTCCCTCGTGCCCGGTGGATACCCACTCAACGCGATTCGGAAGCTGCGTGTTCCAGGCCTGGAGCGGTCAAAACCCTTCGTGACTGACCGGAGTTGTCCGCTCGATGCCGGTTCAGGGGTTGTGCCCCGGTGAGGCCGTCCTTACACAGAGCAACCGGACGGGCGGTGTGGGTGATCGAGAACACGGGTTGAGGGTTGGCTCAAGTCGATCGATCCGGTGGCCGAGCGCCGTCGTCCCGCGCGGCCCGGTGCGCCGTGCGCGCGGCCGGAAGGGGCGCCGGGCGCGGGCGGGTGCCCCCGGCGGAGGGCACGGCCGGGGGTGGTTCGGGCGGAGGTAGGGTCGAAGGAGTTCAACACCCGCCGGGGCGGGACCGGGTGACCGCCGGGTCCGGCCGTCCGGCGCTTTCGACGGCAGGAGAGATGACCGTGCAGCAGGAGGCCCTGGCCGGCGCGGAGGCGCTTGAGGTCTGGATCGACCAGGATCTTTGTACGGGTGACGGGATCTGTGCCCAGTACGCCCCGGAGGTGTTCGAGCTGGACATCGACGGCCTGGCCTATGTGAAGGGCGCCGAAGACGAACTGTTGCAGGCGCAGGGGGCGACGGCGCCGGTGCCGTTGCCGCTGCTGACGGATGTGGTGGATTCGGCTCGGGAGTGTCCGGGTGAGTGCATTCATGTGCGCCGGGTCGCGGACCGGGTCGAGGTGTACGGGCCGGACGCGGAGTGACTTTCCGGCCACCCCGCGTGGCCCGGGGTCGGGCTGGTGCGGCGGTCAGACGCTGTGGGCGGCCGCGGGGGTGGAGCGCACGAAGGTGTGGCCGTTCCACTGCCAGGTGGCGCCGGTCTTCACGTCCGGACAGCAACTGGGCACATTGTCCGAGGAATAGCCGAGCAGGGTCGCGGTGACCGTTTTGGCGGCGACCGTGAAGTCGGTGACCGTGAGCCGGTCCTTGGGGTCGACGAGGGTGGCGACGACGCGCGGGCGGGTGGCGTCGGCGGCCTGGGTGAGGACGTAGACGCCGTCGGGCGGCGTGCCCATGGCCGAGTCGCAGTGGACCACCGCCACGGTTTCCGGTCTGCCGTCGCCGTCGAGGTCGCCGGTGACCTTCTTGACGACCCTCTCTTTCACGGGGCCGCAGTCGAGGGGGAAGTCCACGCCGGTGGTGCTGGGCGGCGCGGTGGCCGCGGGGGCGGGCTTCGTCTCGGAGCCGGCGGCGGGCTGGGCGGCTTTGGCCGCGCCCGGCTGGAAGAGGGACGACAGAGCGATGACGCCCGTCACGGCAGTGGCGGTGGCGAGCCAGTGCATGGGGCGGGTGTCGGTGTGAGCGAGCTCCGGGACCACGGATTGCTGCACTAGGAGTGTCTCCTGCGAGGCCTGTGCCGGTGGGGGATGGCCTGCATGGTGCCACACGTCACAGTGGGTGGGAACGGCGGGGGTGGGCTTCTGCGACGGCGGGTGGGTTTCCGCGACGGCGAGGTGGACTTCCGCGACGGCGGGGGTGGTTTGTGCGGGGTCCCGGGGCCGCGCGGTCCTGCGCCGGGTGGACGTGCTGCCGCGTCAACGCGTGAGCGCCGCTGCCCAGTTCCGGTCGGTCGGAGGGAACTGGGCAGCGGCGCTCGTACGTTGAAGCGGCGACGGGACGGCTCAGCGGCCGGCGCCACCGTCGGCGTTGGGGCCCTCGTAGTCCTCGCCGTAGGCGCCCTTGGCGGGGCGGCGGCGGCGCATGGGGGGCTCGACGCCGTCGGCGAGGCGGCGGGCGGTGAGCAGGAAGCCGGTGTGGCCGATCATCCGGTGGTCGGGGCGGACGGCGAGGCCCTCCACGTGCCAGTTGCGGATCATCGTCTCCCAGGAGGTCGGCTCGTTGAAGCAGCCGATCTCGCGGATGGACTCGACGGTCCGCGCGAGCTGGGTGGTGGTGGCGACGTAGCAGCACAGGATGCCGCCGGGCACGAGCGCCTTGGAGACGGCCTCCAGGCACTCCCAGGGGGCGAGCATGTCGAGGATGACACGGTCGACGTCGGTGTCCGACAGGTTGTCCTGGAGGTCGCCGACGGTGAGCTGCCAGGCGGGGTGCGGGCCGCCGAAGTAGCGTTCCACGTTCTGCTGGGCGATCTCGGCGAAGTCCGCGCGGCGCTCGTAGCTGTGCAGCATGCCCTGGTCGCCGATGGCCCGCAGCAGGAAGCTGCTGAGCGAGCCGGATCCGACGCCGGCCTCGACGACGCGGGCGCCGGGGAAGATGTCGGCGAAGGAGAGGATCTGCCCCGCGTCCTTGGGGTAGACGACGGCTGCCCCGCGGGGCATGGACAGGACGTAGTCGGGGAGCAGGGGGCGCAGCGCGAGGTAGGCGACGTTGCCGGTGGTGCGGACAACGCTGCCCTCGGGAGCGCCGATCAGTTCGTCGTGCGGGAAGGAGCCCTTGTGGGTGTGGAAGTTCTTCCCGGCTTCGAGCGTGAACGTGTAGTGGCGGCCCTTGGGGTCGGTCAGCTGTACCTGGTCCCCGACCTTGAAGGGCCCGCGCCTGCGGGCGGCACCGGTCGGTTCGGACATGTGAACAGCCTACCGGGGTTTGTGGAGGCCACCGACCACGGGGAACGCGCACCGCTGCGGCGTCGGTGAGGGTCCTCGACCCGGAGCAGACGGGTCTGCTCGGACGGACCCGGGTGCGCCAGGAAGCAGCCCTGTCCGGTACACCCCACTGCGACCGCGTGGTCCGGCGGGACCGTGTGATGCGGCCGTCCGCTCGCCGGAGTGTGGGACCCGCTTCGGGAAGAGCGGGCTCAGCTTGGGCGGGCCATGGCCCGTACGAAGGCGCGCTCGACGTCCGCCGCCGACAGGACACCGTAGATCTCACCGGTCTCCTCCACCACCAGGTACTCGGTGGCGGGGGTGGCGCGCAGCACGTCGAGGAGGTCCTCTCCCGCCAGTTCCGCGGAGACGCGCATCCCGTCGGTGAGTTCCTGGGCGAGGCCGCTGACGGCGACCCAGGGGCGGCGGTGCTCGGGTACGCCGACGATGGCGGCCTCGCGGACCAGGGAGAGGGGGTTGCCGTCGGCGTCGACGACGACCAGGGCGCGGGCCCCGGCGGCGTTGGCGCGGCGCAGGGCCTCGGAGAGGGGGGTCTCGGTCTCGACGGGGACGGCGCGGCGGGTGAGGGTGCGGGCGCGCAGCTCCGGGAGGTGTTCGCGCAGCCGTGCCATGCGCAGGCTGTTGCCGGCGCCGGTCCAGATGATCGCGGCGAGGACGGCGGCGAGCAGGCCGTCGGTGAGTGCGTCCATGCCGTTGGCGTCGGAGGTGCCGCCGCCGAAGGCGCCCGAGTAGTTGAGCAGCGGGAGGCCGATCAGGACGGAGACGGCGAGGGCGCGGCCGACCCACGCGGCGGCGATGGTGCCGCTCATGGGTCTGCCGGTGATCTTCCAGACGACGGCGCGGAGCATCCGGCCGCCGTCGAGGGGCAGTCCTGGCAGCAGGTTGAAGATGGCCACGATGAGGTTGGAGACCATCAGGCCGGCCAGCAGGACGCCGGGGACCGTGCCGGGTTGGACGGGCTGCATGGCGAGGTAGAAGAGGCCGGAGAGGACGAGGGAGAGCAGCGGGCCGACGAAGGCCAGCACGAACTCCCGTCCGGGGGTCTCGGCCTCTTTCTCGATCTCGGAGACGCCGCCGAAGAACTGGAGCTGGATGCGGCGGACGGGGAGATCGAACCGGATCGCGGCGACCGTGTGGGCGAGTTCGTGGACCAGGACGGAGGCGTAGAAGGCGATGGCGAAGAAGAGGGAGACGAGGTAGCGGGCGGCGCCCAGTTCGGGCAGCACGCGGTCGAGCTGGCCGCCGAAGACCCAGGTGATCAGCGCGGCGACGACGAACCAGCTGGGGGCGACGTACACGGGCACGCCGAAGGGCCGTCCCATGAGCAGCCCGCCGCCGGGTTCCTTGGGCCGCTGCGGCGGCTGCCCCTTGGCCATGCCGGCGTGAGCGTGCGCGCGGGCGTGGCCGTCGGTTTCGTCGGGGCCGGAGGCCGGTGGCCCGGGAGGCGTCCGGGCGTTCTCATCCTCCGGTGCGGGTGCTTCCGCGGTCGGCTCCGCGGACGGCTCCGGCTTCGGCTCCGGTTCGCCGGTGTCGGCGGGTGCCTCGGCGCGTGGAGGAGCCGTGGGGGCGTCGGTGGGGTCCGGGCCTCCGTCGTTGGTCGGGGCCGTAGGACCTGCGGGCTGCTCGGTCGGTTCGGCGTCGTCCGACCGGGGCTGCCCGCTGCCGCCGCTCACGTCCACGGTGTCCCCTCGTTAGAAGCATCGTCTCTGGTCGATGGTATGCGGCCGTCGGGACGCGTTTCGCCCCGGCACCCCTGGTGTTGGCCGGGGCGTCGTGCGGGTTGGGTGACTGTCAGTGGCGGGCCGTATGGTCTGTGGTCATGGAGAGCAGCATCGAGGACGCCTCGCGGGCTCAGGGCGCGGACGTCGCGCAGGGGGAAGGGCCGGTCATGCCGGTGCGGGCGGCGGCGGCCGGGCCGCCGGCCTCGCTGTCGCCGTCGCGGGCCAGTGACTTCATGCAGTGTCCGTTGCTGTACCGATTCCGGGTGATCGACCGGCTGCCGGAGAAGCCGAGCGAGGCGGCGACCCGGGGGACGCTGGTGCACGCGGTCCTGGAGCGGCTCTTCGACGCGCCCGCGGCGGAGCGGACGGCGCCGCGGGCCAAGTCGCTGGTGCCGGGGCAGTGGGACCGGCTGCGGGAGAGCAGGCCGGAGGTCGGTGAGCTGTTCGCGGACGATCCCGAGGGCGAGCGGCTGGCGCGCTGGCTGGGTGAGGCGGAGCAGCTCGTGGAGCGCTGGTTCACGCTGGAGGATCCGTCGCGGCTGGAGCCGGTGGAGCGGGAGCTGTTCGTCGAGACCGAGCTGGAGTCGGGGCTGCGGCTGCGCGGGATCATCGACCGGGTCGACGTGGCGCCGACGGGTGAGGTGCGGATCGTCGACTACAAGACCGGCAAGGCGCCGAGACCGGAGTACGCCGAGGGCGCGCTGTTCCAGATGAAGTTCTACGCCCTGGTGGTGTGGCGGCTGAAGAACGTGGTGCCGAGGCGGCTGCAGCTGGTGTATCTCGGCAGCGGTGATGTGCTGACGTACGACCCGGTGCTCGCCGACCTGGAGCGGGTGGAGCGCAAGCTGCTCGCGCTGTGGGAGTCGATCCGGCGGGCGACGGAGTCCGGGGACTGGCGGCCGCGTCCGACCAAGCTGTGCGGGTGGTGCGACCACCAGGCGCACTGCCCGGAGTTCGGCGGCACTCCCCCGCCGTACCCGCTGCCGGTGAGGTCGGTCGAGTCGGGTGACCTTCCGCAGGGCAGAATGGGCGCGGACTAGCGAAGGAGACTCACCGTGGCCATCCGCGTCCTACTGGTCGACGACCAGCCGCTGCTGCGAACCGGGTTCCGGATGATCCTGGAGGCCGAGCAGGACATCGCGGTCGTGGGCGAGGCCGGAGACGGCCTGCAGGCCCTCGACCAGGTGCGCGCCCTCCAGCCGGATGTGGTGCTGATGGACATCCGGATGCCGCGGATGGACGGCGTGGAGGCGACCCGGCAGATCACCGGGCCCGGCCGGGACGGACCGGCGAAGGTGCTGGTGCTGACGACGTTCGATCTCGACGAGTACGTGGTGGAGGCGCTGCGCGCGGGCGCCAGCGGCTTCCTGCTGAAGGACGCCCCGGCCAATGAGCTGGTGCAGGCGATCCGGGTGGTGGCGGGCGGCGAGGCGATGCTGGCGCCGAGCATCACGCGTCGGCTGCTGGACAAGTACGCCACGCATCTGCCGTCCGGTGAGGAGCCGGTGCCGGACACCCTGCACACGCTCACCGACCGTGAGGTGGAGGTGCTGAAGCTGGTCGCGCGGGGGCTGTCGAATGCGGAGATCGCCGCCGACCTGTTCGTCAGCGAGACCACTGTGAAGACGCATGTGGGGCATGTGCTGACCAAGCTGGGGCTGCGGGACCGGGTGCAGGCGGCGGTGTACGCGTACGAGAGCGGCCTGGTGCGTCCCGGCGCCCAGTAGAACGCGCCGCGAAGCCCGGTAGGACGCGCTGACGACGGGAAGGGCGCCCCACTCCGTGGAGTGGGGCGCCCTTCCCGTCGTATGAACCGCGTATGACCGGTCGTCAGCTGCTGGAGCCGCGGCCGAGCTCCCACAGCTGGAGGCTGGCGGAGGAGTTGAGGGCGTAGGCGACGCCCGTGATGTCGTCGCGGGCGGCGACGTACTGCTTGCCCTGCCACAGCGGCAGCACCGGAACGTCGTCGGCGACGATGTCCTGGATCTCGGTCAGGCTGCTGGACGCGGTGAGCCGGTCGGCCTCGAGGCGGGACTTGGGGATCAGCGTGTTGATGATCTTGTTGTTGGCGTAGGGCGAGGCGAGGAAGTTGTCCTTGTCGAGGAACGGCGCGAGGAAGTTGTCGGCGTCCGGGAAGTCGGGGAACCAGCCCATGCCGTAGACGTCGTACTCGCCCTTGCGTTCGGCCGTCTGGTAGGTCGACCAGGGGGTGCCCTCGATGCTGACGTCGAACAGGCCGCTGTCGTTGAGCTGCTGCTTCAGGACCTCGAACTCCTGCTTGGTGGCGGAGCCGTAGTGGTCGGTCGTGTAGTGCAGCGTCAGCTTCACGGGCGTGGTGATGTTCGCCGCGGTCAGCAGGTTCTTGGCCTTGGAGACGCTGGGGTCGCCGTACTTGTTGAAGAAGGAGTTGGAGTGGCCGGTCACGGAGGCCGGGACCAGGGAGTACAGCGGCTCGGCCTGGGAGCCGTACACCTTGGCGACGAGTGCGGCGCGGTCGATGATCTGGGCCATCGCCTGGCGGACGGCCTTGGACTTGACCGTGGGCGCGTTGGTGTCGAAGCCGAGGTAGCGGATCTCCAGGCCGGACATCTCGACGAGGTCGACGTTGGAGTCGTCGCCGGCGTCGAGCTTGTTGATCTGGGACGGCGACATGGTGCGGGTCATCACGTCGATGTCGCCCTTGTCGATCGCCTGGCCCATGGCGTCGGCGTCCTTGAAGGAGCGCATGACGACCTGCTCGTTGTTCACCGTCACGCTGCCCTTGTAACTGGGGTTCTTGGTGAAGGTGGCGGAGACGAGCTCGTCGTTCTGGACGTCGGCCTTGAAGGTGTAGGGGCCGGAGCCGTCGATGTCGAAGCCGTCGCGGAGCTTGTCCTTCGCGTAGTCCTTCGGGTTCACGATGCCCGCGACCGGGGTGGACAGCTTGTACGGGAAGGTGGCGTCGGCGGACTTGAGGTGGAAGATGACCTCTCGGTCGCCCTGGGTCTCGATGGTGTCGATGTTCGAGAGGAGGGCGAAGACACCGGTGTCGGCCTTGATGCGCAGGGCGCGCTCGATGGAGTACTTGACGTCCGCGGCGGTGACGGCGTCGCCGTCGGAGAACTTCAGGCCCTCGCGCAGCTTGCAGGCGTAGCGCTCGCTGCCGCTGTCGGTGAAGGAGCAGCTCTCGGCGGCGTCGGGGACCGGTTCGCCGTCGCCCTTCGGCTGGGACATGAGGGTCTGCACGGTCTGGCGCAGGATGTTCCAGCCGCCGACGTCGTAGGAGTAGGCGGGGTCGACCGGCGCCGGGGCGTCCTTCGAGGCGGTGAACCGGTCGGTGGTGCCGACAACGATCGCGCCGTCACTCTTGCTTCCACTGTCGGATCCACCGCACGCGGCGAGAACCGGAGTGAGCAGACCGACGACGGCCGGCAGCACCAAGGTCTTGCGGTTCATGCTCGAAGTTCTCCAGAGCTGTTCGAGTCCGTGTATCCGGCATGCAGGGGTGTCGAAGCGGATCACGGGGGTAACGGCGATGTTCTCGCGATGAGATTAGTCCGCGCCCGCAGGAGGGTTCACAGGCGCGTGAGTTGAGGTCCCATCACGCAGTGGAACCGGCTGCGGACAGACCGAAAACCCGACGGCGGCAGGATTAGTGCAGCGTCTCCCCAATCGGGACACAAGGGCGCCTGAAATCCCCCCGATCGGGGGCGAGCGGCACACCAGGGCAACGTTGTCGACCCCTTTGCGCGTGGGGAACGTCACACGCTCAATTGTGGGAGCAGGTAGCGGAATTCAGCCGGTTGAACAGTTGCGAATTCCGTTGAATGACCGCCGCCGGGATTTCACCCAATGCTCTTTGCACGCTGGGTGAACGGCTAGCGCATTTCCGTCATCAGTCCGCGCAGGAATGCCAGGTCGACCTCTTCCAGTGAGGTGACCACGGTGCGCCGTGCGGCCGGGGCGATGGGTGCGACGGACGGGACGGCGACCACCTGGCAACCGGCGGCCTCGGCGGCGGCCACGCCGGTCGCGGTGTCCTCGACGACCGCGCATCTGGCCGGATCGACCCCGAGGCCGGCGGCGGCCAGCAGATACGGGTCCGGATAGGGCTTGGTGCGGGAGACCTCGTCGCCGGCGACGGACAGGGTGAAGTACTGGGGGCCCAGTGAGGCCAGGACACGGTCGATGATGCGCCGGTGCGAGGCGGAGACCAGGGCGGTGGGAATCTGCTGCTCGTAGAGTTCGGCGAGCAGCCTCTTGGCGCCCGGCATCAGCGGCAGGGCGGCGCCGATGCGCTCCTCGAAGCCGTCGTTGAGCAGCACGCTGAGTTCGGCGAGCGTGATGGCCGCGCCGGTGGCCTCGATGAGGAACCCGGCGCTGCGGGTCATGGGGCCGCCGACCACGACATGGCGCCAGGACTCGTCGAGGGTGTGGCCGAGGCGGGCGAAGACCTCGACCTCGACGTCCCACCAGAAGCCCTCGGTGTCCACCAGGGTGCCGTCCATGTCGAGGAGCACCGCCTGAAGCGCGGAGCCTTCCGCCGTACGGGTTCCGAGCGCGGGGACCGTACTGGTCATCCGGGCGCACCTCCTTGAGGGACGACCAGGCCGGTTCCCATGCGGGGAACCGGCCTGCTGTGGACCGACCAGTGTACGACTTATCCGATCAGTGTGCTGTGTGGCACGCGTCTCGCTGCCGCGCAGCACCCATACGGCTCAGCGTGCGTTGAAGTACTTCGCCTCCGGGTGATGGATCACGATGGCGTCCGTGGACTGCTCGGGGTGCAGCTGGAACTCCTCGGACAACTGGACGCCGATCCGCTCGGGGTGCAGCAGGTCGGCGATCTTGGCGCGGTCCTCCAGGTTGGGGCAGGCGCCGTAACCGAGGGAGAAGCGGGCGCCCCGGTACTTCAGGGCGAACATCGCCTCGATGTCGCCGGGGTCCTCGCCGGCGAAGCCCAGCTCGGAGCGGACGCGCGCGTGCCAGTACTCGGCGAGGGCCTCGGCCAACTGGACGGACAGGCCGTGCAGTTCCAGGTAGTCACGGTAGGAGTTGGCCTCGAAGAGCTTGGCGGTCTCCTCGCCGATGCGGGAGCCGACGGTGACGACCTGGAGGCCGACCACGTCCGTCTCCCCCGACTCCTCCGGGCGGAAGAAGTCGGCGAGGCACAGCCGGCGGCCGCGGCGCTGACGCGGGAAGGTGAACCGGGTGCGCTCGTTGCCGCGTTCGTCCAGGATGATCAGGTCGTCGTCCTTGGAGACACAGGGGAAGTAGCCGTAGACGACGGCCGCTTCCAGCAGGTTCTCGGTCTGGAGCCTGTCCAGGAGACCGCGCAGCCGGGGGCGGCCGTCGGTCTCGACGAGTTCCTCGTACGACGGTCCCTCGCCGGTGCGGGCCTGCTTGAGGCCCCACTGGCCCTTGAAGAGGGCGCCCTCGTCCAGCCAGCTCGCGTACTCCTTGAGCTGGACGCCCTTGATGACGCGGGTGTCCCAGAACGGCGGGGTCGGCACCGGGTTGTCGACGGCGACGTCGGAGCGGACATGGCCCTCCTCGGGCCGCTCCTCGACCTCGACGGTGGCGGTCGGCCGCACCCGCCGCTGCTTCAGCTCCGGCAGGCTGGCGCCGGGCACTCCGCGCTTGACGCCGATGAGCGCGTCCATCAGGCGCAGGCCCTCGAAGGCGTCGCGGGCGTAGCGGACCTCGCCCTCGTAGATCTCGTACAGGTCCTGCTCGACATAGGCGCGGGTGAGGGCGGCTCCGCCCAGGATCACCGGGTAACTGGCCGACAGGCCGCGCTGGTTGAGCTCCTCCAGGTTCTCCTTCATGATCACCGTGGACTTGACCAGCAGGCCTGACATGCCGATGACGTCGGCCCGGTGCTCGTCGGCGGCCTCCAGGATCGCGGAGACGGGCTGCTTGATGCCGAGGTTGACGACGTTGTAGCCGTTGTTGGACAGGATGATGTCGACGAGGTTCTTGCCGATGTCGTGGACGTCGCCGCGCACGGTGGCGAGGACGATGGTGCCCTTGCCCTCGGCGTCGGACTTCTCCATGTGCGGTTCGAGGTAGGCGACCGCGGACTTCATGACCTCGGCGGACTGGAGGACGAACGGCAGCTGCATCTGGCCGGAGCCGAACAGCTCGCCGACGACCTTCATGCCGTCCAGCAGGGTCTCGTTGACGATGTCGAGGGCGGGGCGGTCCTGGAGGGCCGCGGCCAGGTCGTCCTCCAGGCCGTTCTTCTCGCCGTCGATGATGCGGCGCTTGAGGCGCTCCTCCAGCGGGAGGGCGGCCAGTTCCTCGGCCTTGCCGGCCTTGAGGGACTTGGCGGTGGCGCCCTCGAAGAGGGCCATCAGCTTCTGGAGCGGGTCGTAGCCCTCACTGCGGCGGTCGTAGACGAGGTCGAGGGCGGTCTGGACCTCTTCCTCGGTGAAGCGGGCGATCGGCAGGATCTTGCTCGCGTGCACGATCGCGGAGTCCAGGCCCGCCTTGACGCACTCGTCGAGGAAGACGGAGTTCAGCAGGATGCGGGCGGCCGGGTTGAGGCCGAAGGAGATGTTGGACAGACCGAGGGTGGTCTGGACGTCCGGGTGGCGGCGCTTGAGTTCGCGGATCGCCTCGATGGTGGCGATGCCGTCTTTCCGGGACTCCTCCTGACCGGTGCAGATGGTGAAGGTCAGGGTGTCGATGAGGATGTCCGACTCATGGATGCCCCAGTTCCCGGTCAGGTCCTCGATCAGCCGTTCGGCGATCTCGACCTTCTTCTCCGGGGTACGGGCCTGGCCCTCCTCGTCGATGGTCAGCGCGATGAGTGCGGCGCCATGCTCGCGGGCCAGCGTGGTGACCTTCGCGAAGCGGGACTCCGGGCCGTCGCCGTCCTCGTAGTTGACGGAGTTGATGACCGCGCGGCCGCCGAGCTTCTCCAGACCCGCCTGGATGACGGGGACCTCGGTGGAGTCCAGGACGATCGGCAGGGTGGAGGCGGTGGCGAAGCGGCCGGCCAGCTCCTCCATGTCGGCGACGCCGTCCCGGCCGACGTAGTCCACACAGAGGTCCAGCATGTGGGCGCCCTCGCGGATCTGCTCGCGGGCCATCTCCACACAGTCGTCCCAGCGGCCCTCCAGCATGGCCTCGCGGAACTTCTTCGAGCCGTTGGCGTTGGTGCGCTCGCCGATCGCCAGGTACGAGGTGTCCTGGCGGAACGGGACCGTCTGGTAGAGGGAGGCGGCGCCCGGCTCGGGGCGCGGATGGCGCTCGGGCGGGGTGACGCCCTGGACGCGCTCGACGACCTGGCGCAGATGCTCGGGGGTGGTGCCGCAGCAGCCGCCGATGAGGGAGAGGCCGTAGTCCCGTACGAAGTTCTCCTGGGCCTCGGCCAGGCCCTCGGGGCCGAGCGGGAAGTGGGCGCCGTCCTTGGTGAGGACCGGCAGACCGGCGTTCGGCATGCACAGCAGCGGGATGCGGGAGTGCCGGGTGAGGTAGCGCAGGTGCTCGCTCATCTCGGCGGGGCCGGTCGAGCAGTTCAGGCCGATCATGTCGATGCCGAGCGGCTCCAGGGCGGTCAGCGCGGCGCCGATCTCGGAGCCGAGGAGCATGGTGCCGGTGGTCTCGAAGGCCATGGAGACCAGGAGCGGGACGTCGATGCCGAGGGCGGCCATGGCGCGGCGGGCGCCCAGGACGGAGGACTTGGTCTGGAGGAGGTCCTGGGTGGTCTCGACGATCAGGGCGTCGGCGCCGCCGGTGAGCAGGCCCTCGGCGTTCCGCTGGAAGCCGTCACGGATGGTGACGTACGGCACATGGCCGAGGGTGGGGAGCTTGGTGCCGGGGCCGATGGAGCCGAGCACCCAGCGCTGCCGGCCGTCCCGCGCGGTGAAGTCGTCGGCCACCGCGCGGGCGATGCGGGCGCCGGCCTCGGACAGTTCGTGGACGCGGTCGGCGATGTCGTACTCCGCCATGGCCGCGTGGTTGGCCCCGAAGGTGTTGGTCTCGACGCAGTCGACGCCCACGGCGAAGTACGCCTCGTGGACGGAGCGGACGATGTCGGGGCGGGTGACGTTGAGGATCTCGTTGCAACCCTCGAGATTCTCGAAGTCCTCCAGGGTGGGGTCCTGGGCCTGGAGCATGGTGCCCATGGCTCCGTCGGCGACCACCACACGGGTGGCGAGCGCCTCTCGGAGCGCGGACACACGGGTCCGGCTGTCGGCGGAAGGGGACGGCGGCAACGAGGCCATGTAGGGCTCTCCCTTGGATGCGACGGCTGTCGGCTATGCGGCTTCCCGGAGCGGTCCCGGGTATGGACGCACGGCGCCAGCGTAACCGGGAGTGGGCTTGCATGGGCAGGGCGTCCATGTGGCGGACGAGTGAGGCACGCGGCCGTCACGGAAGGCTCACATGTGGAGCCGAGTGAGGCACTCTGCCGTCACGGACCGGTCATGTGCGGGGCGGGTGAGGGTGACCGGTTCGCCACAGCAGGTGTAACAGGTGTCGACCGACCATTGGCGGTGAGTCGACGTGGACCGGTAGTGTTCGGCATTGCCGAACGGCGGTTACGGCAGTCGTTACGGCGAAGGTCAAGGGGACGGAGGCAGCAACGCCGATGGCACGGAACATCCAGTCGCTCGAACGGGCGGCCGCGATGCTGCGCCTGCTCGCGGGCGGCGAGCGACGGCTCGGCCTCTCCGACATCGCCTCGTCACTGGGCCTTGCCAAGGGCACCGCGCACGGCATACTGCGCACCCTCCAGCAGGAGGGGTTCGTCGAGCAGGACGACGCCTCGGGGCGCTACCAGCTGGGCGCCGAGCTGCTGCGGCTCGGCACCACCTATCTGGACGTGCACGAGCTGCGGGCACGGGCGCTGGTGTGGACGGACGACCTGGCCCGGTCCAGCGGGGAGAGCGTCTACCTGGGCGTTCTCCATCAGCAGGGCGTGCTGATCGTGCACCACGTCTTCCGGCCCGACGACAGCCGGCAGGTGCTGGAGATCGGGGCGATGCAGCCGCTGCACTCCACAGCCCTGGGCAAGGTGCTGTCGGCCTACGACCCGGTGGCACACAGCGAGGCCCTGGAGGCCGACCGCAAGCCCTTCACGGACCGCACGACCTGCGACCTGGGCGCTTTCGAACACGTCCTCGACATCACGCGCGCGCGGGGGTACGCGGCGGACGTGGAGGAGACCTGGGAGGGCGTGGCGTCGGTCGCGGCGCCCATCCACGACCGGCGGCGCATGCCCGTCGGCGCTGTGGGCATCACGGGTGCGGTGGAACGGCTCTGCAAGGACGGGGAGTTGCAACCCGAGCTGATCGCCGCGGTGCGGGACTGCGCCCGCGCGGTGTCGCGGGACCTGGGCGCCGGGCGGTTCTGACCGCCCGCCACCGACGGACGACCGAGGCCGGTTCGCGTTTCGGCGAACCGGCCTCAGTCGTACCCTGAGATGGACAAAGCAGGATAAAACCGCAGTTCAGTGACGCTATCCGGGCACACCCGGCGTACGACCCCGACGTAGATCGATTTGGTCCGACTCAGACAGACGACCCACAGCAATCAATAACGATCGTGCTTACGAGAACAGAACTCTTGACGCATGCGTAACGCCGGGGCGAGACTCCCGTCCATCGGTCGGCATTGTCGAACACCTACCGGCAATACGCGCTAGAGTGTGACAACGCCAAGGGCCGGATTCGCTCTCACCCACGAGGGCGGCGCCAACACCCCGAAGGGACTCGGGGTTCGGCTTCCCTGGACGAAGGACAAAGGAGTCGCGGGTGTCCAGCTCCGACATCTTCATCGGCGAGACCATCGGTACCGCCATACTCATCCTGCTCGGCGGCGGTGTGTGCGCCGCCGTCACACTCAAGGCCTCCAAGGCCCGTAACGCCGGCTGGCTCGCCATCGCCTTCGGTTGGGGCTTCGCCGTCATGACGGCGGTCTACATCTCCGGACCGCTGTCCGGCGCCCATCTCAACCCGGCCGTCACCGTCGCCCTCGCGATCAAGAACAGCGACTGGAGCAACGTTCCGGTCTACTTCGCCGGTCAGCTGCTCGGTGCGATGATCGGCGCGACCCTGGTGTGGGTCGCCTACTACGGCCAGTTCCACGCGCACCTGACCGACAAGGAGATCGTCGGCGGTCCGGGCGCCCAGGCCACCAAGGTCAAGGCCGTCGAGGCGCAGGAGAAGGGCGCCGGCCCGGTCCTCGGCATCTTCTCCACCGGCCCGGAGATCCGGAACGTGGTGCAGAACCTCGCCACGGAGATCATCGGCACCGTCGTGCTGATCCTGGCGGTCCTCACCCAGGGCCTCAACGCCAACGGCAACGGCCTCGGTGTGCTGGGCGGCCTGATCACCGCTCTGGTGGTCGTCTCGATCGGTCTCTCGCTCGGCGGCCCGACGGGTTACGCGATCAACCCGGCCCGTGACCTCGGCCCGCGTATCGTGCACGCGCTGCTCCCCCTGCCCAACAAGGGCGGTTCCGACTGGAGCTACGCCTGGATCCCGGTGGTCGGCCCGCTGGTCGGCGGAGCGATAGCCGCAGGCATCTACAACGTCGCCTTCGCCTAGAAGCAGGCCTCCGCTGCCGGCAGACCTCCGCCGAAGCAGCAGACGTACCGCCTCACACCACGGATCTTCGAGGAGCACACAGTGACCGACGCCCACACCGCAGGCCCCTTCATCGCCGCGATCGACCAGGGCACGACCTCCAGCCGCTGCATCGTCTTCGACAAGGACGGCCGTATCGTCTCGGTCGACCAGAAGGAGCACGAGCAGATCTTCCCCAAGCCGGGCTGGGTCGAGCACAACGCCAACGAGATCTGGACCAACGTCCAGGAAGTCGTCGCCGGAGCCATCCAGAAGGCCGGCATCACCCGCGACGACATCAAGGCCATCGGCATCACCAACCAGCGCGAGACCACCGTGCTGTGGGACAAGAACACCGGTGAGCCCGTCCACAACGCCATCGTCTGGCAGGACACCCGCACCGACGCCCTCTGCCGGGAGCTCGGCCGCAACGTCGGCCAGGACCGCTTCCGCCGTGAGACCGGCCTGCCGCTGGCCTCCTACTTCGCCGGTCCCAAGGCCCGCTGGCTGCTCGACAACGTCGACGGCCTCAAGGAGCGCGCCCAGGCGGGCGACATCCTCTTCGGCACCATGGACTCCTGGGTCATCTGGAACCTGACCGGCGGTGTCGACGGCGGCCGACACGTCACCGACGTCACCAACGCCTCCCGCACCATGTTGATGAACCTGCACACGATGCAGTGGGACCCGAAGATCGCCGAGTCCATCGGTGTGCCGCTGCAGATCCTGCCCGAGATCCGCTCCTCCGCCGAGATCTACGGCGAGGTCACCGGCGGACCGCTGGGCGAGCTGCTCGGTGGCATCCCGGTCGCCTCCGCGCTCGGCGACCAGCAGGCGGCCCTGTTCGGCCAGACCTGCTTCTCCGAGGGCGAGACCAAGTCCACCTACGGCACCGGCACCTTCATGGTGATGAACACCGGTGACAAGATCATCAACTCCTACGCGGGCCTGCTGACCACGGTCGGCTACAAGATCGGCGACCAGCCGACGGTCTACGCGCTCGAGGGCTCGATCGCCGTCACCGGCTCGCTGGTGCAGTGGATGCGCGACCAGATGGGCCTGATCTCCACCGCGGCCGAGATCGAGACGCTCGCGCTCTCGGTCGAGGACAACGGCGGCGCCTACTTCGTGCCGGCCTTCTCCGGTCTGTTCGCCCCGCACTGGCGCTCCGACGCCCGCGGTGTGATCGCCGGCCTCACCCGGTACGTCACCAAGGCGCACCTGGCCCGCGCGGTCCTGGAGGCCACCGCCTGGCAGACCCGCGAGATCGCCGACGCCATGGTCAAGGACTCCGGCGACGAGCTGATCGCGCTCAAGGTCGACGGTGGCATGACCTCCAACAACCTGCTGATGCAGACCCTCGCGGACGTCCTGGACGCACCGGTGGTGCGCCCGATGGTCGCCGAGACCACCTGCCTCGGCGCCGCCTACGCCGCCGGCCTCGCCGTCGGCTTCTGGTCCAGCACCGACGAACTGCGCGCCAACTGGCGCCGGGCCGCCGAGTGGACCCCCCAGATGGACGCGGAGACCCGCGACCGTGAGTACAAGAACTGGCTCAAGGCCGTCGACCGGACCATGGGCTGGATCGACGACGAGAGCTGACGAGAGCGAGCGCGCTCTCACGATCGAGCTCTGACGAGGAGTAAGAACCCGACATGACCAGTCAGTCCACCCTGCAGTCCGTGCCTGCCCTGGGGACGCACCCGGCCTCCGGCTCGCTTCCGAGCCGGGCCGAGACCAGGGAGCAGCTCTCCAAGGCGTCGTACGACCTTCTCGTGATCGGCGGCGGCATCCTGGGCATCTCCACCGCCTGGCACGCCGCGCAGTCCGGCCTCAGGGTGGCCCTGGTCGACGCCGGCGACTTCGCCGGCGCCACCTCCTCCGCCTCCTCCAAGCTCCTCCACGGCGGTCTGCGCTATCTGCAGACCGGCGCGGTGAAGCTGGTGGCGGAGAACCACTTCGAACGCCGTGCGGTCTCCCGCCAGGTGGCCCCCCACCTGGCGAACCCGCTCACGTTCTACCTCCCCGTGTACAAGGGCGGTCCGCACGGCGCGGCGAAGCTCGGGGCGGGCGTGTTCGCCTACTCCGCGCTCTCCGCGTTCGGTGACGGCGTCGGCCACCTGCTCTCGCCCGCGCGGGCGCAGCGGGACGTGCCGGAGCTGCGCACCGAGAACCTCAAGGCCGTGGCCGTGTACGGCGACGACCAGATGAACGACGCGCGCATGGCGCTGATGACGGTCCGCGCGGCCGTCGAGGCGGGCGCGGTCGTCCTCAACCACGCCCAGGTCACCGGTCTGCGCTTCACCAGGGGCCGGGTGACCGGCGCCGACCTGAAGGACGCGGTCTCCGGCGAGGAGTTCGGCGTCAACGCCCGTCTGGTGCTCAACGCGACCGGCCCCTGGGTCGACCACCTGCGCCGGATGGAGGACCCGAACGCGGCCCCGTCCATCCGTCTCTCGAAGGGCGCGCACCTGGTCCTGAAGCGGACGGCCCCGTGGAAGGCCGCGCTGGCCACCCCCATCGACAAGTACCGGATCACCTTCGCCCTCCCCTGGGAGGACATGCTCCTGCTCGGTACGACCGACGAGGAGTTCGAGGGCGACCCGGCGGATGTCGCCGTCACCGAGAAGGACATCGCCCAGATCCTGGACGAGGCCGCGTTCTCGGTGCGGGACCAGCAGCTCCAGCGTGATCTGATCACCTATGCCTTCGCGGGCCTGCGGGTGCTGCCGGGCGGTCCCGGCGACACGGCGAAGGCCAAGCGTGAGACGGTCGTCACGGAGGGCCGCGGCGGCATGCTGTCGGTCGCGGGCGGCAAGTGGACCACCTTCCGGCACATCGGCCGTACGGTGATGGAGAAGCTGGAGGCGCTGCCGGGCCACCCGCTGGGCGACGACTTCGAGCCGATCTCCTCGCTGCCGAAGAAGCTGCCGCTGCCCGGTGTCGCCAACCCGCGCGCCGTCGCCCACCGTCTGCTGGTGGACAACCCGGCCCCCGGCCCGCGCATGGCCGCCGACACGGCGAAGCACCTGGCCACCCACTACGGTTCGCTGGCCTTCGACATAGCCCGGCTCGCCAACGAGCACCCGGAGCTGGCCCAGCGTGTCCACCCGGACGCCCCGGAGATCTGGGCGCAGGTCGTCTGGGCCCGGGACAACGAGTGGGCCGAGACCACGGACGACGTGCTGCGCCGGCGGACGACCCTGACGATCCGCGGTCTGGCCACGGACGACGTCAGGGCCAGGGTCCAGGACCTGCTCGACAAGAAGTGACCCGCCGCGAGGCGGACGAGATACGGGCGGCGCGCCGGGTCCCCTGACCGGTCCGGTAGCCGCTGGAGCCCCGGCCCCGCCGTACCGGGGCCGGGTCTGCGAGGGGGTGGCTCCTCTCCCCTAGGGAGCCGCCCCCTTCGCGCGCCCGTTGTCAGTGCCGGGGCTGCCGGCCCACGCGATCGTGGTCGGGGACCCGGCACGGGCGGCGGCGGTGGCCGCGCTGCTCGACGGTGCCGAGGAGGTGTCGTACCACCGCGAGTACCGGGTGTTCGGCGGGAGTCGGCAGGGGCTGCTGGTGGCGGTGGCCTCGCACGGGGTGGGGCCCCGGGGGCGATCCTGCTGTTCCAGGAGATGGCCGACGCGGGGGTGACCACCTTTCTGCGGTTCGGTACGGCTGGGGCGATGAAGCCCGGGATCGGGGACGGTGACCTGGTCATCGCGGAGGCGGCCGTGCGGGACGACGGGGTGCCCCAGCAGTTGCTGCCGCCCGAGTATCCGGCGTACTCCTCGCCGGAGGCGGTGTTCGCGCTCCAGCGGGCCGCGCGGCAGGCGTGCGCGCCGCACCACCGGGGTGTGGTGTGGACGCGGGCGGCCTTCCAGCCGGGTCTGCTGCCGCTGTTCTCCTACCGGGGCGCGGGGCTCGCCGCGATCGAGATGGAGCTGTCCGCGCCGCTGGTGACGGCCTCGCCGCGCGGGCTGGTCGCGGGCGGGGCCGTGATCGTCGACGGGGTCAACGCCGACGAACTGGTCGACGCCCGGGCCACCGGCGGGTACAACCCGCGCCGGGACGTCGTCGCGGCCGGTGTCGAGCGCGGGGCGGTGGTGTCCCTGGAGGCGCTGCGCCTGCCGGCGGAGGACAGCGGGGCGCTCACCGGTCCCGGCCGGTGCCCGGCACCACGGTCTGCCCCTGCCTGACCAGGCCGCATAATGTGGCTGAGACATCGGATGTCTAAGCCACAAGGAGGCCGGTATGGCAGTCACCGATGAGGCGATCGAGAAGATCAAGGACATGATCGTCTCCGGTGCGCTGCGCCCCGGTGACCGGTTGCCGAAGGAGAGCGAACTCGCCGCCGAACTCGGCCTGTCCCGCAACTCGTTGCGGGAGGCGGTGCGGGCCCTGTCGCTGATCCGGATCCTGGACGTACGACAGGGCGACGGTACTTATGTCACCAGCCTGGACCCGCAGTTGCTCCTGGAGGCGATGAGCTTCGTCGTCGACTTCCATCGCGACGACACGGTGCTGGAGTTCCTGGCGGTGCGCCGGATCCTGGAGCCGGCCGCGACCGCGATGGCCGCCTCCCGGATCAGCGAGCAGCAACTGGGCGCGCTGGACGCCCAGTTGGACGCGCTGGGTGCCGCGCCCTCGGTGGAGGAGCTGGTCGCCTGCGACCTGGAGTTCCACCGGGGCATCGTGCAGAGTTCCGGGAACTCGGTGCTCTGCTCGCTCCTTGACGGGCTGTCCGGGCCGACCACCCGGGCCCGGATCTGGCGCGGACTCACCCAGGAGGACGCGGTCGCCCGGACCCTGCGCGAGCACCGCGCGATCCTGGCCGCGCTGCGCGACCGGGACGCGGAGGCGGCCCGCTCCTGGGCGACCGTGCACATCGCGAGCGTGGAGCAGTGGCTGCGCAGCAGTCTGTGAAGCGCTTACTGCCCGTGGCCGGTTCCTCGCCGAAACGGGGTGTTCGAGGGCGGCGAACGGGGCAGTGATCCGTTCACTCCCCCGTGCAAGGGGGCTGCGGGCGCCCCCGCCAGACGCCGTAAGGTTGGGGCGTACGCGAGGGTACGTCGGAAGGAGGCGCTGGGTGATCGAGCTGGAGGGGGTTCCCGAGCTGATCGACCCAGTCATGGTGGCCGCGTTCGAAGGCTGGAACGATGCCGGCGACGCCGCCTCCACCGCGGTCGCGCATCTGGAGCGGGAGTGGAAGGGCGAGGTGTTCGCGGCGCTGGACGCCGAGGACTACTACGACTTCCAGGTGAACCGCCCCACGGTGTGGATGGACGCCGGCGTGCGAAAGATCACATGGCCGACGACACGGCTGTCCGTGGTCCGGGTCGGCGGCGACAAGCCGCGCGACCTGGTGCTGGTGAGGGGCATCGAGCCGTCCATGCGCTGGCGCTCGTTCTGCAACGAGCTGCTCGGCTTCGCCCATGAGCTGGGCGTGGAGCTGGTGGTCATCCTGGGTGCCCTGCTCGGTGACACCCCGCACACGCGTCCGGTGCCGGTCAGCGGGGTCACGTCCGACTCGGACCTGGCCCAGCGGATGGACCTGGAGGAGACCAAGTACGAGGGTCCGACGGGCATCGTCGGCGTCCTCCAGGAGGCCTGCACCCACGCGGGCGTCCCGGCGGTCTCGCTCTGGGCGGCCGTCCCGCACTACGTCTCCCAGCCGCCCAACCCGAAGGCCACGCTGGCGCTGCTGAACCGTCTGGAGGACCTGCTCGACCTGCGGATCCCGCTGGGCGAGCTGCCCGAGGACGCGCGTGCCTGGCAGGTCGGCGTGGACCAGCTGGCCGCCGAGGACACCGAGGTCGCGGAGTACGTACAGACGCTCGAGGAGGCCCGGGACACCGCCGAGCTGCCGGAGGCGTCGGGCGAGGCGATCGCCCGTGAGTTCGAGCGCTATCTGAGGCGCCGGGATGTGAACCCGCCCGGCGGCCACGCCACGGCGGACGGCACGGACAGCGCGTCGTACCTGCGGGACAACCCGAGCGGCAAGACCCGGCCGCCCAGACCCCCGAAGCCCGACACGCCCGGGAACACGGGGAATCCCGCGGACCCCGACGATTCCACGGACTCCGGCGGGGATCCCGGCCCGGACGGCGAGGACACGTCCGAGGACTGAACGAGTCCGAACGAGGGCGGTACGCGCGGTGCGTACCGCCCTTCTTCATGTCCTGTCTCAGGCGTCGACCGCGGTGACGGAGTACGTAGTGCCGGGTGTCGGCGTGGTCGTGAAGCGTGCGTTGGGCAGATACAGCCGCCCGCGGGCGTCGAGTTCGAGGCCGACGGCGGGGGTGCCGGGGCCGGTGGAGATCACCTTTCCGGTGCCGGTGCGCAGGTCGGCGCGGTAGATGGAGCCGTCGGTGAGGGAGCCGAGGTAGGCGTAGGGGGCGGCGCCGATGGCGATGCCTTCCGGCTGCCAGCCGTTCGGTTCGGGAGGGGAAGGGAGGTGGGGCAGGGGCCCGCGTCTGCGCGGGTGCCTATGGCGAAGGCGCCGAGAGTTGCCGTGCCGATGCCGAGCAGTCGGCGTCGGCTCACGGGGTGGGCCACGGGGTGCCTTGCGCGTGGGGACCGGCAAACAGTTGGCCGGTCCGTTCGGTCAACTGACCGTAATGGCCCATCACATGAATCGCGTCGGCCGCAGGGGTCGACAGGGGGGTACGCGTCGAGACGCGCCTGCGGGTGGGTTGTGGCTGGTCGCGCAGTTCCCCGCGCCCCCAAGCGGAGGCGCGGGGTGCCGGCGTCTGTTTTAAAGGGCCACGCCCAGCAGCGCGTCCACCGCTCGCGATACGACCCCGGGTGCGCCCGTGTCCGTACCGCCCTGGTCGTGCTGGAGCGCCGCCCAGCGGTCCACCGCGGCCAGCGCAGCCGGAGCGTCCAGGTCGTTGGACAGGGCCTCGCGGATCTCCTCCACCAAGGCCTCCGCCGGCGGGCCGTCCGGGCGGGAGACCGCCGCTCGCCAGCGGTCCAGGCGGGACACCGCGTCCGCGAGGACCTGGTCGGTCCACTCCCAGTCGGAGCGGTAGTGGTGGGAGAGCAGGGAGAGGCGGATGGCGGCCGGGTCGACGCCGTCGCGCCGCAGCCGGGAGACGAAGACCAGGTTTCCCTTGGACTTGGACATCTTCTCGCCGTCGAGGCCGACCATGCCGGCGTGGACGTACGCCTTGGCCATCGGGAACTCGCCGGTGAGCACCTGGGCGTGCGAGGCGCCCATCTCGTGGTGCGGGAAGGCGAGGTCGGAGCCGCCCCCCTGGACGTCGAAGGTCATGCCGAGGTGGTCGAGAGCGATGGCCACGCACTCGATGTGCCAGCCCGGCCGGCCGGCGCCGAGGGAGCCGCCGTCCCAGCTGGGTTCGCCCTCGCGGGCGGCCATCCACAGCATCGGGTCGAGGGGGTTCTTCTTGCCGGGGCGGTCCGGGTCGCCGCCGCGCTCGGCGGACAGCAGCCGCATGGCGGCGGCGTCGAGGTTCGAGACCTTGCCGAAGTCGGGGTCGGACTCGACCGAGAAGTAGGTGTCGCCTTCGAGTTCGTAGGCGGCGCCGAGGTCGCGCAACCGCTCGACCAGCGGCACGATGCCGGGTATGGCCTCGACCGCGCCTATGTAGTGCTGCGGCGGCAGCATCCGCAGGGCGGTCATGTCCTCGCGGAAGAGGGTGGTCTCCTTCTCGGCGAGGGCGACCCAGTCGACGCCGTCGCGCACGGCGCGTTCCAGGAGCGGGTCGTCGACGTCCGTCACGTTCTGGACGTAGTGCACCTGCCGCTTGGTGTCGAGCCACACGCGCTGAACCAGGTCGAACGCGTTGTAGGTCGCCGCGTGCCCCATGTGGGTCGCGTCGTACGGCGTGATGCCGCAGACATAGATACGGGCGACGGGACCGGGGTCAAGGGTGACCAGACCGCCGGTCGCGGTGTCGTGGATCCTCAGGTCGCGACCCTGACCAGGCAGGGCGGGGACCTCGGAAGCGGGCCAGGCATGCATGTACATGAGCGTAACCGGACCCGAGTTCGGTATACGAACCGGACCGGTCCGGATGGCCGGGAAGGCACTCTTGATCTTGCGCCCGCGATGTGCTGCGGGCCGGTTACACGGGTGGCCAGGGGATGGCCGGCCACTCACCGCTCGGCTCCGGGTGCTTTCCGGCGGTGAGCAGCGCGTCGACACGCGCGCGCGTGGCATCGAGTTCGGCTGGGGTGATCAGCTCGGCCAGCCGGGCCCCCAGCGCCCCGCCGAGCCCCTCACGGAGCCCCTTGAGGGCCTCCACGGCCTCACCGGTGAGCGACTCCCCCGCCCACCCCCACAGCAGGGTGCGCAGCTTGTTGTCGACGTTGAAGGTGACCCCGTGGTCGATGCCGTACAGCCGTCCGTCGGCGGTGGGCAGCAGATGGCCGCCCTTGCGGTCGGCGTTGTTGATCACGGCGTCGAGAACGGCGAGCCGGCGCAGCCGTTCGTCGTCGGCGTGCACGAGGAGCGCGGTCTTTCCCTCGCCGACCTCGGCGAACCCGATCGCCTTCCAGCCGGGTTCCGGCTCCTCCGCGTCGACCAGGGCGAGCAGGTCGGCGCCCTCGGGGTCGACGTCGATCCACAGCTGGCACATGCCCTCGCCGTAGGGCCCGTCGCGCAGCACGGTGGGCGGGACCAGGTCCCAGCCGGTGGCCGCGGAGACCTCGTAGGCGGCGACCTCGCGCTGCGCGAGGGTGCCGTCGGGGAAGTCCCACAGCGGGCGTTCCCCGGCGACCGGCTTGTAGACGCAGGAGGCCTCCTCGCCGTCGTGCGCGACCGTGCAGAACAGTGCCGCGTTGGAGGCGTCGCGGATGCGGCCGCGTACCTTCAGCTCACCGTGGGCGAGCAGCTCGGCGGCGGTCACGCTCCGCGGCGGTATCCGTTCTGGCGCGGACATACGTGTCCTTCCGGGTCGAGCGGGAGGCTGCACAGCGGGCACGGCGGCCGCCCGGCGTTGACGACGTCGAGGGCGCGCTTGGCGAAGGCCCTGGCCTGCGCGCCGGTCAGCCGGACCCGCAGCATCGGGGGCCCGTTCTCCTCGTCCTGGAGGAGCCGCTCCTCGGCCTCGGCGAGGTCCTCCTCGGAGTCGGCGTCCAGTTCCACGAGGGCCTGCGCCTCGACGATCATGCGCTCTTCCTCGCCGTCCCAGGCGAGCGCCATGGTGCCGACGCGGAACTCCTCCTCGATGGGGGCGTCCAGCGGGCCGCTGTCGGCGATCTCGGTGGGCGCGACGGCGGGGACGGCCGCGTTGCCGCCGCTGCGCCGTACGACCTCGTCGAGGAGCTCGTCCATGCGTTCGGCGAGCGCGGCGACCTGGGTCTTCTCCAGGGCCACGCTGGTCGTCCGGGGGCCGGCCGTGGCCTGGAGGAAGAACGTACGGCGTCCGGGCAGTCCGACCGTGCCCGCCACGAAGCGGTCCGGCGGATCGTAGAGGAACACCTGACGGGACACGTCCTGTCTCCATGGGAATCGAGAGTGCGTGGGATCGGAAGGGCGACTGACCGTGCGGGGCGTCGGTCGGCGACTACGTGGATCGCTTCACCCTACTGCGGCTGACGATCACGGCGCGCCGGCACCGCCACCGACCGGGGCGTCTTCCCCGGGAGGTTCCTCGCGGGGGGCAAGGGAGGCGAAATCCCCGGTGTCCCCGAGACGAACGAGAAACGGCCTGAGACGGGTGTAACGGATCGCGGTGATGGAACACGGTTCGACGGAGATCCGCTGGAAGAGGTCGAGATGCATACCGAGCGCGTCCGCGACGAGCGACTTGATGATGTCGCCGTGCGAGCACATGAGGTAGACGGCGTCGGCGCCGTGGTCGCGCTCCACGCGCGCGTTCCACTCGCGAACGGCCTCGGCGGCGCGGGTCTGCATGGCCCGCATGGACTCCCCGCCCGGGAAGGCGGCCGCCGACGGGTGCGCCTGCACCACCTCCATCAGCGGCTCGTCCTTGAGCTCGGCGAGCTTGCGGCCGGACCAGTCGCCGTAGTGGGCCTCCCCGATCCGCTCGTCGCTGTGGGCGGTGAGTTCGGGGTGGGCCTCCAGCAGAGGGCGGATCGTCTCCTGGCAGCGCTGCAGAGGGCTGGCGACGACCTCCGAGATCGGCAGCCCGGCGAGCCGGCCGGGCAGCGCGGCGGCCTGGGCGGCCCCGCGCTCGTCGAGGGCGACGCCGGGCGTCCAGCCGGCGAGCAGCCCGGAGGTGTTGGCGGTGGACCGTCCGTGCCTTACGAGGATCAGCGTGGGCATGCGGCCCAGGGTAGGCGTACGCCGGAATGCGGTGCGGACCGGGCGACGGGAGAATACTCTCAGTGATCGTCGACTGTGCCATCTACCGGGACGGGGAGCGGACGGAGACCCCCCAGGACTTCTCCGACGCCCTCGCGGAGGCGCGCGCGCGTGGCAACAGCTTTCTCTGGATCGGCCTGTACGAGCCGACGGAGCACGAGTTCAGCCTGGTCACAGACGAGTTCGGGCTGCATCCGCTGGCCGTCGAGGACGCCCTGACCGCCCACCAGCGGCCCAAACTGGAGGTGTACGACGACTCGCTGTTCGTCGTACTGAAGCCGGTGACGTACGAGCCGAAGAGCGACACGGTGACCTCCGGCGAGCTGATGATCTTCATCGGGGACTCCTTCGTGGTCACCGTGCGCCACGGGACGCCCTCGCCGCTCGGGGACATCCGGCGGCATCTGGAGGAGCAGCACGATCTGCTCAAGCACGGGCCGACGGGGGTGCTGTACTCGATCTCCGACGCGATCGTCGACAGCTACCTGGAGGTCGCGACCGAGCTGCAGAACGACCTGGAGGAGCTGGAGGCCGAGGTGTTCTCGCCGATCGGCGGGAGCTCCCGGCACACCGCGTCGCGGATCTACGGCTTCAAGCGGCAGATCCTGGAGTTCCGCCGGGCGACCGTGCCGCTGGCCCTGCCCACGACGAAGCTGGCGGGAACGGGCCCGTACGGCGGTACGACGGTGCCCTTCGTGCACGAGGAGGCCCGCCCGTTCTTCCGGGACGTCAACGACCACCTCCAGCGGGTGAACGAGAGCGTGGAGGGTCTGGACCGGCTGGTCTCGGACGTCCTCAGCGCCCATCTCGCACAGATGAGCGTGCGGCAGAACGACGACATGCGGAAGATCTCCGCGTGGGCGGCCATGGCGGCGGTCCCCACGATGATCGCGGGGATCTACGGCATGAACTTCGACCACATGCCCGAGCTGCACTGGATCTGGTCGTACCCCGCGGTGATCGCGATCATGGCCGTCCTGGAGATGGTGCTGTACCGGCTGTTCAAGCGCCGCGGCTGGATGTGAGGTTGGCGTCGGGCCGGCGCTAGGCGAACTCGGGGGCGGGGGCCGCGGGGCCGCCCGGGGCGTTCGTGTGCTCCGGCATCCGCAGCGAGACCATACGGCGCCAGCCGACGGCCCGCTCGTAGGCGTAGACGGCGTGGATGCCGAACGCGAGCAGCGCGGACCTGCCCTTCGGCCGGCCGAGGATGCGGCCAATGTGGGCCATGACGGCGAGGCTGACGTCCCGGTAGATGCGGATCTCGGCGAGCGCGCATGCGCGGAGTGTGCGCTGGATGGCGCGGCCGTGCCCGGCGGCGGCGAACCGCAGCAGTTCCTCGTGGCAGTAGGCGAGGTGGTTGCTCTCGTCGTCGGAGATCATCCGTACCGCGCGGCCGATGTCCGGGTGGTCGGCGAAGTGCCTGCGCAGCAACTCCATCTGTTCCGAGGCGCGCTGCTCGGTGACCCTGCTGTGGGCGAGGTAGGTGACGATGTCCTGCACGGTGAGCGGGCGGTCGCCCCTGAGCTTGTCGTGGGCGAGCCCGATGCCGTGCCTTTCCAGGAGCATCGTGTAGTCGGTGTCCTCGTCGGCGCCATGGCGGGTGATCTTGGGGACGAGGTCGCGTTCGCCCTGCGGCACCAGCGCGGCGACCCGCGCGTTCTCCCAGCCGCCCTGCGCCTCCCCACTGGCCGCGATGGAGCATCTTTGCGGGTCAAATGCCGCATCCGGATCGTGGCAACAGCTGTGCGGGCGAGCTCGGGCGAAAGGAGGAGCACCTGGGTCACGTCGGGGGCGTAACCGCGCGGGCGCGGGCGCGTTGTTCCGCCTGACGGCCGTGGCGGGGAAGACCCCCGAGCCCCCACCACGGCCGCGGACTTCGCCCGCCGAGGCGGCCTACGCGAGCCCGGCGCGCTCCAGGGCCTCGGCGCCGGCCCGCAGCGAGGCGAGCCGCTCGTCCAGGGCGAAGCCGGCGGGCGCGAGGGACAGCGTGGTGACCCCGGCGGCCGCATAGGCCTTCATCCGGTCGGCGATCCGGTCCACGGACCCCAGCAGCGTGGTCTTGTCGATCAGGTCGTGCGGAACGGCGGCCGCGGCCCCGTTCTTGTCCCCGGACAGGTACTTGTCCTGGATGTCGGCGGCCTCCTGCTCGTACCCCATGCGCTGGGCGAGCTGGTTGTAGAAGTTCTGCTTGCGGCTGCCCATGCCGCCGACGTACAGCGCGGTGTACGGCCGGAAGGTGTCGGCGAGCGTGGCCACGTCCTTGTCGTCGCCGACGGCGAGCGGCAGCGTCGGGCAGATGTCGAACCCGTCGAGGGTCTGGCCGGCCTTCTCCCGCCCCGCGCGCAGGTACTTGACGGCCGTCTCCTCCAGGTGCTCGGCGGAGGGGAAGATGAGCAGCGCGCCGTCGGCGATCTCGCCGGTCTGCTCCAGGTTCTTCGGCCCGATGGCGGCGACGTAGACCGGGATGTGCTCGCGCTCGGGGTGCACGGTCAGCTTGATCGGCTTGCCGGGCCCGCCCGGCAGCGGCAGCGTCCAGTGCTCGCCCTCGTACGACAGCCGCTCGCGGCTCATCGCCCTGCGCACGATCTCCACGTACTCGCGGGTGCGGGAGAGCGGCTTGTCGAACTTGACGCCGTACCAGCCCTCGGAGACCTGCGGCCCGGAGACGCCGAGGCCGAGCCGGAAGCGGCCGCCGGAGAGGGAGTCCAGGGTCGCTGCGGTCATCGCGGTCATCGCGGGCTGGCGGGCCGGGATCTGGAAGATGGCCGAGCCCACGTCGATGCGCTCGGTCTGGGCGGCGACCCAGCTGAGCACGGTGGCGGCGTCGGAGCCGTAGGCCTCGGCGGCCCAGCAGACGGCGTACCCGAGCCGCTCGGCCTCCTGCGCCACGGCCAGATTGTCCCCGTCCATCCCGGCACCCCAGTAGCCGAGGTTGATCCCGAGCTTCATGGCCGATCCCCTTACCGATCAGTAACGTCGCTGTTGCGGAGACGATAGCGTGACGGGACCCACCCCGGCAGCGCGGGACCGCGGCCGACCAGGGGCGCGGGCACGTGCCGATGGTTATCCACAGGCAACCCAACGCACCAACTGTGGCCAGTAATCTCGCGGACATGGAGCAGAGGCATCTCGGCCGTACCGGCCTGCGCGTGTCCCGGATCGGGCTAGGCACCCTCACCTGGGGCCGGGACGTCGACGAGCACGACGCCGCGGACATGCTGAAGGCGTTCTGGGAGGCCGGCGGAACCCTCGTCGACACCGCGGACGTGTACGGCGACGGAGAGGCCGAGTACCTGCTCGGACAGCTCATAGAAGGGCTGGTGCCACGCCGGGACCTGGTCATCTCGACGAAGGCCGGCAGCGTTCCCGACCCCGACCGCCGTTTCGACGGCTCGCGCGGCCATCTGCTCGCCGCGCTCGACGCCTCCCTCGCCCGCCTCGGCACCGACTACGTCGACGTCTGGCACGTGCACGCCTACGACCCGGACACCCCGTTGGAGGAGACCCTCCAGGCCCTCGACCTGGCCGTCAGCAGTGGCCGCGCCCGGTACGCCGGGATCTCCAACTTCTGCGGCTGGCAGCTCGCGAAGGCGGCGACCTGGCAGCTCGCGGCGCCGGGCACCCGCACCCGGCTGGCCAGCACACAGCTGGAGTACTCGCTGCTCCAGCGGGGCGTGGAGCGCGAGGTGCTGCCGGCCGCGCTGGACCTGGGCATCGGCCTGCTGCCGTCCTCGCCGCTGGGCCGGGGCGTGCTGACCGCGAAGTACCGCCACTCCACTCCCCCGGACTCCAGAGGCGCCTCCGAGCATCTGGCGCCGTTCGTCGCGCCGTATCTCGACGACACCGCGACCCGGATCGTGGACGCGGTGCAGACCGCGGCGGACGGGCTCGCGGTGACACCGCTCCAGGTGGCGCTCGCCTGGGTGCGGGACCGGCCGGGCGTGGCCGCGCCGATCGTCGGCGCGCGCAACGCGCAGCAGCTCACGGGGGCGTTGTCAGTGGAGGCGCTTAGTCTTCCTGACGAGATCTGCCGGGCGCTCGACGACGTGTCGGCGCCCGTGCACCGCTATCCCGATCACGACTGGAGCACGCTGTGAGCACGGAGCCGGAGACCACGGGGCCGGGCGCCGAAGCCGACGCCGAAGAGGGCGCGACGGCCGGGGGGACGACGGGGGCCGAGGAGGACAGCGGCAGGGTCGAGGGCGGCGAGTCCGCCACCGCCGTCGCGGCCGGTGACGCGGAGGCCGGTGGGTCCGGCTCGGGCGACGGTGACTCGGCGGGCGCCGCCCAGCTGTCCGAGGCCGAGGCCGAGTTGGCCGCCCAGCGAGTAGAGCGGGAGCGGATCGAGCGTCGGAAGGCCGAGAAGGCGGGGCCGGTCGAGGCCGGGGCCAAGCTCAGCGGCAAGGCGGCCGACCTGCTCGCGGCGATCCGGGCGGTGGAGAGCGGAGAGAAGCCGACGGCCACCGTGTTCGCCGACCCGGAGCCCGCCCCGCGCCGGGCACCCGCCGCGGAGCCCGTCCGCGCCCCCCAGCCGGCGCCTGCCGCCGCGCCCGCCGCGGAGACGGTCGCGGCGGTACGAGGGGCGCTGACCGAAGGCGGTGCGCCCGAGTCGCTCGCCCCCCAGGTCGCCGCCGCGCTCGGTGAGGGAGCGGACATACTGCTGCGGGATGACCCCTGGCAGCTGCTCCGGATCACCGGCGTGCGGCCGGACCAGGCGGACGGGTTCGCGCGGGCGCTGCTCGGCGCGGAGTGCGGTCCGGACGACGAGCGGCGCGGCCGGGCGATGACCGGCTGGCTCCTGGAGCAGGCCGCCCTGGCCGGGCACACCGCGCTGGAGATGCCGGCGCTCCTCGCCGCGCTGGCCCAGCGGTCGGTGCCCGACCCGGAGGCGGCCGTGCAGAGCGCGGTCGCCGAGGGGGACGCGCTGGTCTTCCAGGACGCCCTGGATCCGGGCGCCCCCGAGCCCGAGGACGACGAGGAGGAGCGGCCGGTCCGGGTCCTGGTCGGTCTGGAGCGGTACGCGCTGGCCGAGGAGAGCCTCGCCGACGGACTGGCCCGGCTGGTCAACTCGCAGTCCAAGGACGCCTCGGCGCCCTGGGAGGAGGCCGCCGCGGCGGCCTCCCGCGGCGCGGCCGAGCTGGCGGCGGCGGTCGCCGGACACGGCCTGGTGCTGCACACCGGCGGCGAGGCGGCCCGCACCGAACCGGCGGCCCTGCTGACCACCGCCCGAAGCGCCGGGCTGCGTGCCTTCGCCGCCACCCACACCCCGGAGGGACACCGCCGTCTGACGGCCCTGCTGGAGGACGGCGAGGCAGCCGTCGGCACGGTCGCCGGTCTGCTCTCCGGCGCCGAGGGACCGGGCCGGGACGCGGAGGGTGCCCTGGACCTCGACCTGCTGATCGTGCTGGACGCGCCCCAGCTGGACGTGGAGGGCGCGGCGATGCTCGTGGAGGCGCTGCCCGACGGGGCCCGGCTGGTGCTGAGCGGGGATCCGGCGGTGCTGTGGTCGGTGGGCCCCGGGCGGGTCTTCGCCGACCTGCTGGCGGCCCGTGTGTGCCCGCAGATCGCCTCGCGCACGCCCGACCCCGGCCCGCTCGGCGAGCTGGTCTCGGGGATCGGTGCCGGTGAGCTCCACCAGGTCGAGGCGCCCGGCAAGGAGATCGTGATCGTGCCGGTGCGGGACGCGGGCGAGGCGGTGCACCGGACGGTGCAGCTGGTCGCCGACTCGGTCCCGCGTGCCATCGGCGTCCCCGCGGAAGAGACCGTGGTGATCACGCCGGGCCATGGCGGCGCGGTCGGCACCCGCGCCCTCAACACCGCCCTCAAGGAACGGCTCAATCCGGGCCCCGGCCGCTTCGGCGGCTTCGATCCGGGCGACCGGATCGCCTACTCCCCCGCGCCGGGCCGTACGGTCCCGGGACAGGTGGTGAACGCCGACGCCGACGGACTGCACCTGTCGTGCGCGGGCGCGCCCGTCGTCGTACCGGAGGAGCGGGTGGAGCAGGCCGTGCGGCACGGCTGGGCGCTGACCGCCCACCAGGCGGTGGGCGGTCGCTGGCCGGCGGCGGTCGTGGTGCTCCCCGGAGACGCGGCCCCGTCCCTCAGCCGCCCCTGGGTGTACACGGCGTTCAGCCGGGCGGAGCGGCATCTTTCGGTGGTCCACGGCGTGGCACAGGCCCTGCCGAAGGCGGTGGCCGAGGCCCTGCCGAAGCCCCGGACGACCCGCCTGCCGCTGCTGCTCAAGACACAGGTTCCGGCGCCGACCGAAGCGTGACCCATCCCCTCTTCTCCGCTGCTTCCGCAGACCGGCGGTGCCTTACCGGGCCCAACGCCCGCAAGGCACCGCCGGTCGACCGGAAGGTCAGCGCTCGGCGTCCAACGGCTCCAGGTCCTCGTCCTCATCCAGGTCGAGGTCGTCGTCCGCCTCGTCCGTGTCCACGGTGTCCTCCGTGTCCTCGCTGTCCTCGTCGTCGAACACCGCGCTGACGTCGAACCGGCACACGACCCGCTCCGGATCGACACCCTCGAACGGGGTCTCCAGCCACTCGCCGGGCTCGGTCTGCTCGTCCGCCGCGGTCACCCACAGCGTGGAGTCGCCCTCCTCCAGGCCGAACTCCTTGTGCCGGGAGGCGATCTCGTCCGGTTCGAACTCGCCGAACAGGATCCCCAGCGCCCCGTGGATCGTGCCGGCGGCGTCCTGGTCCGCGCCGGGGCCGTCGTCGTACTCCGCGGCCTCGACCCGCTGGGCCTGCGCCAGCAGCCGCTGTGGTTCCGCCACGGCGTAGTCCCGGCGGATCAGCACGCTGATCGCGTTCGGTTCCTCAGGCCCCGCGTACGGTGGCAGCGAGTCCTCGGTACCGGGGATCTCGAAGGGCGTGACCTCGTCGTAGCGGTCGTAGAGCAGCTCGTCGTAGACCTCGGCGGCCGCGGCCAGCTGGTTGAACGCCTCGTAGACAGCCGGGTCGTCCTCCCCCGACCTGCGTTCGACCGCGGCCAGATGGCGGTCGAGCGCGGTCTTGACCGCCTCGGCGGCGGCGCGTACCTCGGCAGCGGTGGGCTGCGCAGCATCAGACATAGTGCAGACGCTATCCGTACCGGGCACCAGCCCGCACAATAGATGCGATGCCGGAATACGAATTTGTCGACGTGTACGTGCCTCGCGGGGTGTCCCGCAAGGAGGCGACGCGTCTGCTGACGGACCATGCCGAGTACGGACACTGGGAGTTGGACCGACTGAGCCTCATGCGTGACGGCAGCCGCAGGGTGCGGTTGCGCCGGCGGATCATCCGCCAGGTGCGTGCCACATGGTGAGACTGGCCGCATGACGGAAGGGGCCCCGCATCGACGGGGCCCGCTCCGTTCCACGCACCGTCGCCGGTACGTCACCATCCGTGGGCTACGCCGAGGCGCGCGCCTTGCGGTAGAGCACCGCGCCCGCGAGCAGCGCGCCGGCGCCCGCCGGGAGCGCGAGACCCAGCGGCAGGTCACTGCCGGTGTGCGCGAGCTGCGCGGCCGCGACGGGCTGGGTCACCGAGGGGCTGCCCAGCGGGGCGACGTGGGTGGAGCCGTGGGTGCCGGTCGTGACGGTCCGGCCCCCGGAGTGACCGGACGGCGTCCCCGGCATACCCGGGTGCTGGCCGGGATTGCCGGGGTGACCAGGCTGCCCCGGGGTGCCCGGCCGGCCCGGAGTCCCGGGGTGCCCCGGCTTCCCGGGCGGGTTGCCGTGCCCTCCGTGCCCGGGAGGCGTCCCGTGTCCGGGCGGCTGCGTGGGGTGACAGTCACCGGAGCCACCGGAATGTCCGGAACTCCCCTCGTTCGCGCACTCGTCGCCCACGGCGGCGTTGCCGATCCCGATGACGTCGACGCTGTTGCCGCACACGTTGACCGGAACGTCGATCGGCACCTGCACGGTGTTGCCCGAACCGACACCGGGCGAGCCGGCGGTGTGGCCCCCGGCGTGCGAACCGCCGTGCCCTCCGGTGTGGCCGTGGCCCGCGGAAGCACTGCCCCCGCCGCCGTGGTTGGCGCACTTGTTGCCCATCGCCGGGTTGAGGAGGCCGACGACGTTCACGGTGTTGCCGCAGACGTTCACCGGCACGTGCACCGGCGCCTGCACGGTGTTGCCGGAGAGCACACCGGGTGAGTCGGCGGCGGAGCCGATGGCTCCCGAGTCGGCGTGGGCGTAGCCGCCCGCCGCGGCGATCACACCGGTCGCCGCGGCCACTGTCATGAGGCCCTTGCGGGCGCCCTGTCGCATTTCCGAATTCCCCCCTGCCTTGGATCCTGACCATTGCATTCCTCGCGGAAAGAGCCCGCGAAAACCGGTCGGCCCCGGAGCGCATGGCGCGCGCTCCGGGGCCGACGGAAAGACGCCCCTCAGGGAGTCGGCGTCACTTGTTGATGCAGGTGTTGCCGAAGGCGGGGTTCAGCAGCCCGATCACCGAGATCGTGTTGCCGCAGACGTTCACCGGGACGTGCACGGGAACCTGGATCACGTTGCCGGAGACGACACCCGGGGAACCCACGGCAGCGCCCTGGGCACCCGAGTCGGCGACGGCCAGGCCCGCACCCGCGAGAACCAGACCACCAGTGGCAGCCACAGCAGCGACGACCTTCTTGAGCATTATTCCTCCTTGTTGGCAATGCGATCCCAAGTAGCGGATCGCATTACCTGTAACGAGGAGGGAGTAATGGAGCTACGAGCTTATCGTCGCATTCACTCTTTTCAGTTCATCTCGTACAGCCGCCCGATTAGCCTCGATTCGTCAGAGGGGTTCGGTTGGTGAGCGGTCCGGCGGTTCGCCCGTAATGTCCTCTGCCGTTTGGGGACGGGCCGTCGCGTGACGCCGCGGGGTGCGCCGGGTTCCACGGGCCCGGGGGCTGCGGGTTCTCCTCCTTCCTGATCCTGGTCGGGGGGGCCGGCCGTCAGGCGGCGGCCGGGAATTCGGTGAGCCTGGCCCAGCTGGTGGTGAACGCTTTGGCCCAGGGCCAGGTCCGCTCGATGCGCAGGAAGCGGCGCCGGGCGTGGTGGGCGAGGCGGGCGGGCAGGTGGTAGAGGCGAAAGCGCATGGTGTCCGGCTCGGCGTCGGCGAGGTCGTGCTGGTCGTGCAGGGTGAGCAGTCTCAGCCAGGCGTCCAGGTCGCAGGCGAGATTGGCCGCGAGCATCCATCCGGTGTTGACCTGCCACGACGCGGACGGGAGGTTGTGCAGGCCCATCGCCTTGTTGGTGCGCACGCGGTCTTCGACCTCGGCGTGGTCGCGGTGCAGGGCGTCGAGGAACTGGACCTGGTGGGAGCCGGTGATGCCCCACAGGTGCCGGATGTTCGTCGCGGTGATCGAGTACCGCCAGCCGGTCTCCTTCTCGAAGGCGGTCAGCTTCTTCAGCTGCCGCCTGGACGGGCGGACCCGGCGGACGATCAGCCGCATGCCCTCCGGCCAGCCCTCCCGGGTGTTCACGCCGGTCAACTCGGCGACGTGGTAGCCGGCTTGCAGGGAGCCGTCCTGCCTGAGCGAGGTCTCCCACACGCTTTCGGGGAGCTTCGCGATCGCGGCCTCGTCCTCGGGCGTGATCTTCCAGCCGACCGTGTAGCGGACGGTCCGCCGCGTGGTGTTCAGGGCTTCCAGGTGTTCCAGCAGGCCGTGGGTGGCGCCCGCCCCGTCCACCCGGATGAGCAGCTTGGCCTGCGAGGAGTGCGGGATCTGGCCGAGGCTGGCGGCCAGGACGCGCAGATGGTCCTCCACGGTGTTGGCTCCCGCGTTGCCGGGGCGCAGCTCCATCGCCAGGCTCTCGCCGGTGTTCGCGCACCATCCGGCCAGCGGGTGGAAGCCGAAAGTGCCCTTGAACGTGGCCGCCGCCCCGACTTTCTTGGACGCACTCGTGATGACCGTGGCGTCCAGATCCACGACGATCCACCCCTTCAAGTGCCGTCCGGCGACGGTGAGATAAGGGAAGCCGCCCGGCCGCAGGTGAAGCAGGCACCACACATGGCGACGCACCCGCCGCCGCACCTTCGCGATCTTTTGCAGCGTGTCCTCGTCGAGTCCGGCCAGCACCCGGCGCATCGTCGAGTCCGAGGCCGCAGGTCCGAACAGCCCCCGGTGGTGGACCTGGAGATGCTCGGCCTCCAGCAGGCTTCGCGCGCCGAGCACGATCGCGACCGCCAGTTGGATCAGCACCCCAGCCCTCTCCCGCCAGCCGGCGGCCGTACTTGAGGGCAGCACCCGTGCCAGCCCGCCCGTCAGCCCGACGCGGTCGGCGAGCTTGCGCAGCAGCACCGCCCCCGCATGCCCGACCAGTCCCTTCCCGTCGGCTGCCACGGACAGCCCTCGGTCCCACCCTGTACGCTCGCTCACCAGAAAGGTGTCCTGACTCCTGCACCGGATACGACCTAGACACTCGCATCCTCGCAGGTCAGCGGCACCTTTCTGCTGTCAGGGTGTCAGCTTGCCCAATTCCACTGAATAGCCGGGGTTAGCTGAAGCCACGGCTTCACGACGCGTCGATGAATCGGTCAAGCACCCGCACACCGAACTGCAGACCGTCCACCGGCACGCGCTCGTCCACCCCGTGGAACATGCCCGCGAAGTCCAGCTCCGGCGGCAGCTTGAGCGGTGCGAAGCCGAAGCCGCGGATGCCGAGGTCGTCGAAGGACTTGGCGTCGGTGCCGCCGGAGAGCATGTAGGGGATCGCCTTGGCGGTGGGGTCCTCGGCGAGCAGCGAGGACTGCATGGCCTCCACCAGCGCCCCGTCGAAGGACGTCTCCAGCGCCTTGTCGGAGTGCACGTCCTCGCGGACCACGTTCGGGCCGAGGATCCGGTCGAGGTCGGCGAGGAACTCCTCCTCGTGGCCGGGCAGGAAGCGGCCGTCCACGTGCGCGGTGGCCTCGCCGGGGATGACGTTGACCTTGTAACCGGCGTTCAGCTGGGTGGGGTTGGCGGTGTTGCTCAGGGTCGCGCCGATGAGCTTGGCGATGCCGCCGAGCCGGGCCAGCGTCGACTCCATGTCCTCCGGGTCCAGTTCGGTGCCGAGCGCGTCGCCCAGTTCGTCGAGGAAGGCCCGGGTGGTCTTGGTGACCCGCACCGGGAACCGGTGCCGGCCGAGCCGGGCCACGGCCTCCGACAACTCGGTGATCGCGTTGTCACGGTGGATCATCGAGCCGTGCCCGGCGGTGCCGGCCACCTTCAGCTTCATCCAGTGCATGCCCTTCTCGGCCGTCTGGATCAGATAGAGCCGCCGCTGCTCGTTCACCGTGAAGGAGAAGCCGCCCACCTCGCTGATCGCCTCGGTGACGCCCTCGAAGAGGTCGGGGTGGTGGTCGACCAGGTGCCGGGCTCCCCAGGTGCCGCCGGCCTCCTCGTCGGCGAGGAACGCGAGCACGATGTCCCGGGGCGGCTTCCGGCCGCTGCGCAGCCGGTCCCGTACGACCGCCAGGGTCATCGCGTCCATGTCCTTCATGTCGACCGCGCCCCGGCCCCACACGCACCCGTCCGCGATCTCGCCGGAGAACGGGTGATGGGTCCAGTCGTCGGCGTTTGCCGGTACGACGTCGAGGTGGCCGTGGATCAGAAGGGCGGGCCGGGTCGGGTCCGCGCCCTCGATGCGGGCCACCGTCGAGGCGCGGCCCGGATGCGACTCGAAGATCTCCGGTTCCAGCCCGACCTCGGCGAGCTTCTCGGCCACCCACTCGGCGGCCTTGCGCTCGCCCGGCCCGGAGTGGTCGCCGTAGTTGCTGGTGTCGAAGCGGATCAGCTCGCGGCAGAGGTCCACGACCTCGTCCTCGCCGGTGACGCTCCTGGCCGTGTCCGTCTCGCTCACGCTGCTTCCCTCCGCTGTCACTGCCGGCCGGTCCCTGTCCTCGTCTGTCATCCTCTCTCCCTTCCCGCTCCGAGCCCAAGACCGGTCCCGGTCCGTCACACGCCGTTCACGCCCGTCCGTCGCCGGAACGGGGTGTGATCGGCCACCTCCGAAAGCCTGGTAATGTTTCCTTCGTCGCCGCGAGGGAAACCCCGCGCGACAGACACCTTGTCCGGGTGGCGGAATGGCAGACGCGCTAGCTTGAGGTGCTAGTGCCCTTTATCGGGCGTGGGGGTTCAAGTCCCCCCTCGGACACCACGAAGAAACCCCTGCCGAGCAGGGGTTTCTTGGTTTTCGGGGAGGCGTTCGGTCAGCCGAGGCGGCCTATTCGGCCGTTCCCGGGGGTCACTGCCGAGGTGAACGCGGAGAGTGCCGCCCGGCCCAGCAGCAGCGCGGGCCCGCAGGGCCGCTTGCTGTCGCGGACGGCGACCGTCGCCCCGTCGACGATCCCGCATTCCACGCAGTCGGACTGTGATGCGGACGCCGAGGACTTCCACCAGGTCACCGGCAGAGTCGACGCGTCGTCAACGTGCTTCATTCGCTATTCGTTCTTCCTTATCTGGGTGATCAGTTCCACCGACGCCTCGACGGACTCGGCGGCAGACGTGAGGCGTTGCCACGCGGCCCGGTGCGTGGAGACCCGATCACGTTCCTCGATGTACAGGGCGGAGGTCAGCCCTTCCTGGTGGACGACGTCCAGGTCCGTGTGCGGACCGAAGCCCAGGATGCTGAAGGTGCCGGTCAGCCCGGCGTGCAGGGGGGCGTCCGAGCGCAACACCTGGATGTTGATGTTCGGGCGCCGCCCCATCGTAAGCAGGCGCCCCAACTGCTCGTACATCAGGGCGGGATCTTCGGTCGTGCAGCGCAGGGCCTGTTCGGAGATGATCGCCCAGAGCGCCAGCGGATCGCTGTCGCGGGTGAGGACGGCCTGGCGTGCCAGCCGTACCTCGACCAGCGCGTCGACCCGTGCCTCGACCGCCTCGGACATGGCGGTCGCCCGGATGATCTCGCGGGCGTACTCGGCGGTCTGGAGCAGGCCGGGGATCATTCCCAACTGCCAGGTGGAGACCGTCTCCGCCTCGGCCTCCAGACTGATCAGGTCCTCGTACACCGGTGTGAGGACACCCCGGTACGAGTGCCACCAGTCACGGCGGCCACCCTCCTTGGTGAGTGTGATCAGGGCCGCGCGCAGTTCGTCGCTCACGTCGCGGCCGAGTGCGGTGTACAGGTCGAGCAGCGCCTGGATGTCCGCTGCCTTGGGGGCGGTCTTGCCGGTCTCCATCCGCGACAGCTTCGAGGAGACGAAGGCGCCTTCGGAGTGCTCCGCCACCTCGTCGAGGGTGAGTTCGCCGCGCAGCTCGCGCAACTTCGCACCGAGCCGTCGCCGGCGCACCGTGGGCGTGCTCACGGCTTCCCCCTTCTGTCTGAACTGCCCGACAGTCTGCCGTGCCGCCCCAACCCTCGCCACCGGCTGCCGGCTTGTGCCGCAAGTCTCTCGCAGAGGTGCGCAATTTTTCACATCCTGCGGGACGTATTGCTATCGACTGTGCCGTGAAGGCACCATGAATCCGGGAAATACGAAAGTGACCGCACTCGCATGGCGAACTACCGTGCCTGCGTTGGGACATGCCCGTGAGGGGATCTACATGATCGAACGCCAGCGGAGCACCACGACCGAAACCCGTGCACTGCAAGTCGCCCCGTCGCCCGTCCTGTTACTGGCGAGCGAGCCCCAGTCGGCCAGGGCGGCACGGATGTTCGTGAGCGACTTCATCACCCATCACACCCCGGACGCCTCCCGTGACCATATCGACGCCGTCGCCCTGGTCACCTGCGAGCTGGTCACCAACTCCCTGCGTTACGAGACCGACCCGGACGACCCGGTCCGTCTCCTCATCGACACCGACGGGTCCCGGACCCGGGTCGAGGTGCACGATCCGCTGAACCACCATCCCCGGCTGCGGCCCATCTCCGTCGAACGCGACCGCGGGCGCGGTCTGCTGATCCTGGACGCGCTGTGCTCGGGCCGCTGGGGCGTGGGCAATCTGCCCTGGGGCAAGTCCATCTGGGCCGAGGTCAGTGCCGCCTGACCGTACTGCGCCACGGCGACGGGCCCGTGGAGTCGGCCCGCCTCACGCAGTGTTGGCGTTTCTTACGCTGTGTTGGCCCGTCTCACGCTGTGTGTCCCATCTCTCGTCAGGCTCGGAGAAGGCCTGGTCAGAGATGGCTTAAGATTCAACCGACTGCTCCGAACGGCTGCCTTCAAGTGGCCACAAGATGAACGGGAACCTAGCGTCGTACTAATATTTCCGGCTTGTTACCTAGCCGGAGCCGGATAACCCCAGGCAGACCTGAGGGCCCGCCGGCACCCCGGAGGTTCCGGGAACGAGACGCGAGGACCGGATGGCAGCCATTGACGAGAGCAGTGCTCTCGGCCTGCTCGACGAAGAGATCCGCGAGGAGTTCGGGGACACGGCACGATTCTCGGCGGGAGCGGCAGCGTCGCCGCGCACGCTCGTGGACGTATTCGAAGCAACGGTGCGGGCCCACCCGGACGAGCTCGCACTGGACGACGGCAGCACCCAGCTCACCTACCGCGCGCTCGCGGTCGAGGTGGAGCGGCTGCGGCGGCGGCTCGCCGAGGCCGGGATCGGGCTCGGCGACCGCGTGGGCGTCCGGGTGCCGTCCGGGACCAACGATCTGTACATCGCCGTGCTCGGCGTGCTCGCGGCCGGTGCCGCCTATGTCCCCGTGGACGCCGAGGACCCGGACGAGCGGGCCACGCTGGTGTTCGGGGAGGCGGAGGTCGCGGCCGTCCTCGGCGAGGGCCTGCACATCGATGTCCGCCGCGCGGAGGCCCGTACCGCAGGACGCCCCGGCACCGAGCACGACGCCTGGATCATCTTCACCTCCGGCTCCACCGGCAAGCCCAAGGGCGTCGCCGTCACCCACCGCAGCGCCGCGGCCTTCGTGGACGCCGAGGCCGCGCTGTTCCTGACCGAGGAGCCGATCGGCCCGGGCGACCGGGTCATGGCGGGTCTCTCGGTGGCCTTCGACGCCTCCTGCGAGGAGATGTGGCTGGCCTGGCGCTACGGCGCCTGCCTGGTGCCGGTGCCCCGCTCCCAGGTCCGCAGCGGCGCCGATCTCGGCCCCTGGCTGGTCGAGCAGGAGATCACCGTCGTCTCGACCGTGCCGACCCTGGCCGCGCTCTGGGAGCCCGAGACACTCAATGACGTCCGCCTGCTGATCTTCGGCGGTGAGGCCTGCCCGCCCGAGCTGGCGCAGCGGCTGGTGACCGAGGGCCGCGAGGTCTGGAACACCTACGGGCCGACCGAGGCCACCGTCGTGGCCTGTGCCGAACTGATGACCGGCGAGGAGCCGATCCGCATCGGGCTGCCCCTGAACGGCTGGGAGCTCGCCGTCGTGGACGACGCGGGCGTGCCCGTCTCCCTGGGCGAGAGCGGCCAGTTGGTGATCGGCGGGGTCGGCCTGGCCCGGTACCTCGACGCCGAGAAGGACGCGGAGAAGTACGCGCCGCTTCGGTCTCTGGGCTGGGAGCGGGCGTACCGCAGCGGTGACCTGGTGCGCGCCGACCGCGAGGGGCTGGTGTTCCTCGGGCGCGCCGACGAGCAGATCAAGCTCGGCGGCCGCCGTATCGAGCTCGGCGAGGTCGACACGGCCCTCCAGGCGCTCCCCGGCGTCGCCGGCGCCGCGGCGGCCGTACGGACCGCGCGCGGCGGCAACCAGCTGCTCGTCGGCTATGTGGTCACCCAGGACGGCTGGGACCACGCGGCCGCCGTCGAGAAGCTGCGCGCTGAGCTGCCCGCAGCCCTCGTCCCGCTGCTCGCGCCCGTCGAGGAGCTGCCCACCCGTACCTCGGGCAAGGTCGACCGCAACGCCCTGCCCTGGCCCCTGGAGGGCCTGGAGACGGCCGGTAAGGCCGAGCAGCTGTACGGCACCGAGGCCTGGCTCGCCGAGCAGTGGACCGAGGTCCTCGGCATCCCGGTGACCGGCGCCTGCGACGACTTCTTCGCGATCGGCGGCGGCAGCCTGTCCGCCGCCCAGCTCACCACCCGGCTGCGCACCCGCTACCCGAGCGCGGCCGTCCTCGACATCTACCAGCAGCCCGTGCTGCGCAAGCTGGCCCGCCATCTGGAGGAGTCCGCGCAGGACGACAGCGCGCAGCGGACGATCGCGCCCGTGCCGCGCGCCGCCCGGCTGGTGCAGCTGATGGTGCTGCTTCCGCTCTTCACCCTCCTCGGCCTGCGCTGGACGGTCGCCCTGGCCGCGCTCGGCAATGTGCTGGGCGGCTACGGCTGGCTGCCCACCGCGCCCTGGTGGCTGGTCGCCGTCGGGGCCCTGGTCCTGTACACCCCGCCCGGCCGGATCGCGATCGCCGCAGGTGGCGCGCGGCTGCTGCTGCGGGGCGTGAAGCCCGGCCGGTACCCGCGCGGTGGCTCGGTCCATCTGCGGCTGTGGACGGCGGAGCGGCTGGCCGAGTTCACCGGTGCGACCACGCTGACCGGGTCCTGGCTGGAGCGGTACGCGCGGGCGCTCGGCGCCAAGATCGGTCCCGAGGTGGACCTGCACTCGCTGCCGCCGGTCACCGGCCTGCTCAGGGTGGGGCGCGGCGCGGCCGTGGAGTCCGAGGTGGACCTTTCCGGTCACTGGCTGGACGGTGACCGGCTGGTGATCGGCCCGGTCCGGATCGGCGCCCACGCGGTCGTCGGGACGCGCGGCATCCTCTTCCCGGGCGCCCGCGTCGGCAAGCGCGCCGAGGTGGCCCCCGGCTCGGCGGTCACCGGGCAGATCCCCACCGGCCAGCGCTGGGCCGGCGCCCCGGCCGTCAAGCTGGGCAAGGCCAAGCGGAACTGGCCCAAGCAGCGGCCGCAGCGCGGCACCTACTGGCGGGTGATGTACGGCCTGACGGGCTTCGCGCTCAGCGCGCTGCCGGTGCTGGCGGGTGCCGCCGCACTGCTGGTCGCCGGGCGTTTCGTCGCCCCCGGGGACGGTCTGGCCGAGGCCCTGCGGGGCGCGGCGGGCGCCCTGGTCCCGGCCACGCTGGCCTTCGGGCTCGTGTACGCGCTGCTGATCCTGGTCGCGGTACGCCTGCTCAGCCTGGGCCTCAGGGTCGGCACGCATCCGACGCACAGCCGGATCGGCTGGCAGGCCTGGACGGTCTCCCAGCTGATGGACCGCTCCCGCGACACCCTGTTCCCGCTGTACGCCGGTCTGGTCACGCCCGTGTGGCTGCGGCTGCTCGGGATGCGGATCGGCAAGGGAGCCGAGGTGTCGACCGTGCTCGCGCTGCCGAGCCTGACGACGGTCGGCGAGGGCGCGTTCCTGGCCGACGACACGCTGACCGCGCCGTACGAGCTCGGTGGCGGCTGGATGCGGATCGGGCGTGCGGAGATCGGGCGGCGGGCGTTCCTCGGGAACTCCGGGATGACCGCGCCGGGCCGCAGCGTGCCGGACGGCGGTCTGGTGGGGGTGCTGTCGGCGACGCCGAAGAAGGCCAAGAAGGGCACGTCGTACCTGGGGTTGCCGCCGGTGAAACTGCCGCGCAGTGCGTCGGACGGCGACCAGAGCCGCACCTACGAGCCCCCCGCGCGGCTGCTGTGGGCGCGCGGTCTGGTGGAGCTGTGCAGGATCGTGCCGGTGCTGTGCTCGGTGGCGCTGGCCGGGCTCACGGTCGCCGCGCTGTGCGCGCTGGGGGCCTGGGCGCCGGTGCTGTCCGGGCTGGTGCTGCTCGCCGCCGGTGCGGTCGCGGGCCTGGTGTCGGTGCTGGCCAAGTGGCTGCTGGTCGGGCGGCACCGCAGTGGGGAGCACCCGCTGTGGAGCTCGTTCGTGTGGCGCAACGAACTGGCGGACACCTTCGTCGAGGTGCTGGCGGTGCCGTGGCTGGCCGGCTCGGTTCCGGGTACTCCGGTGCTGACGGCCTGGTTGCGCGGCCTCGGCGCGCGGATCGGCAAGGGCGTCTGGGTGGAGAGCTACTGGCTTCCGGAGACCGATCTGGTGACCCTGGAGGACGCGGCCACCGTGAACCGCGGCTGTGTCCTGCAGACTCACCTCTTCCACGACCGGATCTTGCGGACGGATACTGTGGTTCTCCGTGAGGGCGCCACGCTGGGTCCTGGCGGGATCGTGCTGCCCGGCAGCACGATCGGGGCCCGTACCACCCTGGGTCCCGCGTCGCTCGTCATGGCGGCGGAGTCGGTCCCCGACGACACCCGCTGGCTCGGCAACCCGATCGAGGCATGGCGTCCCTGAGCGCGGGCCGTTCGGTGGCCGCGGGCGGCATCGGTGCACCGAGGGACGGTTCGAGCAAGGCGCAGGGAGCGAACACGGAAGTGGCAGTGCAGCAGTCAGTGGGTCCGGACCCGTACTTCCCGGACAACGGCGATCCCCGGTACCGGGTGCATCGCTATGAGCTCACGCTGGACTACCGGCCCGACCCCAACCGACTGGCCGGCTCGGTCCGGATCAACGCCATAGCGGGCCGGGCGGGGCTGCCCGAGTTCCAGCTGAACCTGGCCGACTTCAAGATCGGCCGGATCCGGGTGGACGGCCGCCAGCCGCACTGGACGCACCGGGGCGGCAGGCTGCGGGTGAAGCCCGCCAAGCCGCTGCGGGCCGGGGCCGCGTTCACCGTGGAGATCCACTGGTCGGGCAACCCCAGGCCGGTGAACAGCCCCTGGGGCGGGATCGGCTGGGAGGAGCTGACGGACGGCGCACTGGTGGCGAGCCAGCCGATCGGCGCGCCCTCCTGGTTCCCGTGCAACGACCGGCCGGCCGACAAGGCGTCCTACCTGATCTCGCTCACCTGCCCGTCGGCCTACTCGGTGGTGTCCGGCGGCAAGCTGCTCACCCGTACCACCAAGGCGTCCACGACGACCTGGGTGTACGAGCAGGCGGCTCCGACGTCGAGCTATCTGGTGGGCCTCGCGATCGGCAAGTTCCAGACGGTGCTCCTTGGCGACCCGGGCTTCGGCGGGATTCCGATGCACGGGCACATACCCGCGCATCTGCTGCCCGAGTTCTCACGGGACTTCGCACGGCAGCCCGCCATGATGGATCTGTTCCAACGGCTGTTCGGGCCCTACCCGTTCGAGGAGTACGCCGTCGTCGTCACCGACGAGGAGTTCGATGTCCCCGTCGAGGCACAGGGGTTGTCGCTGTTCGGCGTCAACCACGTGGACGGGGGGCGGGGGTCGGAGCGGCTGGTGGCGCACGAGCTGGCGCACCAGTGGTTCGGCAACAGCGTGTCCATCGCGGACTGGCGGCACATCTGGCTGAACGAGGGGCTCGCCAAATACGCGGAGTGGCTGTGGTCCGAGCGGTCCGGCGGGCGCAGCGCCCAGCAACTGGCGGCTGTGGCACACCGGTTGCTGTCCGGGCTGCCGCAGGACATCCGGATCGCCGACCCGGGCCGCAAGGCGATGTTCGACGACCGGCTCTACGAGCGCGGCGGGGTCACGATCCACGCGGTCCGCTGCGCACTCGGCGACGAGCGGTTCTTCCACATGCTGCGGGCGTGGGCGGGGCTGCACCGGGGCGGCACCGTGACAACCGCCATGTTCACGGCGCATGTCAACCGGTTCGCGGACGAGCCGCTGGACGGCCTCTTCGACGCCTGGGTGCACGGCGCGGCGCTGCCCGCGCTGCCGACCCCGGCCGTACCGGCACGTCCGGCGCAGCCGCCCACCAACGCCGAGTCGGCGTAGGGGGGCGGCCGCGTCCCGGTCGAAGTCCCGCCCTCCTCGGCTCGTGCAGGGGAGCGGGCTCTGAGCGCTCAGGATTGGATCCCATGTCCCGACGTACCTCGCAGTCCCGGCGGCAGCACGGCTCCGCCCCGGATCACCACCCCTCCTGCCCCTGCGGTCTGCCGCAGTCGTACGACGAGTGCTGTGGCCGGTACCACTCCGGGGCCGCCGCGCCGACCGCCGAGGCGCTGATGCGGTCGCGGTACAGCGCGTTCGTGGTGGAGGACTCGGCGTACCTGTTGCGTACCTGGCATCCACGGACGCGGCCCGCGCGGCTCGACCTCGGCCCGGGGATGCGCTGGACCGGCCTGGAGATCCTGGGCACGGGTGACGGGTCCGCGTTCCACTCCACGGGGACGGTGGAGTTCCGGGCGTCGTACCGGGGTGGGTCCCTGCACGAACTCAGCCGGTTCGAGCGTGTCGACGGGGCCTGGGTGTATCTGGACGGCGACTTCCTGGCCTAGGCCTGTCCTAGGGCGCCAGGATGTCCAGTTCCTGGAGGGCGCCCACCGTGATCTCGCGGGTCAGTTGCTCCGCGCGGGCCGCGTCGCCCTCCCGTACCGCCTCGGCGACCTGGATGTGGAGGGTGACGGCGGCCGGGTCGGGGTCCGCGAACATCACCTCGTGGTGGGTACGGCCCGCGAGGACCTCGGCGACGACATCGCCGAGCCGGGCGAACATCTCGTTGCCGGACGCGTTGAGGATCACCCGGTGGAACGCCATGTCGTGGACGAGGTACTGCTCCAGCCGGTGGCCGCGTGAGTTGGCCACCATGCCGAGCGCGCACTCGGTGAGCTCGGCGCACTGCTCCGCCGTGGCGCTCTTCGCCGCCAGGTGCGCGGCCACCGGCTCGATGGCCGAGCGCAGCACGGTCAGCGAGCGCAGCTGGTGGGGGCGGTCGGCGCCGGCCAGCCGCCAGCGGATGACCTGCGGGTCGTAGACGTTCCACTCGGCCTTCGGACGGACCGTCACGCCGACCCGGCGGCGGGACTCGACCAGGTGCATGGACTCCAGGACCCGGACCGCCTCGCGCATCACGGAGCGTGACACCTCGAAGTGCTGGGCGAGTTCGTCCGTGCGCAGGACGCTGCCCGGCGGGTACTCGCCGGCGGTGATCGCGGGGCCGAGGCTGTCCAGTACGCGGCCGTGCAGCCCCCGGCCCATGGTGCTCATGCACTCAGCGTACCGAGTGGATCACGCAGCCAAAAAGTCAGACTTATTTGTCACAGACTCTTGAATTCGTCGTACCTAATGGGTTTCAGTGAGGCCGACACCGGATGTCGTACACCGGTGTCTCTCGTTGAGGAATCCCGAGGAAGACAGCGAGGCAGTGATGCGGACCCCCCACGTCGTCGTGGTGATGGGCGTCGCCGGCACGGGCAAGACCACGATCGGTCCCCTGCTCGCCGCCCGGCTCGGCGTCCCGTACGCCGAGGGCGACGACTTCCACCCGCCGGCCAACATCGCCAAGATGTCGGCCGGCCACCCGCTCGAGGACGCCGACCGGTGGCCGTGGCTGGACGCCATCGGCTCCTGGGCGCACGGGCGGGAGGGGCTGGGCGGGGTGGTCAGCAGCTCCGCGCTGAAGCGGGCGTACCGGGACCGGCTCCGCGCCGCCGCCCCGGGCATCGTCTTCGTGCACCTCACCGGTGACCGGAAGCTCATCGAGGACCGGATGTCGCACCGGCAAGGTCACTTCATGCCGACCGCGCTGCTGGACTCCCAGTTCGCCACGCTCCAGCCGCTGGACGCGGACGAGCCGGGCGTCGCCGTGGACGTCACCGGCGGCCCCGAGGAGATCACCGCACGGGCCGTGCGGGCGCTGGCCGCGCTGCCCGACCTCACCCCGCAGTAACACTCCCCTCTTTGTCCCCGTAGCTGCAAGGAACCCCCGTGACCAGACTCAGCGTCGAGATGCTGGCAGCGGACACCGTCGCGCCCATCACCTCGGCCGGACATGCCCAGCTCGGCATCGCCGTCCTTGCGGGCATCGCCGTCATCGTCCTGCTCATCACCAAGTTCAAGCTTCACGCCTTCCTGGCGCTGACCATCGGCTCGCTCGCGCTCGGCGCGTTCGCCGGGGCGCCGCTGGACAAGGTCATCACCAGCTTCACCACCGGCCTCGGCTCCACGGTCGCCGGCGTCGGTGTGCTGATCGCCCTCGGCGCGATCCTCGGCAAGCTGCTCGCCGACTCCGGCGGCGCCGACCAGATCGTCGACACCATCCTCGCCAAGGCCGGCGGCCGGGCCATGCCGTGGGCGATGGTCCTGATCGCCTCCGTGATCGGACTGCCGCTGTTCTTCGAGGTCGGCATCGTGCTGCTGATCCCCGTGGTGCTGATGGTCGCCAAACGCGGCAACTACTCCCTGATGCGCATCGGCATCCCGGCGCTGGCCGGGCTCTCCGTGATGCACGGTCTGGTGCCGCCGCACCCCGGCCCGCTGGTCGCGATCGACGCGGTCGGCGCCAACCTGGGCGTGACCCTGGCCCTCGGCGTCCTGGTCGCCATACCGACCGTGATCATCGCCGGTCCGCTGTTCTCCAAGGTCGCCGCCCGCTGGGTGGACGTCCCGGCCCCCGACCGGATGCTCCCCCAGCGCCCCTCGGAGGAGCTGGAGCGGCGCCCCGGCTTCGGCGCCACCCTCGCCACCATCCTGCTCCCCGTGGTCCTGATGCTGGCCAAGGCGCTGGTGGACATCGTCGTCGACAACCCCGCCCACACCGTCCAGCGTGTCTTCGACGTCATCGGCTCCCCGCTGATCGCCCTGCTCGCGGCCGTGATCGTCGGCTTCTTCACGCTGGGCCGACCGGCCGGGTTCTCCAAGGGGCGGCTCCAGCAGACGGTCGAGAAGGGCCTGATGCCCATCGCGGGCATCCTGCTCATCGTCGGCGCGGGTGGTGGCTTCAAGCAGACGCTGATCGACTGCGGTGTCGGCCAGATGATCCTGGAGATCTCCAAGGACTGGTCGATCCCTGCGCTGCTGCTGGCCTGGCTGATCGCGGTGGCGATCCGGCTGGCGACGGGCTCGGCGACGGTGGCGACCGTCTCGGCTGCGGGCCTGGTGGCTCCGCTGGCGGCGGACATGTCGACGGCCCACACGGCCCTGCTGGTCCTGGCCATCGGCGCCGGTTCGCTCTTCTTCAGCCATGTCAACGACGCCGGGTTCTGGCTGGTCAAGGAGTACTTCGGGCTGAGCGTCGGGCAGACCGTCAAGACCTGGTCGATCATGGAGACGATCATCTCGGTGGTCGCGGGCGGCCTGGTCCTCCTCCTCTCCCTCATCATCTAGGCGGGCTACGACGGTGACGGCTCATCCCCTCTTCGACATCGGCGGCCGGACCGCCCTGGTCACCGGGTCCAGCCGGGGCATCGGCCTCGCGCTGGCCCGGGGGCTGGCGGAGGCCGGCTGCAGGGTGGTCCTCAACGGCCGGGACCCGGACCGGCTGGCCGAGGCGGCGGCCGGGATCCCTGGCGCCCGTACGGCCGTGTTCGACGTGACCGACGGCCCGGCCGTGGCCGCCGGCATCGCGGACGTCGAGGAGCGGGTGGGCCCGCTCGACATCCTGGTCAACAACGCGGGCATGCAACTGCGCGCCCCACTCCTGGATTTCACGGACACGGACTGGCACCGGATCCTGAACACCAACCTGACCAGCGCGTTCCTGGTGGGCCGGGAGGCCGCCCGGTACATGACGGCCCGCGGCCACGGCAAGATCGTCAACATCTGCTCGCTGCAGAGCGAGGTGGTGCGCCCCGGTATCGCGCCGTACGCGGCCACCAAGGGCGCGCTGAAGATGCTCACCAAGGGCATGTGCGCCGACTGGGGCCCGGACGGCGTCCAGGTCAACGGCCTCGGCCCGGGCTATATCGAGACCGAGCTGACCCGGCCCCTCGTCGACGACGAGGAGTTCAGCGCCTGGGTGCGCCGCCGCACCCCGGCCGGCCGCTGGGGCCGTACGGAGGACCTGGTGGGCGGGGTGCTGTTCCTGGCCTCCCCCGCCGCCGACTTCGTGAGCGGACAGGTGCTGTACGTCGACGGCGGGATGACGAGCGTGCTCTGAAGGGGGCTGTTCGGATGCTGGCTTGTGTGATCCACGGCCGGGGTGACCTGCGGGTGACGGAGCTGCCGGTCCCTGACCCCGGCCCCAGCGAGGCCCAGGTCGCCGTCCGCTACGGCGGTGTCTGCGGCTCCGACCTGCACTACTGGCGGCACGGCGGGGTCGGCGACTTCCGGCTGCGGGAGCCGATGGTGCTGGGCCACGAGGTGGTGGGTACGGCCCTCACCGGACCGCTCACCGGTCTGCCCGTCGCGGTGCATCCGGCGACTCCGTGCGGGATCTGCCCGGAGTGCGCGGACGGCCGCCGCAACGTCTGCAGGGACACCCGCTACCTGGGCAGCGCGGCACGTTTCCCACATGTCCAGGGCGGGTTCGCCGCGCGCCTTGCCGTACCGGCGGAGCAGTTGCGGCCGCTGCCGGAGGGCCTCCCCCTTCGGCGGGCGGCGCTGGCCGAGCCGCTCTCGGTCGCGCTGCACGCGGTGCGGCGGGCCGGGACGGTCGCCGGGAGACACGTGCTGGTGACCGGCGCCGGGCCGATCGGCTGTCTGGTGGTGGCCGCGCTGCGGGCGGCTGGGGCGGCCCGGATCACGGTGACCGACCTGCTCCCGGAGGCGTTGCGCTACGCGACGGTCGCGGGCGCGGACACGGTCGTACGGGCCGACGATCCCGCCGACGCGAGGTGGCCCGCCGAGGTGGACGCGGCCGTCGAGGCGTCGGGGGTGGCGGCGGGTCTGGACGCCTGCCTGCGGCTGGTGCGGCGCGGTGGTGTCGTCGTCCAGCTGGGCATGCTGCCGCCGGGGCCTTCACCCTTCGCCGGGAACCTGGTGGTGACGCGGGAGGTCGAGCTGCGCGGGGCGTTCCGCTTCGACGGGGAGTTCGACGAGGCGCTGGAGCTGCTGGCGCGGGAGCCGGTGTTCGACGGGCTGATCAGCGCGGTGGTGCCGGCGCGGGAGGCCGAAGGCGCGTTCGAGCTGGCGGCCGACCGGGACCGGTCGTGCAAGGTGCTGCTGGACTTCGAGGGTCAGGGTTAAGGACGGGTCAGGGCCGCCACAGCCGGTGCTCGCGCTTCGCCCACTCCCTGCTCACCGAGCCCGTCCGCAGGCCCCGTCTGGCCTCCGGGTCGGCCATGGCCATCCCGATGTGGCCCGCCAGGACGACGCCGATCGTCAGGGCCAGCCAGTCGTGGACGAAGGTGGCCGAGGTGCGCCACATCAGCGGGGTGAGGTGGGTGAACCACATCAGCAGGCCGGTGGCGAGCATGACCAGGGTCGCGCCGGCGATCCAGTTCGCGTAGATCTTCTGGCCGGCGTTGAACTTGCCCGCCGGGCGTGAGGACGGACGTTTGTCGCGGCTCAGGGCGGCACGCAGCCAGAGCCTGTCGTGGGGGCCGAAGCGGTTCAGGAAGCCGAGGTCCCTGCGGAAGGCGCGGGAGGCGAGCCCGAGGACGACCGGGACGGGGAGGGCCAGACCCGCGCACTCGTGGATGCGGACGACCAGTTCGCGGCGGCCCACCAGGACCGCCAGCTGCGGGATGTAGAGGCAGGCGGCGGTCAGCACGCAGATGCCCATCAGTGCGGCCGTCGTGCGGTGGATCCAGCGCTCGGCGGGGGTGAAGCGGTGCAGCCGGTCCGTGGCGGCCGGTGCCTCAGTTCGTAGGCTCATCGTCGCGTCCGTTCGAGCGGCCGACCCAGGCGTCGACGTCGTAGCCGAGGTTCTCCCAGTATCCGGGCTGCACCTTGTCGGTCACCGTGATGCCGGAGAGCCACTTGGCCGATTTGTAGAAGTACATGGGGGCGACGTAGAGGCGGACCGGGCCGCCGTGGTCGTGGCCGATGGCCTTGTCCTGCATGCGCAGCGCGACCAGGATGTCCGGCCGCCGCGCCTGGTCGAGGGTGAGGCTCTCGGTGTACGCGCCGTCGAAGCAGGTGAAGCGGATCGCCTTCGCGGTGCTGCGCACTCCCGCCAGGTCCAGGAGATGGGAGAGGCGGACCCCCTCGAACGGAGTGTCCGGAACCCGCCAGCCGGTCACGCACTGGACGTCCTTGACCAGCCGGGTCTGCGGCAGGGCGCGCAGGTCGGCCAGGCTGTAGGTGCGCGGTTCGTCGACCAGGCCGTCGATCTTCAGCTGGTAGTCCGCGGCGGTCTTGTCCGGCACCGAACCGGTCACCGAGTAGTAGCGGAAGCCGCCACCGTTCGGGAGCAGGCCGGTCAGGCCCGTGGGGTCCTTGCCGGAGAAGGTGCGCAGGACCGTCTCGGTGGCGCGTTGCAGCACCGGCGCGGTCACGACACCGAGGGCACCCAGGCCGATGGTGCCGAGGAACACCCGGCGGCCGATTGGCCGGCCCTCCTCGGACTGTTCAGAGTTCACGTACTCATTCGAACACTCCCGGGGTGGCCCCGGCCAGGAAATCCCGCGGCCGTAAGAAATCCACAATCTCTTCTCATCAACCGCCGAGCGCGCGCTCCCGGGCCGCCCGGAACGCCTCGCACGGGTCGCGGTCCGGGTAGGACCAGGGGGTCCGGGTGGCATGGCGTCCGATGCGCTGGAACAGGGCCGCGGCCTCGGCGTACCGGCCGGCACCGGAGGTGGCGTGCGCGAGGTGGTTGAGGTCGACATGGCGGCGCGGGTGCTCCTCGATCCCCCACTCCAGCCACCAGTCGAAGGCCGCGCTCAGGGCTCGCCGGGCGGACGGCTCGGCCCAGTGGCCGGCGGCGGCCGGGTCGGCGGGCGCCCGGCCGGTGGCGGCGAGCACGCGGTGCCGCTCGGTGTACGCGACGACGGGGAGCACGGCGAGCGGGGAGTCGGCCGGGGCCTCGGCGGCCGTGCGTTCCGCGAAGGCGCACAGTTCGTACGTCCCCTCGGTCTCGGTCTCCGCGATGCGGGCGGCCATCAGGTGGTGGGCGTGGTGGTGCTCGGGGTGGCGGCCGCGCACCTCGTCGAACATGCGGCGCGTCTCGTCGTCGGTACCGAGGTGGCGGGCCAGCAGGAGGAGGCCGAGCCAGGGGGTGGGGTCGGCCGGGGCGAGCGCGGCGGCGCCGGTGCAGGCCTCGCGGGCCCGGTCGGGGGACTCCTTGCCGCGCAGGGCGTGCCGGACCAGGGTCAGGGCGTGGAGGGTGGCGGCACCGGCGGAGCCGGGCTCGGCGAGCAGCCACTCGCGGGCCCAGGCGCCGGCGTAGGGCTCGCGGGCGAGGACGGTGGCCCGGTGGCCCCGGCGGTCCCAGTCGTCACCCGTGTGGAGCAGCAGGGAGCGGGCGGACTGCCAGCGGCCCTGGGCCAACGCGGCTCGCGCGGAGATGAGTTCGGCGTCGTCGAGGGCGTCGTCGGGACAGTGGTCGCACCCGCGGTGCGCTGTCGCGCGGGGACCTTCGGCGACGGCCCGGCCTGGGCCTAAGAGGGGCGGGGTTGGGGGCACCGCGGAACTTCCTGGTTGTCGTGCTGCCATCGGCCGATCACGCACAGCAAACCCCCCGCCAAGACTTTGCGTCAAGCTGTACAGGGCTCGTACCCCGTTCAACCACCCTGAACAGAGCGGAACTTGACGCGCGCGGGGGCCGCCTGGCGTACCGTGGCCGTGGTGCTCCGGGTTCCGGCTGTGGTGTACGCCATGGCGCGGGCCGCCCGGGCGTCGGACCATGGCCGTACGGTCCCGCCGCCGCCCTGATCCACCCGCCGTGATCGGCTCGGGCACCGTGACCGAGTCAACTGCCCGGTTCCGGGTACTCCCGGGAGCGCTACAGTCGGCCACTACGCACCCCGTAGCCCGGCCGCATGATCGAGGTACGCAGCGTGTCCGTTCTGGTTCTGATTCTCGCCGTGAGTGCGGCCTGTTGCCTCGGCTTCGGGTTCGTGCTCCAGCAGAACGTCGCCCAGAAGGCCCCGCTCAGCGACTTCCTCTCGCCCCGGCTGCTGCTCGACCTGATGAGGGTGCCCCGCTGGCTCGGCGGTATCGGCCTGATGGTGGCCGGCATGATCCTCGGCGCGATCGCCCTCGGCAAGGGCGAGATCTCGCTGGTCGAACCCCTGCTGGCGACGAACCTGCTCTTCGCCCTCGCGCTCTCCCGGCACCAGACCAAGCACCCCCTGAGCCACCAGGGCTGGGCGGGCCTGGTTCTGCTCGCGGGCGGCGTCACCACGTTCATCCTGGCGGGCGAGCCCCGCGGCGGTCATGCCATCGTCAACCCGCTGCGCCACTGGCTGATCATCGGCGTGGTGGTCGGCATCGCCCTGCTGCTCACCACCTGCGCCAAGCGGTCCCGCCTCAGCGCGGGGCCGACCCTGCTCGCCCTCGCCGCCGGCCTGCTGTACGGCGTACAGGACGCGCTGACCCGGGTCACCAGCACCCGCTTCTCCGAGGGCGGCATCACCGAGGTACTGACCGGCTGGCAGCCGTACGGCGTACTGGTGCTGGGGGTCACCGGGCTGATCCTCGTGCAGAGCGCGTTCGAGACGGCGGAGCTGCGCATGTCGCTGCCCGCGCTCACCGCGGCCCAGCCGCTCGCCGGGATCCTGTGCGGCGTCGGCTTCCTCGGGGACCGGCTGCGCACCGACACCGGGGCGCTGGCCTGGGAGGCGGCGGGGCTCGCGGCGATCGTGGCGGGCATCGTCCTGCTCGGGCTGCATCCCGCGATGCCGCGCGGTGCGGCGCCGAAGGAGCCCTCACTGGACCTCCAGCCGCGCTGACGCCCCGGCCCGTCGTCCTGCTTGGATGTCGGTGTGAGCGCTGCTGACGAAATCCTCGACATCGTCGACGAGCACGACCGGGTGATCGGGCAGTCCCCACGCGGTGAGGCGTACGCCCAGGGCCTGCGCCACCGCTGCGCCTTCATCCTGGCCCGCGACGCCGCCGGCCGCGTCTTCGTCCACCGCCGCACCCCGACCAAGCTGGTCTTCCCGTCCCTGTACGACATGTTCGTCGGCGGCGTGGTGGGCGCGGGCGAGTCCTACGACGACGCGGCCCTGCGCGAGGCGGAGGAGGAGCTGGGCGTCACGGGGCTGCCGCAGCCGACGTACCTCTTCAAGTTCCGGTACGACGACGGCGACGGCCACAGCTGGTGGTCGGCGGTGTACGAGGTCCGCTGCGAGCTGCCGGTACGGCCGCAGATGGAGGAGGTGGCCTGGCACGACTTCCTGACGGAGGAGGAACTGGCATCGCGGCTCGGGGAGTGGGAGTGGGTACCGGACGGCTTGGCGGCGTGGGAGCGGTTGCGGGAGTGGCGGGGCTGAGGTGGGGTTGGCCGCCTGCCGCAGCTGGGTAGCCCAACCGTCGGCCCTCCCCACCCCCCGGTAGGCTTCCTGCACGTGATCGAATTCGCGCGGAACGTCCGTTTGTGGTTCGCCCCCGAACAGGTGCGCCGAGAGGGAACGACCCCCGACTACCGTTTCTCCCTCGCCAACGAGCGGACCTTCCTGGCCTGGCTGCGCACCGCCCTCGCCCTGATCGGCGGCGGATTCGCCGTGGACCAGTTCCTGCCCGACCTCCGCTGGGCCTGGCGCGTAGGTCTCGCGCTCGCGCTCCTCGCCGCCGGCGTGCTGTGCTCCCTGCGGGCCGTGAACCACTGGATGCGCTGCGAGCGGGCGATGCGGCGCGGCGAGGACCTGCCGGTCTCCCGGTTCCCGGCGCTGCTCAGCGTGGTCGTCGCGGTGGTCGCCGTGGCGATGGTCATCGTGGTGCTCGTCGGGTGGGAAGGATGACGGCACCGGCCCGTGACCCGGGGCTCCAGCCGGAGCGGACCCGGCTGGCCTGGCGTCGTACGACGCTGTCGGCGACCGTCGCCGCCGTACTCGCCGCGAAGACCGCCCTGCACGGCAGCGCCTCGGCGGGCGGAGTGCTGGCCTGCGCGGCCTGCTGCGTCCTGTGGCTGGGCTTCCTCCTGATCGCCAACCACCGTATCCGCGCCCTCGCGGCCACCGACCGCCCCTCGGCCCTGACCCCGCGGCAGGCGACCGCGGCAGTACTGTGCACGGTCGCCGTCGCCCTCTGCGCCACAGCACTGGTCGTATAGGCCACCCGGGCCACCGCCCCGGCCGTACCGAAGGCCCGGGCCTACCCCTCCTCCGGCCACTCCACCGTGACCACCAGCTTCCCCCGGGTGTGCCCCTCCTCGCTGCGCCGGTGGGCGTCGGCCGTCCGCTCCAGCGGGAAGGTCTCGGAGACATGGACCGTCACCGCTCCCTGTTCGGCGAGCGCGGCGAGCCGTTTCAGGTCCTCGGCGTCGGGCCGGACAAAGCAGTAGCGGCCGCCGAAGTCGACGACGTCCGGGTCGGCGACGGAGGCCATCCGGCCCTCGGGGGCGAGCAGGTTCGCCGAACTGGTCAGGGCCTCGCCGCCGACGGTGTCGAAGACCGCGGCCACGCCCTCCGGGGCCAGTCCCCGCACCCGTTCGGCCAGGCCCGGGCCGTAGGTCACCGGCTCGCCGCCGAGGCCCCGTACGAAGTCGTGGTTGCGCTCGCTCGCCGTACCGATGACCCGGGCGCCGAGGTGGGCCGCGATCTGGACCGCGAGGGAGCCGACCCCGCCGGCGGCCGCATGCACCAGGACCGTCTCGCCGCGCTTGACCTCCAGGGCGTGGATCAGCACCTGGTAGGCGGTGAGCCCGGCCAGCGGCAGCCCGGCGGCCTCCTCGAAGGAGAGGTTGCGCGGCTTGCGGCCGAGGGTGCGCACCGGGGCGGCGACATACTCGGCGAAGGTGCCCCGGGAGAGGAAGTCCTCGCGGACGTAGCCGATCACCTCGTCGCCGACCGCGAACTCGGTGACGGCCGCGCCCGGCTGGACGACGACCCCGGAGACGTCCCAGCCGGGGACCACCGGGAACACGGCGTCGAGGACACCGTCCAGGTGGCCCTCGCGGCACTTCCAGTCGACCGGGTTGACGGCCGCCGCCCGGACCTTCACCAGCACCGTGTCGGGGCCGACCTTCGGGTCCTTGACCTCGCCGTACTGCAGCGCCTCGGGTCCGCCGTACCGGCTGTAACTGATGCCCTTCATGCAAACGACCCTCCGGGGTACTCGAACGCCACGCAACCGGGATGCCCGCATATGTGCCGTTCGCGTGGCAGCCTGGCCGTCGGCGTCACGCCACACTCCTGAACCCCGTACCACTGAAGGCGAACACCATGACCACCCTTCATCAGGAACACACCTCGCACGGCCACAGCCACGGACCGGACTGCGGCCACGACCAGGTGCCGCACGGCGACCACGTCGACTACGCGCACAACGGGCATCTGCACCGCGAGCACGGTGGCCACTGGGACGAGTGCGAACCCGACGGGCACGTGACCCACCAGGGTCACGATCACCGGCACGGCGACGGCTGCGGCCACACCGGTGTGCTGCACGGCGACCACATCGACTATCTGCACGACGGCCACCGGCACGCCGAGCACAACGGCCACTGGGACGACCACTGAGACGGTCCCCGCCCGGACGGCGGCTCCCCGCTCTGCGCGCGCGGGGAGCCGTCACCCTCCGGCCGGATCCCAGGGTGGTCCCGGTCACGTTTCGCTCACCGGCTGGACGGCATACCGACTGGTCGGCATCATAAGTCGGGTCCTGTTCACTCGTTCGTAGGAGCGATGCATGAGCCCCGACCACCCGCCCGGACTGGATCTCGACCGGCTGCGCGCGCTGCTCGACCGTGAGCGCCCCGGTCTGGCGGCCGGTCCCCTGACCGGAAGGCTGATCGAGGGCGGACGGTCGAACCTCACCTACGCGGTCTCCGACGGCACCTCGAAGTGGGTCGTACGCCGGCCGCCGCTGGGCCATGTCCTGGCCACCGCGCACGACATGAGGCGCGAGCACCGGGTGATCAGCGCGCTGTACCCGACCGACGTGCCCGTGCCGCGGACGGTGCTGCTGTGCGAGGACGAGGAGGTCCTCGGCGCGCCGTTCTATGTCATGGAGTTCGTGGCGGGCACCCCCTACCGGACCTCGGAGCAGCTCGTCCCGCTGGGCCCCGAGCGCACCCGGAACGCCGTGCTGTCCCTCGTCGACACGCTCGTCGAGCTGCACGCCGTGGACCCGGAGGAGGTCGGCCTCGCCGACTTCGGCCGTCCGGAGGGCTTCCTGGACCGGCAGCTCCGCCGCTGGGGCAAGCAGCTGGACGCCTCCCGCAACCGTGAGCTGGCCGGCATCGACGAGCTGCACGCGACCCTGGGGCGCCGGCTGCCCGACTCCCCCGCACCCGCCGTGATCCACGGCGACTACCGCCTCGACAACGTCCTGATCGGCGAGGACGACACGATCAGGGCGATCCTCGACTGGGAGATGTCCACGCTCGGCGACCCGCTGACCGACCTGGGCCTGCTGGTGATGTACAGCCTGCCGCTGGGCGCGCCCGACTCACCGGTGTCGACGACCGCCGAGGCGCCGGGCCACCCGGATCCGCGGGAGCTGGTCGAGCGCTACGCGGCCCGCTCGGGGCGGGACGTCTCGCACATCTCCTGGTACACGGCGTTCGCCTGGTTCAAGCTCGCCGTGATCCTCGAGGGCATCCACTACCGGTACACGCAGGGCCAGACTCTCGGGCAGGGCTTCGACCGTATCGGCGAACTCGTCCCCGTCTTCATCGACCACGGACTGACCACTCTTCAGGAAGGCTGACCGGCCATGGACTTCGCGTTCGACGCGCGCACCGAGGAACTGCGCGCCAAGCTGCTCGCCTTCATGGACGAGTACGTCTACCCGGCCGAGGCGGTCGCCGAGGAGCAGCGCGCCGCGCTCGCCTCGCCGTGGGACACCCCGGCCGTGGTCGAGGAACTGAAGGCGGAGGCGCGCAGGCAGGGCCTGTGGAACCTCTTCCTCCCCGACGCCGAGTACGGCGCCGGGCTCACCAACCTCCAGTACGCGCCCCTCGCCGAGATCACCGGCCGTTCCCCGCAGCTGGCGCCCACCGCGCTGAACTGCGCGGCCCCGGACACCGGCAACATGGAGGTGCTGGCCCAGTTCGCAGACGACGCGCAGAAGAAGCAGTGGCTGGAGCCGCTGCTGGCCGGTGAGATCCGTTCCGCGTTCGCCATGACCGAGCCGGAGGTGGCCTCCTCCGACGCCACCAACATCACCACGTACATCGAGCGCGACGGCGACGACTACGTCATCACCGGCCGCAAGTGGTACATCTCCGGGGCGATGAACCCGGACTGCAAGATCTTCATCGTGATGGGCAAGACCGACCCGGACGGCGCCGACGTCCGGCGCCAGCAGTCCATGGTCCTGGTCCCGCGCGACACCCCGGGCGTCACCGTGAAGCGGGCGATGCAGGTCTTCGGTTACGAGGACCACTCCCACGGCGGCCACGCCGAGGTGATCTTCGACCACGCACGCGTGCCGGTGTCGAACCTGGTCGGCGAGGAGGGCGGCGGCTTCGCCATCGCCCAGGCCCGGCTCGGCCCCGGCCGCATCCACCACTGCATGCGGCTGATCGGCATGGCCGAGCGGGCCATCGAGCTGATGTGCAGGCGGGCCGTGTCCCGGACGGCCTTCGGCAAGGCGCTGGCCCAGCAGGGCGTGGTCCACAACTGGATCGCGGACGCCCGGGTGACCGTCGAACAGCTGCGGCTGCTGGTCCTGAAGACGGCCTGGCTGATGGACACCGTCGGCAACCGGGGCGCCCACACCGAGATCCAGTCCATCAAGATCGCCACCCCGCGCGCGGTCGTCGACATCATCGACCGCGCGATCCAGCTGCACGGCGCGGGCGGGGTCAGCCAGGACTTCCCGCTGGCCGAACTGTACGCCGGGGCCCGGACGTTGATGATCGCCGACGGCCCGGACGAGGTACACCAGCGGTCGCTGGCACGCCGGGAACTGAAGAAGTACCTGTAGGCGACACGGCGAACGGGGCCGGACCGAGTACGGTCCGGCCCCGTTCGCCGGCCGGGCGGCTGAGCCGCTCACCGGGGAGCGCTCCCGCAAGCCCGCCGCGTCAGGGGCGCAGCGCCCGCAGCAGCAGGTCGGCCAGTTGGTCGGCGACCTCCTGGGGGGCCATGGGGCCGTCCGGCCGGTACCAGGTCGACAGGTGGTGGACCGAGCCGAAGTGGTAGTCCACGACCAGGTCGGCCGGGGTCGCGGTGGAGAAGACGCCCTCGCGCTGGCCCTCCTCGATCAGCGCGCGGAAGCGTTCGTGGTAGCGCCGGCGCTCGGCGCGCACCTGCTTGTTCTTCTCCGGGCTCAGATGGTGCATGGACCGGAAGAAGATCATCGCGTCGTCGAGGTTCTCGATCGTCGTCACGACGACGTCGGCGGCCGCGCCCCGCAGCCGCTTCTCGATCGGCTCGTCCGCGTTCGCGAAGGCGTCCAGCCGCTCCTGCTGCACGCGCAGCACGCGCGCGTACACCTCGTGCAGAAGGTCGTCCTTGGAGCCGAAGTAGTGGTACAGCGCCCCCTTGGTGACGCCGGCCGCCTCCACGATCTCCTGCACGGAGGTGCGGTCGTAGCCCTGCTCGGCGAAGAGCCGGGTGGCGGCGGCCAGGAGCCGCTGCGGAACAGGAGCTCCGTCGCCGTCCGTCGTCCTGGGCACTGCCGCCACCTGCCTCTCTCGTATGTCTGCTAACCCTGTTGCGGTCGGGAACGAAGTTCCCGTCGGAGGATCTTCCCACTTGCCGTCTTCGGCAGGTCGGGCAGGATCTCCACGAGCCGCGGATATTTGTAAGCGGCCAGTCTCTCCTTGCAATAGAGGGCCAGATCGTCCGGATCGGTTGCAGCACCGGGGCGAAGACTGATGTAGGCCTTGACGGTCTCCCCGCGGTAGGCGTCGGGCACCCCGACGACGGCCGCCTCGCGCACTGCCGGATGCGTGTACAGCACGTCCTCGACCTCACGCGGCCAGACCTTGAAGCCGGACGCGTTGATCATGTCCTTCTTGCGGTCGACGACGTACAGCCAGCCCTGCGGGTCCATGAAGCCGATGTCGCCGGTGCGCAGTTCGCCGTCCGGGAAGGTCTCGGCGGTGGCCTCGGGCCGCCGCCAGTACCCGGGCACGACCTGCGGCCCGCGTACGACGATCTCGCCCTGCTCGCCGAAGGGCAGCTCGTTGCCCTCGTCGTCGACGATGCGGACGACCGTCTCGGGGCCGGGCACCCCGACGGCGAGGGTCCCGGAGACGGGATCCACGGGCGCCTCCAGACTCGGCGGCACGGAGGCGCAGGGCGCGGAGCACTCGGTGAGCCCGTAGCCGTTCCTGATGTACGGCCCGTACTCCGCCCGGAACTTCTCCACCAGGGCCGGCGGCAGGGGTGCGCCACCGGAGGAGATGTTCGCGAAGGAGGCGAAGTGCTCCGGGGTGACGTCCGGGTGGGCGGCGAGCGCCATGAAGGCGGTGGAGGGGCCGACCGTGTAGTGCGGCCGGTGCTCGGCGAAGGCCTCCAGGACCAGGCCCGGCTCGAAGCGGTACGTCAGCACCAGCGTGCCCGCGCTGGTCAGGCAGGCGCCGAGCTGGCAGACCATGCCGGTGATGTGGAAGAGGGGCGCGAGGGCGTAGTAGACCGGCGCCTCGGGCAGCGCGAGGCCGGTCTTCTGCCGCTCGGCGTTGTACATGATGTTGCCGTGCAGGTTGGTGGCGCCCTTGGGGGTGCCGCTCGTCCCGGACGTGTAGCTGATCAGCGCGATCTCGGACGGTGCCGGGTCCCGTCCCTCGGGGGCCTTGCTGCCCCGGCGCGCGACGGCCACCAGGTCCTCGGCGTCGGCGGCCTGCGGCAGCCGCTCGAAGGTCAGCACGCGCGCGTCGTCACGCGTCTGGAAGTCCAGCTCGCTGGCGGTGAGTACGATCCGCACCGTCGAGCCGGCGGCCGTGTCGCGCAGGTACGACTCCCAGGCCCGCTGCGAGCAGACCAGCGCGGCCACCTCACCGTCCCGCAGGACGTGGGCGACCTCCCCCGACTTGTACATCGGGTTGACCGGGACGACGGTCGCGCCCGCCTTCCAGGCACCGAGCAGCGCGATCACGAAGTGCGGCGAATTCTGCAGGAGCACGGCGACCCGGTCCCCGCGCTCCAGGCCGCGCTCGGCGAGGTACGCGGCGACGGAGTCGCTCAGCTCGTCGACCTCGCGGAAGCTGAGCCGGGCGTCGAAGTAGGCGAGGAAGGTGCGGTCGGGCGCCTCGGCGACGGCGGCGCGCAGGGCGTGCACCATCGAGTCGGGGGGATCGACCGGGCCGCGCTGGGCGTCGTTGAGGAGCGCCACCCAGGGCCGGGCGGCGTAGAGGGACTCGGTCTCCGACTGGGTCACCGGGTGGCCTCCCACTTCTGCTGGATGTGGCTCATGTTCGTCAGCCAGCGGTCCGGGTCCGTGGCCCGCGCCTGGTAGAACTCGGCGACCTCGGGATGCGGCAGGATCAGGAACCGGTCCTCCGCCATCCCCTTGAACAGCGCGTCCGCGACGGCCTCCGGCTCGATGGCGGTCGGCTGGAGCACCAGGTCGCCCGCGCTGCCGGTGGCCGCGAGCATGTCGGTACGGACACCCTGCGGGCAGATCGCGTGCGCCTTGAGCCCACGGTGCCGGTACGTCAGCGACAGCCACTCGGCGAAGGCGTACGCGGCGTGCTTGGTCACGCTGTACGGTGCGGCTCCGATCATGGTGAGCAGCCCGGCGGCGGACACGGTGGACACGAACCGGCCGCTGCCCCGCTCCAGCCAGTCGGGCAGCAGTTCCTGCGCGGCCCGCACATGGGCCATGACGTTGACGTCCCAGGCGGCGGCCCACACCCCGGCCTCGGCCGCCTCGGACCCGCCGGAGGCGAGCCCGGCGTTGGCGCAGTACACGTCGACGCTTCCGCCGAGCGCGTCCCGGGCGGCCCCGACGATGCCGGACGCGTCACCCGGAACGGCGATCCCACCGATCTCCTCGGCGACCGCCGCGGCCCTGCCGGCATCCAGGTCGTTCACGACGACCCGGGCCCCCTCGGCGGCGAACCGCCGGGCAAGGGCGGCGCCGATGCCACCCCCCGCCCCGGTGACGACGACTCCCGCATCCTGCACGGCTCCCACCATCGGTCTCCTTCGACACGACGCGACACAACTCGGCTCAGCACCGCCACACTAACCGGTCGGTATGTTTCAGGGAAGGGTGGTTGTTACACCCTCATGGGCGTGGGGCTGTGTCAATATGCGGCTACCGCCGGGTGGGCGCGACCAGCCACACAGGACCCGCACCCGGACGACGACGGAGGCCTCTCATGCGGCGCCCTTCCAGACGAAGTCTGCTGACAGCCGCCACGGCGGCGGCCGTACCCCTCGCACCCACGGCCACCGCGCCCGACGCCCAGGATCGCCTCCGCACAGGCTTCGACCGCCTCTCCGCCACCGGCTACACCCTCCTCGACGGCCAGAAGGTCGGCATCGTCACCAACCCCACCGGCATCACCACCGAGGTCCGCCACATCGTCGACGTCATGCACGCCGACCCCCGGGTCAGGCTGACCGCGGTCTTCGGCCCCGAGCACGGATTCCGCGGCACCGCCCAGGCCGGCGGCTCCGAGGGCCGCTACGACGATCCGGCGACCGGCCTCCCCGTCTACGACACCTACCTCAAGAGCGGCCGGCCCCTCGCCGATGTCTTCACCACCTCCGGCGTGGACACGGTCGTCTTCGACATCCAGGACGTCGGCGCCCGCTTCTACACGTACGTCTGGACGCTGTACGACTGCATGGAGGCCGCCCAGCTGGCGGGCAAGCGCTTCGTCGTGCTCGACCGCCCCAACCCGGTGACCGGCCGCACGGCCCAGGGCCCGGTCCTGCACAGGGAGTTCGCCAGTTTCGTCGGCCGGCAGCCGATCGCGCAGGCGCACGGGATGACCGTCGCCGAGCTCGCGAAACTGTTCAACGCGGAGTTCCTGAGCACACCGGTCGCGCTGGACGTCGTGACGATGACGGGCTGGCAGCGCAACCGCTTCTTCGACGCCTACGGACTGCCCTGGGTGCCGCCGAGCCCCAACATGCCCACCCCGGACACCGCCCTCGTCTACTCGGGAACCTGTCTCTTCGAGGGCACGAACCTCTCCGAGGGACGCGGCACGACCCGCCCCTTCGAACTGCTGGGCGCGGAGGGTATCGACGCGCGGTGGGCGGACGCCGCCGACGGACTCGGACTGCCGGGCGTGCGGTTCAGGGAGGCGTACTTCGCGCCCACCTTCTCCAAGTTCCAGGGCAAGACCGTCGGCGGGGTGCAGATCCATGTGCACGACCGGGCCACGTACGACCCCGTACGCACCGGGATCGCGCTCCTGGTCACCGCCAGGAACGTGTGGAGCGACTTCGCCTGGCGGTCGGACAACTGGATCGACAGGCTCACCGGCTCCACGACCGTGCGCACGATGACCGACGCGGGCGCGGGGACCGACGAGATCGTCGGCGCCTGGCAGGACGAACTCGCCGCGTTCCGCCGGGTCCGAAAGGAATTTCTGCTCTACAGGTGAGGCGCGTCGTATGGCCAATCCTGCCCGGCGGCGGGACGATGCGCGCACATCGCACCGGTTCGGGGCACGAGGAGCCTGGTATGTCGGATGCTGGGATGAGCGTGGCTCCCTACTGGGAGCTGACCTTCGACGCCGACGGCGACCCGGACGGCGCCGAACGCGACCGGCTGCTGGGCGAGGTCACGGCCCACGGCGTCCATGACCTGATCGTCTTCGCGCACGGCTGGAACAACGACCGTTCGGGCGCGACCTCCCTGTACCGGCGGTTCTTCGCGCCGGTCCCGAAGCTCGTGCCGAAGGCGAGGATCGGATACGTCGGTGTGGTGTGGCCGTCGATGCGGTTCTGCGACGAGCCGATCCCCGACTTCCCGAAGTCCGTGGTGGCCATGGAGGCGGAGGAGAGACCGGCCCCCGTCCTCGACAAGGACACCCGGCACGCGCTCCTCGAGACGTTCCCGGGACGGGCCACCGTGGTCGACCAGATCGCCCGATTGCTGGACCAGCGCCCGGCAAGCGAACTGGCGGAGTTCGGGCGGCTGGTACGGCTGCTCGTCGAGGTCCTGCCGGGCGGTCCCCAGCCCCTGTTCGCGGCGGACACCATCGCGGAGGGCGTCCCGCAGAGCGAGCCGGTGCTGTTCACCGGAGACACGACGGCCCTGTGCGAGGAGTTCGCGCAGGCGCTGGCCGCCCTCCGGCAGGGTCCGCACGCGGCGGAGTTCGCGCTGCCCAACCCCTGGGACGGCGCCAAGGAGCTGCTGCGGCAGGCGACGTACTACGCGATGAAGCGGCGGGCCGGGACCGTCGGGGAGCGCGGGCTCGGGCGGGTTGTCGGGCAGTTGGCCGCAGTCGCCCCGGCGGTGCGGGTGCATCTGGTCGGGCACAGCTTCGGCGGCCGGCTGGTGTCGTTCGCGCTGCGCGGGCTGCCGGAGGGGGTGCGCACGGTGAAGTCCGTGACGCTGCTACAAGGCGCCTTCTCCCACTACGCGTTCGCCGCCCGGCTGCCCCACGACCCGCGTGCGGGCGGGGTGCTGCAGGGCCAGGAGAACCGGATCGACGGCCCGCTGGTGTGCTGCTACTCCCGCTTCGACGGCTCGCTCGGCACGCTGTACCCGCTGGCCTCGCGAATGGCGGACGACGACGAGTCGGTACTGGGCATGGACGTGGGCGGGACGCTGGGTGCCCGGTGGGGTGCGATGGGGCACGACGGTGTCCAGGCGGTGCCGGGCACCCGGTCGCTGGATCTGGCGGCGGCCCTGCGCGGCCCGCTCGCCGCGTCGGGTTGCGTGAACGTCGACGCGGCGGCGGTCGTCAGGAGGGGCGACCCGCCGTCCGGGGCACACAGCGACATCGTGCACCCCGAACTGGCCCGGGTGGTGCTGGCCGCGGGGCGCATTGTGTGACCCCGTCGCCAACGGGTGTTGACCACCGGCGTCGGCCAACAGCTGTTTGCCGACGCCGGTTTGCCAACGGCCGTCTCACCGGTGCGAGGTGAACTCCACGACCTGCTGGAAGGTCGGGCGGTTCTGCCAGCTGATGTTGTAGTGCTTGATGCCGCCCAGAGTGCGCTGGACGATCGAGTCGGCACACCACTGGTCGCCGGCCGAGCACAACGAGTCCCCGGGGTAGACCGTGGAGGCACTCGTACCGGCCGCCGTCTTCAGCGTGCTGATCAGGATGTCCCGGCAGGCGCTGAGGCTGCCGCCGCCGCAGTACTGCTCGGCCAGCGGCCCCGACACGCTCTGCCCGAGCACCGATCGGATGTCCTTGTCGACATAGCTCCACCAGCCGTACTGGAAGGAGCTTCCCGCGTGCGAGCCGGTGGGCCCGTGTGCGGCCGACGGGGTCTCGTCGATCGGCAGGTTGGCGGTGATCGCGGTGTACAGGCTGTCGCCGAGGCCGGGCTGGAACTCGGCCTTCACCAGCAGCGGCCACCAGGCGTCCAGGATCCGGATGGCGTCGGCGTTGGCGTAGGTCTTCGAGCCGGCCGCAGTCTCGGTGCGTTTGCCGCCCGCGGTCAGCCAGGTCTGGAGCTTGGCGACGGCAGCGGCGGCCGTGGGGTCGGTCACCGTACTGCTGTTGACGACCTTCAGCAGATCCGGCAGCACGTCCTCGGCCCGCAGGTCGGTGAGCGAGGCGTCTGCCATGGCCTTGACAAGCGAAGAGCGGGTGACGCCGCCGGCCGCGACGAGTTTCCTCACCCGGTCGTCGAGCAGGTTGCCGCGGTGGACGGATCCGTCACCCCAGCTCGCCGTCGTGTAGTTCAGCGCCTGCTTGTTGTTCCAGGAGACGTAGTAGTCCTGGTCGATGGAGTTGGGGTGCTGGGAGGCCGGGGTGTAGTCGGCGGTGTTGGTGTCCGGGTTCCAGTTCCGCCACTCGTAGGCCGCCTGCCCCCAGACCGGGAACTCGGGGTCGACACCGCTCGGGCGCACCGGGTTGTCACCGCTGTTGTAGTACGCGGTGTGCGTGGAGTCGGCGTAGAACCAGTTGAAGGTGTAGTTGATGTGCTGCACCGCGCTCTGGAAGGTCTGCGGGCTCTTCACGTAGTCGGGGTCGTTGAGCATCTGGAAGCCGATGATCGAGTCGGCCTCGTGCATGTAGGAGGAGCGCAGGGTGGTGTAGGCGACCTTCTTCCCTCCGACGGTCGCGCGGTACTGGACGGGTCCGTACTTCGTCTTCCACACGCGCATGGTGTACGAGCCGGCGGCCGTGCCGTCGGCGGTCGTCGGCTTCCAGGAGTTCTTCTGCTCGACCTTGTCCATGGCCGTGCAGGTGCCGTGGTAGAGGTAGTGGTAGTCGTCCTGGCAGAGTTCGACGGCGTAGCTGTCGATGATGTCCTGGCCGGAGGTGGTGGCGGACCAGGCGTAGTCCTGTCCCCGGCCCAGTTCGACGTACATGCTCAGACCCGCGAAGGAGGCGCCGCGGGCGCTGATGCCCGGGCCCTGGATCTCCTGGAGCATGAGCAGCTGCGGGGCGAAGTAGCCGGTCTGCGGTCCGAAGACGGCGACCGGGTGACCGCTCGCGGTGTACTTGCCGCTGACCACCAGCGCGTTGGACATCCCGCGCCTGGCCGAGCTGAGGGCGCTCGCGGTCGCCGCGGCGGAGGCGGCGACGGCGCTCTGGTCGGCGCCGGTGCCCGTGGCGTCGTAGACCAGTGGCTCGGTCGCCACCGAACCGGAGTCCGGCAGGGCCTCGCCCTGCGGGTCGGACGGCTTGGTGCCGTACGGGAAGCTCTCGCCGTTGTGGACGGTGAGCGCGGCCTCGGGGTCGTTGCGCTCGCGGAACGACTCCCAGACCTTGGTGCCCTGCACCACGCCGTACTGCTCCTGTGCGGCGAGCAGCGAGATGGCGTTGTTGACCTCACCGCCACCCCCGGAGCCGAACAGCGAGCCGATGACGGAGGCCAGCGCCACCAGGTCGGTGATCTTGAAGTGGTCGATGGTGCCGGCGTTGGTGATCGAGTCCTTGTGACCGGTCAGGACGTACTCGCCGGGGAAGTAACGACCGCTGTCGGAGGCGTCTATGTAGGAGTTGATGCCGGCGAGATAGGCGTTGGCGTCGGCGAGGGCCTGCTGGCCGCGGGTGCCGTTGTTGGCGACGGCGTTGTCGATCTGCGCCTGGAGGTCGGCCTCGGTGTACGGGGCGTTGCGGTAGAACTGCTGCTCAAGGCCCTGGTTTGAGGCGGCACCGCCGGCGAAGGTGGTGAGCTGGCCGCGGCCGACGTGCCGGAACACGTCCATGAGCCACAGCCGGTCCTCAGCGGCGGCATAACCGGCGCCGAACTCGGTGCCGTATCTGGTGGTACCGGTGATGTGCGGCACGCCCGTCTTCTTGTCGCGGACGATCGTCACATCGCTGCGACCCGCCGGACTCTCCGTGGAGGCGACTTGATCGGAAGCGACCCCGAACGACGAGTCGTTGAAGAACGTGTTGATCTTCGCGTCGGTGAGACCGGAGTAACCCGTGGCCAGGTTGTTGTAGGGGCCGAGCTGGTCCTCGGCGTGGTCGGGCTGGGTGCCGAAGACCTGGTTGAGCAGGACCTGGGCGAGGGTGGCGTTGCCGTTCTCACCGGGCGGCAGGATGTCCGAACACCGGCCGCCACAGTAGTCGCTGGAGGCGGTGGCCGCCGCGGCCGGAGTCGCCTGGGCCAGCGGGGAGAGCAGGCCGGCGACGAGGACGCATACAGATGCCGCTTTCAGGAACCCGGGGAGCTTGCGGGGAGTTCTCAGTTTGTCGAACAACGCGGGATGTCTGGTGCGCCGGGGCATGGCGACTCCTCACGACGGGGGTGGGCGGGCCGGACGTTACCGCCGGTATCCCCGCGATTGAAGATGAACATGCGTCAAGTTTTGGAGTGGTCGGCCCCGGTGGCGCTGCGGCCCGCCGTCGGTCAAGACCGGCGGCCTTATGGACGGCATCGGAAATCGGATGGAGCCGAATCGAGTGTCGATACGTCTATACGGCAACGCCGCGCGAAGTCCGTGCGACGCCGCCGAAGTGACCGAAGTACAGCTGCAGGTGTGACGGAGGTGCAGGGCGATGGCCGGTTTCCGGAGTCTGGCGAGACAGGCGCGAGACCCACGGTGCGATCTGGCGCTACGGCGTTACTCACTGCGTAAGTGCCTGGAGCGGTTCGCTCCTTACGGGCACCGCGCGACCTGGGACCATCTCTGCTCGCGGGCCGGGTTCGGTCCTGAGGACCGGTCCCCCGATCCGGCGCGTCTCGTGGGCGCACTGGATGAGTTGGAGGAGGCGCGGGCGGTCTGGCTGGCCTATGAGGTCGAGTTCGCCGAGCGCCGCAAGAAGGAGAAGCACGACGGGCTGCGCCGCCCGGGCAGCGTGGACGACTGGCACCGGCTGACCTGGGGCGGATTCGGAGTGGCCTGGTGCGACGACCCACGGGTCCACCCCGACGAACCACTGGCCGAGGTGCTGCGACGGCTGATCGCCGCCCTGGAGCGCGAACCGGGCGCGGTCTGCCCGGTGTGCGCAGGGGAGCGCCTCATCTGGAAGTACGACCTGGACCACGAGCCCTCCGCCGGTCCGGTCTGCGCGGACTGCGGGATTCTGGTGCCGCGTCCGGTGCTCAACGCCGAGGCCCTGGCCTATGCCAGGCGCGGGCGGCTGCTCATGTCGGCCTGACCACGTGGGGGTGCGCCGGGGATGCCGCACCCCCAACTGCCGGGGAAACCGGCCCACTGTCAGTGGTGACTGGCAGCATCAGGACATGAAACAGCGGCTTCAGGTATGTCTCAACGGACGCCGTGGGGGCGCCGACGGCGCGGGCGTGCCGTTGTCACCGGCGGCGCTTGCCGAGTCGGCGGCCGAGGCGGTCGCGGCGGGAGCCACGGAGATCCATGTCCACCCCAGAACACCCTGCGGGCGGGAGAGCCTGTCCCCGCGGGTGGTCGGCCCGACGCTGGAAGCGATCCGGGCGCGGGTGCGGGTTCCGGTCGGGGTGACCACGGGCGCCTGGGCGGAACCGGATCCGGCGCTACGACTGGAGCGTGTCCGGTCCTGGTCGGTACGGCCCGACTTCGCCTCGGTCAACTGGCATGAGCCGGGCGCCGCGGAACTCGCCGGGGAGCTGCTGGCCATGGGGGTCGGCGTGGAGGCGGGCATCTGGTCCGGGACGGACGGAGCCGCGAGGTTCGCGGTATCGCCCCTCGGGCCCTCGGTGCTCCGGGTACTGGCGGAGGTGACGGACCCGGACCCGGTCACCGCCGAGGAGTCGGCGCGGGCGCTCCTCACCGAGTTGGGCGCGGCCCACGGCCGGCCGGTCCTCCTGCACGGCGAGGAGGGCGGCACCTGGCCGGTGCTGCGGCTGGCGGGGCGGCTGGGGCTGGCGACCCGGATCGGTTTGGAGGACACGCTGCTGCTGCCCGACGGCGAACCGGCCCTGACAAACGCCCGGTTGGTGACTGAGGGGCTGGCCCAGTACGACCGTTCTCTTCCCTGACCAGGAGGCGAGCAGGAGGCCGCGCCCCTACGAGCGCTCTCGCCGGCCGGGCTCAGGGGTGTTCCGGCAGCAGACGTGAACCCGCCCGGCGCTGGCCGAAGGCATCGTCGGGGTTGGACAGCACACAGGTGTCCAGGGACAGACAGCCGCAGCCGATGCAGTCGGTGAGGTGATCGCGCAGCCGGTTGAGCTGCTTGATGCGGTCGTCCAGTTCCGCACGCCACGCCTGCGAGAGTCGGGCCCAGTCCTCCCGGGTCGGGGTGCGTTCCTCGGGGAGTTCCAAGAGGGCCTCGCGGATGGTGGTCAGGGGGATGCCGACGCGCTGTGCCGCCCGGACGAAGGCCACACGACGCAGCGTGTCGCGGGTGTAGCGACGCTGGTTGCCGGAGGTCCGCCGACTGCTGATGAGCCCCTTGGCCTCGTAGAAGTGCAGTGCGGAGACGGCGGCGCCGCTGCGCGCGGACAACTGACCGACGCTCAGCTCTTGGATCTTCTCGGGAATCTGCGGCACCCCTCAGAGCCTACCGACCCGCGTGGGCCGCGCTCCGTTGACAGGGAGCCCGCACCCGACCATGCTAAGCAGTTGCTTAGGTATGGACGCGCGATCGCGAGAGGGCCGGGAACATGGCAGAACCGAGGATCTTCACCTCCCCCGACGAGCTGAAGGCGGCCGTGGGCGAGCAGCTGGGCCACACCGACTGGCTTGAGGTCGACCAGAAGCGGATCGATCTGTTCGCGGATGCGACGGGCGACCACCAGTGGATCCACGTCGACCCGGAGAAGGCGGCCACGGGCCCGTTCGGGACGACCATCGCGCACGGTTATCTGACCCTGTCACTGCTCCCGCTCTTCGGGCCACAGCTGATCAGGGTCGAGGGCGTGAAGATGGGCGTGAACTACGGCACCAACAAGGTCCGTTTCCCCGCCTCCGTGCCGGTCGGTTCCCGGCTGCGCGCCACCGCCACGATCACCGGCGTGGAGGACGTGACGGGCGGCGTCCAGGTGAGCGTCGCCTTCACCGTGGAGCGCGAGGGCGGCGACAAGCCGGTCTGCGTGGCGGAGTCGGTGTCCCGGTACTACCTGTAGGGCCTCCTGCCCGGAGGGGCGCGGTGCCATGACAGGATCGCCCTGTCCCACAGCGGAGTTGTCGGACCTACCGCCGGACGGGCGGGAAGTCAGGCCTGCGGAGGCCGTGTAAGACCGATCTTCACCGGTCGGCAGTGGCCTGTGAAACAGGAACCCGAGGTGGTACCACGTAGCGGTACGGACCGGAATCTCCTGCACCCGCAGGAGAGGGCGTCAATCGGCCCCCACCATCCGCAGCACGAGGTCGGCGTAGAGCGCGCCGACCTGCTCGGGGGTGCGGGGGCCGTTCACGTTGAACCAGCGGGCGACGTCGATACAGAGGGAGAGCACCGCGAGGGTCGTGCCGTGGATGTCGATGACGTCGAACTCCCCGGACTCGACGCCCTCCTGGATGATCCCCCGCACCTCGGCGTCGACCTGGCGGCGCAGCGCGAGGATCTCGGCACGGGCGTCGGGGCCGAGGGCGTCCAGTTCGTACTGCACGACCCGGGCGGTGGTGCGCCGCCCGGCGTGCCAGCGGACGAAGGAGCTGACGCCGTCCGCGAGCCGCTCGGTGGCGGTGCCCTCGCGCCGGGCGGCCGTCCGGAGGATCTCCAGGGCCTTGTCGTGACCGATGCGGCTGATCCGGTGGAGCAGCTCTTCCTTGGTCTTGTAGTGGATGTAGAGCGCGGCGGGACTCATACCGGCGCGGCCCGCGATGTCGCGGGTGGTGGTGGCGTGGTAGCCGCGCTCGGCGAAGGCCTCCACGGCGGCGACCAGCAGACGCCGGGCCGCGTCAGGGGTGACCTCTTCCCACGGCTCGACCTCGCCGCCGGTCGTCTCCTCCGCCGTACTCATCGCTCACTCGCCCCTCTCGATACCGGAGCACCACCATACCGCCGAAGCTGAGCGAGCGCTTAGTGTGCCCGCTCAGCGCTTGTCCCGCGGTTCAGAGCTTCTCGAAGGGGTCGTGTTCGGCGAGCAGCTTCTCCAGCCGGGCCAGGTCAACGCGGCTGACGATCTACCCGGCCTCCTGGCGGTCGCGGATGACCTTCGCGAGCGTGAAGGCCGAGGTGACGAGGTAGAGGACGGCGATGGCCAGGAAGGCGCGCACCCAGGCGTCGGCGTGCAGCCGGAAGATACCGATGGCGGTGGCCGTGATGGCAACGGCGAAGGAGGCGACGGCCTGACCGTAGTAGGCGGCCGTGTTCTGCTGTCTGACCGGTGTGTCATTCATGACTCGATCATCGGCGGACGTGGCCCACGCCACATCCGTCGGAATACTCAGAGACCTACTCAGAACGCCGAAACGCCTGTCAGCGCCCGCCCGATGAGCAGTTTCTGGATCTGGCTGGTGCCCTCGTAGAGGGTCATCACCCGGGCGTCGCGCAGCAGTTTGCCGACCGGGTACTCGTCGATGTAGCCATAGCCGCCGAAGACCTGGAGGGCGTTGTTCGCGGCGCGGACGGCGGCCTCGGAGGCGAAGAGCTTGGCCTTGGAGGACTCGGTGGCGAACGGCAGGCCGCGGTCGATCAGATCGGCGACCCGCCAGGTCAGCAATCGGGCCGCGTCCACGTCGACGGCGATGTCGCTGATGAGTTCCTGGACCAGCTGGTGCCCGGCGATCGGCGTACCGAACTGCTCACGCTGCCCCGCGTACGTCACGGCCGCGTCCAGCGCGGCCTGGGCTATGCCGACGCAGCCGGCGGCGACCGACATCCGCCCCTTGGCCAGCGCGGACATGGCCACCGAGAAGCCCTTGCCCTCCGGTCCGAGCATCGCGGCGGCGGGGACACGGACGTCCTCCAGGACGATTTCCGCGGTGGCCTGTCCGCGAAGGCCGAGCTTGCCGTGGACGGCGCGGCGGGTCAGGCCGGGGGTGTCGGTCGGCACGAGGAAGGCGGAGACGCCCTTGTGGCCGGGCGCGTCGGTGGAGCGGGCGAACAGGAGCACCACGTCGGCCCAGGTGCCGTTGGTGATGAACATCTTGGAACCGTTGACGACATAGTCGTCGCCGTCGCGAACGGCGCGCGTGGTGAGGTTGCCCGCGTCGGAGCCGGTGCCGGGTTCGGTGAGGCCGAAGCAGCCGAGGTACGCGCCGGAGGTCAGCCCCGGCAGCCAGCGCCGCTTCTGCTCCTCGCTCCCCCAGGCGGCGACGGACTTGGCGACGAGGCCCAGGGAGACCGACACGATTCCGCGCACGGAGGAGTCGCCGCGACCGAGTTCCTCGGTGACCAGGCAGTACGACAGGTGGTCGCCGCCCGAGCCGCCGTACTCCTCGTCGACGGTCAGGCCGAGGAAGCCGACCTCGCCGAGCTTCTTCACGATCCCCCGGTCCACCTCCTCGGCGCGGTCCCAGGCGATCACGTGCGGGGTGATCTCGCGCTCGACGAAGTCCCGGGCGAGCTGCCGTACGGCGGTCTGCTCCTCGCTGAGTCCCAGGTCCACCATGCGATCACCCCACATCTAAATTAGCACTGCTAGTTTCTTGGCGCAGCCCTACTATGTGCGCCATGGCCCGACCGCGCAAGCCCCTCCTCAGCACCGACCGGATCGTCCGGGTGGCCCGGGAACTCGTGGACGCGGAGGGCCTGGCGGCCGTCTCCACCCGCCGGCTCGCGGCCGAACTGGGGGTGAGCGGGCCCTCCCTCTACAACCACTTCCGCACCAAGGACGAGATCCTGGAGGCGGTCGCGGACTCGGTGAGCGCGCAGGTCGACCTGTCGATGTTCGAGGCCGGCGGCGGGCGGGACTGGCGGACCGCGCTGCACGACTGGGCGGTGTCGTACCGGGCCGCGCTCCGCGACCACCCGAACATCGTCCCGGTGCTGGCCGGCGGTCCCGGCCGCCGCCCCGCCGGACTGCGGCTCGCGGACGCGGTCTACGGCGCGATGGTGGACGCGGGGTGGCCACCGTCGCAGGCGACGTCGATCGGGGCGCTGATGCGGTACTTCATCATGGGGTCGGCGCTGGGATCGTTCGCCGGGGGGTTCGTGGACGACGCGAGCGCGTACGACCCGGCCGACTATCCGCATCTCGGGCAGGCGCATCTGCTGGCGGAACAGCAGGAGAAGATCGACGAGCGGGCGTTCGAGACGGGCTTGCGGGCGCTGCTGGACGGGTTGCAGGAGCAATTTACGCGGGTGGGGCAGGGCGCGTAGGGGTACCGCGCACCCGGACCTCGCCCACCAGCCCCCCGTCCGGAATCCGCGAGCCCCCGCACACCCCTTCTCTCTACCCTCGGTGACATGACCGATCGCACCGCCCCCGCACCCCGCCCGCTCCCCGCCCTCGCCGCCGTCGTCACCGTCGTGCTCTGGGCCTCCGCCTTCGTGGCCATCCGGAGCGCGGGCGACTCCTACTCCCCCGGAGCCCTCGCCCTCGGCCGGCTGTTCTCCGGCTCTGTCGCGCTCGGACTGCTCTGTCTCCTGCGGCGCGAAGGGCTGCCGCCCCGGTCCGCCTGGCGGGGTATCGGGATATCCGGCGTGCTGTGGTTCGGCTTCTACATGGTCGCCCTGAACTGGGGCGAGCAGCAGGTGGATGCCGGGACGGCCGCCCTCGTGGTGAACGTCGGCCCCTTGCTGATCGCCCTGCTGGGAGCACGGCTGCTCGGCGACCCCATGCCGCCCCGGCTGCTCGCGGGGATGGCGGTGTCGTTCGCGGGTGCCGTCACCGTGGGGCTGTCGATGGCCGGCGGGGGCGGCTCCTCGGTGCTGGGTGTGGTGCTCTGCCTGCTCGCGGCCGTCGCCTACGCGGCCGGTGTCGTCTCCCAGAAGCCCGCCCTGGCCCGGGCGAGCGCGCTCCAGGCGACCACGTACGGGTGTCTCGTCGGCACCGTGGCCTGTCTGCCGTTCGCCGGGCAGCTGGTGCACCAGGTGGCGGGCGCGCCGCTGTCCGCGACCCTCGACATGGTGTATCTCGGTGTCTTCCCGACCGCGCTCGCCTTCACGACCTGGGCGTACGCGCTCGCTCGGACCACCGCGAGCCGGATGGGCGCGACGACGTACGCCGTGCCGGCGCTGGTCGTGCTGATGTCCTGGCTGGCCCTCGGCGAGGTGCCGGGGCCGGTCACCCTGGCGGGCGGGGTGCTGTGCCTCGCCGGTGTGGCGGTGTCCCGGTCGCGGGCACGGACACGAGCTCCCCGTACCGTCCCGGCGGCCGGGGAGCCGCACTCCGAACAGGTGCCGTAGCGGTCATATGACGGTCAGAACACGACCAGCGCGCGGCCGCCCTTGCCCGCCAGCATGTTCTCGAACGCCGCGGGGATGTCCTCCAGGGCGATCCGTTCCGTCACCAGCGCGCTCAGGTCCAGGCGACCCGCCCGGACGTGTCCGGCGAGCACCGGCAGGTCGCGGGCCGGGTCCGAGTTGCCGTAGACGCAGCCGGAGAGGGTGCGGCCCCAGTGGAAGAGCTCCAGGGCGTTGAAGGTGACCTGCTCCGTCTTGCCGCCGATGCCGACCACCGTCGTACGGCCGCCCCGCCGGGTGGACTCCCAGGCGGCGCGGATGCTGACCGCGCGGCCGACGCATTCCACGGCGACGTCGACGCCCTGTTTGCCGGTGAGGGCGCGGATCGCGCGGGGCGTGGTGTCGGAGGCGACCACATAGTCGGTGGCCCCGGCGGCCCTGGCCAGCTTCTCCTTCTCCTCCGAGACGTCCACCGCGATGATCCGGGACGCGCCCGCGATCCGCGCCGCCTGCACCGTGGCCAGGCCCACGCCGCCGACGCCGAACACCGCGACGGTCTCGCCCTCCCGGACGCGCGCCGAGTTGTGGACCGCGCCGTAGCCCGTGAGCACCGCGCAGCCGAGGAGGGCCGCGTCGGTGAGCGGGATGCCGGCGGGGAGCGGCAGGACGCATGACTCGGCGACCACCGTCTCCTCGGCGAACGCGGCGACGTTCAGGCCGGGGTGGAGGTCGGTGCCGTCCGCAGTACGTGCGTAGACGTCGGCGGCGCCGGCCAGCGCGTTGGCGCACAGCCAGACCTCGCCGAGCGCGCAGGCGTGACAACGTCCGCAGGAGGGTGCCCAGTTGAGGACGACCGGGTCACCGGATGACAGCCGGGTGACCCCCTCCCCCACGGCCACAACCGTGCCCGCGCCCTCGTGGCCGAGGACCGCCGGGACGGGCACCCGCATGGTGCCGTCGGACAGGGAGAGGTCGGAGTGGCAGACACCGGCGGCGGCGAGGCGGACCCGGACCTGGCGGGGGCCGGGGTCCGGGAGGTCGATCTCGGTGACCGCGAGCGGGGCGCCCACGGCGGGCAGTACAGCGGCTCGGACCTTGGCGGACATCAGAGCAACCTCCTCAGAACTGAAGGGACTTGGTCTGGAGGTACTCGGCGAGGCCGTGCGTGCCGAGTTCGCGGCCGACACCCGACTGCTTGTAACCGCCGAACGGCGCAAGGGGGTTGAAGCGGCCGCCGTTGATGTCCACCTGCCCGGTCTCCATGCGCCGGGCGAAGGCCACCGCTTCCGCGTCGTCCCCGGCCCAGACGGCTCCGGCGAGCCCGTAGACCGTGCCGTTGGCGATCCGGAGCGCGTCCTCCTCGTCCACGTAGCGCAGGATCGACAGCACCGGGCCGAAGATCTCCTCCTGCGCGATGGTCATCTCGGGGGTGACGTCGGCGAACACGGTCGGGCTGACGAAATAGCCCTGCTCGCGCGGGGACTCGGGACCGCCGGCGACCAGCCGGGCGCCCTCCGCGATGCCCTTCTCGATGTAACCGCGCACCCGCGCCTGCTGCCTGGCGCTGACGACCGGCCCGATCCGCTCGCCGTACTTGGCGGCGGCGGCAGCCGCCAGTTCCACCGCCTGCGCGTACTGGTCGGTGTGCACCAGCATCCGCGTCCAGGCGCTGCACGTCTGGCCGGAGTTGGACATCACGTTGGCCACCCCGACGTTGACGGCCTTGGCGAGGTCGGCGCTCGGCAGGATGACGTTGGCGGACTTGCCGCCCAGTTCGAGGGCCACCTTCTTCACGGCCGCGCCGGCCACCGCACCGATCTGCTTGCCGACGGCCGTGGAACCGGTGAAGGAGACCAGGTCGACACCGGGGTGCTCGGCGAGAGCCTGCCCGGCGACCGGGCCCAGGCCGGTGACCAGGTTGAACACACCGGCCGGGAAGGCCGCCTCGGCCACCGCCTCCGCGAACAGCTGGGCGGTCAGCGGAGTGTCCTCGGCGGGTTTGAGTACGACCGTGCAGCCGGCGGCGAGCGCAGGGGCGACCTTGGCGACGATCTGGTGCAGCGGATAGTTCCAGGGCGTGATCGCGCCCACCACACCGACCGGCTCCTGGTGGACGGCCGAGTTGCCGACCTTCTCCTCGAAGAGATGGGTCGCTGCCAGCTCGGCGTAGGAGCCCGCGACCGCGATCGGCAGCCCCGCGTGGACGGCCTGCGAGAACTGCGGCGTCGAGCCCAACTCCGCGGTGACCGTCTCGGCGATCTCGTCCTTGCGGGCCGCCAGGACGTCGCGCAGCGCGCCGAGCCGGGCGGCCCGCTCGGCGGGCGGGGTGGCGGCCCAGACGGGGAGAGCGGCACGGGCGGCACGTACGGCGGTGTCGACGTCCAGCGCACCGCCCGCCGGGACCCGTCCGATGACCTGCTCGTCGACCGGGTTCACGACCTCGATCACGTCCTGGCTCTCGGCGGCGCGCCAGGCACCGTCGATGTACAGGCCGTCGTGTGCCTTCATGCTGCTTCCTCCCGGCGGGGCTGGTCTCCGATCTCACAAACTAGCGGCGATAGTTTTTCGGCGCCAGAGACAGGTTCGTGGCCGGACCGTCAGAAGTCGACCTGGGCCCGTTCGTCCACCCGTCCCACGCTCTCCTGCGCGTACGCCTTCTCATAGGCCCGCCGGATCTCCTCGATCTTCCGGTCGCTGCCCTTCGCCACCGCCTCGGGATACAGCAGGATCAGCTCGTACGACCGCTCCTTCTCGATCGTGCCGCGCGTGTCCCGCCACTGCCCGCGCCCGCCCTGCACGGTGAGCCCGTCGGGGAAGTCGGGAGTGATCTCCTTGTCGACGAAGGCCGTGAACTGCCGGTCGGTGACGGCGGGGCCACCGTCCGGCCGGGCCGTGCCGAAGAACAGCCGTGTCTCGACGTAGGGTTTGCCACGCGTCGGCGCGGCCGCGGGCCGGTCGTCGGCCAACGCCGTGTACGCGGCAGGGGTACCGGCGAGCAGCACTCCGGCCAGGGCCAGGACCGACCGGTTACGGAGCGAATGAGTACGCATGCCCCCTTCCTAGGGGGTTCGGCCCTGACAAGTCCCCGATTCCGGCCGGGGTTCACCCATCCAGGTCGGGCAGCCGCGCCGGGGACGGGCAGATTCGCTCGCCGCGCTGATCGAAGACGAACCACTGCCCCTGGAGCACAGGTTGCTGCGGGTGCGGCAGGGCGGGGAGGTGGCACTGGACACCCGTTCCCGGCAGTTCGAAGCGGGGAGGGACCGGTCGTGGTACCGGGCGCGCAGGAGATTGACAACGCGGGGTGCCGACGAAGGCGGCGACGAAGATGTTGCGGGGCGGGGCGTGGACCGCGCGCGGGCTGCCGACCTGGTGGAGCGCTCCCCCACGCGGACGGTGACATTCGGCGCTCCGGGCGGGGCCACAGCGACTGTCGGCGGCCTGGCGGTGCGACGGTGCGACGGTGCGCTCAACCGCCCGCACCGCCGGGTCACTCCGTCGCGGTCAGGTGGGCGAAGACCACCACGTTGCTGGTGTAGCCCGTCCTCCGGCTGAAGAGGCCACCGCAGGTGATCACGCGGAGTTCCGGACGCCGGGTCGGACCGTACACCTCCTTGTCGGGAAAGCCGGCCTTGTCGTAGACCTTCACCCGGTCCACGGTGTAGACGGCGGTACGGCCGTCTACACGCCTGGCCTCGATCCGTTTGCCGGGCTTCACCTGGGCGAGCGCCGCGAAGACGGCGGGCCCCGTCCTTGTGTCGCGGTGGCCGACGGCGACCGCGAGGCCGGACTCGCCCGGCGTGGCGCCGCCCTGGTACCAGCCGATCAGCTTCGGCTTGTCGACCGGCGGGGTCTCCAACTGCCGGCCCCGGTCGAGGCGGACGCCGATGACCGGCGCGTCGACGCCCAGGGAGGGGATGCGCAACGACGTCGGCCGGGACCGGGGCAGCGGGCGGGGCGGCGGCATGGGCCGGGCCGCGGGACGGGCCCCGTCGGACTCGTCCCGCCCCGCGCCCGGCCCGTCGTGCCCCCCGCACCGGACCACTGTCACCAGGACGATCGCCAGCAGGGCCGTCCTGGCGAGGCGGTAGGCGCGGGTCCGGTACCAGGGCCTGCGTCTGCGCCTACGCGGCGCCATGGGGCCGACGGCGGATCAGCCGGACGTACACCACACCGCTGGCCGCGACCAGGCCCACGGCCGCGGCGGCGGTCACGGGCGAGAACGCGGCCGCCGTGTCGACGAGGCCGCCGCCACCCGCGTGCACCCCGCCCTGCGGGCCGTTGTGGTCGCCGCCCTGTCCCCAGCCCGCGTCGCCACGCTGGTTGTCCTCGATCTGCCCGTTCGGGCCGTTTTGACCATTCGGGCCATTCTGACCGTTCGGATCGCCCGGTCCGTTGGGGCCGCCCTGGCCGTTCGGGCCGTTTTGGCCGTTCTGGCCGTTCGGGCCGTTCTGGCCGTGCTCCCCGTCCTGCTTTCCGTCATGGCAGTTGACCCGGAAGACCTTCTCCTTCACCGCGCCGCCCACGCCGCCCACGACCCACGTGATCTTGTACTGTCCGTCCGCCAGACCCAGCGGGTCGGTGTGGCCGGCGCCGCCCGCGAGCTGGATGGTGCCGGCGACGGTGGCGGCAGTGGGCAGCGGGGGCTGCGGCGTGATGGTGTAGGCGATGGCGGTGAGGACGTCGAAGTTGACGGCGTCGAGATAGAACTTGCAGACCACCGGGTCGTCCTTCGAGACGCCGAAGGGCACGCCCACACGGTGGATCCTGATGTCGCCGTTCTCCCCTTGGGCCACCGCGTTCGGCGCAGCCACCCACGATGCGCCCGCCGCGGCGAGGGCGCTGAGGACGACGGTTGCACCCGCACGGGAACCGGCGGAGCGTGGAAGTGTGAGGGTGGGCATGCAGGCTCCTCCAAGTTAGACGATTTTCATACAAATCGACCTTTCGCCTGGACTGTCACTCATGCACCCCACGGACCGTGGCATCAACGCCCGACGCGCCGTCAGATATCGCTCGTACGGCGCAACGCCGAACCCTTACGCCCCGTCCGCGGCACCGGACCGGCACCCTCGGACGGCCCCACCGCCCCCGGCGAGCGCACCGCCACTCCCGCCGACAGCAGCAGCAAAGCCCCCAGCATCACGAACGGCGCGGCCACCCCCGCCACGCCCGCGACCAGGCCCGCGGCGGCCGGGGCGGCGACCTGGCCGAGCCGGTTGCCGGTCAGACGCAGGGCCAGCGCGGTGGACCGGGCGCCGTCGGGCGCGGCCTGGACGACCGTCGTCATCGACAGCGGCTGCCCGACTCCCAGGCAGAACCCGAGCGCAGCGAGCATCAGCCCGAGCACCCACACCGGCACCGGCAGTGCGATCCCCGCGCACAGCACGGCCGCCAGAAGACACGTCACCGTCAACAGCACCGGCCGCCCGAGCAGTCGTAGCAGCGGCGTGAGGACCAGCCGGCACGCGATCGTCGCCCCGGCCCGCACGCTCAGCAGCACGCCGATCACCGCCGGCGCGATGCCCCGGTGCTCGCCGACCACCGGGAGGTACGCGGTGAGGATGTCCGTCGCGGACAGGACCGAGAGGCTGATCAGCATGCCGGCCGGGACACCCCGGGCGCGCAGGATGCCGCCCACCGGGACGCGGCCGCCCTTCTCGGGACGGGACGTGGCCGCCGTACGGTCCTCGATGCGCCACAGCGAGGTGAACGCGATCGCCGCCCCCGCGCCCGCCACCACGAGGGCGAGCGCGCTGCTGCCCGCCATGTCGGGGCCGCCGATCAGCGCACCCGCGGCGATCGGCCCGACCAGCTGGCCCAGCGACGCACCGATGGTGAAGTGACCGAAGTTGCGGTCCTGTTCGTGCGGGGCCGACTGACGGGCCACCAGTGACTGGGCGCCGATCACGAAGCAGAGGTGGCCGAGGCCCATCACCCCGCTCCACAGGGCCATCGCCCAGAGGGAGTTCGCCAGCCCGCTGAGCGCACAGCCACCGGCTATCAGCACCACTCCGACCGGCAGCAGGGGCGCACAGCGGCCGTGGTCGGTACGGCGGCCGAGCGGTACGGCGGCGAAGAGGGGGAGCAGCGCGTAGACACCGGCGATGACACCGACGGCCCGTTCGTCGGCGCCGAGCGCGAGGGCCCGGTAGGAGACGGCGGGCCGGGCCATCGACACCGCCCCCTGCGCGAAGCCGAAGGCGATGACGAGGCGGAGCAGCCAGCCGCGGTTCCTGCCGGGCGCCATGGTGAAGTCCTCCGTGGAACAGTCAGACGATCCCGAACAGGATTCCTGCCCCGAGCACCACGAGGGATGTGAGCGCGGCCCACTTGACGACGAAGCGTGTGTGGTCGCCGAACTCGACCTTGGCCATGCCGACCAGGACGTAGACCGCGGGCACCAGCGGGCTGGACATGTGCAGCGGCTGGCCGATGATCGAGGCGCGGGCGATCTCCACGGAGGAGACTCCATGGGCCTGGCCAGCCTCGGCGAGGACCGGGAGGATGCCGAAGTAGAAGCCGTCGTTCGACATGAAGTACGTGAGCGGGATGCTGAGCACACCGGTGACGAGGGCCATGTGCGGGCCCATGCCGTCGGGGATGTTGTCGACGAGCCAGGTGGCCATGTGGTCGACCATGCCGGTGCCCTGGAGGACGCCGGTGAAGACGGCGGCGGCGAAGACCATGCCGGAGACGTTGAGGACGTTCTCGGCGTGGGCGGCGAGGCGGGCCTTCTGGGCGGGCATCTGCGGGAAGTTGACGGTGAGCGCCAGCGCCGCGCCGAGCAGGAACAGCACCGGGATCGGCAGCAACTCCATGATCATGGCGGTGAGCAGGGCGACCGTGAGCAGCGCGTTGAACCAGTACAGCTTGGGGCGCAGGGTCTCGCGGTGCGGGTCGAGGCCCTTGAAGTCGTCGTCGGCCGCCGGCTCCTCGGGCAGGCCCGGACCCGAACCGCCGGTACGCGCGAGGGACTTGCCGGCACCCACGAGGACCGTCTCGGTCTCCTCCACCAGCACCTGGTCCAGCGTCAGCACGCCGAGCCGTTTGCGTTCACGGCGGCCGAGGACGTAGGCGAGGGCCATCACGAAGACCAGGCCGACGGCGAGGGCGGGGATCATGGGCACGAAGATGTCGCCGGCGTCCAGTTTCAGCGCGGTCGCGGCACGGGCCGTCGGTCCGCCCCAGGGCAGGGTGTTCATCACGCCGTTGGCCATCGCGGCGACACCGGTCATCACGACCAGGCTCATCTTCAGGCGCTTGTACAGCGGGTACATCGCCGAGACGGTGATCATGAAGGTGGTGGAGCCGTCGCCGTCGAGGGAGACGATCGCGGCGAGCAGGGCCGTGCCGACGACGATCCGCAGCGGGTCGGCCCTGCAGAACCTCAGGATCCCCTTGACGATCGGGTCGAAGAGGCCGACGTCGATCATCACACCGAAGTAGACGATCGCGAACATGAGCATCGCCGCGGTGGGGGCGAGGCTGGTGACGCCGTCGATGACGTAGTCGCCGAGCTTCGCGCCCTTCCCGACGAACACGCAGAACAACGCGGGGATCAGCACGAGCGCCGCGATCGGCGACATCTTCTTCAGCATGATCAGGACCAGGAAGGTCGCGATCATGGTGAAGCCGAGGATGGTCAGCATGAATGGAATACCTAACGTTCGCCCTTGAACTCCCACCAGGGACGGCGGTGCGATGACGTTAGGTCCCGTCAAACGGCGTTAACAAGACGTTGACACGCGAGCAATAAGCGCAAAACTCCAGGTCACAGGGTTGTCCCTGGAACGGGGGCGGTTTCCTCGTCAGTCCAGGACGCGCGCCAGATAGGCCCGCAGCAGTTCCCGGGTCTCCGTGATGATCGCCTCGTCGCCCTCCGGGTCCATCCGGAAGGACAGGTGGACCAGGGTGTCGGCGGTCTCCACGGCCACCAGGAACGTGCGGCGCAGGGCCTCGTCGGGGGCGCGGCCGAGGTAGGCGGAGAGCAGGTCGGTGAGGCGGTCGGCGACCCTGCGGTTGGGTTCGGCGTGGCGGGCTCCGACCGGGATCTGGTTGCCGAAGTCGACGAGCGAGAAGCCGGGGGCGGTGCGCTTCATGGCCAGGTACTCGTCGAGGACCGCGTCCATCGCCACCCGCCAGTCGCCCTTCGGCGCGTCCTTCAGGCGCTCGGTGACCCGCTCGGTGTAGCGCTCCAGGTTGCGCTGGGCGAGGGCGTCGGCCATCTGCCGCTTGTTGCCGAAGAACCGGTAGACCGAGCCGATGGGCACCCCGGCCCGCACCGCGACGGCCCGGGTGCTCAGCTCCTCGTAGCCCACCTCGTCGAGGAGGTCGGCGCAGGCGTCGAGAATCCTGGTCAGCCGTTCCGCACTGCGGCGCTGGACGGGAGCTTTGCGAAGCGAGGGCGCTTGGGGCACGGGCTTCATGATGCCTTTCCGCGGGGATCAGGTGAACCTCGCCCCCCAGTACGGAGACGGATGGCCCATGCACTCATCCGAGGGGCGTGCTGTCGGTGCCGGCCACGACCCCGTGCGTGGCCGTCGGTGCCGCCTTCGCCGTCTCCGCGCCCGACGCCGTGACGTCCGCCGTGCTCTCGACCGGCTTGCCGTGCACCGCCCACACGGTGGCGTCGTCCGCGTAGAGCCGGGCGGTGATGTGGTGGGTGCCGTGCGGGACGAGCCGGGCGGGGAGGTGGTACGCGGGGGTGCGCAGCCGGGTCACCAGGTCGCCGTCCACGAAGAGGTAGGCGAGGCCGCGCCCGGCGACCGCCCGGGCCGTGGTGCCGGCCCGGGAGAAGCGGAAGCGGTGCACGTCGAGCCGTACGTCCCAGCCGCCGGCGCTGTCGGGCGTGACCACCGTGTCCACCTCGGGCGCCTGCTTCTTGTCGATCTCCCGGTAGCGGCGTCCGCTCTCGTCCGTGTCGTCGAGGATCTTGCCCACCGGTGAGGGCGACCCCGTCTCCCGCTGCGCGTGCGCCTCCCCGGTCCCGCAACCCGCCGCCGCGACCAGCAGCGGCACGCAGACCGCGAGCGCGCCCGGCAGTCCACGCGTCCACGACATGCCCGGGAGCGTAGAACAGCGCGTCGGAGACCGGATCCCCCTGAAGTCGGGTTCTCGCCGTACGACGCTGGGATGATCCCGGCCCTCTTGCACCCGCCCCCACTCAATCCTACGGTGATACATAGGAATCGGGGACTCAGAGGGCCAGGGAGCGATCATGAGTGATGGGGGCACCTCCCGCGCGGGCGTGTTCGAGCGTGAGGGAGCACGGAAGACCGCCGAGGGACTGTCGTATCTCTCGGGGTTCGGCAACGAGCACTCCTCGGAGGCGGTGCCGGGCGCCCTGCCCGAGGGCCGCAACTCCCCGCAGCGCGCCCCCCTCGGCCTCTACGCGGAGCAGCTCAGCGGTACGGCCTTCACCGAGCCCCGGGCCCACAACCGCCGCTCCTGGCTGTACCGGATCCGCCCCTCGGCCGCCCACCCGGCGTTCACCCGGGCCGCCGGCGACGGGACGCTGCGCACCGGCCCCTTCACGGACGTCGCCCCGGACCCGAACCGGCTGCGCTGGAACCCGCTGCCGGAGCCGGCGCCCGGTACGGACTTCCTCGCCGGCCTGTGGACGCTCGGCGGCAACGGCGACGCGACCCAGCGCACCGGCATGGCCGTGCACCTCTACCACGCCAACTCCTCGATGGAGCGGGTCTTCTCCGACGCGGACGGCGAGCTGCTGGTCGTCCCCGAGCACGGCGGACTGCTGCTGCGCACGGAGTTCGGCCTGCTGCATGTGGAGCCGGGACATGTGGCGCTGATCCCCCGTGGGGTCCGCTTCCGTGTGGACCTGCTGGATGCCACGGCCCGGGGGTATGTGTGCGAGAACTACGGCTCGCCCTTCCGCCTTCCCGACCTGGGCCCGATCGGCGCCAACGGCCTCGCCAACGCCCGGGACTTCCAGGCCCCCGTCGCCGCCTACGAGGACGTGGAGGGCCCGGTGGAGGTGGTCAACAAGTTCTGCGGCAACCTGTGGACGGCCACCTATGACCACTCCCCACTGGATGTGGTCGCCTGGCACGGCACACATGTGCCGTACCTCTACGACCTGCGCCGTTTCAATGTGATCGGCACCATCTCGTACGACCACCCCGACCCGTCGATCTTCACGGTGCTGACGTCCCCGTCGGACACTCCCGGCCTGGCGGGCGTCGACTTCGTGGTCTTCGCCCCGCGCTGGCTGGTGGGCGAGAACACCTTCCGGCCGCCCTACTTCCACCGGAACGTGATGAGCGAGTACATGGGCCTGATCGAGGGCGCCTACGACGCGAAGGCGGAGGGCTTCGTTCCCGGCGGGGGCTCCCTGCACAACATGATGTCGGCGCACGGCCCGGACCGGGAGACGTTCGACCGGGCGAGCGCGGCCGAGCTGCGTCCGCAGAAGGTCGACGACGGCCTCGCCTTCATGTTCGAGACCCGCTGGCCGGTGACGCTCACCCCGCAGGCGGCGACCGCCGAGCATCTGCAGCAGCGCTACGACGACGTGTGGCAGGGCCTGGAACGCCACTTCCGGCCCTTGCACTGAAGATCCCCTACCGGTACGGATGGCCCGTGACCTCCTTCGCCCCGGACTCGATCGTCCTGAACCGCAAGCTGCCGCTCTGGTATCAGGTGTCGCAGTCGCTGCGCGCCTCGATACTCGGCCGCTCGCCCCGGGACCCGCTCCGGCTGCCCACCGAGGAACAGCTGGCGGAGCACTACGGCGTGAGCGTGCTGACCATGCGGCAGGCGCTGAAGGAGTTGGAGGACGAGGGCCTGATCAGCCGGCACCGGCGCCGGGGCACCTTCATCGAACCGGACGCCCGGCGGGGCACTCCGGTACGGCTGCTCGGCTCGGTGGACGCGATCGTGGCCCAGCAGTCCGGTATGACAGCCGAGCTGCTTGACCACGGCACGGCACCCGTGACGGGCGAACTCACCGAGTACTTCCCGGATCTCGACGAGGTGGCGACGTACCACCGCCTGCGCAGTGACGAACAGACGGGCGAGCCGACCAACCACGCCCGCAACCACGTCCGCCCCGAACTGGCCGAGCGCATCGACCCGGAGGACCTGGCCCGCCGGCCCATGACCAAGGTGCTCCGCGATGTGGTCGGCGCGGACATCAGCCGCATCACGGACACGGTCGAGGCCCGCCTGGCCGACCCGGAGACGGCCCGGTTGCTCCAGGTGCCCCTCCTCAGCCCGATCCTGCACTACACGGGTGTCACCTACGACACCGCCGGCCGGGTCCTGGACCTGGCGGTCATCCACTACCGGGGCGACCGTTTCTCCTTCACGGTCACCCTCGACGCCACCTGAACTCGTCGTACGATGCCGGGCGTGACGCACGACGACGCTCCGCTCCTTGCGGACCTCATGCCGTGGTCCGTCGCACCACTACGGCTCGGCCGGGGGTGGCCGACGGCCCCCGATCCGGCGACCCTCAGGGCCCGCTGGGACGCCCTTCTCAAGGCCGAGGGCCCCGACCGCGAGACCCTGTTCGAACCGACGCGTGCCCGGACGGTCCACTCGGCGGTGGCCCAGCTCCCGGGCCGGGCGACCGGCACGGAGCGGCTGGAGCAGGCCTCGTCCCTCTGTCCGGACCCGGTCCGCGTGCTCTCGGCCCCCTTCGACGAACAGTGGCTGATCCCGGACCACCGCCTGATCGACACGGCCCGCCCGGAGTTGTGGCGGACGGCGGACGACCACCAGATCTTCGCGGTGGAGTCGGCGGAGGGCGTGCCCCTGCTGGCGACCTCCCTCCTCCCCACTCTGCGTGCCGGCCGCATCCGCCCCCTCTACCGCCGCCCCGGCGGCACGGAACCGAATCTGGCACCGGGCCTGCTGAGGTACCTGGCCGACCGCCTGGACCGCGCTCTCACCCCGCTGGACGTCCTGGCCTGGGCGGTGGCGACGATCCGCCCGGACCACACGGTCCCGCTCACCGAGGACCCCGCCCTCTGGTCGCAGGGCGTGGAGTTGGGCCGCCGAGTTCTCTGGCTGCTCCGCCGCGACGGCGAACGCCCCAAGCTCCCGGGCGGCCGCCGCCCCTACGTCCGGGCCCCTCTCCCCACCCGCCCGCTCACGATCGGCTACGACCCGGAGGAGGAGACCCTCCGCATCGACGAGGGCCGCATCTCCCCGGTGCCACCGGAGGCGTGGGAGTTCGCGATGGGGGAGGTGAAGATCCTGGAGGCGTGGTTCGCGGCACGGACGACGACGGCGGAACCGGGAACTCTGGCGGCGATCACTCCGCAGACCTGGCCCCAGTCATGGACGTCGGACCTGCTCGAACTGATCACGGTCCTGGCCCTGCTGTCCGAAGTGCGCGACCGACAGACCGAGTTGGAGATCAAGGCACCGATCACGTCAACGGACCTGACGGCAGCGGGCGTACTCCCACCGCCGGAAGCGTCCCGCAAACCGGCATCGATCCTGGAGCACACGGAAGAAGGACCGGCCGGCCAGCTCACGCTGCTGTGACCGGCCACGACCCCGCGGCCTACGACGCGAACCCGTCCAAAACCCTCTCCAGAGCCCGCCTGAGGACCCCCTCCAGATCAATGGGCCCCGAATCCTCCGCAAACGCCGCGGCCATCCGCGGATACGCCCCCGAGGCGATCTGCCCCCCGAGACAGGCGATCCGCACCGCGTTCTCCTGCTCCTCCGACCACGGCAGACTCCGAGCCCGCTCCGCCGTGTCGATCTCGTTGCGCACATAAGTGGTCACCACCCCGTTCAGCATGGCGACCAGCTCCAGCTTCGTCCCGTACGGCGCGTCCAGCGAATCCAGGCAGGCCAGGCAGTGCTCCGCGGTACGGCCGCGGCTGACCTGACCCGCGGCGCTCGGCAGCAGCAGTGCTGCTGACAGAAGAGCCGGTCGCGGGACATGATCCAGCCCATGGACCGTCTCCCGCTGCCCCTGGAGGGCATCACCGTCGTCGCCGTCGAACAGGCCGTGGCCGCGCCCTTCGCCACCCGGCAGCTCGCCGATCTGGGTGCCAGGGTCGTCAAGGTCGAGCGGATCGACGGCGGCGACTTCGCTCGCGGTTACGACACCACCGCCCACGGGCTCTCCTCGCACTTCGTGTGGTGCAACCGGGGCAAGGAGTCCATCGCGCTGGATCTGAAGGACCCGCGCGGACTGGATGTCGTGATAAGGCTCGTCGCGGACGCGGACGTCTTCGTGCAGAACCTCGCGCACGGGGCCGCCGCCCGGCTCGGTCTCGACGCGGCCACGCTGTGCGCCGCGCACCCCCGGCTGGTCGCCGTGGACATCTCCGGATACGGCGCGTCGGGGCCGTACGCCGGCAAACGCGCGTACGACATGCTGGTGCAGTGCGAGGCGGGCCTCGTGTCGGTCACCGGGACGCCGGAGCAGCCCGTGAAGGCCGGGATTCCGGCGGCGGACATCGCGGCGGGCATGTACGCGTTCTCGGGCGTTCTCGCGGCGCTGGTGCGGCGCGGGACGACCGGGCGGGGCGGTCCTGTGGAGGTGTCGATGCTGGACGCGCTGGCCGAATGGCTGGGGCATCCGCTGCATCACACCCTGCACGGCGGGACCCCGCCCGAGCGCACCGGTCTGGCGCACGCGGTGATCGCGCCGTACGACGCCTATTCGACCGCGGACGGCGGCCGGGTGCTGCTGTCGGTGCAGAACGACCGGGAGTGGCGGCGGCTTGCCGAGCAGGTGCTCGGAAGGCCGGAGTTGGGTGCGGATCCGGCGTTCGCGACGAACGCGGCGCGGGTGGCGAACCGGGCGCGGACCGACGAGCTGGTCGCGGCGGCCCTCGGGGCGGTCGGCGCCGATGCGGCCTTGGGGCGCCTCGAAGCCGCGGGCATCGCGTGCGCGCGGCTGCGGGATCTGCACGAGGTGGCGGAGCATCCGCAGCTGGCGGCCCGGGAGCGGTGGCGGGAGGTGGGGTCGCCGGTCGGGCCGCTGCGTGCGCTGCTGCCGCCCATCACGCTGCCGGGCGGGGACGAGGCGCGAATGGGGGACGTACCCGCGCTCGGACAGCACACCGAGGCGCTGCTGCGTGCCGTGGGGATGACGGACGCCGAGATAGCAGCGTTGCGCCGGGACGGTGTGGCTGCCTGAGCGCGAGCCTGGTGGTCAGTGCTTGTTGCCGCCGAACAGCGAACGGCGCAGCCGACGCAGCGGCGCGAAGAGGGAGACGCGGCTGACCCGCGCACCCCGGTCGCTGCGCTGCGCGGGTTCACGCGCGGTCAGCTCACGCATCAGCGACGTCGCCTCGACCGCCTGCTGCTGCGGTATGGCGGGACCCGCCAGTACCGACAGATGGCGGTCGAGGCGCGAACTGGTCGCGCTGCTCCCGCAGGTGATCGCAGGAACCCTCGCCCTGCTGCGTGTTATCTGCTCCATGTCACTCCCCACCCGTACGAGTCCACCCGGCCCGGGCAGGGTAACCCTATCGCCCCGATGGGGCACTCGTGTATCGCGGTCACAGGATTCACCTTTTCCGCAAGGCTGTTGACGACCCCTTTGCGACTACTCTCCGAATCCAGCCGATTTCAGGGCGAGTTGGACAACTGGCTGGCTGGTGGGTTGCGCCGAGCCTCCCGCGGGCTCGACGGTTACGGCGAGTGATGTGGCGGACTTGTCGAGACCCGTGGCGACCAAGGGCGTGTCGGCCTTGAAAAGCCCGAGGGAGCGCGGTTGCACACGAGGGCGCATGAGCCAGAGCTGGTGCACGCGCCCCTTCGGCAGGGTCCCGTATCCGCTGAGCGTGACGACGGCCTCCCCCGCCGATGCGGAGACCACCGCTCCGATACTTCGGCCCTGGGCGTCCTTACTGCTGGTCGCACGGGCATCGGTCGCGGCCAGAACGTGGGCGATCTCACGCGACTGGGCCCGCTCGGCGTCCAGTTGGTCCTGGGTCCGGCCGGCCTGCACCGCGAAGAGGGAGGCGACGACCAGCGCGGCGGCCGCGGTGGCGGTGGCGAACGGCACGAACAGCGGGCGCGGCCGTCTGCGCGGCGGCGGGGGCTGCGCACCCCAGACATGCGGCGGCAGGTTGGGGACGTGCTCACGGCCGGGGGCCGGTTCCTGCCGGGTGGCGCGTACGGCGGACAGGACGCGGTCGCGCATCGCGAGGGGCGGCGGGGCCGCCGTGGACCAGGCCAGCCGTACCGCGTCCTCGGTCAGCGCCCGGACCTCGGCGGCGCACCGGCCGCAGTCCCCGAGGTGCTTCTCGAACCGGCGCCGCTCGCCGGGCTCCAGGGCGTCCAGGGCGTAGGGCGCGGCCAGGGAGTGCAGGTCCTCGCGGTGCAGCAGCCGGCCGACCAGGCTCATGCGGCGCCTCCCAGGCAGTCGCGCAGCCGGGTCAGTCCGTCGCGCATCCGTGTCTTGACCGTGCCCAGCGGCAGCCTGAGCCGCTCGGCGACCTCACGGTACGTGTAGCCGTCGTAGTAGGCGAGGGTGACCGACTGGCGCTGGAGGGCGGTGAGGCGGTCCAGGCAGCGGCGTACCCATTCGCGCTCCAGGCCGGCCTCCACCTCCTCGGCGACCTGGTCGAAGGCCGGTTCGCCCGCGCGCAGCGCCTCGCGCTGTTCGCGTTCGCCGGCCGCGCGGGCGCTGCGCACCCGGTCGACGGCGCGGCGGTGGGCGAGGGTGAGGACCCAGGAGAGGGCACTGCCCCGGCCGGGGTCGAACTTGGGTGCGGAACGCCAGAGTTCGAGGAGCACCTCCTGAGCCACCTCCTCGGACTGGGCGGGGTCACGGACCACGCGTCGTACGAGCCCGAACACCGGACCGGACACCAGTCCGTAGAGGTCCTCGAACGCCTTCTGGTCGCCGGCCGCGACGAGCACCAGCAGTTCGTCCGCCTCCACCCCGTTCCCCCTTCTGTGGCCGCACCCGGCCCGCCCTCCCACACCAGGCATTCGCAACTGACACACCTCCGGCAGAAGTACGTACGCAAGGGCCGAAAACGCGGGTCGAGCAGGAAGAAAAGATTTTTTTCCTTCGGACCAATCCAATCGGCCGTCCTGCTCCGTATACCCGTCCGTCAAGCAAGTTGGGACCGAGGGACGGACGGCATGACACCTCTAATCTCCAGGAGCGGCGCGGGGCGCAAGGGCCTTGTCTCGCTCGTCTGTGGGGCACTGGCCACCGGCGGGATCACAGCCGCCAGCGTCGCCGCGCTGGAACCGGGAGCGGCCTCTGCCTCCTCCCACCGGGAAGCCCCGCTCATCTCGGGCACCCCGCAGTACGACAACACCGACCTGTACGCGTTCGTCAGCCCGGACAAGCCCGACACGACGACGATCGTGTCGGACTACATCCCCTTCGAGGAACCGGCCGGCGGCCCGAACTTCTACCAGTTCGCCGACGACGCCCAGTACGACATCCACATCGACAACGACGGTGACGCGCTGGACGACCTGATCTTCCGCTACACCTTCCACACCCAGATCAAGAACAAGAAGACGTTCCTCTACAACACGGGGGTGGTCGACAACCTGACCGACCCCGACCTGAACGTCACACAGTCGTACGACATCGACCTCATCAAGCTGAAGAAGGGGAAGGAGCAGCACACGACGAGGATCGCCAGCGACATCCCGGCGGCTCCGTCGGACGTCGGCAAGGCGTCGATGCCGGACTACGGGAAGCTGCGCTCCCAGGCCGTCTACAAGACGGTCAACGGCGGCGCGACCTTCGCGGGCCAGGCCGACGACCCGTTCTTCGCCGACCTGCGCGTCTTCGACCTGCTGTACGGCGGCAACCTCAGCGAGGTCGGCCGGGACACCCTCAAGGGCTACAACGTCAACACGATCGCCCTCCAGGTGCCGAACGCCCTGATCCGGCAGTCGGCGTCGCGTCCGACCGTCGGCATCTACGCGACGACCCAGCGCAGGAACGCGCGGGGCTACTACGCGCAGGTCTCGCGCCTCGGCAACCCGCTGGTCAACGAGGTCGTCAACCCGCAGAAGGACAAGGACAAGTTCAACGCGTCCCAGCCCAAGGACGACGCGCAGTTCCTGAAGAACGTGACCAACCCGGAACTGCCGAAGCTCATCCAGCAGATCTACAACATCAAGGCGCCGTCCGAGCCCCGCAACGACCTCGTCGACGTGTTCCTCAAGGGCGTCAAGGGCCTCAACCAGGAGCAGCCGTACGCGACGCCGTCGGAGATGCTCCGCCTGAACACGTCCATCAAGCCCACCGCCAAGCCCAAGCGGCTCGGTGTCCTGGACGGTGACAACGCGGGCTTCCCGAACGGGCGCCGGCTCACGGACGACGTGATCGACGAGGCGCTCCAGGTCGTCGAGGGCGAACTGGTCGGTTCCAAGAACGACCTGGGCGACGCCGTCGACAAGAACGACAAGGGCTTCGAGAAGTACTTCCCGTACGTGGCCGAGCCGACGTCCGGTTCGCGCGGTGCGCTCGCCAAGGGCACGGCCGCCGGGAGCAGCACGAAGAGCGCGCTGGGTGACGCCCTGTCCGGCTCCGGCAGCAGCAACACGACGCTGATCGCCGGGTCCGCGGCCGCGGGTGCGGCGGGCGTGCTGCTGATCGGTACGGCGTTCGGCTGGTGGCGGCGTCGGATGCGGCGGCCGTACTAGGCGCCGTTGCGGTTTGAGGTAGCCGGGTGACCGCGGGCCGCTCATGGCTGGTCGCGCCCACGCGGCAGCCGCTCATCCCACGCGGCCCCGAGCCCCTCACGGGGCGCTGATGCGCCCCTCACTTGCCGGCGCGGCCCGCACCCACCCAATCCCCCACGGCGCGGGCCGCGCCACCCCATGCGACAGCTACTAGGAGAGGGCATGGCCCCGGGTACGAACGACAAGCAGCCCGCCGAACCGAAGGACGACGAGCGGGTCACCGCCCTGCGCCGCTTCGCCGCCGCAGGCCGGAACTGGCGACGGGCTCGACTCGCCGGTTCCGCCGCACTGTTGGCCATCGCGCTGACCGGCGGGGCGATCGCCTTCGGAGCCGCCCGGGACGGCGGTACGGCGCCGGTGGCCGCGTCGAGCGCCGTGTCACCGGCGCTGCTGGCGAGCGGGGATCTCGACACCGGCATCGCCTCCCTCCAGGCCCATCTCCGCACCCAGCCGATGGACTCCGACAGCTGGGCCACCCTGGGCCTGGCCTATGTCGAGCAGGCGCGTACCAAGGGCGATCCGTCCCGCTACCCGCAGGCCGAGAAGGCCCTCGAGCGTGCCCTCCGGATCACCCCTGACAACGACCAGGCGCTGGCCGGCGAGGCCGCGCTCGCCGCCGCCCGGCACCAGTTCGCGCAGGCGCTCAGCTACGCGGACCAGGCCCTCGAGCAGAACCCCTACAGCGCGGGCGCCCTGTCCTCCCGCGTCGACGCCCTGGTCGAGCTCGGCCGCTACGACGAGGCGGCGAAGGCGGCCGACCTGGCCGACCAACGCGAGCCGGGCGTACCGGTGTTCACCCGCTACGCGTACGTGCGGGAGCTGCGGGGTGATGTGAAGACGGCCCAGCAGGTACTGCGACAGGCGCTGTCCACGGCCACCTCCAAGGGCGACGTCGCCTACGTGGCCGCGCAGCTCGGTCTGCTCGCCTGGAACCAGGGCGACTACAAGAGCGCGCTCGACTACTACGCCCGCGCCCTGGCCGCCGACGAGAACTACCTCCCCGCGCTGGAGGGCCGGGCCCGCGCCCAGGCGGCGAGCGGCGACCGGGCCGCCGCCATCAAGGGCATGGAACTGGTCGTCTCCCGGTACCCGCTGCCCCAGCCACTCGTCGAGCTGGGCGAGTTGTACGAGGACCGGGGCGCCGAGGGCGACAAGGCGAAGGCCGCGGACCAGTACGCCCTGGTCGACGCCTGGATCGCGCTCGCCCGCGCCAACGGCGTCAACGCCGACCTCGACACCGCCCTCGCCGCGGCCGACCACGGCAACAAGGCCGAGGCCCTGAAGGCCGCCCGCGCCGAGTGGGCCCGCCGTCACACCGTGCACACGGCGGACGCGCTGGCCTGGGCGCTGCACGTCAACGGCAAGGACAAGGAAGCGCTGCCGTACGCCCGCCGGGCCACCGCAACCGGCTACCGCAACGCCTCCTTCATCTACCACCTGGGCATGATCGAGCTGGCCGACGGCGACAGGACGGCCGGCCGGGCTGCCCTCACCAAGGCCCTGAAACTCAACCCCGGCTTCTCCCCGCTGGGCGCCCGCACGGCCCGTAAGGCGCTGGAGGCCTCCAAGTGAACCTCCGCCGCATCACAGCCCTCTTCGTCCTGGCCTGCGCCCTCACGCTCCTCCCGGCCACGGCCGCGAGCGCCCACCCGCTCGGCAACTTCACCGTCAACCGGTACGACGGTCTCGTCGCCGCCCCCGGCGGGCTCCGCGTCGACCATGTCGAGGACCTGGCCGAGATCCCGGCGACCCAGGTCAAGCCCGACCTGAAGCGGCTGGGCACGGCCAAGTGGGCCGAGCAGCGCTGCGCGACCGCGGCCGACGGCAGCAAGCTCACCGTCGACGGCAGGGCAACCCCCCTCGCCGTCCGGACCAGCCACGCCGAACTGCGCCCGGGCCAGGCCGGTTTGAACACCCTCCGCGTCGAGTGCCGCTTCACCGCTCCCCTCCCCAAGGGCACCACGGCCGCCCTCTCCTTCCACAGCGAGGGCACCACCACCGGTCCCGGCTGGCGGGAGATCACCGCGCGCGGGGACCGGACGACGCTGACCAGGACGGACGTACCGAAGACGTCCGTCTCCCACGAACTCACCAGGTACCCCAAGGACCTGCTCTCCTCCCCGGCGGACATCACGACCGCCGCCGTGCGCATACGGCCGGGCGGCCCGGCTCTCGCGGAGGAACGCCAGGACGCACCGGGCGCCGCGATCCTCCCCAGGGGCGTAGACCGCTGGACCCAGACCCTCACCGACCTGGTCGCCCACAACCACCTCACCGTCGGCTTCGCGGCGCTCGCGCTGTGCGTCGCGATCGGCCTCGGCGCGATGCACGCGCTCGCGCCGGGCCACGGCAAGACGCTGATGGCGGCGACAGCGGCGGCCCGCGGCGGCCGCGCCCGCCTCCGCGACGTCCTCCCGCTGGCCGCGTCGGTCACCGTCACCCACACGCTGGGCGTGGTGGCCCTGGGCGTCCTGGTGACGGCCGGCTCGGCGGCGACGCCGTCGGTGATCGCCTGGCTGGGTATCGCGAGCGGCGCCCTGATCCTGGTGGCGGGGGTGAACCTGGCACGGAGGGCGTGGCACAACCGGGCGCACGAGCAGGCGCATGCCCACGGCCACCACCATGACCACGATCACGACGACCAGCACGAGGTGGCCGAGAAACGGGAACTGGCCGTGGTCGGCGCACACGAGCACGCCCGCGCCCACACCCACACGCACGACCACCCTCATGAGCACGGCCATGCTCATGGCCACGGCGAAGGCGCCCGGCCACACGCTTCAGCCCGTCCGGGGGTACCCCCTCTGGGGGAGATCGAGGACAAGGCCGTTCAGGCCGAAGGGGGGTCCGGGGGCGCGGGCCCCAGTGCCGGCCACACCAACACGCTGCACAGTCACGGCGGGTTCACCCATACCCATCCCACGGCTCCCACGCTGCGCGGCACGATCCTTCTCGGCTTCGCCGGGGGCATGGTCCCCAGCCCGTCCGCCGTCGTCGTGCTCGTCGGTGCCGCGGCCCTCGGGCAGGCCTGGTTCGGGCTGCTCCTCGTCGTCGCCTACGGCGTCGGTCTCGCGCTGACGCTGACCGCCGCCGGGTTCGCCGTCGTCAGGCTGGGTACGGGAATGACCCGGGTGCTGGACAAACGCCCTCGCTGGACCACCCACCCCATGGCCACGCTGGTCCGCAGGACCATCCCGCTCGCCTCGGCGCTCGTGGTCGTGGCCCTGGGCGCCGGACTGGTGCTCAAGGGGGCCGCATCCGCACTGGGCTGAGTTACGTTTGTGATGAGTCCGCGCGAGCTGCCGTGGGGAGCACCCGTGACCGAAGAGCCGGGCCGTGAGCGAGTGATCGCGGGCCGCTACCGACTGTTGTCCCCGCTCGGCGAGGGCGGCATGGGCACCGTGTGGCGAGCCCGGGACGAGGTGCTGGGCCGCGAGGTCGCCGTCAAGGAGGTGCGGGCGCCGGCCGGGCTGCCCGGCCCCGACGTCGAGCGGATGTACGCCCGTCTGGAGCGCGAGGCCTGGGCCGCGGCCCGGGTCGCGAACCGCAATGTGGTGACGGTGTACGACGTGGCGATGGAGGGCGGACGGCCCTGGATCGTCATGGAGTTGATCCGCGGGGTGTCCCTCGCCGAAGTGCTGGACGCGGAGGGCCCTATGTCCCCGCAGCGGGCCGCCGGCATCGGCGCCGAGGTGCTGTCCGCGCTGCGGACCGCGCATGCCGCCGGGGTGCTGCACCGGGATGTGAAGCCGGCCAACGTTCTGCTGTCGAACGACGGACGGGTGGTGCTCACCGACTTCGGGATCGCCACCGTCGAGGGCAGCTCGGCGCTGACCATGACCGGCGAGGTGATCGGTTCGCCCGAGTTCCTCGCCCCGGAGCGGGCGTTGGGGCGTGCGTTCGGCCCGGAGTCCGACCTCTGGTCGCTCGGTGTGCTGCTGTACACGGCGGTGGAGGGCACCTCCCCGTTCCGGCTGGACACCCCGCTGAGCACACTGCGTGCCGTGGTGGACGAGGAGTTGCCGCCGCCGTACCGGGCCGGACCGCTCGCGCCCGTCATCGAGGGACTGCTCCGCAAGGACCCGGCCCACCGGCTGCCGGCCGAAAGGGCCGAGCATGAAATGCGGTTGGTCGCGGCAGGCGATACGCCGTCTTCCTGGGGCACACCCGGCACCGCCGCCACCGTCCCGATCCCGGGGCGGTACGAAGCCCCGACCCGGGTCGTCCAGTCTCCACCCGCCTCCCCCACAGCGCCGTTGCCCGCCCCGGCGGCCACCCAGCCGCCCGCTTCCGGCCGCGACGGCACCCGGAGCGGCGGGGTGCTGCTGCTGGTCGGTCTGGTGCTGGTCGTCCTCGCACTGGGCGGGTTGACGTACGTCCTGCTCAACCGCGGCGACGGCGGCGGGAGTGGCGACAACGCCGGCGCGAGCCAGTCGGCCGGCAACCTCAACTCCCCGGCGCCCGGCCGGAGCAGCGGCTCGGGGTCCAAGTCCCCGTCGGCGTCCGCGAGCAGCAGCGCGCCCGCGCGGAGTGTGAAGGTCAGTGTGGCCGGGTCGCGCACCGACTACTCGGGGAGCTGTCCGCCGTCCACCGCGCAGGCTCCCGCCTTCACGGCGACGTTCACGGTCGGGAGCGTGCCTGCCGAGGTGCAGTACCGGTGGGTGCTGAAGAACGGGTCGTTCGACGACCAGGGATGGAAGACGCTGTCCTTCCCGGGCGGCGGCGGGAAGACCCGGCAGGCCGGGGTGACCGTGACGACCTGGTCCGACAGCGGGACGCTGAACGACGCGATCGCCGTCGAGGTGCGCAGCCCGGTGAGGACGACATCCGACTCGGTGCCGTTCTCGGTGACCTGCACCAAAACGACGGAGACCCCGACCAGCGGGGCCTCCTCTTCGCCTTCACCCTCAAGCTCGTACTGAAAGACGCGGTACTGACGTACCGAAGATCACGCGTTGTTGGTCAGGACCGGCAGATAGCCGCCGGACTGGCCGGCCGCGGTGGGGTGGTACGACTCGCCGATGTCCAGCCAGTTGACGCTGTGCAGCCAGGAGCTGCCGGAGCAGATCTCGTGGCCGGTGAACGTGGAGCGGACGTCGCCGAAGACGAAGCCGTGGTCGGCGGCGCGTTTGGCGATCGCGGCGTCGATGTAGTCGGCGGCGTTGTTGATCGCGGAGCGCTTGGTCTCGGAGAGGCCGAGGCAGGTGGTGCCCAGCTTGTAGAAGCGGGGGTAGCTGAGGACGACGACCCGGGCGTTGGGGGCCTTGGAGCTGATCGCGTTGTAGACGTTGTCGAGCTTGCCGGGGAGCGTCGAGTCGACGTAGGTCTTCGCGGTGTTGATCCGGGACAGACAGGTGCTGTCGGAGCTGGTCACACAGGTCGTCATGACATCGGCGAAGCCCGCGTCGTTGCCGCCGATGGTGATGGAGACCAGGGTGGTCGAGGAGCTGAGCGAGCCGAGCTGGCCGGAGAGCACGTCGTCCGTGGTGGCGCCCGAGCAGGCGGTGAAGGAGAACGAGGACGGGCTGTGGGCGGCGTTCCAGAGGTAGGGGTAGGAGTTCGTGCTGCGGTCGCAGCTGCCGCTTGAGCTGATGTAGCTGCCGGCGCCGACGCCGGAGGAGTACGAGTCGCCGAGCGCCACATAGCCCCCGGTAGCGGCCTGCGCTTCCGTCGCGGCCGCGCCGGTGAGGGCGAGGCCGGTGGCGAGGAGGAGTGAAGTCACGTATGCCGTAATTCGGGAACGTCTCATGGAACCTCCCATTAGCAGGATCTCTGCCACAACTGTCGTACCAACTACGCGTGTTGACGGGAAGTGTTCATGCCAAAACTTTTCAGGGCCTCAACCAGCCCCAACCGGATCGATCCCGCGCGTTCCCGGCGCGTTTGATTACGTGTCCATGACAGCCGTGTGACACGTCGTCAACTCCCTTGCTCTTTGCCTGCGGAAAACCGATTCTTTACTCGGCCCCCGAGCGGAACGCGACGCTCCCGGGCCGTGTGCGCGAAGCCGTGCGCACACCCCCACACCTGCGCGCGGCCGGCCCGGACGCGCGCCGCCTGAGGAGGACTCCCTCGTAATGGCACATCTGCGTACCCAGAAGCTGCGGTTCGCCGCCGTCACCACCGTGGCGGCCGCCGCCCTCGTCGGCGGACTCACCGCACTCCCCGCCCAGGCCGCACCCGCCACCGGCAGGGTGCTGCACGCCGGCTCCCCCACGGCCGTCAAGGGCAGCTACATCGTCACCCTGAAGAACGGCGCCGGCTTCAAGGCCTCCTCGACCGAGGGCAAGGGCCTGATCAAGGGGTACGGCGGCACGGTCAGGAAGACGTTCGGCAAGGTGCTGAACGGCTACTCGGCCAAGCTCTCGGCGGCCCAGGCCGCGAGACTCGCCGCCGACCCGTCGGTGGCCGCGGTCGAGCAGGACCAGACGGTCCACCTCACCGACACCACCCAGTCCAGCGCCCCCTGGGGCCTGGACCGCATCGACCAGGCGAGCCTTCCGCTCTCCGGCACCTACACCTACCCGGACACCGCGGGCAGTGGTGTGACCGCCTATGTCATCGACACCGGTGTGCGCATCACCCACACCCAGATCAGCGGCCGTGCCTCCTACGGCTATGACGCGGTCGACGGCGACACCACAGCCTCCGACGGCAACGGCCACGGCACCCATGTGGCAACCACCATCGCCGGCTCCACCTACGGTGTGGCGAAGAAGGCGAAAATCGTGGCCGTGCGGGTGCTGGACAACAACGGCTCGGGCACCACGGCCGGAGTGATCGCGGGCATCGACTGGGTGACCTCGAACCACACCACCCCGGCGGTCGCCAACATGTCGCTGGGCGGCTCGGCCTCCACCTCGCTCGACACCGCGGTCGCCAACTCCATAGCCGGCGGAGTGACCTACGCGATCGCGGCCGGCAACAGCAGCGCCAACGCCTCCTCGTACTCCCCGGCCCGGGTCGCGAGCGCGATCACCGTCGGCGCCACCACCAGCTCCGACGCCAGGGCCAGCTACTCCAACTACGGCTCGGTCCTGGACATCTTCGCCCCCGGCTCCTCCATCACGGCGGGCTACAACACCAGCGACACCGCCACCGCCACCCTGTCGGGCACCTCGATGGCCACCCCGCACGTGGCAGGGGCGGCCGCCGTGTACCTCGCGGGCCACACCTCGGCCACCCCGGCCCAGGTCGCCACGGCACTGGTCAACGGAGCGACCTCCAACGTGCTCACCAGCGTGGGCACCGGCTCCCCGAACAAGCTCCTGAAGGTCGTGCCGTAAGGAACCCGAAGCTCATGTCGTAAGGAAAACGAACGACTTGTTCCCCGGAGGCACCAGGTGTCTCCGGGGAACGGTCATGTCCGGAGATCCGCTTGACGCCCCCCGTTCTCCTGCGCGACATTGAAGCCCGGCATCCGACGCCTTGGGGGGCAAAGTCGGCCATGCAGACCATACGGCTCAAGACACCATCGCCCGAGGGCGACGAACGGGCACGGCCGGGACCGGGGAGGGACCTGGGGCCACTGCTCGCGGGCGCCGCCACAGCCGTCGCCGGAACCGGCGCGCTGCTCGCACTGACCGACTCGGACTCGCCACTGCGCGGCCCGTTCACGCTGTTCTTCCTGCTCGCCGCGCCGGCCGCGGCGATCGGTCTGGCGCTGCGCGGGCTCGATCCGTTCGCCCGGGTGCTCACCGCGGTGGCAGGCGCCGTCGCCCTGGACATGCTGATCGTCCAGGGCATGCTCGCCACACACCGCTGGTCCTGGCGCGGCGGAATCGTCGCCGTGACCGCGGTCAGCGTTCTCCTGCTTCTCCTGGTACGGCTGCGACCAGTGGAACGAATTCTCAAACGGACACCCCGAAGGACCGGGAAAATCCGTTCGAGTTGAAGAATGAGTTCGGCCAAAGTTGCGTAACGGCCAAACCAACAAAAACGTGAGGCTCAGTTCCAGGCCTTGCCATACTGGTCCAATCATCAATACCGTCGTACATCTCACCCGCATCGGATCGTCATCAAGCGGCTCTAGGGGAGGGCTCAAGGACCGCGATGTTCCGGAGCGGGGCGCGGTAGGGGGGTGCCGTGCTCGGTGACCACAATGACCACTGTCGTTTCGTGTGTGACCACTGTCGTTTCCGAGCCGTGCCGCGCGACCGGCTGCCGTTTTCCGGCAGACCGGCCAGCTTTGCCAGCTCATCCGCGGGTACGGAGATCCATTTTCCGTGCCACGGGTGAGAACCCCCCTTTCGAACCGGACACAGAAGCGGGCCGCCCAGGGGCGGGCGGTCCACCGGACGAGAGGGACAAGACTCATGAGTTCTGTTCTGCAGCCGCCGACTTCGGACCAAGATCCGTTAATGGCGGCCGAATACCGGCCGATCTCCTCTCACCTGGCGATCACACCGCCGGTGAGCGTGGTGATCCCCGCCATGAATGAGGCGGAGAATCTCCCCTACGTCTTCAAGACACTTCCGGGCTGGATACACGAAGTGATCCTTGTGGACGGCAATTCCACCGACGACACCGTGGAAGTGGCCCGGGACCTGTGGCCCGGCGTGAAAGTCGTCGAACAGAGCGGCAAGGGCAAGGGGGACGCCCTGATCACCGGGTTCGAGGCGTGCACCGGCGACATCATCGTCATGGTGGACGCGGACGGCTCGGCCGACGGCCACGAGATCGTGTCGTACGTATCCGCCCTGGTCTCGGGCGCCGACTTCGCCAAGGGCTCGCGCTTCGCCAACGGCGGCGGCACGGACGACATGACCTTCATCCGCAAGCTCGGCAACTGGGCGCTGTGCACGATCGTCAACCGCAAGTTCGGCGCCCGCTACACCGACCTCTGCTACGGGTACAACGCCTTCTGGCGGCACTGCCTCGACAAGATCGACCTCGACTGCACCGGCTTCGAGATCGAGACCCTGATCAACGTCCGGGTGGTCAAGGCGGGCCTGAAGGTGCAGGAGATCCCCAGCCACGAGTACCTCCGTATCCACGGCACCAGCAATCTGCGTGCCGTACGGGACGGGTTCCGGGTCCTCAAGGTGATTCTCGGGGAGCGCTCCAACCGACGTGCCCTGCGCCGGCGGGTGCGGCACTCCCCGATGCTCACCATGGGCCGGGGAGAGTCGTCTTGAGCGATCCCGACATCTCCGTCGTGATCTGCGTGTACACCGAGGACCGCTGGGAGGACATCCTCGCGGCGGTCTCCTCGGTGCGCGCACAGTCGTATCCGGCGCTGGAGACCCTGCTGGTCGTCGACCACAACCCGGCGCTCCTGGAACGGCTCACGAAGGAGTACAAGGAGTCCGAAGAGAACGCCTCCGTCCGGGTGCTCGCCAACGCGGGCCCCCGCGGCCTGTCCGCGGGCCGCAACACCGGTATCGCGTGCTCCTACGGCGAGGTGATCGCCTTCCTCGACGACGACGCCGTGGCCGAACGGGACTGGCTGCGCCGCTTCGCCGAGGGGTACGCCGACCCGAGGGTGATGGCCGTCGGCGGCCGGACGATGCCGATCTGGGCCTCGGGCCGCCGCCCGGACTGGTTCCCGGAGGAGTTCGACTGGGTGGTCGGCTGCACCTACCGGGGGCTGCCACCGGGCCGCGTCCGGGTCCGGAACGTCCTCGGCGGAAACGCTTCTTTCCGGCGTACGGCGTTCGACGCGGCGGGCGGTTTCGCCACGGGCATCGGACGGGACGGCGACAAGCGACCGCTGGGCTGCGAGGAGACCGAGCTGTGCATCCGGCTCGCCCGGGCCCGCCCGGACGCCGTGCTGCTCATCGACGACCGCGCGGTGATCCACCACCGGGTGCCGGAAGCCCGTGAGCACTTCGGCTACTTCCGCACCCGCGCCTACGCCGAGGGCCTCTCCAAGGCTCTGGTCGCCCGGAGTGTGGGCGCCGGCAAGGGACTTGAGTCCGAACGCCGGTACACCACCCGTGTGCTGCCCGCGGGGGTCGCTCGTGGCCTGCGGGACGCACTGCTGGCCCGGCCGGGGGGCGCCGGCCGGGCCGGGGCGATCGTCACCGGGGCGCTGACGGCGGCGGGCGGCTATGTGGTGGGGAGTGTGCGGGCACGGCGGGGCGGGGCGACCTTCACCGTCGCCGAGATCGAGGGGGGATCCCATGGCTGAGGCACCGGTGCCGATCCTCATGTACCACTCGGTCGCGACCGCGCCGAACGAGGCCACCCGCGCGCTGTCGGTGGCACCGGAGGCGTTCGCCGAGCAGATGGCACTCATCGACGAGCTGGGCCTGACCCCTGTCAACACGGCTGAGCTGGCCGCGAGCTGGCGCTCCGGCAGCGCGCTCCCCGACCGGCCCGTCCTGATCACCTTCGACGACGGCTACGAGGGCGTGCACCGGCACGCCCTCCCCGTCCTCGCCAAGCACGGTTACGCGTCCACCCTGTTCGTCTCGACGGGCTGGATCAGGGGCGCGTACGACACCGGAGGCGGCCTGGACACCATGCTCGACTGGGACCAGGTGCGCGAAATCGCTCACGGCGGCTGCGAGATCGGCGGGCACAGCCACACCCATCCGCAGCTCGACCAGCTGGACGACGACCGGCTGCGGACGGAGCTGGTGCGGTGCCGGGAGATCGTCACCGAGCAACTGGGCTCCGTACCGGCCTCGTTCGCCTACCCGTACGGCTACTCCAGCCGCCGGGTCCGGCAGGCCGTGCGGGAGGCCGGATACGCCCAGGCGCTCGCCGTCGGGAACGGCCTCGCCCGCCGCCGTCAGGGCCCGTACGCGCTGCACCGCGTCACCGTGCGCCGCAGCACGGACGCCACGGAGTTCGCACGGCTGCTCGAAGGCCGTGCGATCCCCCCTAACTTCGCCAGGGACCGTGCCCTCACCAAGGGTTACGCCGTTCTCCGCAGAGTCCGCCAGGTCCGCCGGAAGGCCATCCGTTCCCGTGTCTGACACGACGACCACCACAACCGAGGCCGCACCCAACGACACAGCGGCGCCCGAGCAGTCGGGGCGCCGCCTTCGCCTGCCCGGCAGAGGCAGTTCGTCCGGCGGCAGCCCGCTCTTCCGGAACGCCTACGCGCTGATGCTGAACACCGGCATCTCCGCCGTGCTGGGCCTGGGCTTCTGGCTGGCGGCGGCCCGCTACTACTCCGAGTCCGCGGTTGGCCAGGGCTCCGCCGCGATCGCCGCGATGAAGTTCCTCGCGGGCCTGACCGCGGTGACCCTGACCGGCGCCCTGGCCCGCTTCATCCCGGTCGCCGGACGCCACACGGGCCGGCTCATCTTCCGTACCTACGCGGGCAGCTCGCTGATCGTGGCGCTGGCGGCCGGCGTGTTCCTGTTGACGCTGGACGTGTGGGGGCCGTCGTACCGCTTCCTGCACGGGCCCCTCAACGGGCTCGGGTTCGTGGTGGCGGTCGTCTCCTGGAACCTCCTCACGCTCCAGGACGGCGTGCTGACCGGGCTGCGCAGCGCGCCCTGGGTGCCGGTGGGCAACACCGTGTTCTCGGCGGTCAAGCTGGGGCTGCTGGTCGCCCTCTCCGTGGCGATCCCGACGGCCGGTGTCTTCGTCTCCTGGGTCGCCGCCATCGCCACCTCGGTGATCCCGCTCGGCTGGCTGGTGTTCCGGCGCCTGGTGCCCCGGCACATCAAGGCGACCGAGGAGCACGCCAAATCGCCCACGCTGAGGGAGATCGGCAGGTTCCTGTCCGGTGACTACACCGGTTCGCTGTTCTCCCTCGCCGTGGTGTACCTGATCCCGGTGATCATCGCCTCGCAGGTCAGCGCCGAGGACAACGCGTACTTCTACATCACCACCACCATCGGCGGCACCACCAACCTGCTCGCCATCAACATGGGCGCCTCGCTGACAGTGGAGGGCTCGCACGACCCGGCGCGGCTGGCCGCCAACACCCGGGCCGCACTGAAGCGGATGGCCCGGATCATGATCCCCATCTGCTCGCTGCTGTTCTTCGGTGCCCCCTGGATCCTCGGTGTGTTCGGCCCGGGCTACGCGGACGCGGCGACCCCGCTGCTGCGCTGGTTCGCGGTCGGCGCACTGCTCAGGGTCGTGATGGAGACGTACTTCGCGGTGCTGCGCGCCCAGAGCCGTACCGCGGGACTGGCCTGGCTGCAGGGCCTGTTGTGCCTGCTGGTGCTCGGGCTGACCCTGCTGCTCCTGCCCCGGATGGGGCTGACCGGCGCCGGCGTGGCCGAGATCTCCAGCCTCACGGTGATCGTGACGATCGCGGCACCCCGGCTGTGGAGGACGCTCCGGGCGGCCCCGGCCGACGTCCCCGAGGACGCGGCGCCGGACGGGGACCTCGCCGACCTGGGGGCACTCGAGGCCCCGGCCACTTCCGTACCCCGCAAGCGGGGCCCGGCCTGGGCGCTGGACACCGACACGCTCGCCCTCGGCATCCATGTGGACTTCGACCATGTGGAGCGGCGGCCGGACGTCCGTCCCGGTCCTGGAACCCCGCCCACGGGCACGCCCGTTGTCCGCCCGGACGACCGGCCGACCTGGGCGCTGCGGCCACCGCGGAATCCGGGGCTGCCGGTGGAGGAGAGGGAGCCTGGCTCGGAGGCCTCGCTCGGACCGGCCGAGGCCTCGCTGCTGAAGGAGGCGGAGGTCGACGCGCCGTTCGGGGAGGCGGTCGTACCGGAGGAAGAAGTGGTGCCGGCCGAGCCTCCCGAGGAGCCGGCGGAGGAACCCGCGCGCTCCCTGCGGGAGCGGCTGGTCCCCACCCGCCGGGGAGTCGTTCTCGGCTGTCTGCTGATCGCCGCCCTCCTGCTCTACTGGGTGCCGGCCGCCCGGCTCGACGACTCCGACCTGGACCGGATGGGCGGGCTCGGGCTGATCTCGGTGCTGCCGCTGCCGACGCTGGTCGGAGCGGCGCTGCTGGTCACGGTGTTCGCCGCACTTCTGTGGCTGCGCCGCGAGCACAGGGCGCTGCTCCTGGTCACCCTGCTGGCGACGGTCGTGTCCCTGCACGCGCTGCCCGCCGTGATCGAGACGGAACCCCGGTTCCCGACCGCCTGGCAGCACCTCGGGTTCATCGACTACATCGACCGCACCGGGTCGGCCGTGCCCGACCTGGACGCACGCTGGAGCTGGCCGGGCTTCTTCGCGGCGGCGGCCTTCATCGGCAGGGCCTGCGGGGTCACGAACTTCACCGAGGTCATCCGCTGGTGGCCGACGTTCATCCAACTCGCTTACCTGGCACCGATGTTCCTGCTCGTACGGTCGCTGCGGGCGAGCTGGCGGGCGAAGTGGACCGGCATCTGGATCTTCGTGCTGTGCGGCTGGGTCGGCCAGGACTACTTCTCCCCGCAGGGCTTCACCTACCTCCTCTATCTGATGTTCGTGGCGATCCTGCTCGTCTGGTTCCGCGCCCCGCACGTCATCTGGACGAGGTTCCGCCCGGGCGAGGCGGAGGTCGAGCCGACCGACCGCCGCCAGCAGGCCGTGCTGCTCATGGTGTTGATCGGCCTGTACGCGGCGACCGTCCCGGCACACCAGCTGACCCCGTTCGTGATGCTGGGCGTGCTGGCGGCCCTGGTCCTGGCCGGCAGGTCCGAACTGCGCGGCCTGCCCATCCTGTTCGGGGTGGTCGCGGCCGTCTGGCTGGGCTTCATGGCCGAGCCGTACTGGTCCGGTCACTTCAACGATCTGTTCGGCGGGGTCGGCGGGGTCGGCAGCAATGTCTCGACCTCGGTCTCCGGCCGTATCCAGGGCGGCAGCTCGACCCACAAGCTGGTCCTGTACGTCCGGGTCCTGCTGGCCGGGAGCATGATGGCCTTCGCCGTCTGGGGCTGGTGCCGCCGCCGCCTCCACAGGTACCGCGAGCGGTCCCTGCTGGTCCTGACCTTCGTCCCGTTCCTGGGCTTCGGCATGCAGTCGTACGGCGGCGAGATGGCCCTGCGGGTCTTCATGTTCGCGGTGCCGGGCGCGGCCATGCTGGCGGGTCTCGCCCTGTTCCCGCGTACCGGCGCCACGGCGAAGGAGCGCGAGAGGGAGCGGGTCAGCCTGGCCCCGGTGGCCGCGCTGCTTGCGGGTCTGCTGCTCCTGGGCGGCTTCCTGGTGGCGCGTTGGGGCAACGAGCCCTTCGAGCGGGTCCGGCCCGGCGAGGTCGCCGCGATGGACTATGTCTACGCCCATGACAAGCCGACCGTACGGCTGCTGTGGCTGAGCAACGACACGGTCAACGACGTGACCCCGGCGATTCCGTGGGGCGCGAAGGACATGGAGCGGGTCGACTATGTGCCGACTTCGGCGCCGACCGATCCGGTGCTGGTGTCGGGCCTGGTCAAGGCGCTCAAGGACGCCGGCCCGAACTCGTATCTCATGATCAACAGGAGTCAGGTCGTCTATCTCCAGATGGACGCCGGCTACTCGGCGACCTGGGAGAGCCGGCTGATCGAGAACCTGGACGACCGGCAGGATCTGACGAAGGTCATGGTCAACGACGACGTGACCATGTACACGCTGCGTACACGGCCCGTGGGCGCGGTGGAGAATCCGCATCCGGGGCCGATCGGGCCCCGGATCACCTGGACGCCGTGGTCGGTGGTCGGCGGCCTGGCCGCCGTGGCGCTGATCCTGCTGCTGACGGCACGCGAGGTGGCCCGGGTCGCGGTCCGGCCGGGAGTGCGTCAGCTGCGGTGGCTGCAGGGCAGCTTCTGGTTCTCGCTGCCCCTGCTCGCGGTGCTGCTGGCGTCGCTGGCGCAGCGGTTCCTGACACTCAAGTAGAAGGGAGGGAGTGGCTCACCCGGCTCAACCGGGCTCACCCAGCTCACCTGGTGAGCCACTTCACCTCGTACCCCTTCATGTCGAACCGCTTCCCGTCCACCTGCGCGCTGATCGTCCGGCCGAGGGTGTTGACGACGAGGACGGTCCTGCCGCCGGCGAGGACACGCACGTTGGGCGCGTCGTCCCTGGCGACGGAGACCGTCTCGTACCGGGTCCCCGGCGGGAACGCCTTCGCGAACCTCGACACCAGGTCGTACATGGGCAGTTGCCGTCCCCCGTCGGCGCTGTCGGTCGTGGTCCACAGACAGCCGGCGCAGTCGCCGCCCTTCTCGTCCTCCGGGTTCCAGTAGAAGCCGGAGTCGGCGCCGCCCCTGACCATGGCGATCATGCCGGCGGCCTGGACGGCGACCCGGTGCGGTTCGGTCCAGCCGTCGCGTGAGTCGCCGTCGGCGGGCTCGACGTAGTACTCGGCCCACCACAGCGGCAGGTCGTGCGTCTGCCTGCGCACCCACTCGCTCACATACGTCAGCTTGTCGGTGGCCGCGAACTCGTCGGGCAGCATGTCGTCGTCGTTGGTGTAGCTGGACCCGTCGACGACCACGAAGTCGGCGCCGGCCTTGTGGGTGTTCCAGTAGTCGAAGGCATCGACGACCCGCTGGTCCATCACGCCCCAGGCGCCCTTGAGGGTCGGGGAGGCGTTCTCGGTCTGGCGCGGGTCGAAGCTGTCCATGACGAGATACGGTCCGCCGACCATGATGTCCTTGTCGACGGCCTTCAGCGCCTGGTAGACGAGGTTGTAGAGCTCGGTGTAGCCCTCGTAGTCCCAGCGGGCCTTGTCGTTGTTCCAGAAGCCCTTGAACTCGTTCCAGACGAGGAAGTGCCGTACGTCCGGATAGCGCCTGGCGACGGTCGCGGCGAGGTTCGCGTAGTCCTGGTAGTGCTCGGGGGTGGGGGCGGTCTCCAGGGCGGCCTGGCTCCAGTCGGTGTTGTTCACACCGGCCTTGCCGCCCTTCATCCAGTCCGGCGAGCAGCACAGGGTGATCACCGGGGTGCCGCCGGACCTGCGCATGAAGTCGACCCGGCGGTCGAGGGCGCCGAAGTCGTAGCGCCCCTTCACCGGCTCGGGGTTGTCGGCGCCCCAGCCCATGACGGCCTGGTCCTGGGGCAGCCCGCCGTCCCCGGCCAGCAGGTTCTCCACCCGGTCGGTGGCGGTCGTACTGCCCTCGTCGGCGCTGTACTGGGTGTGGGTGAAGCCCCAGCCCACATACGGCTCGGCCGCGTCCGGCGGGGTGGCCGGGGTGCCGTGCACCTTGTCGCCGTCGCGGGTCGTGCCCGCGGTGCCGCCGCCGCCCCCGGGCAGCGTGTTGATCAGTGTCACGATCAGGGCGAGAGCGGCCACGCCCACACCGAGCAGGGCGGTGAGCCGCCACCGCCGAGCCCCCGAATTCCACCCATGACGTCCCATCAAGGACAACAGTAGGGGCGGAAATCGTCCCGGGGGCAGGTATCGGGAATCGACAGGTGTGTAACAGGGCCGGGGGTGCACACCGGATACTCCGGAAGCTCGGCACACACCCGACACTCTCCGCCCACTTCGGAAAACGGGTGCGCGCCGGGCCCCGGTGGCGGATCATGGCGGCATGTCTGCAAAGCCGCACGAGACGCTGCCGATCCGGCTCAACGTCGACGACTCCGACTCACCGTCCGATGTCGTCGACGCGCTGTTCCTCGGCCGCTTCGCGACGGGCGAGCAGCCGTACTCGCACGCGGCCAACATCGACCGGGTGCGCACCGGGGCGACCCTGCTCCCGGAGGAGGCGCGGGTGTTGCGGGTGGCCCGTGACGACGACCGCAGCGCGACGCTCGCGGAGGGCGACGGCTGGACGCTGCTGGTCTCCCGCTGGAACCGGGGCGCGGACGTCACCGTCACCGCGACCACCGCCGAGCTGGCCGCGCAGGTGCTGAACGAGGCGACGGACGGCGCGGCGGACGAGCCGGAACCCCAGCCGGACAACGTCACCATGGGGTTCTGGTACGTCTCCCCCAGGCGCGGCCCGCACCGCACCACCCGGCAGATCTCCGCCGGCACCTGGGACGACGTCCGCGCCAACTACACGGCACCGGTGGCGGACGCGATGGACCGTCTGATGAAGACGACACCCGAGGACATCGCCGGCCGTCTCCTGCTCCTGCACGGCCCGCCCGGCACCGGGAAGACCTCCGCCCTGCGCACGCTCGCCCGTTCCTGGCGGGACTGGTGCCAGGTGGACTGCGTCCTCGACCCCGAACGGCTCTTCTCCGACGTCGGCTATCTGATGGACATCGCGATCGGCGAGGAGGACGGCGCCGGCAAGGGCCGCTGGCGGCTGCTCCTGCTGGAGGACTGCGACGAGCTGATCCGCGGCGAGGCCAAGCACACGGCGGGGCAGGCCCTGTCGAGGCTGCTGAACCTCACCGACGGGCTGCTCGGCCAGGGCCGCAACGTGCTGGTCGGCGTCACCACCAACGAGGACCTGGAGCGCCTGCACCCCGCCGTGGTCCGCCCCGGCCGCTGCCTCGCCCGTATCGAGGTGGGCCCCCTGACCCACCGCGAGGCGGTGAACTGGCTCGGCACGGAAGAGGGCGTGGGCCGCGAGGGAGCGACCCTGGCAGAGCTGTACGCGCTGCGCCGGGGCACGGCACCGACATCGGTACCGGGGGCACGGGAGGGCGCGGACGCGGGGCTGTATCTGTAGTGCTTTGATGGGAGGTATGCCCCTGTTCATCGGAACCTCGGGCTGGCAGTACAAGGACTGGCGGAACGTCCTGTACCCGGCCGACGTGCCCATGCGGTCGTGGCTGGAGGCGTACGCGGAACACTTCACGACCGTCGAACTGAACAACGCGTTCTACCGCCTGCCGAGCCGCGAGAACTTCGAGTCCTGGCGGGACCGGGTCCCCACGGACTTCGTGATGGCGGTCAAGGCGAGCCGCTATCTCACGCACATCAAACGCCTGAAGGACCCCGGGGAGCCGGTCGACCGCCTGATGACCCACGCGGCGGGCCTGGGCGACCGGCTGGGCCCGGTCCTCCTCCAGCTCCCACCGACCCTCAAGGCCGACCCGGCCCTGCTGGACGCCTGCCTTGCGTGCTTCCCGCGCGGCACGAGGGTGGCGGTGGAACCCCGCCATGACTCCTGGTGGACGCGGGAGACCCGCCAGGTCCTGGAGTCCCGGGCCGCGGCCCTGTGCTGGTCCGACATCCAGGCCCGCCCCATGACCCCCCTGTGGCGCACCACCGACTGGGTCTACGTCCGCTTCCACCAGGGCCGAGCCACTCCCTGGCCCCGCTACGGCCGCCGCTCCCTGGAAACCTGGGTCGACCGCATCACCACGGCGTACCCCAAGAAGGCCGATGTCTACACGTACTTCAACAACGACCCGGGCGGAGCGGCGGTGAGGGACGCGGTGGCGTTCAGGAGGATCGCGGAGAGGGCGGGGCTGCCGGTGACCCGAACACCGGAACTGAGCCCCAGCGGCTGACCTTCCCCCCGCCGCTGTTTCCTCACCGGAACTCCTACTCCCCATAAGCCGCCCGCAGGGCATCCCGCACCGCGGCCAGCGCTTCCTTCTCCCCCAGCCCCAGTCGGCGCACCCGCTCCGCGTACGCCTGTGCGGCCGACGACGCCTCGCGCTCGGCGGCCGACCCGGCGGCGGCGACGAACGTGCCGTTGCGGCCCCGCGTCTCGATCACCCCGTCCGTCTCCAGCGCCCGGTACGCCTTGGCCACCGTGTTCACCGCCAGCCCCAGCGACTCGGCCAGCCCCCGCACCGTCGGCAGCCGGTACCCCACCGGCAGCACCCCGCCACGCGCCTGCTCGGAAATCTGCGCCCTTACCTGCTCGTACGGCGGCGCGCTGTCATCGATGTGGATCTTCAAGGTCACGGCCCGATTCTCCCGTATCCGCCGGAAAATGAGAGGCACCCGCACTCGCCCCCGCATAGCGTGCGCCCATGACAGTGATCGTGCGCGATCTGCGCCCCGACGCCAGAGGGGACGCCGAAGGCTTCGTCCGGGTCCGGCAGCTCGCCCTCCCCTACATGCTGTTCACTCCGGAGTCCCTGCTCCACGATCTGACGCACACCCACCCCGACGCCGGCTTCCGTCAGCTGATCGCGGAGGAGGACGGCGAGATCATCGGCACGGCCCAGGTCGGCCTCGCCCACGAGAGCACGGAGCCGGGCCAGGGCTTCGCCAACGTGTACGTCCATCCGGAGCGCACCGGCCGGGGCGCCGGCACCCTCCTCGTCCGTACGGCGGAGGCTCACCTGTCGGAATCCGGCGCGACCACGTCCTACGCCTGGGCCCTGGACGTCCCGTCCAACCGGGCCTTCGCCGAACGCCGCGGTTACACGGCGAGCCGCTCCGCCCACTTCCTCCGCCTCGACCTGGCGCACGGCACACTCCCCCCGCTCCGGACTCCCCCGCCCGGCGTCGAACTTCGCTCCGCCGCCGATCTCGCCGACGACCCGCGCCCCCTCTTCGCCCTGGACGCGGAGACGACGCTGGACGAACCGGGCGACATCGACACCGAGTTCGCCGACTACGAGGCCTGGCTGAACGAGACCTGGCGGCATCCGCTGTTCAGCCGGGAGCTGACCTCGGTCGTCCTGGTGGACGGCCGCCCGGCCGCGTTCAGCGCGGCGCGGACCGACGGCGGTACCCGCTATGGCACTGTCATGACCGGCACCGCCCGTGCCTTCCGCGGCCGGGGCCTGGCGAAGCTCGCCAAGAACGCCTCCCTGCACCGCGCCCGAGCCGCCGGCTGCACGGAGGCGCTCACGGGCAACGACAGCGGCAACGGCCCGATGCTGGCGATCAACAAGTGGTTCGGGTACGACATCTGCGCGACGGAGGTCAGGTATGTCCGCGAACTCGGCTGAGCCGACGGCCACGGTGGACGTCGTCCTGGTCAAGGCGGGCCGCACGAAGATCCGTTACCCCGCGCGGTTGCTGCACGACGACGGCACCCGGATCGCCGTACGCGCGCCGTGGGCCGGTGACACGCCCCGCGACTTCGGCTTCGTCCGTTTCGAACAGGGTGATGTCTTCACCGAGTTCTACTGGCGCGACCGCTGGTACGCGGTCAAGGAGGTCCGCGCCGCCGACGGCACGCTGAAGGGCTGGTACTGCGACGTCACCCGCCCCGCGACGCTCACCGGCGGCGCGCTGGTCGTCGAGGACCTCGACCTGGACCTGTGGCGGTCCGCCGACGGCACGGACGTACGCCGGCTGGACGAGGACGAGTTCGCCGAGAGCGGGCTGGCCGACCGGGACCCGGCGGCCGCCGCGGCCGCCGTGACGGCGCTCGACACGCTGGAGACGCTGGCCCGCGAGGGCGGTTTCGAGGCCCTGCTGTCCTGACGGTCACGCGGCGGAGCCGCATATCGGCACAGCCGCGCCGCTCACACGGTCGCCACCACCGCGTACCGCTCGTCGCTCACCTCCTTGCCCCACAGCAGCGGCTGCTCCGACAGCCGCTCCACGCGTACGTCCGCGGCGAGCGGGGCCAGCAGGGCGGTGAGCCGGTCGGCGGGTATGCCGACCGGGGCCACGGTCCCCCACACCCCCTCCACCAGCACGAACCGTCCACCGGGCCGCAGCAGACCGCGCCAGTGCCGCAGCACACGCGCAGGGTCGGGCAGCGCCCACAGCACATGCCGTACGAGCACGGTGTCGAAGAGCCGCTCCCCCACCGGTGGCGCCGCCGCGTCGCCGAGGAGGAACACCGCGTCACGACCGGCGAGCTTGGCGCGGGCCCGCTCCACCATCGCCGGGGAGCTGTCGACCCCGGTGACCCGGTGGCCCTGCTCGGCGGCGAGGAGGGCCAGGCTGCCGGTGCCGCAGCCGAGGTCGAGGAGGTCGGCGGGGCGTCCGGGCAGCCATGTCCGCAGCCGCTCCGCCCAGGCCGCGCGCACCTCGGGCGAGCCCAGCCCGTGATCCGGCTCGGCGTCGAAGGTGGCGGCCTGCGCATCCCAGTCGACACTCACCGCAACGGTCCGATCACTCTGGTTCGTCATGCCCCCAGGGTGACACCCGCCACTGACACTCGGTCCGTGTGACAGCGGCCACTGACAGACCGGCACCGATGAGGAACTCTCACCGAAAGCGTCTACCTCCGTGACAACACGGAACTCGGTAGGCACTGAAGGAGGCAGCCATGCGCCGCGCAACCGTGCAGAAGCCCCTGAAGAAGACGGACAGCCGCCGGATCCGCGAGGAGGCCGACGAGCGCCCCGCCGGCCGCCCCGAGGTGCGGAAGGACATCGCACGCACCTGGTGGCCGGACGGCTGACCGCGGCCGTCCCCGCGCCCTTCAGCCCAGCCGCTTGCGGTAGTGGACACGGTCGTACGGCCCGTCCACACGCCGCCCGACGACTTCGTAGCCGTACTTCGGGTAGAGCTCCTGGTTCTCCCACATCAGCGCGTTGGTGTAGAGCCTGACCTCTGGCAGGCCGAGCGCATGCGCGCGTGCGTCCACGAACTCCAGCAGCCGCCGTCCCACCCCCTGCCCACGCGCGTCGGGGTGGACGGCGATGCTGTCGAGGAACAGATGATCGTCGTGGGCCTCGATGACGACGAGCCCGCTGACCGGTTTCCCGACGACGAACACCCTGCCCGCGGCCACGTTCGCCATGTGGTCCGCCTCCATGGGCTGCGGCACCACCCCTATGCGCGCGATGTAGTGGTGGTACGCCATGTCGGTCACGGCCTTCACGGCCGGTACGTCGGCGGCCCGGGCGGGCCGGATCTCGTCGTTCGTCATGGCGGGAACGCTAGCTTCCTCAGCGCAGCCTGAGCACTCCCTTAAGACGACCATAAGGATCTCCTTCGCCCGCTCCCAGCAGGCGATTTCACGGTTTCTTGGGGCTAGCTTTCTGATCGCCCCCACGGGATTCAGCCTGGCGGGACCGAGCCCGCCCCGAGGACCGTTCCGAGGAGTTCCCGCATGTTCGCAACACGCCGTAAGGCCGCCGTCGCCGTCGCGCTCGGTGTGGGAGCGGTCACGTTCACCGCCGCGCCCGCGTCCGCGCACGGCACGATGGGCGACCCGGTCAGCCGGGTCGCCCAGTGCTACGCGGAGAACCCGGAGAGCCCGAAGTCGGCCGCCTGCAAGGCGGCGGTGTCGGCGGGCGGCACCCAGGCTCTCTACGACTGGAACGGCATCCGCATCGGCGACGCGAACGGGCAGCACCAGGCGCTGATCCCGGACGGCAGGCTGTGCAGCGCGAACAACGACGAGTTCAAGGGGCTCGACCTGGCCCGTGCCGACTGGCCGGCGACGAACGTCGGCAGCGGGTCGTACACCTTCAAGTACCGGGTGACCGCGCCGCACAAGGGCACCTTCAAGGTGTACCTCACCAAGGCCGGTTACGACCCGGCCAAGCCGCCGGCCTGGGCGGACCTGGATCTCGACCACCCCGTGGCAACGGCCACCGACCCGGTCGCCACCGGCGGTTTCTACACGTTCTCCGGCACGCTCCCCGAGCGCACCGGCCGCCAGCTGCTGTATGCGGTCTGGCAGCGCTCGGACAGCCCGGAGGCCTTCTACTCCTGCTCGGACGTGGACTTCGGCGGCGGCAGCACCAGCACCAGCACCGGTACCGGTACGACCACCAGCGCTTCCCCGGCCCCGACCGCCTCCTCCCCCACCGACGAGCAGATCGCGGCCGGTGCCGACAAGTCGACGATCGAGCACCACGGTCACGGCGACGACGACGCCGGTACGCCGGCCGAGCCGAGCAGCCCGCCGGCCAACGCACCCGCCGCGGCCGGAAGTTCGGAGACGGTCCTCGCGGAGACCGGCGGCAGTGGCACCACGCCCTGTCTCGCGGTCGGCGGGGCGGCCGCCCTGGCACTGGGCTCCGGCGCGCTCTTCATGTCCGTACGGCGGCGGGCGCACCGGCGCTGATCCCTCATGGCTCCGGGGCCTGACCGGCGGCTCAGACCGGACAGGCCCCGGCGGCGTTCAGTTGGGCGGCCCGCTCAGCTGAACGCCGACGCGCAGCTGGTGGCGGTGGCGTGTGCCGGGTCGAGCGCGTTGGCCACCTCGTGGAAGGCGATCCGGTCGAAGAGCCCGATCGCCACGTGTTCGGAGAGGTCCAGCGGGCACAGGTTCTGGAGCAGGACGTTGTCGACGTCGGAGCCGCTCAGGTACTGGCTCTGCCAGGGGGTGGCCACCTCGTCGTACTTGGTGGCGATGACCGTGTAGTGCACGCCGGGGACGGTGTCGCCGCCCGCGTTGAGCTTGGTGAGGAAGGCGGAGCCGGGGATCTGGTCGGCGAGACCGGGGGTGGTGGCCGTGATCAGGTTTTCGGCGCCGGGGAAGTAGGGCAGCAGGTTGGTGAGGCCGCTGATGGTGGCACCGTGGTTGTCGGGGGCAAGACCGACGAGGGCGTTCACCTTGGCGGCACCGCCGAGGAACCTGAGGTAGTAGCGGGGCATCATGCCGCCCTGGGAGTGGCCGACGAGGTCGGCCTTGGCGGCGCCGGTCGCGCTGAGCACCTTGTCGACGTAGGCGGAGAGTTGCTCAGCCGACTTGTCGATGGGTCCGAGGCCGTAGAAGACCGGGACGCCGTTCAGCTGGCCGTAGTCGAGGGAGAAGACGCAGTAGCCGCGGCCCTCCAGGTACGGGGCCAGGGAGAGCCAGTTGTCGACGGAGTTGCCGAGTGTTCCGTGGACCAGGATCACGGGGCGGGGATGGGCGGCGGAGGGGCGGCAGGAGTAGTCGTTCCAGCCGGTGCTGGGGGCGCTCGACGCGTGGGCGGTGGCGGCGGGGACGGTGGCGACGGCGGCGGCGAAGAGGAGTGCGGTCAGGGGTCTGAGCACTCGTTTCCAGGGCAGCATCGTGTGATCTCCTTGCGGCTCAAGGGAGTTGCGACGGCCTTACGCCCTGTGATCCGGATCACGAGGATGCTGTTCACCCATCAAGTTACGGACGAGTAGTGCAACCGTGAAGTTACGCGTCGGTAAAACTTCCGGGTAACCGGTCGCGCACTACCCACCTGATGGGATGTCACCAGCTGGGCCTGAGGGGACCATAGGGGGCGATGCGCGCCAAACTGTCCCGCAACACACGCACTTCACCCTCCCCCAGCACATCGCCCCAGCCCCGCACGACCTCCGCGGCCGCCTCCTCCGCCGCCCGCGTGCACGCCCACCCCCGATCGGTGAGCACGAGCAGCCGGGCCCGCGCGTCCCCGGGATGCGGCCGCCGCTCGACATACCCCTTGCGTACGACTTCATCGACAAGCTGACTCGCCGCCTGCTTGGTCACCCCGAGGTGCGCGGCGAGCTCGGTGACGGTCGCCCCGTCCGGGGCGAGTCGCGCGAAGGCGAAGCCATGGGCGGGCCTGATCCCCTCGAAGCCGCGAGCGCCGACCCCCTCGTTGATGCGCTGGGTCAGCTCACCGGCGGCGGCGAGCAGGGCTGCGGACAGGGCCATGGCCTCGGAGTTCTGCACGGAGGCATTGAAACACCCTTGACGGAATGGTCAAGCAGCTTGACCATAGAGACCAAGTAGTCAAGCAACTTGACCAAATCACCCGGAGGCAGCCATGCCCGTCGTCCGTTCCGCCGAGTCCGTCACCCACGAGATCCACGGCGCCCGTTTCGTCTCGTACGCCACTCCCCGCACCGGCAGCGAGGAGCTGTGCGCGTGGCGCGGTGAGATCCCGGCCGGGACCAGGGCCCCCGCCCACACCGTCACCCGGGAGGAGATCTTCCATCTGCTCGTCGGTGAGCTCCTGGTCTCCCTCGACGGCCGCACCGACCGCATCCGGGCCGGCGACACCGTCATCGTCAACGCCGGTGCCACCTTCGCCGTCGAGAACCCGACCGACCACACCGCACTCTCCTGGGTCACCACGTCCGTCGGCCTGGAGGCAGAGATGACCGACGGCACACGAATCGCACCGCCGTGGGCCAACTGACGTACTGACGTACAGGAAAAGAGCGTTGCGGGCCGGCGCATCCGGCATCACCGCGGGCGCCGCGTCCCTCCTGGATCGACCGCAGCACTCCGCCGGTCGGCAACACCCTCGACCAGGCGCCGGCCCGACGCAGGTGCCCCGGGAGGGACGCCGCAGATCCTGGCGAGCGGGTTCACCGAGGCGCCGGCCCGGCCGCCGACGACGACGCGGGCACGCCCACACTTGATCGTTACGGAACGTGTCGCCCGTACTGCATTCCGCCATCACCCACCCCACCCTGCGCCCGCCACGGGGGCGAATCCCCGCGACTCCCGCGATAGTCGCTCGTGCGGAAGCAGCCGTGCACGTGGTCGTTGACCACCCCGGTGTTCTGCATGAAGGCGTACACGCTCGTAAGGCCGACGAACCGGTAGCGCTGGCCATTGAGTTGTCTGGCGAACTGCGCGGACTGCGGCGTCGAACCGGGCAGATCCGCGATGGGTCGCGGCGCCCGCTTGCGATCTACCTGGTGGGACCTGGCCAGGGCTATCTCGGCGACTTTCTCCGCGGCGAAGCCCTTGAACGCGCGACGGAACGCGTCTGGCTTTCCGAACCCGACGGCCCAACTCAGTCCGACCTCGAACACACCCAAGGTGAGTGCCAGGTGGAGGCGGCTTCCCCAGGCCCGGCCCAGGCGCAACGCGAGGTGCCGTCGGGACCGATGACGATGTCGCTCATGCGCGGCTCATCCCCCGCTGGTCGGGCCGCTGGCGCCTGCCTAGCTGAAGCGGACTTCCTTCACGTCGATCGCCACCATCACCAGGCCGGGCCAGGCGCGGCCGGAGCTGTCGCGGCGAAACGCCCTTCGCACCGAAGGCAGTCGGATCCCGTCGGCTTCGATGATGTCGTAGACATACTGCGCAGCCGCGAACCCGCCTGCGACATCGACGTGGTAGTCGTGCCTACGCAGCAGGTTGTCGGAGCCGAAGTAGAACTGCTGATGCTCGCTATGGCTCGGGGTGGACGGCGGAAACGTCACGTCGAGCCCGCGCCAGACCTGTTCGTCCTCGTGCCACGGCTCGATCTCCTCCACCTTGAACCCCGGCAGGGTGAACAGGAACGGTGTGGTGAAGTACGTCCACATGGCGTACCCGTTGAAGTAGGCGCGGTCCAGCGCGTCCCATGGAGTTTCGAGCACGTGACCGGCGAAGGACTCGCGCGGGTTCTCGCGCTCGGACACTACCTTCCCGCCTGTTGTTTCGATCTTCAGGCGGTTCGGAGTGAACTGGGTCCGGCGGTCCTCGGCACCGTACGGGAAGAGCGAGGTGCGCTCCTCGTGCAGCCACACCGTCTGCTGCCGCGGCGCGGGATCCTGTGGGGTGCCTTTGATCACGAACAGGTCCCCGCCGCTGACGACTGTGGCCTGCAGCTTCGTGAACCGGTTCCACTGCTCGAGGCCGCCATGCGCCTCGAGGACGTTCTCAAGGAGGCTGGTCACCCTCGGCCACCGCCTTCAGACGCCGGTGCGACCGGATCGGGCATCGATCTGTTCATGGCCTGCCTCCCACTCTCCTGAGAACATCTTCACCACCAGACTTTGCCCACCGCCAACGGCGCGTCTCTCCCCTGAACACGTGACGCGGCGGCCTCTGGCGTCTCGAACCGGTGTGCTGCGCCGTCGCGGCCTGGCCACTCTCGCGCTCGCCGCGGCCGCGGTGAGCGCATGCTCGTCAGCCACGTCGGCGTCCGCCGCCACGGTGACGCTGCCCCCGACACACGTGGGGTGGGACTACCAGATCAACCGCGGGTACACGCCCCCGGCCGACGCGAAGGTGGTCAGCCGCGACCACGACGAAGAGCCCGCCGCGGGCCTGTACAACATCTGCTACATCAATGCCTTCCAGGCGCAGAAAGGCGCGGAGGGTGACTGGGACGACGACCTGCTGCTGCGCGACAGCGGTGGAAATATCGTCTACGACCAGAGCTGGGACGAGGCGGTCCTGGACATCCGCACGGACGCCAAGCGCAAGCGCATCGCCGCCAAGGTGGACACCTGGATCGACGAGTGCGCGGCCAAGGGCTTCAATGCCGTCGAGCCCGACAACTACGGCACCTTCACTCGCTTCGGGGACTACCTGAACGCCGACCACGCCAAGGCATTCATGAAGCTGCTGTCGGCGTACGCCCACGGCAAGGGCCTGGCCATCGCCCAGAAGAACACCCTGGAGTTCGCGTCCGACCGGACATCCGTGGGCCTGGACTTCGCCGTGGTGGAGGAGCGCGGCAGGTGGAAGGAGTGCGGCGAGTTCGCCGACGCCTTCGCCAACAACGTTCTCGTGGTCGAGTACACGGCAACGGGCCTGTCGCAGGCGTGCTCCGGCTGGGGCAGCACCCTGAGCATCGTCCGCCGTGACCCCGAGGTCCTGCCGAAGGGCGAGAGCGGCTACCTCCGCAAGACCTGCTGAGCGGTTCCGTACTCACTGAGGTGAAGAGGCGGGCCAGGACGCCCTGGAGATCCCGTCCGCCATGTCGGCGAGTCGCCGGTGAGGCGCGACACGGCGAGCGGGATCGCGGCGATCTTCCCGACCGCTGGCCTCCCCACCGCGAGCCGGTCTTCTTTCAGTGGGCGCAGACCCGCGCCGAGGGCCTCCGGGACTCGGAGACCCGCCGGCGCGGGCGGTCAGCCCGGGGTCGGCTTACTGCCGGGTCCATTTCTGGTTGCTGCCGCCGTTGCAGTTCCACAGTTCCACGGGTGTTCCGTTGGCAGTGGATGCTCCGGTGACATCGAGGCAGAGGCCGGACTGCACGTTGGTGACGGTGCCGTCGCCGTTGACGTTCCACTGCTGGTTGGCGCCGCCGTGGCAGTCGTAGATGATCACCGCGGTGCCGGCGGCCGTCCCGGCGCCGGAGGCGTCCAGACACTTGCTGCCGTACACGACCAGTTCCTTGGCGGAGTTCGGGCTCCAGGACTGGTTGGTGCCGCCGTTGCAGTCCCAGATCTCGGTGCGCGTGGAGTTGGCGGTGCTGAAGCCGGGCACGTCGAGGCACCGGTTGGAGCCGACGCCGCGCAGCACTGCGGTGGCGCTGCCACCACCGCCGGGGTTGGTGCCGATGCCCCAGCCCCACCGGAGACGGTCCAGACCGGACTGGTTGGTGACGCTCAGAGAGAGGTTGGTGCCGCTGCCGGTGAGGGAGGTGATGGCGCAGGAGGCGTTGTCGCAGGGGCCGGGGCCCTGCGTCTGTGTGCCCTCTTTGACGCCGGTCCACAGCACGGAGCCGATGCCGAGGCTGCGGACGGTGTCGGTGATGGCGTAGAAGTAGGAACGGTTGTTGGTGCCGTCCTTGGGGCCGTTGTAGTCGACACCTGTGTTCATCGGGACGCCGAACTCGGTCAGCACGGCGCGGTCGGCGTAGCCGCACAGGTTGCCGGTGAAGTCGTTGACCCAGTCGGCCTCGGTGGTGTGGGAGTCGCCGAACATGCTGTAGATGTGGATCGACAGCAGTGTGCCGGCCAGCCGTGAGTCGCCGCCCACCGCGCACAGGTTCCCGTCGGAGTACAGGCCGGGCACGATCATGTGGTCGCGGGGCAGACCGGGATAGCGGGCCAGCCAGGCGGCCTCGAAGTCGGTGAGGTCGGTGGCGTTGTAGCCCCAGGGCTCGTTCATCATGTCGAAGTAGAAGTTGCCGTGTCCCCCGTACTTGTTGATGACCGTGTCCCACATCCGGTAGAAGGACGCGGTGTCGCTGACCTTCCCGTTCTGCAGCCAGGGCGCGACGATGACCTTCATGCCCAGCGCGGTGGCGGCGTCGAGGGCGGCGGTGTAGCTGTTCCACCACGTTCCCGAGGTGGTCGCCTCGTTGAAGCCCAGGCGGACCGTGTTCGCACCCAGGCCCTGGAAGCCTTTGAGGATCGCCGTCGATTTCGTGTACGTGGTCGTGTAGTCGTCCGCCGTGGACAGGCCGACGGGCACGTTCGGGCCTGTGATGAAGTTGTCGTTCGGGTCCGCCCAGTTCACCCCCTGGAACTGGCCGGTCGCCGCGTGCGCCGCGGGAGCGGCGTGCGCCTGGAGGCCCAGCCAGCCCAGCAGCAGGGCCAGGACCATGCCGACCGGAGCCAGCCGGCCCCGCAGATGTCTGTTCATTGTCGTCAGTCCTCCCATGAGTACACTCATTTCCCGCCGGATCGGGCGTATCGCGCAGGGGTCATGAGACGGGCAGCGTGGTCCACTGCTGGTTGGCGCCGCCGTTGCAGTCCCACAGCACCAGTTGGGTGCCGTCGGTCGAGGAGGCACCGGGATCGTCCAGGCAGCGCCCCGACATCGGATTGCGGTAGCCGCCGTTGTAGGCCTGCCACTGCTGGTTGGCGCCGCCGTTGCAGTCCCAGATCTCCACCTTGGTGCCGTTGGCAGTTCCCCAGCCGGTGGCGTCCAGGCAGTTGCCCACAGCCCGCAGAGTGCCGTCGGCGTAGGCGGTCCACTGCTGGCCCCGGGTGCCGTTGCAGCCCCAGATCTGCACGGCGGTGCCGTTCGCGCCGGAACCGCCGTTCACGTCCAGGCACTTGCCTGCGACACCGGATCGTACGGAGGCGGTGACGGTCGCGGGCGGCTGTATCCAGCCCGCGGCGTCCGCCGCCTGGATGCCCTTGTTCCAGGCGGCGGCCATCTTCTGGTACCCGCTGTCGTTGGGATGCAGGCTGTCGGCCAGGTCGGCGGTGGTCAGGGCGCTCATGTCGACGTACGCCACATGTCTGCCCGCCGCCTGCTCCGCCTGGACCATCTTCGGTATCGACGCGTTGTACGCCGGTCTGGCCGCCTCGACCGACGGGGCCGTCGAGACGATCAGATCGGCGACGAGCACGGTCGCGGTCGGATCGTCCGCCGTGATCTGGTCGACCAGCGCGTGGAGCCGGTCGGGAGCGCCGGCCACCTGGTAACCCTGGTTGAGATCGTTCGTGCCGATCATCAGGGTCACCACGTTCGGCTGGTAGGTGGCCAGGGAGGCGTCCGTGATATCGGCGATCTGGTCGATCCGCCAACCGGAGTGGCCTTCGTTGTCCGGGTCGGGCATCGTGCCCGCCCGCACTGAGCCGACGAAGTCCAGGGGATGCCCCTCGGCCGCCAGGTCGTTCCACAAGGGCTCCCGGTAGCCGTTGCCCGTGCTGCTCCCGACGCCGTAGGTGATCGAATCACCGAGTGGCAACACCCGTGACCTCGATGCCTGCGCGTTCGGGGCGGCGCCGGTGGCAGTCGCGTGCGTGGTCTGCGCCCGGGCAACCTCGTCGGCGGCCTGCGCCGGCGACTGCGTTCCCGTGGTCACGCCGAGCGCTGCTGCCAGGGCCATGATTGCGCTGCTCAGCGCCAACCGTCTCATGATCTTCCTGCCTCTCGCCTTGGGGGAAACGTGACTGCTGCTCAGGGCTTGGGGCTGCCGCCGTCGTGCATCGCGTTGCGGCGCATAGCTGCGGCGGCCGTCACGCCGGGCGCCGCTGGAACCGCTGGTTGGCGCCGGCGCCGCAGGGCCACTGGATGAGGCGGGCGCCGTTGGCGGTGGAGGCGTCCGAGACGTCGAGGCACTTGCCGCTGTGCCGGGCCACCAGGTGGTAGTAGCCGCCTGACTGGTCCTGGAACTGCCACTGCTGGTTGGTGCCGTTGGTGCAGTGGTACTGGTTCACATAGGCGCCGTCCGCGGTGGATCCGCCGGCGACGTCCAGGCACTTGCCGCTGTGCTGGGCGAGGACACGGACGTAGCCGCCACCCGCGTCCTGCAGGCGCCACTGCTGGTTGAGGCCGCTGTCGCAGGTGTACTGCAGGGCGGTCGCATTGTCGGCGGCGGAGTTGTCGGTGATGTCGAGGCACTTGCCGCTGTGTTCGGCCACGAGGTTGTAGTACGGGCCGCCGCCCACGCCGGTGACCGTGCCGGCCGCGGTGTCGACGGCGATCTGCGGATACCAGGGCAGATCCATCGTGGTCCTGGTGGGAAAGGTCAGCGGAAGCCAGACGTACTGCGAGTCGTTGACGGTGCCGCCCATGGAGTTGCCCCAGCGGTCGCCCAGGTAGAGGTACGAGGTGCCCGACGCGCCCTGGACGGGCAGCACGTAGGCGGTCTGGGATCCGTAGGCGGTGGCGTCGCCGACGTCGGTGAAGGTGGTCCAGGGCCCGGCGAGGCTGGTGGCGGTGGCGTACTTCTGCTGGTTGGGATTCCAGCCGCTGGTGCCGGACGTCAGCATGAAGTAGACGCCGTTCCGCTTGAACAGTGCGGGTGCCTCACGGTAGTTGCCCGGCCAGGGGTTGGCGGTGAGGCTGTCGTAGCCGGTGTAGTCGGGGGTCAGCCTGTAGATGTGCAGATCTGCGTTGCCGGCCGCTGAGGTGACCTGGTACGCGGTACCGTCGTCGTCCTTGAACAAGGTCATGTCGCGGGACGTGGTCCCGGACGGCGGGCGGAAACTGCCCTTCCAGGTGTAGTCGCCATCGATCGTGTCGGAGACGGCGACGGCGGCGCGGGCCTGGTTGTAGTCGCTGCCGTTCTCCTTGTGCATCCACATGACGTACTTGCCGGTGGTGCTGTTGTAGATGACCTTGGGCCGCTCGATATTGGCGACCGCCAGCTCGGGATCGCTCGCCTGGGTCAGGACGTCGCGCCGGAACTCCCAGGTCTTCAGGTCGGTCGAGCGGTAGGCGGAGACGGCCTTGAAGGTGTTGTCGGGGTTTCGGTTCTCACCGAACCAGTAGTAGTACGGGCCCACTTTGATCATCCCGCCGCCGTGAGCCTGCACGACGGCTCCCGTGGTGTCGGTGAACTGGGTCGCGTTGGTCACGGTCACCGGGGCGGCCTGGGCCGGCGTTCCCGCGGCCAGCATCGTGAACACGCCGAGCAATAGGGCGAGCAGGGGCGTGAGGGCACGTCTGAGCATCGGGCAGCACGCCCTCTCAGGTCTGTTGGATTGTGTGCGGATCTGTCGGAAGACGGTAGGCACTCGCCATGCGCCCGTCAACCGTTACCGCGAGGTAAATACATCCCATGTTCAGAGTGGCTTGTTCGGCCTGGCACCTGAATCACCTGCAACTTTCGATGATGTCTGTCCGACCTCTGGACAAAAGCCTTCACGATCCTCGTTAATCCATCCCATGTTGCTCTCGCGCGACAGCGTGAGCGTCTGGCGTGGCGCCCCGAATTCCCGCCGTGAGGGCGCCCCTTCGACGTACTCGCTCCGGACCCGAGCCGCCCCTCGTCCGTGCTGTTCTGTGAACAGGCAGGAGAGAACCTTGTCCGAACTGATCAGTCGCCGAAGCGTGCTGACCGGCATGGCCGCCGCGACGGTCGCCGCGGTCATCGCACCGATGCCGGCGACACCCGCACACGCCGCCTCCTCCCCCCAGCCGCTCCCCCTCCTCCCCCTGCGCATCCCCGCACCGGACATGGGCGTCGAGCAGCAGCCCGATGACAAGGTCCAGTGGCTGCAGGACGCCAAGCTGGGGATGTTCATCCACTGGGGCGTCTACTCCGGCCCTGCCAAGGGCGAGTGGTACATGGAGAACGCCGCCATCACGCCGGAGGACTACCGCAAGTACCTCACCGACGCGACCAGTGAGCAGTTCACCGCGAGCGCCTACGACCCGGCCGACTGGGCGCAGCTGGCCAAGGACATGGGCGCCGGGTACACCGTCCTGACGGCCCGCCACCACGAGGGCTTCGCGCTGTGGCCGTCCACCCACCCGAACGCCTGGACCGCCGGACAGGCCCCCCTGCGGAAGGACCTCGTCGGCCAGTACGTCACCGCCGTCCGCGACGCCGGGCTCAGGGTCGGCCTGTACTACTCCCCGCTGAGCTGGCGCTACCCCGGCTACTACGACGTCTACGGCACCAACTGCCTTCCGAACGCCTGGGGTTACACCACCGATCCCGCGCACAAGGAGAACGCGCGGATCTTCAAGAACGAGGTGTACCAACAGGTCAAGGAGCTGGTGACGCAGTACGGCAAGATCGACGACATCTACTGGGACGGCGGCTGGCTCGGCCAGCAGGGCTCGGACCGGGACGCCGCGTTCTTCTGGGAGCCCGGCGAGTACCGCGACACCGCCAACGAGTGGCCGGTGGACGCCGCCTACAGCGAAACCGACCCCGCCACCGGCCGTCCTCTCGGCCTGATGGGCGTGGTGCGCAGGCACCAGCCCGACGTCGTGGTCAACCCGCGCTCCGGCTGGATGGGCGACTACACCAGCGAGGAAGGCAGCGCCGTCCCGACCGGCGCCATACGCACCGGCCACCTGGCCGAGAAGAACTTCACCATCGGCGGCGCGTGGGGCTACAAGGCGGGCAGCCCCGTGATGAGCTACGGCAACATCATGAGCATCCTGGTCAACTCCTGGGTGCGGAACATGACCGTCCTCCTCAACGTCGGCCCGGACCGCACCGGTGCGGTGCCCGCCGACCAGGCGGCCGCGGTACGCAAGGTCGGCTCCTTCCTGAGCACCTGTGGCCAGGCCGTGTACGGCACCCGCGGTGGCCCCTGGAACCCGGTGGACGGCCAGTACGGATACACGTACACGGGCGACACGTTCTACGTTCACCTGCTGCCCGACTACAGCGGCACCGGCTTCACCACCCCGTCCACCGGCGACGCGAAGGTCACCCGCGTCTTCGACCTAGTCTCGGGCACCGACCTGCCGTACACCGTCGGCTCGGACGGCAGGGTGACGGTCACCGGCATCGATCGCGTCCGTACGCCCGAGGACAGCATCGTCGGCGTCACCCTGGACCGCTCCGTGCAGCCGGCCGACATCGCCCTCGGCGCGACGACAACGGCCAGCAGCGAGGAGACCTCCAAGGGCAACACCGCGGCGAGGGCCGTCGACGGCTCCACCGCCACCCGCTGGTCCGCGAGCAGCGGCAGCACGGGACAGTGGCTGAAGGTGGATCTGGGGGCGGTGAAGTCGCTGACGGGAACCCGTATCGCCTGGGAGTCCGACGCCACGAACTACCGCTATCGGATCGAGGGTTCGACGGACAACTCCACCTGGACCACGCTGGCGGACCTGACCGCCACCACCGGTACCGCTCAGGTGCAGGTCTCCGTCTTCCGCGCGCAGGCACGGTATGTGCGGGTGACGGTCACCGGGCTTCCCTCCGGCGCCTGGGCCTCGATCCGCAACCTGGAGATCTACGACCGCCTCTTCAGCGCGGACATCGGCACCTTCCGGCTGGTGAACCGCAAGAGCGGCAAGGTACTGGACGTCAGCGACGGCTCCACCGCCGACGGCGCCGCCGTCATCCAGTGGCCGTGGAACGGAGGCGCCAACCAGCAATGGAAGCTGGTGCCGAACGCCGACGGCTCCTACCGGCTGGTCAACGCCCACAGTGGCAAGGTCCTGGACAGTCCTGGCGGCTCCGGCCAGGGCGCGGGCTTGGACCAGTGGACCGACGACGGCGGTGACAACCAGTCGTGGAAACTCGTCCCCTCCCCGACCAGCGGCTACTACCAGCTCGTCAGCGTACGCAACGGCTGGTGCGCCGACGTCAAGGACGCCTCCACCGCGGACGGCGCCAAGATCATCCAGTGGCCGGCCACCGGTGGCTCCAACCAGGACTGGCAACTCCTGGCCCTGTGACGGCATCGGGTGCGGGGCCGTGTGAAACGGCCCCGCACCCCTCCTGGCGCCTCTACGGCTCAGTCCGCTGCCGCTTCGTCAGCTCCAGCGGCATCCGGGAAGTTCTCAGCCCGACGAAGAGGACGAAGCCGGCCCCATCGAAGAGCTGGCCGGCCGGCTGCGCACCTCCGCCTACTTGAGCGCTGTACCACCCGAGTTGTGGTAGGCGATCGTCTTGTTGATCAGGTTTCCGCCGTCGGTCTCGATCGACGTCTGTTCCTCCTGCCCGGCACCGAACAGCAGGCCGGCGATATGGGCGTTCGCCACCTGGTCCATGTGCGCGAAGAACCAGTCCACCTTGTCGTCCTTGTAATGGTGGAGGGTGTTGTTCTGCGCCATGTTGCCCACGGGGATCTGCCACAGGACCACCGGCTTGCCCACGGACTCGGCCATCGTCCTGTAGAACGCCAGCGAGGCAGCGGCCTTCTGGTCGGTCCAGAAGTTGTCATGGCCGCCATGTGCCGACTGTGCGTACCAGCCTGCGTCACGGTCCGACACATCGGCGACCAGGAAGTCGGCGTTCTGTGCCCCGAGGTTCGCGTAATCCTTGGCGCATCCCTGTGTGTTGCTCGGCCAGTCCCAGCAGGAGAGATGCATGCCCACGGTGGTGTTCGGCGCGTATTTGTGCGCCATCGCGATCAGGCAGCGGACGAGTCCGGATGCGCTGTTTTCCTGCGATCCGCAATCCGCCGGATTCGCGCCAGAGACCTGCGCGGCGACCTGGTGCGGATTTCCGAGCGACCGGACGTAGCCCCAGAAGTCAGGCTCGAGGTCGATCATGTCGTGCGAGTTGCCGATCTTCTGGAGGAAGAACCGGTAGTCGTTCATGTACCGGGTGAGCAGGTCGACCCTGTTGATGGCCTTGACCTCGCCCGGACCGTCGCCCGAGCCCGCCAGATCCCCGAGGTCGCGCAATGAGTACCAAGTCCAGAAGAACTTCTGCGCGCGCGGGCTGCCCTTGTAGGTCGCCTGGGCCGCATGGGTGTCCGACCAGGTCACGTAACTGCCGGGCGCCGTGGTGCTGCCGCCCCAGCAGCCCCACCAGTTCGTCCACCCGGCCTGGCAGAGCGATGCAGAGTAGTAGGCCGACGAGGGCGCGGGCCGGCTGTGCACATAGGCGTATCGCACGTCGAACGGCGCGGCGGTCGCCGAGGCGTCGGACATCGAGCCGCCGATGAGCACCGTGCTGCTGCCCATGAAACGTGTCGTGCCGCTCGGAGCCTGGCTTGCGGGAACACTGCCGCCCGACCCGGTGGGCGTGGGCGTGCCGACGCTGCCGGCCGGGACGAGTTGCCATTGCTGGCTGGCGCCGCCCCCGTCGCGGTTCTGGACGACGTGGCCCCCGTCAGCCTTGGAGGCGTTGTGGACCTCGACGGCCATGCCACTGAAGCGATTGATCAAACGCACGTAGCCGTTCGCCGACTTCGCCAGTTTGAACTGCTGGTTGCGGCCGTTCAGGTCGCTCCACTGCACGATGCCGGAGCCGGCCCTCTTCGACCAGTTGTGGTCGTCCAGCACCTTGCCGGAGTTCCGGTTCTGCAGCCGGTAGTACCCGTCACCCGCGTCGATGAACCGCCACTGCTGGTTGGCCCCGCCGTGACGGCTCCACTGCACCACCGCCGCGCCGTTGTTCGTGGCGAAGGCGTTGCCGTCCAGCACCTTGCCGCTGTTGCGGTTGACCAGTACGTACCACGCCTTCGGATTCACGGTTCCCGCCGAGGCCGTGCTGACCACGACAGCGGAGCCGGCCACGACAGCCATGACGATGGCAGCCCAGACACTCCGACGCGCGAACAACCGACGGCCACGGTGCATCACTTTTCGTCTCCCCGTGACGGCTGAGCGGGACGACCGGCGTCGACCGCGGGCCTGGCCTCGCGGCACGGCGGCTGCCAGCGCGGTACGCCACCGATGACGTGAGTGGGCGAGGGACATGTCTGTGCTCTCTTTCAGCCGTTGCGTCTGACCGGACCACCTGGCCGGACACCACTCAGTGGTCCGGGGAGGCCGGAAAGGTTGCCGCGTGCGCGAAGATTCCCAGATTCTTTTTTCCGCCCTGACCGCTTCCCGTTCGCCGCGGAGCGCGGCACGGCGATGGCCGGCGGCGCACCTGCCCGGGAGCGGTCAGCGGCGGCGTAGCGACGGGTCGAGCAGGGCGGGCGGGGTGTCCGTCTTTTCGTGGGCCGCGAGGTCGACGCCGGGGGCGACGATCGCGTCGAGTACGTCGGCGGAGAGCACCGTGTCCGCGGCGGCGAGCTGCGAGCGCAGGTGGTCCAGCGTGCGGGGGCCGATGAGCGCGCTGGTCACGGCGGGGTGCGCGGTGACGAAGCCGAGCGCCGGCTGGATCATCGTCAGGCCGGCCTCGTCGGCGACCTTGGCCAGCTTCTCGACCGCGTCGAACCTGGCCCGGTAGGAGGGGAGGGAGGTGTCGAAGAGCTGCGGCCAGAAGGCCGAGCGGTTGGGCCTGCCCGGCATACCGCCCGCCTTCGGTGCCGCGGGGGGGGCTGAGCGCACGGTCCGGATGGGCGAGCTGACAGAGGCACTGTCCGAGGCCGTCACCTCTCAGGATGTCCTACAGGCCGTCGCGGAGTACGTCCTGCCTCCACTCGGTGCCGACGGGCTCATGGTCTGGGTGCTCGAAAACGGCCGACTGAACGTGGTCGGTGACGCCGGATATCCCCAGGAATTCGTCACTCTCATCGACCACGACCGCACCTACCACGCCCTGGCCCGAGATGTGCTGCGTACCCGTACACCCCGGTTGATCGAATCCACTGCGGAGGCCGTCAGTCGCTATCCCCGGGCCAAGACCCTGTTGCAGGCATCGCCGAAAAACGGGGGCTTTTCACGCGTTCGTGTCGAGTCACCGATTCGGGCGGTTGGCAATTGCTCTCCCGGAGCTGTCAGCCGTCGGTCGTTTCAGGGGGTTGGCGTCTGTTGCCCAGAGTGGCGAAGAGCTCGTCGAGCCACTTGGCCGCAGCGCTACCGGGTCATGCCGGAGCTGCGGCAGCCCTGCCCGGCTGGGAACTGACGGCATGATGCCCGTTTTGGGTAACTTCCCACCCCTTCAAGAATCGCCGATGCGTTCGACTGCGGGTCGCTGGCCGGGGCTGATGGGGTTAGAGTAATCGAACGAGCGTACGATGAACATATCGGACGCATGGCCGAAAAGGGGTGGAGTGATGGAGGTGCGGCATGACGGGCTTCGCCCATCTGCACGTCGCGTCCGGTTACTCCGCCCGCTACGGCGCATCTCACCCCGAGCGGCTCGTCCGGCGAGCGGCCGAGCGGGGCATGTCGGCGCTCGCGCTCACCGATCGGGACACGGTCACCGGAGCTGTTCGATTCGCGCAGGCCTGCGCGAAAGACGGCGTCCGGCCGGTTTTCGGTATCGACCTGGCGGTGCAGGCCCTCGCACCCCCGCCGCCCACCCAGCGCCGCCGCACCCCGGCGCGCGGTGGCGCACACGTCGTGGAGCCGCCGCTGCGGTTCGTGCTGCTCGCACAGAACCAGGAGGGATGGGCACGGCTGTGCCGCATCACGTCGGCGGCTCACGTCGGTGCCGTGTCCGGTACGCCCCCGGTGGTGCCGTGGCAGGCACTGCGGGAGTACGGCGGCCCCGGCCTGGCCGTCCTGCTCGGTCCGCTCTCGGAGCCGGTGCGGGCGCTGTCGGTGGGCCGGGAGGACGTCGCGATGAAGCTGCTGGCGCCCTGGACGGAGATCTTCGGGAGAGAGGTCCGGTTGGAAGTCATCGCGCAGAAACGTTTCGGCATGGATCCCGGGTCCCTGCGCCTCGCCGCCCGCACCCTCTCCCTGGCCGACCGCACCCGCACCACCGCCGTACTCTCCAACGCCGTCCGCTACGCCGACCCCGACCAGCACCGCCTCGCCGACGTACTGGACGCCGCCCGGCTGCTGCGCCCCATCGACCGACGCCACCTGGACACCGGACAGCGCTGGCTCAAGGACGAGCGAGGAATGGAGACCGTCGCCCGGATGATCACCGAATGCGCCGGAGAAGACATCCGCCGGGCCCGCCGGCTGATGGCGGACACCGCCACCACGGCGGCCGCGTGCACCGTCGACCCGGTAGCGGACCTCGGACTCGGCGCCCGGCACTTCCCGGAACCGTCCCTCTTCGGCGCCGAGCCCCGGGCGGACGGAGCGGCCCAGCTGCTGCGCGGGCAGTGCGAGGCCGGCCTGGCCAGACGTGGCCTCGACCGCGACCGTACGGTGCTCGACCGGCTGGACGAAGAGCTCAAGGTGATTGCCGCGCTGAACTACGACTCGTACTTCCTCGCCGTCGGCCAGGTCGTCGCCGACATCCGGGCCAAGGGCATCCGGGTCGCCGCCCGCGGCTCCAGCGCCGGATCGATGGTCTGCCACGCCCTGGACATCGCCACCGCCAACCCGCTCGACCACCGTCTGCTGTTCGAACGCTTTCTGAGTACGCGCCGCAAGTCGCTGCCCGACATCGACATCGACGTGGAATCCGCCCGCCGCCTGGAGTGCTACGACACGATCTTCGAACGCTTCGGCAAGGAGCGGGTCGCGGTCACCGCCATGCCCGAGACCTACCGTGCCCGCCGGGCCCTGCGGGACACCGGCCTGGCCCTCGGGATCGCGCCCGGGGACGTCGACCGGATCGCCAAGAGCTTCCCGCACCTGCGCGCCTGCGACATCACCGGAGCCCTCGCCGAACTGCCCGAACTACGGCAACTGGCCGCCGAGGCACCCCGGTACGGCCCGCTGTGGGAACTCGCCGAGGGCCTCGACTCCCTGGTCCACGGCATGGCCATGCACCCCTGCGGCGTGGTCATCAGCGACGCCACACTCCTGGACCGGCTGCCGGTGCAGCCCACGCCGCAGGGCGACTACCCCATGGCCATGGCCGCGAAGGAGGAGATCGAGGCACTGGGCAACATCAAACTCGACGTCCTGGGCGTGCGCATGCAGTCCGCCATGGCCCACGCCGTCACCGAAATCGAACGGACCACCGGCAACCGCATCGACCTCGACAACCCCAAGCAGGTGCCGCTCGACGACGTCTTCGCGTTCAAGCTCATCCAGGAGAGCCAGACCCTGGGTCTGTTCCAGCTGGAGTCCCCCGGCCAGCAGGACCTCCTCTCCCGGCTGCAGCCGCGCGACGTGCAGGACGTCATCGCCGACATCAGCCTCTTCCGCCCCGGCCCGGTCGCCGGTGGCATGCCCGAGCGCTACATCGCCGCCCGCCACGGCGGCACGCCCGACTACGCCCACCCGGACCTCGAACCAGTGCTGTCCGACACCTACGGCGTGACCATCTGGCACGAGCAGATCATCGAGACGCTGTCGGTGATGACCGGCTGCGACCGGGCCTACGCGGAGTTCACCCGGCGGGCGCTCGGCGACAAGAACGAACTGCCGAGGATCAGGGACTGGTTCCATGGCCTGGCACGCGCGCGTGGCTACAGTGCGGCTGTCCGGGACGAGGTCTGGAGGACCGTCGAGGCTTTCGGCGCGTACGGCTTCTGCCGCGCCCACGCGGTCGCCTTCGCCGTACCGGCCCTGCAGAGTGCCTGGCTGAAGGCGCACTACCCGGCGTTCCTGCTGGCCGGCCTTCTCGAACACGACCCCGGGATGTGGCCCAAGCGCGTCCTCGTCTCCGACGCCCGTCGGCGCGGTGTCCCCGTCCTGCCTGTCGACATCAACCGCTCCCGGGTGAGACACACGGTGGAGAAGACCGACGCAGACCAGTGGGGCGTACGGCTTGCCCTGTCCGCGGTGCACGGCATCAGCGAGGACGAGTGTGCCCGGATCGAGGAGGGTCAGCCGTACGGATCGCTGTCGGACTTCTGGCAGCGGGCCCATCCCAGCAGACCGGTCGCCGAGCGGCTCGCGCAGATCGGTGCGCTCACCTGCCTGCACGACGGCCGCCTCACCCGCCGCGACCTGCTGCTGCAGATCGCCGAACTCCATCGCCAGTCCCGCACCCGGTCCGCGCACGAGGGACAACTGCCCATCGCCGCGGACGCCGTCGGTGGGGCGGAGCCGAGTGGCCTGCCGGAGATGACCGGACGCGAGGCCCTGAGCGCCGAGCTGAGCACCCTCGGCATCGACGTCTCCAGGCACCTCATGGAGCACCACCACCGGCTGCTGCGCGAGATCGGCGCGACCGACGCGGCCCACCTGGCCGGACTGCGCGCCGGTCAGCAGGTCCTCGTCGCGGGTGTGCGGGCCTCCACCCAGACCCCGCCGATCGCGAGCGGCAGGCGGATCATCTTCGTCACCCTGGAGGACGGCTCCGGCCTGGTCGACCTGGCGTTCTTCGAGGACTCCCACCCGGCCTGCGCGCACACCGTCTTCCACAGCGGGCTGCTGCTGGTGCGCGGCACGGTGCAGGTGCGCGGCAGCCGTCGTACCGTCGTCGGCACCATGGCCTGGGACCTGGACGAGATCGCCGCCGCCCGCCGCGACAACGGCCCCGAGGCCGCGCTCGCCCTCCTCGGCGCCAGCCGCCCGCACCCGACGCCCGCCCAGCCACAGCGCACCCTCGCCAACGGCACCACCGGCGCCCGTCTGCACCCCTACGCCGACCTCCAGCCCGCCGGCACCCGCTCCGCCGACCTGAAGAAGTTCGGCCACCGAAGCCCAGGGAGCGCGGGATGAGCAGACGGCAGCGGCACATCGCCCACCTCCACCTGCACGCCGCACTGACCGAGGAACAGTACGCCGACGTGATCGAATACCTGTCCGGCATCACGCCCCACGTCCACGCCGTCCCACCCGACGCCGTCCAGCTCGACCTGACCTCGGCACTCCGATACTTCGACCTGCCCCCCTACGACATGGTCCAGACGACGATGATGAGGCTGAAGCTTCTCTACGGCATCGACTGCAGCGCCGGACTCGCGAGCAACCGCATGCTCGCGGCCATGGCCGCCGACGCCTCCGCACCGGGAGAGACCACCTGGGTTCCCGCCGAGCAGGCCGCCGACTGGCTGTACCCCCGCCCGGTCGTCGCACTGCCGGGCATCGGCCGCGCCACGGCGACCACCCTCAACCGGTACGGCCTGCACACCATCGGTCAGATCGCCGACCTGCCCGCGGCGACCCTGCAACGCCTTCTCGGCGTCGGCCAGGCCCGGCTGCTGTCCGAACGCGCCCGCGGCCACGACCCCCGCCCGGTCACCCCCACGGAACCGGCGACACACCTGAGCGCCGACCTCGTGCTGGAGCGGGACTGTCTCGACCCGGCGCAACACCACCGGGCGGTCTTGGGGCTTGCCGAGCAGATCGGGCAGCGCCTGCGTGGCGAAAAACAGGTCACGGGCCGCATCACCCTCACGGTGCGGTACGCCGACCGCAGCACCACCACACGCACCCGCAAGCTCGAAGAGCCCACCGACCACTCACCCGCCCTCGCCACGGCCGCTCTCGGCCTGCTGGCCGGCCTCGGGCTGCAACGCGCACGAGTGCGTGCCTTCACCATCCGCGCCGACGACCTGCTACCTGCGGCCGCCGCCCACCGCCAGCTCTCCATGGACCCCGGCGACGATCACGCCCGCACCGCCGAAGCCGCCGCGGACAGAGCCCGCCGCCGCTTCGGGCCGGAAGCCGTGGGGCCCGCCGCTCTCGCCGGCGGCCGCCAGGGACGCCGGAGCCGGGCCATGAAGTGACCCCGTGCCGGAACGACCGACCTCGGCAGGCAGAGGCCGAAGCACAGCCTATGGCCGCTGTCGGTGGCCGGATGTGGCTGAACGCGGGAGAGGCTGTTCGGCCCAGACGGTCTTGCCGTCGGGCGTATGGCGGACGCCCCAGTTCTGTGCGAGTTGGGCGACGATGAACAGGCCGCGCCCGCCTTCGTCGACAGTGTTCGCGTGGCGCAGCCGTGGCGCGAGGAAGTCTCCGTCGTGGACTTCGCAGGTGAGTGTGCGGTCCTTGATGAGCTGCAACCGGACAGGCGGGGCGCCGTAGCGGACGGCGTTGGTGACCAGTTCGCTGACGATCGTTTCGGTGGTGTAGGCGGTTTCCTCATCGACGCTCCACCGGACGAGCTGGTGGCGGGCGTGGCCGCGCGCCGTGGCGACAGCCTTGGGGTGGTGGTCGAGATGCCAGGTGGCGACCTGGTCGGCGGGGAACGGGTTGGTGCGGGCGAGAAGGAGGATGACGTCGCCGTGGCGGGTGTCGTTGCGCAGCCGGTAGAGCACGTCGTCGCACAGGTCCTGCAGTGGCCGCTCCGGGTGGGCCAGCACCTGTCGGAGGGTGTCCGGGGACGGTGAGGTGTGCAGCAGGGACGGGGTGTAGAAGGCGAGGACGCTGCCGTCGGCGACGGAGACCGTGGTGGCGGCGAAGGGGGGTCCCGCGCCGCTGCCCAGGGAAGGCCCGCTCGGCAGGTCGGGTATCTCGGTGGTCCCGTCGGGGTGGGCGATGACGGGTGGGGGATGGCCGGCCAGGGCGATGGTGCAGGTCTGGGCGAACGGGTCGTGGACGGTGTACACGCAGCTTCCCGTGAGGGGCATGGGATCGCCGGGCGGCAGAGCCGCGCGCTCCTCGGCGAGGCTGGTGGCGGTGTCGTTGAGGCGGGCGAGGAGCTCGTCGGGCCCCAGGTCGAGTGCGGCCAGGGAGTGGATGGCGGTCCGCATCTGTCCCATCGTGATGGCCGCGTGGACGCCTTGGCCGGCGACTTCGCCGACCATCAGGGCGGTGCGAGCGCCGGACAGGGCGAAGGTGTCGAACCCGCCGCCTCCGCCCGCCGCGGAGGGCACGTGCAAGTGCGCGGTTTCGACGGTCGTCCATGTCGCGGGTTGGGGCGGCAGCAGGTGACGCTGGACTGTCAGGGCGATGGTGTGTTCACGGGTGTAGCGGCGGGCGTTGTCGATGCACAGCGCGGCGTGAGCGGCCACTTCGAGGGCGAGGGTGACATCGCCCTCGTCATAGACGGCCTGGTCGGTGCGGTACAGGCTCAGCAGTCCCAGCACGGTTCCGCGCAGTGTCAGGGGTGCCGTGATGAGAAAGCGGGCGCCGGAAACACGGATCGCCTCGGCGCGGGGCGGGTCGGCCGCCAGCCAGGGGGTGTCAGGTGCCAGGGCGACGAGGCGGGGCTTGAGGTCGGTCAGCGTCTGGGCGTAGGGCGTGGGGAACGGCAGCGAGCGTACGTCGCCCACCGGATGCGCCTGGATCAGCTTCTCGTCGCCGCGGTGACCGTAGGCGGCACGGCGCAGCGGCACCTCCGCTCCCAGCGGGCTCAGGGGAGGTTCCTCGCCTCGTACCACGGCGTCCACCACTTCGACCACGGCGATGTCGGCGAGGTCCGGCACCACTGCCTGCACCAGTTCCTCGCAGGTGGCCACCACGCCGAGGGTCCGTCCCACGTGCTCGCGCACGGCGCCGAGGACCCGCATACGGGCGCCCACCCTTTCGCGCTCGGTGACATCGAGCATCTCCGTGAGCACGCCCCACACCCTCCCCTGCGCGTCCTCCAGACGGGACGCCGAGACGGAGAACAGGTACTCCGGCCCCGGTGCGCCCTTCGGACGCACCCCCACGAGTCGCCCCCGTACCGGCGCGCCGTTCTCCAGCACGCCGCGCAGCATCGCCGCCACCTCACCGGGTGCGGAAAGGTCGTACACGTCGGTGACCCGTAGGCCCACGACCTGTTCGGAGGGCGCTTCGTGCAGATCCGGTCTGGTGAAGTTGATCCGTACGATGCGCAGCTCCGTGTCCAGGATCAGCAGGCCGGTAGGCGACTGATGGAACAAAGCTTCCAGCACTGCGGCACCCTTGCCCGGTGAGACGGCTTCGTTGTGCGCCACGGCGACCCACCTCCCTAGTCCAGCCTGCACCGAGCCTCTCGGCGCCGCTCCCTCGACCACTGGCTGCCTTCTCGACCGGTTGTCGTGTCATGAACGCGGCATGGCTGTGCAGGCTCGCGTACATGTCCGGCTGACGCTGCCCGGCTCACGGCATGGAGATGCCCCGCCCCTCGGACAGGGGCGGGGCATCTCGGGCTTTCGGCGCGGGTCAGCCGATCTGGGTGCCGGTGGCCGACAGTGCCTCCGTCACCGGCTGGAAGAACGTCTCCCCGCCGGAGGTGCAGTCGCCGCTGCCGCCCGAGGTCAGGCCGATCGCGTTGCTGCCGGAGAAGAGCGAGCCGCCGCTGTCGCCCGGCTCGGCGCACACATCGGTCTGGATGAGCCCGCTCACCGTGCCCTCCGAGTAGTTCACGGTGGCGTTGAGACCGGTGACCGTGCCGTCGTGGACCTGGGTGGTGGAGCCGCTGCGGGACACCTTCATGCCCACGGTCGCCTCGGCCGCGCCCGTGATCTTCTGGGTAGAGCCGTTGTAGAGGTCGACCTCGCTCGGGTGGTCCACCGCGGAGGTGTACTTGACCAGACCGAAGTCGTTGCCGGGGAAGCTGGACTGGGCGTTCTGGCCGATCACGTTGCCGGAGGAGTCCGACCAGGTGGAGATGGCGTCGGTGCAGTGCCCGGCGGTCAGGAAGTACGGCTCGCCGCCCTTGACCACGTTGAAGCCGAGCGAGCAGCGCCCGCCCGACCCGCTGATCGCGTCACCGCCGGCGATGAAGGGCTTGAACTCCCCCTTCGAGTGCCGGAGTTCCACCTTCTCGCCGAGCCCGTCGACGACCTTGGTGAGCTTGGTCAGCGCGGCCCCGGCGACCGTCTTGTCGGCGGTGACGACGACCTTGTTGGTGACCGGGTCGGTCGCCCACGAGGTGCCGGGGATGGTGGCGTCCTGCTTGAGCGTGGTCCGCGCGCTGTCGAGTTCGGCGAGGGAGTTGGCGACGAGTCTCGCCTTCGCCCCGGCCGCCTCGACGGTCTGCGCGGCGGTGTCGTCGAGCACGTTGACGACGAGGTTCCTGGTCTTGGCGTCGTAGTACGTGCCCGCCGCGTCGGTACCGAGGTCGGCGGCGAGCGCCGAGGCGAGCTTTCCGGCCGCCGGCACGGACAGGATCTGCGGTGCGGCGGCCTTGGCGGGCTCGCTGGCGTTCGCACTCTGGAAGGTCACTCCGGCGGCGACGAGCGCGGCTATGCCCGCGCCGGCGAGGACCGCCCGGCGCCTGGGTATGCGTCGGTGCTTCAACTCATGTCCTCCTGTGGGGGGTCGGCCCGTAAGGTTGTGGGGACCTCGGAGCCGGAAGGCTGGTTGACGGGCGCCCACTATTCCGAGACCCACAGGGAGCACACAAGGTCGAGTTCAGGACGCGCGTGCGCGGATGTTGTGCGCCCCCTGTGCCCGAGCCGTTCACAGCCACCCACGGAGGGCCCAGGAGGATTCGCACTGCAAACACTCCGGGCGAGTAACCATCGAAGGAGAGTGGCCTTTACCCCTGTCCGGAATTCGCCTCTCCAGGCTCGCTCTTGGCACCGATCCCCCCGGACCCGTCCGCCCCCGGCGGCAGTTGCTGCTGAGCCCGCTCCAGGAACCGCAGCAGCTCCACCGGGAACGGCAGCACCAGGGTCGAGTTCTTCTCGGCGGCGACCGCCACCACCGTCTGCAGCAGGCGCAGCTGGAGCGCGGCGGGCTGCTCCGACATCTCCTTGGCCGCCTCGGCGAGCTTCTTGGAGGCCTGGAGTTCGGCGTCGGCGTTGATGACCCGGGCCCGGCGCTCCCGGTCGGCCTCGGCCTGCCGGGCCATGGATCGCTTCATGGTCTCGGGCAGCGAGACGTCCTTGATCTCGACACGGTCGATGGTGACACCCCACTCCACGGCCGGGCTGTCGATCATCAACTCAAGGCCCTGGTTGAGCTTTTCACGGTTCGACAGCAGGTCGTCCAGCTCGCTCTTGCCGATGATGGACCGCAGTGAGGTCTGCGCCATCTGCGAGACCGCGAACCGGTAGTCCTCGACCCGGACGACCGCCTCGGCGGGCGCGGTCACCTTGAAGTAGACGACGGCGTCGACGCGGACGGTCACGTTGTCGCGGGTGATGCCCTCCTGTGCGGGCACCGGCATGGTGACGATCTGCATGTTGACCTTCTGGAGCCGGTCCACGAACGGGACGATCATGGTGAACCCGGGCTCGCGCACCTCCGGTCGGAGCCGACCCAGGCGGAACACCACGCCTCGCTCGTACTGTCTGACGACCCGCGCCGCGGCCAGCGCGTAGACCGCGCCGACGGACACGAGAGCGGCTCCGGCCGCCACCAGCGCCTCGACCATGCCGGCCCCCAGGGGGTGACTCCAATGGTCCTTCGACGGTAACCCCGGCACCCGCCCAAAAGGGAGCCCCCGCACGCCGGTTGCGTACGGGGGCCCACTGGGCTGGGAGCGGATCCGGGAGGATCGTCAGCCGACGCTCACGCCGTAGTAGCTCAGCGCCTCGGTGACCGGCTGGAAGAAGGTCGTACCGCCGGAGGTGCAGTCGCCGCTGCCGCCGGAGGTCAGGCCGTAGGCCACGGAACCGCCGTAGAGCGGGCCGCCGCTGTCGCCGCCCTCGGCGCAGACCGTGGTCTGGATCATGCCGTAGACGACGTCACCGCTGCCGTAGTTGACGGTGGCGTTGAGGGCGGTGACCCGGCCGCTGTGCGTGCCGGTGGTCGAACCGCGGCGGTACACCGTCGTACCGACGGCCGGGGTGGCCGCGCTGGAGATGGTCTGGCTGCCGACCGCGCTCGGGTGCGCGATCGAGCTGTTGGTGTACTTCACCAGCGCGAAGTCGTTCGTCGGGAAGCTGTAGCTGACGTTGGTGCCCAGGACCGTGGTGTGGCCGGAGTTGCTGTACCAGGTCGAGGCCACCTGACCGCAGTGCCCGGCGGTCAGGAAGTAGTACGTGCTGCCGCTGTGCACGTTGAAGCCGAGCGAGCAGCGGTAGGCGCCGCCGTAGATGGCGTCGCCGCCGGTGATCAGCTTCTTGAAGGTGCCGTTGGTGTGCTTGATGGTGAGCGCGCCGGAGTTTGCGCCCGCCTGCCGCTTGATCTTGGCGATCTCGGCCTTGGAGACCGTGTTGTCGACGGTGACGACGACACGGTGGGTCTTGCTGTCGACGGCCCAGGCGGTGCCGGGGACGTTCGCTTTCAGAACGGAGCTGTTCACGGCCTTCAGTTCGCTTGCGCTGAAGGTGTGAGCGTCACTCGCGCTCGCGGTGGGGACGGCGAACGCTGCCGCGGCCAGGAAACCGGTGCCCACGGCGATCAGTCGGGTCCGTCTCGAGATACCGCTGCGGGGGGTGGTGCGCTTGATCCTCACTTGTCGTTCCCTCCCAGGGGAAGTCAGGGGGCCCGCGTGGGGTCGGGGCCCGTGAGGCGCAGCCAGGGGCGGCGCCCGGGTTCCGGACACGTAATGCTCCTGACAAGCGCTGAGGGGGAGTATTCGGGCGAACGACCGGTACCCGCAAGAGTGCCTTTCGGCCGCGCGACTGTGTTCGAACCATGTCGACTTTGTGTGATCTTGTTGTGATCCGGGCGAGTTGACGCCCGGTCACAATTCCTGCGAAAGCGTCAGGCCACTATGCGCTCCCCCGCGTCGACCCCGAGGCCCAGCCTGTTCCCCGGCGGCGGGAAGGGGCAGATGAAGTGGTCCGCGAAGGCGCACGGCGGCAGCTGCGCCCGGTTGAAGTCGACGGTGGTGGAGCCGTCGGCGGCCGGGGCGGCCGAATAGAGGAACCTGAACCGGTAGCTGCTGACCCCGCTGGTGGCGTCGGAGAACACCGCCCACAGCCGGCCGTCGGCCTGCTCGGCGACCTGGAGCGTCAGGTCCTCGCCCGCCAGGGTGAAGGCGAGTTCCCCGGCGAGCACGAGCGCGCGCTCCACTCCGTCCGCGGTGTCGACGCGGACGGTGCGCCGGTCGTCGTCGTACGGGGTGAAGCGGCCCGGCACCGACCAGCGCGGGTCGTAGGCGGCGGCGTCGATGCCCAGGAAGGTGCGGCGGGTCTCGGCGGCCGGGTCGTAGTCCCGTACGCCCCAGACGCCTTCGCGGATCAGCACGACCAGGCGGCGCTCGCCGAGCGTGACCCGGGCCGACGGTTCGCGGTCGGCGGCGAGCCGGACCTCACCGGCGAAGGGTTCGCCGTCCACGGCCAGGCCGTCGGCCTCCGTGGCGGTGAGCAGCACGGTGTCGCCGTCCACCGCCCAGACGCCGGGGACACCGGGAAGGCGGCCTTCCGGATGGTCCTCGATCCAGTTGGTGCCGGTCAGCGCGAGCGGCCCGTAGGGAGCCGACACGGTCTCCACCCGGTGCTCGTGCCAGCGCTTCCAGTCGCCGGATGCGTCCGCGGTCATACGATCAGCCCTTCCACAGCTCTTAGCATGATCCCTATCATCTGTTTCATATGCACTCAACCGGTCCATATCGGCCGGGAGCCCCGTTTTTCAGGGTGCCGCCAGCTGGCCGGCGGCCCGAGCGAGGCCGAGGTGCTCGCGCAGGGTGCTGCCCGGGTAGAAGGTCCGGAACAGCCCGCGGTGCTGGAGGAGCGCCACGGTGCCGTTGACCAGCCGCTCCAGATCGCGGCGCGGTTCGGCGGGGACGAGGTGGAAGCCGTCGGTGGCGCCCTCGCCGTGCCAGCCGGCGATCAGCTCCGCGAGGTCCACCGGGCCGCCCCGGTACAGCGGGCCCTGCACGGTCTGCCGGGGGCCGCCGCCACCGTGCCCCGGCTCGGCCGCGCGCTCCCCGTCCCCCAGATCCACCAGCAGACTCACCAGCACCCGCAGCGTGTCCGGCTCCCGCCCGAACTCCCGTGCGTGTTGCCGCAGTTCCTCGCGTACGGCGGCGGCCTGCGCGGAGTTCGCGGCCCGCACCAGGACGACATCGGCGTACCGGGCGGCGGTCCGCCGGGCGGCCCCCTCGGCGGCGTGGGCCACCCGGACCGGATGCCCCGGCGAGGGCCCGGGCGCGTCGCTCCACCAGCCGGCCCGGCCCCGGCTGATCTGGTCGAGGTGGGCGAGGGCGGTCTGCGGGGCGGTCACCAGCGGCACCAGCCCGATCCGCCGGGTGGCCGGGGCCACCTGCGACAGCACGGCGAGCGCGTCGGTCTCGGTCCACCCGAACCGGCCCTCGAGCGTGACGAAGTCCAGGCCCCCGCTCTCGGCGAGCCGCACCAGCTCGACGTAACGCTCCGCGTCGAACACGCCGACCTGGTCCACGGCGGCGGCCAGATGCAGCAGCCCCCGGCCGTACGAGCCGGTCATGACAGACCATCCTCTCCGCACATCACAGCACCTTGGAAAGAAACGCCCGCGTCCGCTCCTCCCGCGGAGCGTCCAGCACCTCCGTCGGCGGTCCCGCCTCCACGACCCGTCCGTCGGCCATGAAGACGACCGTGTCGGCGACCTCCCGGGCGAACCCGATCTCATGGGTCACGACGATCATCGTGGTCCCCTGCCGGGCCAAGTCCCTTATTACGTCGAGGACTTCGCCCACCAGCTCGGGGTCGAGCGCGGACGTCGGCTCGTCGAACAGCAGCAGTTTCGGCTCCAGCGCCAGCGCCCGCGCGATCGCCACCCGCTGCTGCTGACCACCGGAGAGCTGCCGCGGATAGGCGTCGGCCTTGTCGGCGAGCCCCACCCGCTCCAGCAACCGCCGGGCGCTCGCCACGGCCTCGGCACGCGGGCGTTTCAGCGCGGCGACCGGCGCCTCGATGACGTTCTCCACCACGGTCAGGTGCGGAAAGAGATGGAAGTTCTGGAAGACGAACCCGATCCGGGTCCGCTGCTTCAGCACCTCCCGCTCGGGCAGCTCGTACAGCCTGTCCCCGGAGCGCCGGTAGCCGATCCGCGTGCCGTCCACGCTGATCACCCCCTGGTCGACCTTCTCCAGGTGGTTGATGGTGCGCAGCAGCGTCGACTTGCCGGACCCGGAGGGCCCGAGGACGACGGTGACCTCACCGGCCCACACCTGGAGGTCGATGCCCTTGAGCACCTCCAGCGTGCCGAATCTCTTGTGCACGGACCTGATGTCGACCATGACGGTCATGGAGTGGATCCCTCGCAGATCTGAGTCGTCGGAGGCGGACTAGGCGGCGACCCGGCCCGTCACGTCCGCCAGGAAGGCCAGCGCCGCCCGCGCCGTGGCGTCGTTCTGCCGGAACGCGGGCCCTCCGGTGCGCGGCCGGGTGAACGCGCCGGGCGTACGGCCGTCCGTGAACGGCCCGAGCGCGAACCGCCGGGGATGCGGTCGGCCGTCCTCGTCGAGGATCCGCCCGTCCACGGGGTCCACCCTGAGCAGCCCGTCGGGCGTCTCGGCGGCCCCGTCGGTCTGGAGTTCGCGCAGCAGCGTGTCCCGGGCCCGCCCCACGGTCGGTTCGGGCAGCCGCGCCTCGACCAGCGCCCGCGCCTCGACAAAGGACCCGGGCACGGTGTCCGCGGACGCCCGGAACACCCCGTCCCGCGCCTCCACCGTCATCCCGGCGCCGAGGAACCTGACCACCCCCGCCCGGGACAGCGCGAGCAACTGCCGCAGCCGGGGCCCGGGCGGCCCCGAGGCGAGACAGCTGAAGAACCCGTGCCACCAGGACCCGATGTCACCGAGCCGCACCAACTGCCCGTAGACGGAGAGCAGTCCGAGGAACACCGCCAGGTCGGGGCTGTACGAAGGGTCATGGCGGCGGCTCAGGTCCCCCTCGATGTAATCCCGCAGCCCCTTCTGGAACTCCTCGTGCGATCCGTACCGCACCCCGTCCAGCGGTCGGTCCAGCGCAGCGAGATCGAGCCGGTCGGCCTGGTCCGGTACGGCGGCCGCCACCAGCGCCCGCGCTTCGGCGTCGCCCTCGGCGGCGGCGTACTTCTCCTCGAAGTCCGGCCAGGCGACGGCCGTCCGCTCGGGGTGGACGGTGAACAACCGGTGGTAGTGGGCGAAGCCCAGCTCCTTGGTGACCAGCGGCCACACGTCCCGCCGGAAGTCGAACCCGCCCGGCCGGGCGAGCAGTTCCTCGACCTCGCCGGGGCCGAAGAAGCGGGGCAGCGGCGGGCGTTCGCCGGTCCAGTCGTATCCGATCTTCGAGTGGTACGGCACTCCGCGCCGCGAGCCGACGTACAGCACCGGCTCCCGCCCGGACGGCACATAGGTGTCACCGTCGTACCGCCCGCCCCGCCCCTCCGTGAGCAGCACCATCAGGTCGACGAAGGCCAGCCCGAAGCCGCGTACCAGCACCGGCTCGCCGGGCCGCAGTGCGGACAGGTCGCTGTCGGCGGTGAAGTCCGGCGGCAGGTGGACCAGCCCGTGCGTGCCGGCGTAAGCGGCCAGGGCGGCCTGCTCGGGGTCGGGTTCGGCGTCCAGATGGCCGAGGGCGAGAACGACGAGGTCGGCGAGGAGCGGACGCGGGCGGCCCTCCAGCCAGACCTGCTGGCGCCCCTCGCGGGGCCCGCTCACCCGCAGGGCACGGCGGGGGTGGTGGTGCACCGTGACGCCCTCGGGAAGGTCGGCCACGGCTCGGTCGTAGACGTGCCGCAGATACCGGCCCTGGATCTGCCGGTCGGCGAAGGTGCGGCCGGCCAGGCCCGCCCACTCGTGCAGGGTCGGCCCCTCCCGTACCGGACCGGTCATCCGCACCGTCTCGTCCGTGAACATGGTGACGTCCTCGGCGTGCGAGTTCATCCACAGCAGCGGCGACTGGGCGGCCCGCCAGATGCGGCCGGCGCCCGGCGGATGCGGGTCGACCAGATGGATGTCGAGGCCCGAACCGGCGTACAGCTCGGGCGCGTTGGCGGCGATGCGTTCGAGGAGACCGGTCCCCCGCGGCCCGGCCCCCACGATCACCAGCTGGGGCCTCATCGGGCCGTCTCCGTGCCGCGCGCATAGTGCTTCTCGACGTAGTACTGGCCGATGCCGAGCACGGAGGTGACGACCGTGTACCAGAGGGTGGCGACCATCAGCAGCGGGATGACCTGATAGGTCTGGTGGTAGATCAACTGTGCTGAGAACAGCAGGTCGTTGACGGCGATGACGCTGACGATCGAGGTGCCCTTGAGGGTGCCCATCAGCATGTTGCCGGCCGGCGGCACGATCGCGCGCATCGCCTGCGGCAGTACGATGCGCCGCCAGCGCCGCCACCGGCTCAGGCCGAGCGCGTTCGCGGCCTCGATCTGGCCGCGGTCCACGGAGAGGATGCCTCCGCGCACCACCTCGGCGGCGTAGGCGGCCTCGTGCAGGGTGAGGCCGACGATCGCGACGGCGACCGGGCTGAGCAGGTCGACCGTCCGGACGCCCAGTACCCGCGGGTACAGGGCGCCGATGTTGAACCAGAGCAGCAGCTGGACCAGGATCGGGATCGACCGGAACAGCCAGACGTATCCCCAGCTGACCGTCCGCAGCACGGGGTTGGCGGAGAGCCGGAACGCGGCGAGCAGGGTGCCGAGCGCGAAGCCGAGGACCATCACGACGGCGGTCAGCCACAGAGTGAGCCACAGTCCGCGCAGCACGGAGTCCGAGGTGAAGTAGTCGGCGACGACGTCCCACTGGAACGCCTTGTTGCGCACGACCGAGTCGATCGCGAGCCCGAGCAGGACGAGAACGGCGGCGGCGGCCACCCACTGCCCGTACCGGCGCTGCGGGACGATTCTCAGGACGTCCGCGCGCTCGGGTATGTCGGGGGCGGCGGGGGCTTTGGCGAGGGTGTCGGATGACATGCGAAGACTCCGTGACGGATCAATCGAGCACGGTGGACGCGCACACGGTGGTGCGGCGGGTGCCTTCACACGGAGCACCGCCGGGCGGCGCTCTTACGGCCGAGCCCCTCAGCAGGGCCGTCCGTCGACTGTACGGGGCCGTTTCCCCTCTCTGTCAAGGGTGTCCGGAGTGTGAGCAGCGCGTCTCAAGTCAGTTGACGGGGAACCGGTGACCTGTTCCACTTGGCCCATGCATCCACAGCAGTGGCTGGTCACCCGCTCCCACATCGACTTCGGTCGCGTGTGGTCCTGTTCCTGTTGAGCTGACCCACTGCGCGCCCCGCCTTCGGCGGGGGCTCTCCGCGTTCTCCCTCGCGCTCCTCGCTTCGCCTTCACACGCGCACCCCTCCCCTCGCCCCCCCGCGCTCCGCACGCCTGCTGATCCCAGGAGACCGCTCGACGATGCGTACGCCCACACGTGCCCGTTATAGGAAATTCGCTCCCTTTATTACGATCACCTCGGCCGCGGCCCTGCTCCTCACCGCCTGCGGTTCGGGCTCCGGCGGTTCCTCGGGGACCGGCGGCACCCAGGGGGTGGCCGCCGAGAGCAACGCGATCCCCACCACGGACGTGGTCTCCGCGACTCGCAAGGACGACAAGGCCGCCGGGCTGCTGCCCTCGGGCGTCACCGGTCTCACCGTCGCGGTCACGGTCGGCGGCACCCCGCCCGGCACCGCCTATCTGCCCGACGGCAAGACCCTGACCGGCCAGGACGTCGACTTCACCAAGGCCGTGGCGAAGGTACTGGGTATCAAGCTCAAGATCGAGCAGGCCAGTTTCGAGGCGATCCTGCCCGCCCTGGACAGCGGCAAGTACGACTTCGGTGCCGCCAACTTCGGGGTGACCGACGAGCGCCGCAAGGCCATCGACTTCGTCACCTACATCAACGACGGCCAGGGCTTCGCCACCCGTGCGGACAGCACACTGCCGAAGATCACCGACCTACGGCAGCTGTGCGGCCTGAACGTCGCCACCGGCGCGGGCACCACCTTCGAGGCGACCCTGGAGGAGAACAAGAAGGTCTGCACGGACGCCGGCAAGAAGGCGTACAGCGTGCAGACCTACGGCGAGCAGAGCGCCATCTGGTCGTCCGTCCAGCAGGGCCGCAGCGATGTCGTGATGTCCACGATCAACGGCCTGCGCTATGCCGTCGCCCACCAGCCGGGCCTGAAGTTCCTCAACGAGTACCACCGTCTCGATGTCGGCTTCGCCTTCAAGAAGGGCACGAAACTGGCGCCCGCGTTCCAGGCGGCCGTGAACAAACTCATCACCGACGGTACATACGACCGGATCCTGAAGAAGTGGGGGACGACCGCGTCGGCGATCGACGCCTCGCGGATCTCCCCGCCGGAGCTGAAGAACTGACAGTACGTCAGGGCCGATACGACGCTGAGCTGCGCTGTCGTATCGGCCGACTGTCGGTTCATCACCCGCCGCCCGTTCACCCGGACGCACCGCTCATCACCCATACGCCCGGAACAATCATATTTCACTCACAGTCAGCAGCCGTGCGTGCAACGGCCCTTGGTACACCTGGCCTCTCGACGTATTCGCTCTGCACCAGTACCGTCACAAACCCCCCGCGCGGCGTCTATCCACTTGGCGCGCCATCCGCATCATGGACGACCATAGGGATGCGGAGCATGAAAGACCGCTGTGAGAGGAGGCGTCCATGGGATCGGTACGCAAGGCGAGTGCCTGGCTTGGCCTCGTCGACGACAACGATGACGAGCGCTACTACGACGACGACTACTCCGAAGGGACCGAGCAGCCCGGGGATGCCTGGGTCACCGACCCCCGGGTCAAGGTGGCCTCGGACACCGCCGAGGAGAAGGGCCGCCGGATCGGCACGGTCACCCCGGACAGCTTCCGGGACGCCCGCGCGATCGGCGAGCTGTTCCGCGAGGGCGTGCCGGTCATCGTGAACCTCACGGCCATGGAGGCCGGCGACGCCAAGCGGGTCGTCGACTTCGCGGCCGGGCTGATCTTCGGTCTCCGGGGCTCGATCGACCGGGTGTCCAACCGGGTCTTCCTGCTGTCCCCCGCGAACACGGAGATCGTCAACGGTGAGCCGGCCTCGCGCCGGGAGGACGGCTTCTTCAACCAGAGCTGAGGCAGGGCCGCTGACCGGCCCTGCCCCCGCGCAGGGTTCACCGGAAGGCGTCGAGCCCGGTGAGCGCCTTGCCCAGCACGAGCTGATGCATCTCGACGGTGCCCTCGTAGGTGAGCACCGACTCGAGGTTGGTCGCGTGCCGCATCACGGGGTACTCCAGCGAAATCCCGTTCGCCCCCAGGATCGTCCGTGCCGTACGGCAGATCTCGATCGCCTCTCGTACGTTGTTGAGCTTGCCGAAGCTGACCTGCTCGGGACGCAGGCGTCCGGCATCCATCCGCCGCCCCAGGTGATGGGCGAGCAGGATCCCCTTGTGCAGTTCGACCGCCATGTCGGCGAGTTTGGCCTGGGTGAGCTGGAAGCCGCCGATGGGCCTGCCGAACTGCTCCCGCGACTTCGCGTAGTCGACGGCCGTCTCGAAGCAGCTGCGTGCCGCGCCCATGGCGCCCCAGACGATGCCGTAGCGGGCGTGCGACAGACAGCTGAGCGGGCCCTTGAGGCCGGTCACCTCGGGCAGTACGGCATCGGCTGGGAGCCGCACGTCGTCCAGGACCAGCTCGCTGGTGACACTCGCCCGCAGCGACCACTTGTGCTTGATCTCCGGCGCGGAGAACCCCGGCGAGTCGGTGGGCACGACGAACCCCCGGATGCCGTTCTCGCTCTGCGCCCATACGACGGCCACCCCGGCCACCGACCCGTTGGTGATCCACATCTTCCGCCCGTTGAGCACCCAGTCGCCGCCGGCGTCGCGCTTGGCGTGGGTGCGCATGGCGGCCGGGTCGGAGCCGTGGTCGGGTTCGGTGAGGCCGAAGCACCCGATGACGTCACCGGCGGCCATGGGCGGCAGCCAGTGCTGCTTCTGCGCCTCGCTGCCGAACCGGTGAATCGCGTACATGGCCAGTGATCCCTGCACGGACACGAGCGAGCGGATGCCCGAGTCGGCGGCCTCCAGTTCCAGACAGGCGAGCCCGTACTGCACGGCGGACGCACCGGCGCAGCCGTACCCGGTCAGCGACATCCCGAGGGCCCCGATCCCGCCGAGCTCCTTGGCGAGCTCCCTGATGCCCGGCAGCTCCCCGCTCTCGTACCACTCGGCGACATGCGGCAGCACCCGGTCCGCCGCCCAGCTCCGCACGGTCTCGCGTACGGCGAGATCCTCCGGCTCCAGAAGATCGTCGATGCCGAGGGGGTCACCGGCATCGAACGGAGGCAACGTCACGGACGCGGACATGAAAACCCTCCCAAAACTAGCACCGCTAGTTGCACCAGACTACGTGCAGTCTCCCTGCTCCCCCACCCAGACACCACCCCCACGAGCCCCCGCCACCTGCCCACACGGGCGGTGCACGGGTGGGAGAAGGCTTCCACCCGCACCCACCAAAGGCGAGGCACCCCCGCGAGCGACGCCCACCCCGCCACCCACCCACACGGGCGGTGCGTGGGTGGGAGGGCGGCGGGTCACGCTGAGACGCGGGACCTCTGGGGGCCCCTCGGGGCCGGGACCTCCACCGGTGCCTCCTCGCACTGCATCGCCCGCGGCAACCGCAGCGCCATCACCGCCCCCAGCAACAGCAGCCCCGCACTCACCAGCAACGTCACATGCAAACCGTGCACGAAGGAATCCCGCGCCGCCCGGCGCAACGCCGCGCCCGTCGGCCCGCCGAGCCGTCCGGCGACCTCGTAGGCCTCGCCCAGTGAATGCCCCGCCGCGGCGGACGCCGACTCCGGCACGCCGGGCACCCGGGACAGCCCCGGCGCGTACGCCGCGTTCATCACACTGCCGAGGAGCGCGATCCCGATGCCCGCCCCCAGCTGGTAGGACGTCTCGCCGACCGCCGCCGCCCCGCCGGCCTGCGCCGCCGGCGCCTCGCTCAGCATCGACTCGTACGCCCCGAAGAGCGTGGTCTCCAGGCCGAAGCCGAGCAGGACGAAGCCGCACAGCAGCAGACCCGCGTTGTCCACCCCGCCCATCGCCGTCAGCGTCAGCACGGCCGCCGCGGTCAGGCAGAAGCCGAAGCACACCATCCGGCGCGGCCCGAAGCGCCGCAGCAGCCGCGCCCCGGCCAGCCCGGCCGCCATCGCGGCGAGCGTCAGCGGCAGCAGTCGTAGCCCCGTCTGCAACGGGGAGAGGCCCAGCACCAGTTGCAGATACTGCGCGGCGATCAGTTCGAGACCCACCAGCGCGAGCATCGCCAGAACGATGCAGCCCACCGCCGTACTGAACGCCGGCCGAGCGAACATCTTCAGGTCCACCAGCGGGAACGTACGCCGCCGTTGCCTTCGCACGAAGAGGAACAGCAGCAGTGCGCCCAGCAGAAGCGGGGCCACCGTGAGCGCACTGGCCGCCGGCTCGCCGCCGCCCAGCCGCTTCACGGCGAACACCACGCCGAACAGACCCGCCGCCGCCATCAGGGCGCCCACGACGTCCCAGGGGCCGTTGCGGTCGCCGCGGGACTCGGGGAGGAGAAACCGCCCCACCGGGAGACTGACCAGCATCAGCGGGATGTTGACCAGGAAGACCGAGCCCCACCAGAAGTGTTCGAGCAGGAAGCCGCCCAACAGCGGCCCGACGGCCGCGCCGACCGCCGCCACCGCGCTCCAGATGCCGATGGCGAGGGCCCGTTCGCGGCGGTCGGGGAAGACCTGCCGGAGGATCGACAGCGTCGCCGGCATGATCATCGCTCCGCCGACGCCGAGCAGCGCCCTGGCCCCGATCAATGCCTCGGCACTGGGTGCGACGGCCGCCACCGCGGAGGCCACCCCGAACAGGGCGTACCCGAGCAGCAGGACGCGCCGCCGGCCCACGCGGTCGCCGAGCGTGCCGAAGAGGATCAGCAGCGAGGCGCAGACCAGCGGATAGACGTCGACGATCCAGAGCAGTTGCATGGCGCCGGGCTTGAGGTCCTCGGTGACGGCCGGCACCGCGACATGCAGCACGGTCGCGTCGAGGGCGACCAGCAGCAGGCTGACGCAGAGGACGACGAGGACGACCCAGCGGTTGGCACCGGCCCCGGTCGCCCGACGGCGCGGCCGTACGGCTGCCGTGGTCGTCCTGGACATGTACGTACCTCCCAGATGATCCCTCGCGTGCGGCGGATCGGCGGGGCGGGGACTCCCCGTCGTACGGCCGGAGAGGAGCGGGGTCTCCCGGCCCGCGCATACGAACGCGAGTGACAAGTCAGCGTACGCGAGTTCGTTCCGGGGGCACGTGGCGGACCTCTCACACGCTCCACAGAACTCATGTGGCGTACGCCACTGGCCCCGCTGTGCACCACGTCCGGGTGAGCCCGCCGGTTCCGCGTCCCGTCGATAATCGAGCCCGTGACCGATCCTGAAGCGCCCGTGACGGCACCGGGTGGCCCGGCCCTGCGCCGAGCGGCGCCGGCCCTGCTCGGGTACGTGGGCGTGCGCGCCCTCGGCCTGCTCGCGCTGGCCGTGTGGAGCGGGGCGCGCGGCAAGAGCGCGTACACCTTGTTGACGGCGCGCTGGGACTCGCTGTGGTACACGCGGGTCGCCGAGCTGGGGTACGGCTACGAGGTGCGGCTGCCGAACGGCGACGTCCACTCCAACCTGGCCTTCTTCCCGCTGCTGCCCTGGCTGGAGCGGGTGCTGCACGCGCTCACGCCCCTGTCGTACGCCGGTGCGGGCTTGACGGTCAGCCTGCTCGCCTCGCTCGCCGCGGCCTGGGGGATCTTCGCGGTCGCCGACTTGGTGTACGGCCCCCGGGTGGGCAGCTGCGCGGTGCTTCTGTGGGCCGTCCTGCCGGTCGGGATCGTGCAGTCGATGGCGTACAGCGAGTCGCTGTTCACGGCGCTGGCCGCGTGGTCGCTGTACGCCGTGCTGACCGGTCGCTGGGTGACCGCGGGCGTACTGGCCGCGCTGGCGGGGCTGACCCGGCCGGTGGGGCTCGCCGTGGTGGTGGCGGTGTGGACGGCGGGGGTGGTCTCGTTCGTGCGGGATCGGAGCGGGGGCGTGCGGGACCGTAGCGAGAACCATGCGCACGGCGCGTGGGACGACGGACGCGCCCCCGAGCCGTCCACCGCCGCTCGCACCCGGCGCGTTCCGCGAACAACCGGCGCACCCCACACAGCAGGCGCCCCTCACACGACACGCACCCCTCGCACCACAAGCAGCGCACCCGCCTCCGGCGCACCTCCCTGGCGCCGGGTCCTCGGTATGCTCCTCGCCCCCGTCGGGGCCGCCGCGTACGTCCTGTGGGTCGGCCACCGAACCGGCAAGGGCCCGCTCGGCTATCTGGACGTCCAGGCGGGCTGGCGCAACGGCTTCGACGGCGGGTACGCGTTCGCACACTTCGTCGCCGACAAGTTCACGTCATTTCCGTCCGCTCTGGCCGGAGTGGGTTTGATCGCCGGCGTCGGCCTGCTGTTGTGGCTCTACGTGATCGGGATCCGTCAGCGGCAGCCGCTTCCCCTGCTGGTCTACACGGGTGTCGTCGTCGCGCTCGCGCTGTGCGCGTCGAGCTACTTCGGCTCCAAGCCACGCCTGCTGATGCCGGCCTTCCCGGTGCTGCTGCCACTCGCCCGGGCTCTCGCCCGGCCGCGCACCAGCAGATCGGTGCTGGTCACGGCAGTGGTGGCGGTGGCCTCGGCGGTGTATGGCGCGTTCTGGCTGAACGGTTCCGGGCCACCATGATCATCGCCGTCGCGTGGGTGAGCAGCGGGGGAAGTCCACACCACGCCTCGGTTAACGAATTCATAAGTGCCATAAAACGGCCGCCCGGCATGATCAAAGGAATTGAAGGGCGGACACGCCGCGGATTACGGAATCCTTAGAATTCAGAGACCTCTTGAGAGGTTTCCCACATCACATCGTCATCACAAAGCCGCAGTTTCGACCGGGAACAGAGCTCACTCGCTGTAACGTCGATTGGGTGCGTACCGAACGAAACCTCACCCGTCTGGACCGGGTGTTCGCCAGGCTGGACCGTGAGCCGGAACGGCCGGCCCACATTGATGTGCCGAAGATGAGCCGGCACCGGGTCGTGTTGTTCACCGCGACCCTCGCCTTCTACCTGGCGATCGTGTGGGCCGTCGTGATCACGTCCTGGCTGGTCCGGCTCGACTGGCAGGTCATGTTCTTCCGGCCGTACCAGCAGTGGTCGGGAATCCACTGGTTCGTCGATTACTACGTGGTCCTCGGCCAGCGCGGCCCGACCGCCGTGATGGTCGCGGCCTGGCTGGGCTGGCGCTCGTGGCGGCAGCACACCCTGCGCCCGCTGCTGACGCTCGGCGCCTCCCTGCTGCTGCTCAACATCACGGTCGGCGCCGCCAAGCTCGGCATGGGGCGCCTCGGACCGCACTACGCGACCGTGATCGGCTCCAACGAGATGGGCCTCGGCGGCGATATATTCCCCAGCGGCCACACCGCCAACGCGGTGGTGACCTGGGGAATTCTGGCATATCTGGCCTCCACCCCGAGAGCCCGCCGCTGGCTTTCCGCGGCCTCCGCGGTCACCTCGCTCGGCGTCGGCATGTCCACCGTCTACCTCGGTACGCACTGGCTGAGCGACGTGTTGCTGGGCTGGGCCGCGGGGCTGCTGATCCTGCTGGCGCTGCCGTGGTGCGAGCCGTTCATCGCCCGTGCCGAGACCTGGCTCTTCGACCTGCGCGACCGCTGGCGCGCCCGCGCCAGCGGTACGGTGCCTCTTCCCGCGCCCGTCCCGGTCGCGCCGGTCGCGCTCAAGCCGCGTACGGCGCCCGCCGAGGACGCCCCGGCACCGGAGCGCGAGCCGGTCTCCTCGGCCCGCTCGCCCCGGGCCCCGATCCATCTGGCGCCCGGCCCGCACACGGCCCGCTCGGAGCGCACGCCGGTGACCCCGGCGGGCAGCCGTCGCCCGCAGCACCCCGAGCGTCAGCCGCGCGGCGGCGCCCCCCAGCCGGCCCGCCCGCTGACGGGCGGCTGACGGCCGTACGGACGCGGCAGCGCAGGAGCCCGGTACGCACAGCCGGCCCCCGCGCCGAAGGCCCCGGTTCCCCACTGCGGGAACCGGGGCCTTCGCCGTCGTACGGTCAGCCTTTCCAGGCGCGTGCCACGACGCCGTCCCTCACCTCGAAGTTGAGCCGTCCCACCCGGTACTCCATGGTGATGATCGCGCCCGGCGGCAGCGACCGCACCGTCGGCCACCCCCGCTGCCGCGCGAGCCGTTCCGCGTCGCCCGCGTCGAGGCCTACGTACCCTTGCGGGCTGTCCTGGGGCTCCTTCGGCGGAGCCGGATTCGGTGCCATGCGGCCACGCTAGGCCGCTTCCGGCGGGGACGGAAGTCGAGAACGGCCGGCGAAGTCCCCTGCCCGTCTCCGGTCACGCTTCTGTCACAGAATCACGACACGCGTTTCGGTCGAACTCTGTCACACGTACGAGCGGTTCAGTACGCCTTCCTGGCGCATTCCAGCGCAATTCTCTGACGCCGGTAGGGTCTTCCGAAAAGCCAGCCGGAAAGAACCGGAAGTAAGGATCACGGACGCGCACGGGAGCCCATTCCATTCCGAATCCACGGGTCGCCGGGGAACCTGACACCGCATAAGAGATTCACCACTTCGGCACAGAACCCCCGTACACCCCGGGCCGGGGCCGGCCTGCGGCAGCGTGCTGCGGCGCGAACCGGAAGCCCCGCGCCCTCGCCTGAATCAGCCTCACAATGCACCGGGCCCCGCCCGGTCGGAACCGGGCGGGGCGTGACGGTGGCGGGGCAGGGGCGCGCGTCAGAGCGCGAGGCGCTGCCCGGGCACGATGAGGTTCGGGTCGGCGCCGATGACGTCCTCGTTGGCGGCGTACAGGCGCTGCCAGGTGGTGCCGTGGCGCTCGGCGATCTCGCTCAGGGTGTCGCCCTCGCGGACGGTGTAGTCGCCCCGGGCGGAGTCACGGCCGGCGTGGGCCGTCGGGCGCTGCGGCTTCTTCGCCGCGGGGGCCGACTTGGTGGTGGTCGACCTGGTGGCCGACTCACCGGTCGACCTGGTGGCCGACTCGGTGCTGCTCTGCGTGGTCGCCGAGGCACCCTCGGGCGCCGAACCGGTCGCGCCGGCCCGCCCGGAGCAGACCGGCCACGCGCCCCAGCCCTGGGCGTTCTGAACCTTGGTGGCGACGGCTATCTGAGCTTCCCTGGAGGCCTGATCGGCCGTCGACGCGTAGGCGGTGCCGCCGTACGCGCGCCAGGTGGAGGCGGAGAACTGGAGTCCGCCGTAGTAGCCGTTGCCGGTGTTGATGTGCCAGTTGCCGCCGCTCTCGCACTGGGCGATACGGTCCCACACTCCGTTGTCCGCCGCCTCGGCGTTGCCGGTCGCGGCCAGCAGGCCCAGCGGGGCGAGCAGGGCCGCTCCGGCCAGGGCCGCCGTCGTACGGCCCTTGCGGGAGCCGTTCTTGGCGACGGTCTCACGGGTGGTATCGGCACACTCGGACATGTATTTCCCTCTCCACATACCCGGGCTCCCCCAAGCGGGACGCGGTCCCCGCGCGATGGACGCGGTTCGTCGCGCTCGCCCCGTCCGCCGCGGCCGGTACTGCGATGGTGCTCTGCCTGGTGCCGGCCGGCGGACGTACCCGAGCGGTGCTCGTTGCACACGGCGGAGGAATCTAGAGAGCGGGAACGCCCGAAATCAACCAACTACCCGTCGTTCCAGGCCAGTTGGGCGTTACCGGGGGTAGCGGCGATTTCAAGCCACCCACTACATCCATTGATTTCATGATTTATCTACCATGTGATCGATGGATCTGTGATTCACTTCACCGCGTCAAATTCCTTTGGCTTGCGAAGAGTTGACGGTGAGTGTCGAATTTCGCACGACGAGTGACCCTGCGCAGTGGATGGTTGGATCCCGATCCCCCCGATGCGTGACCACCACCACAGATCGCCCGTTGTCTTCTTCATGAGCCCGCAACCCCCCTGGGGCTCATGGACCGGGATCCACCCGGGCCTTCACGCACGCATCCCGAGGGAGCCACCGTGCCGCGCATGCTCGACGTCAGCGACGAGGTACGCGCCGAGATCGGCGACGAAGAAGCCGACCGGCTGCTCGCCGGAGACAACGCCCCCGGCAGTTACGACTGCACCTCCTGCCGCACCCCGGGCGACTCCGAACAGGAGCGCACCAGCACCGTCCTGTTCATCGGGGACGAGACCGCCGTCCTCGCCTTCGCCCACGCCGGCTGCCTGCCCTCGCAGGTCGTCCAGGTCACCGAGGAACAGTTGCAGGGCGCGGTCCGCTCCATCAGCGGTGAGAGCGCGCCCGGCGGCGGCCCGCAGAAGTCCCTGCCCCAGCAGGCGGTGCTCGGGGTGACCAGCGGACTCGTGCTGATCGCCGGGGAGCTGCACCCCGCGCTCGTCGTCGAGCCGACCTCGCCGATCGTGCGGCCGGGCACGGAGGGGGTGGGCGACGACTTCCTGCCGCTCCTCATCGAGCAGGGCTTCATGCCGGTGACGGAGCTGGCCGCGGTGCCGCCGGTGCTGCACGGGTGGTCGGTGCTGCTGGCGGTGGGCCGGCTGCACGCGGTGCTGCAGCCGGGAGGCAACGGCGGGCAGCCGATGGCCTGGTGGCAGGCGCACCAGCCGCTGCAGGTGACCGACGGATGGCGGGCGGCCGCCAACAAGCACCAGCAGGTGCTGATGTTCGCGGCGCCGGTGGGGTCGATCGGGCGGCAGCCTCGGGAGGATCTGCTGCGCGGTGCGCTCGACAAGGCCGCCGCGAACGGGAAGCTGGTGGCGGCGGCGCTTCCACTTGCGGGTGTCTGAGGGGCGCCCAGGGAGCCGCGAGCTCCGCCGAGCCGGCGGGTGCGGGTTGTTAAAGCAAGTCGGTGAGCCGCATCTCTTGAACTGTCCGGTCGTTTGGACATACGTGCACGCATACGACTTTTCGCCCCGCCGACCGTCCTTTGCCACTATTCCGTCCGCTCGGGTGGGACAGGAGGCCCCAGGCGGGCACTCGGCCACGCCGATCTACGACTCGCTCTACGCGGAGTGGGTCAAGAGCTTCCGTACGCTGCCGGGCGACCGCAGCGGTGAGGAGTCGATGGGGTTCGTCGCCTTCGGGACGACCCCGTTCAGCACCGGCACATACGGGCTGGGGTCGTACGGGGGGAACTCGTACAGCGCGTACAGTGCGGGCGCCTACAGCGCCCGGCACGGCAGCGAACCGCCGCAGCCGCCGCAGTGGCAGCGGATCGGGACGCTCGGGCGCTCCCACGACACCGGGAGGAGCCCCGTACCGGCGGCGCTTCCGCCGGGGCCGCGCCGGGGTCAGTGACATATGCGGGAGGGGCGGCCACCGATGACGGTGGCCGCCCCTCGCGCGTGCGTCTACTTCTTCTTGCCGCGCTTCTCGCGCACCCGTACGGAGATATGGATCGGGGTGCCCTCGAAGCCGAACTCCTCGCGCAGCCGGCGTTCGATGAAGCGCCGGTAGCCCGCCTCGATGAAGCCGGAGGCGAAGAGGACGAACCGCGGGGGCTTGGTACCGGCCTGGGTGCCGAACAGGATGCGCGGCTGCTTGCCGCCCCGGACCGGGTGCGGGTGGGCCGAGACCAGCTCGCCGAGGAAGGCGTTGAGGCGGCCGGTGGGGACGCGGGTCTCCCAGCCGGCGAGGGCGGTCTCGATGGCGGGGACCAGCTTTTCCATGTGCCGGCCGGTCTGCGCGGAGACATTGACCCGGGGCGCCCAGGCGACCTGGGCGAACTCGGTCTCGATCTCCCGCTCCAGGTAGTAGCGGCGCTCCTCGTCGAGGGTGTCCCACTTGTTGTAGGCGATGACCATCGCCCGGCCCGCCTCGACGGCCATGGTGACGATCCGCTGGTCCTGGACGGAGATGGACTCGGAGGCGTCGATCAGGATGACCGCCACCTCGGCCTTCTCAACGGCGGCCGCGGTGCGCAGCGACGCGTAGTAGTCGGCGCCCTGCTGGAGGTGGACGCGCTTGCGGATACCGGCGGTGTCGACGAACTTCCAGGTGATACCGCCGAGTTCGATCAGCTCGTCGACCGGGTCGCGGGTGGTGCCGGCGATCTCGTTGACGACCACGCGCTCTTCCCCGGCCACCTTGTTCAGCAGCGAGGACTTGCCGACGTTCGGGCGGCCGATGAGAGCGATCCGGCGCGGGCCGCCGACCGCCGTGCCGAAGGTCTGCACGGGCGCCTCCGGCAGCGCCTCCAGGACGGCGTCGAGCATGTCGCCGGTGCCGCGGCCGTGCAGGGCGGAGACCGGGTGCGGCTCGCCGAGGCCGAGGGACCAGAGGTAGGCCGCGTCGGCCTCGCCGCTGGGGCCGTCGACCTTGTTGGCGGCCAGCACGACGGGCTTGCCGGCCTTGCGCAGCAGTCGTACGACCGCCTCGTCGGTGTCGGTCGCGCCGACCTTCGCGTCGACGACGAAGACGACCGCGTCGGCCGCCTCGATCGCGTACTCGGCCTGCGCTGCGACGGAGGCGTCGATGCCGAGGACGTCCTGCTCCCAGCCGCCGGTGTCGACGACCTTGAAGCGGCGGCCGGCCCACTCGGCCTCGTAGCTCACGCGGTCGCGGGTGACGCCGGGCTTGTCCTCGACGACGGCCTCGCGGCGGCCGATGATGCGGTTCACCAGAGTCGACTTACCGACATTCGGGCGGCCGACCACGGCGAGCACGGGCAGCGGGCCGTGGCCCGCCGCCTCGATGGCACCCTCGACATCCTCGATCTCGAAGCCCTCTTCGGCGGCGAGCTCCATGAACTCCGCGTACTCGGCGTCGCCGAGCGCCCCGTGGTCGTACTCGTGCTCAGCCGAGTCGCCGGGCTGGATCTGGTCGCTCATGAAGTCCGTACCTCGTCGTTCATCGTGGTGATCGGTGGACCGTGCCCGTTATAGGCCGATCCACTACTTAGTCTCGCCTAGCGTCCGGTCAGACGCCTGGCGTTTTCCAGGTGGCTGGTGAGCTGCTTCTGGATGCGCTCGGTGGCCTGGTCCAGGGCGCTGCGGGTGCGTCGGCCGCTGCCGTCGCCCGCCTCGAAGGGGTCGCCGAAGACGACGTCGACGCGGGCGCGCAGTGGGGGCAGCCCCTTGACCAACCGTCCGCGGCGCTCGGAGCTTCCCAGGACGGCCACCGGCACGACCGGCGCCCCGGAGCGCACCGCGAAGTACGCGAGGCCCGCGCGCAGCGAGGCGAAGTCGCCCTCGCCCCGGCTGCCCTCGGGGAATATGCCGAGCACTCCCCCGGCCGCCAGCACGCCGAGCGCGCGGGTGACCGCCGTGCGGTCGGTGGACTGCCGGTCCACCTTCAGCTGACCGATCCGGGTCAGGAACGGGTCCAGCGGCCCGATGAACGCCTCCTTCTTGATGAGGAAGTGCGTCGGCCGGGGCGACACGCCCATGACCATCGGGCCGTCGATGTTGTGGGAGTGGTTCACGGCGAGGATCGCCGGGCCGTGCGCCGGCATCCTCCAGGCACCGAGCACGCGTGGCTTCCACAGCCCGTACATGAGGCCGACACCCATGCGCCGCCCCATCTCGGCGCTCCGCTGCGACGGAATCGACGGAAGGCTCACTTGCCCGCCCGCTTCTCCTCGACGAGGGTGACCACACACTCGATGACCTGGGTCAGCGTCAGCTCGGTGGTGTCCACCTCGACCGCGTCGTCCGCCTTGGCGAGCGGCGAGGTCTTGCGGGTGGAGTCGGCCGCGTCCCGCTTGATCAGGGCCTCGCGGGTGGCCTTGACGTCCACGCCCTTGAGTTCACCGCTGCGCCGGGCCGCGCGGGCCTCGGCGGAGGCGGTGAGGAAGATCTTCAGGTCGGCGTCGGGCAGTACGGTCGTGCCGATGTCCCGGCCCTCGACGACGATGCCCGCCTCGGTGCCGTGGGCCAGCGACCGCTGCAGCTCGCTGATCCGCGTCCGGACCTCCGGTACGGCGCTGACCGCGCTGACCTTGGAGGTGACCTCCTCGGTGCGGATCGGGCCGGCGACGTCCACGCCGTCGACGGTGATCTTCGGGTGGGCCGGGTCGGTCCCGGAGACGATCTCCGGCTTGCCGGCGACCGCGGCGATGGCGGTCGGGTCGGTGAGGTCGATGCCGTTGTTCACCATCCACCAGGTGATCGCCCGGTACTGGGCGCCGGTGTCCAGGTAGCTCAGGCCGAGCTTGGCGGCCACGGCCTTGGACGTGCTCGACTTGCCGGTGCCCGAGGGGCCGTCGATCGCGACAATCACGGGCTTTACGGCGCCGTTTTCCACGGGGGGACACCTTCCGGGTGCAGGGTGGTGGGTGGTGTGCGGGGCCATCGCGCCCCGCACAAGGTTACCGGCCCCCGCGACCGCCGGATTCAGCCTATTGCCGCAGTGCCCAGCCGCGGTCCCGCAGCGCGGACGTCAGCACCGGCACCGCCTTCGGCTCCACCCAGATCTGCACGTGACCGGCCTGCTGTCCGGTGGCGTGCTCGATGCGGACGTCCTCGATGTTGACCCCGGCCGCGCCGGCATCCGCGAAGATCCGGGCCAGCTGGCCGGGCTGGTCGTCGATGAGCACCGCCACGACCTCGTAGGCGCGGGGCGCGGACCCGTGCTTGCCGGGTACCCGGACCTGTCCGGCGTTGCCGCGCCGCAGCAGGTCCTCGACGCCGGAGCCGCCCTCGAGCCGCTTGGCGTCGTCGGAGGACTGAAGGGCCCGCAGCGCGCGCACGGTCTCGTCGAGGTCGGCGGAGACGTCCGCGAGCAGGTCGGCGACCGGGCCGGGGTTCGCGGAGAGGATGTCGATCCACATCCGGGGGTCGGAGGCGGCGATCCGGGTCACGTCCCGGATGCCCTGCCCGCACAGTCGTACGGCCGCCTCCTCGGCATGCTCCAGACGGGCCGCGACCATGCTGGAGACCAGGTGGGGCATGTGGGAGACCAGGGCGACCGCGCGGTCGTGGGCGTCGGCGTCCATGACGACCGGGACGGCACGGCAGTGCGAGACCAGCTCCAGGACGAGGTTCAGAACCTCGGTGTCGGTGTCCCGGGTCGGGGTGAGCACCCAGGGGCGGCCCTCGAAGAGATCGGCGGTGGCCGCCAGCGGCCCGGACTTCTCCCGGCCGGACATGGGGTGCGTCCCGATGTACGACGTCAGGTCCAGGCCCCGCGCCTCCAGCTCGCGGCGCGGGCCGCCCTTGACGCTGGCCACGTCGGCGTAGCCGCGGGCCAGGCCCCTGCTCATCGCGTCGGCGAGGACCGCGGCCACATGCGCGGGCGGGGCGGCGACGATCGCCAGGTCGACGGGACCGTCCGGGGTCTCGTCGGTGCCGGCGCCGAGCGCGGCCGCCGTACGGGCCTGCCCGGGGTCGTGGTCGGCGAGGTGGACGACGACGCCCCGCCGGGAGAGGGCGAGCGCGGCGGACGTACCGATGAGACCGGTACCGATGACGAGCGCGGTTCTCACTGGGCGATGTCCTTGCGCAGGGCGGCCGCGGCGCCGAGGTAGACATGGTTGATCTCGGTACGGGACCGGTCGGACTCGATGTGCGCCAGTATCCGTACGACCCGGGGCATGGCGCCCTCGATGTTCAGCTCCTGGGCGCAGATCAGGGGTACGTCGACGATGCCGAGCTTGCGCGCGGCGGCCGCCGGGAAGTCGCTGTGCAGGTCGGGTGTGGCCGTGAACCAGATGCTGATCAGGTCGTCGGCGGTCAGCCCGTTCCGCTCGAGGACGGCGGTGAGCAGCGCTCCGACCTGCTCGTCCATGTGACCGGCCTCGTCCCGCTCCAGTTGGACCGCCCCCCGGACCGCTCGTACCGTCACGGCGCTGCTCCTGTTCTGACGTCGGCGTCTTGGTCCGTCCAGCCTAGTCAGACCGCCGCGGGGCCCGTGCGCGGTGCCCGCCCGCTGAGACGGCGGCTCACCGGGACTCCTGCCGGACCAGGTCCTCGGTCGAGGCCCGCGGCACCTCGCCCTCGGGGGTGAGACCGTCGACGGCCTCGGGCAGTTCCCGGGCGATCCGGCCCGCCGCCTTCCGCGGGCTCACGCCGGCCTGCTCGGCGACCTGCTGGAGGGTGTCGTCGGGCGGGGCCTGCTGGATCTGGTCGCCGGTGACGGGCTGGTCGGTGCCGGTGCCGACCCGGGAGTCCTTCTGTGTGGTGAGACCGGACCTGGCCAGGGTGTCCAGGAGGCCGTCCGGCGAACCGCCGCCCTGACCCTGGCTGAGCGCGCCGATCAGCGCGAACAGCAGTCCGGCATCCTTCCCGTCGCCGCCGAGCAGGCTGCCGAGCATGCTGTCGAGATCGTTGCCTGCCATGGTGGTGCCTTTCGGAGGCTTCGAGGGGGCGTCAGCGGACGCCCGCGGACCCCCTGGTCAATGTCGTCCGAATCACCGCGTCCCGCTACTCGGGGGCGGCCCGTCATGAAAGGCCGGTGCCGCATCGTCCGGACGTCGTGTTGAGCTATCGGACGTACGAAACACGGCTTTTATGACGCTCCATCCCGGGTTGCTTCTTCTTCGGTGCTTTCAGTGCCAAGATGCTGCTGCTCCGCTCGGAGCGAATCCCTGGCGTCCGCCTTCTGGTTCTTCCGCACGTTCGGAGTGACGACATGACCGACGGATCCACCCGGCGCACAGTGCTCACGACGGGCGCGTCGGCGCTCGCCGTGTGCTGTGTGGGATGCAGCAACAACAACGGAAGCAGCTCCTCCAGCTCCTCCGAGTCACCCGGCGCCTCGGCGTCGGGCTCGGCACCCGCCTCCGCACCCGCCTCCGCACCCGCCTCCGCGTCGGCTTCCGCCGGAGCGTCCTCCTCCGGATCGGAGAGCGCGTCCGCAGGGAAGGCACTGGCCCAGACCAGTGACATCCCGGAGGGTGGTGGCATGGTCTTCAAGGACCAGAAGATCGTGGTGACCCAGCCGAAGACGGGCGAGTTCAAGGCCTTCTCGGCGATCTGCACCCACCAGGGCTGCACGGTGAACCAGGTGGCGGACGGCACCATCGACTGCCCCTGCCACGGCAGCAAGTACCACATCGCCGACGGCTCGGTCGCCCACGGCCCGGCGACGAGGCCGCTGCCGGCCGAGTCCATCACGGTGAACGGAAATTCGATCACCCTGGCGTGACCGGCCGCGTACGCTCCGGGGCATGCAGCCCGAGGACCTGGTACGCGACCACACGATCTATGCCTGTGTCATGGGGTCGAGGGCCTTCGGTCTGGCCACGCGGGACAGCGACACCGACCGCCGGGGCGTGTTCCTCGCCCCCACGTCCCTCTTCTGGCGCTTCGAAAAGCCGCCGACACATGTGGAGGGCCCCGGCGAGGAACGGTTCTCCTGGGAGCTGGAGCGGTTCTGCGAGCTGGCGCTGCGGGCCAACCCGAACATCCTGGAGTGCCTGCACTCGCCCCTGGTCGAGCACATCGACGACACGGGCCGCGAGCTGCGCGACCTGCGGGGCGCCTTCCTCTCCCGGCAGGCGTACGACACCTTCACCCGCTACGCCCTCGGCCAGCGCCGCAAGCTCGACGCCGACGTCCGCACCCACGGCGTCCCGCGCTGGAAGCACGCGATGCATCTGCTGCGGTTGCTGACGAGCGCCCGCGACCTGCTGCGCACGGGTGAGCTGACGATCGACGTCGGTGATGCGCGCGAGTCGCTCCTGGCGGTGAAGCGGGGCGAGGTCCCCTGGGCGGAGGTCGAGTCCCGGATGGCCCGGCTCGCCGAGGAGACCGAGCGGGCGCTGCCCGGCACCCCGCTCCCTGCGGAGCCGGACCACGTGCGCGTGGCGGACTTCCTGCTCCGGGTCCGCCGCGCCTCAGCCCTGCAGCCGTACCCGGACCAGGAGGTCGTGCAGGGCGTCGTGGGCCCTGGGCGCGTCGGGCAGCGCTGACGCGTTCTGCGCCGCGTCGAGCAGCTCGTGCAGCCGCTCCACGTCGGCCTGCACGCGCGCGTGCTCGACATCGGCGCCGCCGTGCTCGTGCGCGGCCTTGGCGGCGATCAGCTCGGGCAGGTAGGCGGGGGCCGCGGGCACCTCGTCCAGGAGCGTGGGCAGATGGGCCTGCACCTCGCCGCTGCGCATCAGATGGATCCCGGTCAGCAGCGCCCGGAACGTGTAGAGCAGCGGCTTGAGTTCCCCGGTCTTCTCGAACAGCCGCCACTGGGTGACGCCGAAGCCCCGGTAGTGGTGCGCGTGGTGACTGGTGAGAACGTCCGGGGTGAGGGCGGCCAGCTCCCGATGGGTGTCGCCGGTGTGCGCGACCAGCGGCGACAGGAGCTGCTCCAGCACATAGCCGTTGCGGCGCAGCATCAGCCGGACGAACTTGCGCAGGTCGTGGGTGACGAGGTCCATCTCGACGCCGTCGCGGATCCACATCCGTGAGCGGGTCTCCACCGGCTCGCGCAGCCCGACCAGGTCGGCGGCGGGCAGCAAGTGGGCTCCCCGCAGGTCCACGTCGGAGTCCCGGGACGGGAAGCCGTACAGATGCGCCCCGGAGACGGTCGCGAACAGCAGGGGATGGGGCTGCTCCGCGACGACGGGTGCCAGGTCGAGGTCCGGATCCAGGTCGTCGATCATGTGGTCAAGCGTCCCAGAGCGCGCCGAGCGTCAGCAGGTCGCCCCGGTACTCGATCCGGTCGGCCCACTCCGCCGGCCAGGCGTCCGCGCCCAGCCAGGCCCCCGCGAAGGCCCCGGTCAGGCAGGCGATCGAGTCCGAGTCGCCGGAGGAGCAGGCGGCCCGGCGCAGGGCCGTCACCGGCTCGTCGGGGAAGAGCAGGAAGCACAGCAGACCGGTGGCCAGGGCCTCCTCGGCGATCCAGCCGGCGCCGGTGGCCAGGCACGGGTCGGTCTCCGGGGAGGCGGTCCGCACGGCCTCCTGGAGGCGGTCGAGGACCGCCAGGCACTCGTCCCAGCCGCGCGCGATGAACTGCTCCGGGGCCGCGTCCTGGCTCCGGGTCCACAGGTCGCCCAGCCAGGTGTGGTGGTAGTGGGTGCGGTTGTCGAGGGCGTACGACCGCAACTGCCCGACCAGACCGGCCGGTTCGGTCCCCGTCGCCAGCAGCCGTACGGCTCGCGCGGTGAGGTCGGAGGCGGCCAGGGCGGTGGGGTGGCCGTGGGTGAGGGCCGCCTGAAACTGGGCGGCACCGGCCCGCTGTTCGTCGCTCAGCCCGGGCGCGAGCCCGACCGGCGCGACCCGCATGTTGGCCCCGCACCCCTTGGAGTCGATCTGGCTGGCGTCCTGCCAGATACGCCCCTCCTCCTTCAGAAGATTGCAGGCCCGCAGGCAAGTCCGTCCGGGCGCCCGGTTGTTCTCGGGCGACTGGTACCAGTTCACGAACTCCTCCCGCAACGGCCGCTCCAGCCGCTTGGGCGCGAGAACTCCCCGGTCCATGGCGGTGCGCAGCCCGTGCCCTACCGCGAGCGTCATCTGCGTGTCGTCGGAGACGACGGCCGGCTTCGGCAGCGCCATCTCCCGCCACGGCCCGTACTTGGCGAGGATGGAGGGCACGTCGTTGAACTCGGTCGGAAAGCCGAGCGCGTCCCCGAGGGCGAGACCTGTCAGAGAGCCGCTGGCGGCGCGCTTGTACGCGTGGGTCGAGGTCATGCGGGGCGTCCTTCCCGGGACGGGCGGAGCAGGGGTGGATGCAGCGTGGTGGCAGTGCCCGCGCGGTAGAGCGCGGCGGGCTTGCCACGGCCGCCGGTCAGCCGGGCGGCGCCGGGGACCGGTTCGACGAACCCGGGCGTGGCGAGCACCTTGCGGCGGAAGTTGGGGCGGTCCAGCTCTACGCCCCACACGGTCTCGTAGACGTTCTGCAGCTCGCCGAGCGTGAACTCGGACGGGCAGAAGGCGGTGGCCAGGCAGCTGTACTCCAGCTTCGCGCCGACGCGGTCGTGGGCGTCGGCCAGGATCCGGTCGTGGTCGAAGGCGAGCGGCCGGGCCGGGTCGTACGGCAGCCAGAGCGCCTGGGCCGCGTCGCCGCCGCCGTGCGGCTCGGGCGCGTCGGGCAGCAGTGCGGTGAAGGCGACGGAGACGACCCGCATCCTCGGGTCGCGGTCCGGCTCGCTGTAGGTGCGCAGCTGCTCCAGGTGCAGCCCCGACACGTCCGACAGTCCGGTCTCCTCGGCGAGTTCCCGCCGAGCCGCCGTCTCGGCCGACTCCCGGGGCAGCAGGAAGCCGCCCGGCAGCGCCCACTGTCCGGCGTGGGGTTCCTGTCCGCGCTCGACGAGCAGTACGTGCAGGGCACCCGCGCGGAGGGTGAGGACGGCGAGGTCGACGGTGACGGCGAAGGGTTCGTAGGCGTACTTGTCGTAGCCCCGCATGCGCCCGTCCACCCCCTCAGAAGTCGCTCCACTAATAGTCTAAGCGACTATAAAGAACCGTCGATCACCGCGCAAGCCCTCAGGGGCCGCTGGAGCCCCGTTCCCGGATACGACGACGGCCGGGTCCGGGCTACCCGGAACCGGCCGTCAGAAAGCCGCGCAAGGCCCTCTACGGGGTTTAGAGGTCGACTTCCTGCATGAGCATCCCGACCTCGGTGTTGGACAGGCGGCGCAGCCAGCCCGACTTCTGGTCTCCCAGGGTGATCGGCCCGAAGGCGACCCGCACCAGCTTGTCCACCGGGAAGCCCGCCTCGGCCAGCATGCGCCGCACGATGTGCTTGCGGCCCTCGTGCAGGGTGACCTCGACGAGGTAGTTCTTGCCGGTCTGCTCGACGACCCGGAAGTGGTCGGCGCGCGCGTAGCCGTCCTCCAGCTGGATGCCGTCCTTGAGCTGCTTGCCGAGGTCGCGCGGGATCGGGCCCACGATGTGCGCGAGGTAGGTCTTCTTCACGCCGTACTTGGGGTGGGTCAGCCGGTGCGCCAGCTCTCCGTGGTTGGTGAGCAGGATGACGCCCTCGGTCTCGGTGTCCAGGCGCCCCACGTGGAAGAGCCGGGTCTCCCGGTTGGTGACGTAGTCACCGAGGCACTGCCGCCCGTCGGGGTCCTCCATGGTGGACACCACACCGGCCGGCTTGTTGAGCGAGAAGAACTGGTACGACTGTGTGGCGACGGTCAGCCCGTCGACCCTGACCTCGTCCTTCTCCGGGTCGACCCGCTTGCCCTGCTCGGTCACGATCTCGCCGTTGACCTCGACCCGGGACTGCTCGATCAGCTCCTCGCAGGCGCGCCGGGAACCGTAGCCCGCGCGGGCGAGGACCTTCTGCAGCCGCTCGCCCTCCTGCTCGGCGCCCGGGAAGGTCTTGGGGAGCTTCACGTCCGGCTTGCCGGCGTACCGCTCGCGGTTGCGCTCCTCGGCCCGGGCGTCGTACTCACGGGAGCTCGCCGGAGCCGTGCGGCCGCGCCCGGTGCCCTGGCCCTGCCGGGGGCCGCCCTTGGCGCCGCCGCGCGCCGAAGCACCGCGCCCCGACTTCGGGCCGTCCTGGGTGGCGCCGGGGCCCACGTCGTAGCGCCGCTCCTCCGGGCGCGGCTTCTTCGGCCGGCCGTCCTGCTTGTCGTCGCGGGCGTTCCCGGCGGCGCGGTAACCACCGCGGCCACCGCTGCTCCCGCCGCGGCCGCCGCTGTTGCCACCACGGCTCCCGCCGTTGTTTCCGCTGCTGTTCCTGCCGCTGCTGCTTCGCATCAAAGTTCCGTCTTGTCGTCTGCGTCCTCGGAATCCGGAGCGTCCGGATCGAACGACGGCACGCCCTCCTGGGTCTCGGCCTCGATCGCCTCCGCCTCCGGGAGGAAGGGCGCGAGTTCCGGAAGCTCGTCCAGGCCACGCAGGCCCATCCGCTCCAGGAAGTAGTTCGTCGTCCTGTACAGGATCGCACCTGTTTCGGGTTCCGCGCCCGCCTCCTCGACCAGACCGCGCTGGAGCAGGGTGCGCATCACACCGTCGCAGTTGACTCCTCGTACGACTGAGACGCGGCTGCGGCTCACCGGCTGGCGGTACGCGACGACCGCGAGGGTCTCCAGCGCGGCCTGGGTGAGCCGGGCGGTCTGGCCCTCCAGGACCAGCCGTTCGACGGCGGGCGCGTACTCGCCTCGCGTGTAGAAGCGCCAGCCGCCCGCGACGAAGCGCAGCTCGAAGCCGCGGCCCTGGACGGTGTACTCCTCCGCCAGTGCCCGCAGCGCCTTCGTGATCGTCTGCTTCGGCCGCTCCAGGATCTTGGCCAGGTGCTCGACGGTGGCGGGCTCGTCCACCACCATGAGGACCGCCTCCAGGGCCGGCCTGAGGTCGAGTTCGGCGACCGGGCGCAGCCCGGCCGGCAGCTGTGTGGTGTCCTCGCTCACGCCTTGTCCTCCTTGGGCGGCTCGGGCGGCCGGTCGAACTCGTCGGTCACCATCGGCTGGGTCTCGCCGTCCCCGCCGGTCCACCGCACGATCAGATCGCCGAGCGCGGTCTCCTGGTCCAGGGCGACGGCCTTCTCGCGGTACAACTCGAGCAGGGCCAGGAAACGGGCGACGACGGTGAGGGTGTCGTCGGTGTCCTCGATGAGCGCCTGGAAGCTGACCTCGCCCAGCTCCCGCAGCCGTGCCACCACGATCCCGGCCTGTTCCTGCACGCTGACCAGCGGGGCGTGGATGTGGTCGACGTAGACCTGCGGCCTGGGCTTGGGCTGCATCGCCTTGACCGCGAGCTTGGCGAACCCTTCCGGTCCGATGCTGATGACGACCTCGGGCAGCAGCTCGGCCAGATGCGGCTCCAGGCCGACGGTACGGGGCCAGCGGCGGGCCTCGTCGTCCAGGCGCCGGTTGAAGATCTCGGCGATCTGTTTGTACGCGCGGTACTGCAGCAGCCGCGCGAACAGGAGGTCCCGGGCCTCGAGGAGGGCCAGGTCGGCCTCGTCCTCGACCTCGGCGGCGGGCAGCAGCCGGGCGGCCTTGAGGTCGAGCAGAGTGGCGGCGACGACGAGGAACTCGGTCGTCTGGTCCAGGTCCCAGTCCGGCCCCATGGCCCGGATGTGCGCCATGAACTCGTCGGTGACCTTGGAGAGCGCGACCTCGGTGACGTCCAGCTTGTGCTTGGAGATCAGCTGGAGGAGGAGGTCGAAGGGCCCCTCGAAGTTGGCGAGCCGGACCTTGAACACACCGTCGGGGACGGGCTCCGGCTCCGTGACCTCAGCAGGAGCTTCGCCGGCCTCGACCGGAGCGGCCTCCGGCTCGGGCCCGGGTTCCGGCTCAGCCTCGGGCCCGGGTTCCGGCTCAGCCTCGGGCCCGGGTTCCGGCTCAGCCTCGGGCTCGGGTTCCGGCTCCCGCTCGGGTTCCGGCTCCGGTACGACGGCCTCGGCGTCGAACTCGGGTTCCGGCTCCACGGGAACGGCCGGAGCCGCCGCGCCCGGCCCCCGTCCCAGCGCACGCCGACGGCCGCCGGAGGGGCCGGAAGCGGGAGCGTCGGTCGAGGTCATGGCCCCCGCAGGCTACCTCTACCGCCCGCGCAGCCGTCGTACGAGGATGCTCGCGTCCCCTCGGGACTCCAGGTCGGCCAGCACCACGGCGACCGCCTCGCGGACGATCCGGCCCCGGTCGACGGCCAGTCCGTGTTCGCCGCGGAGCACCAGACGGGCGTGCTCCAGGTCCATCAGCTCCTCGGCGGAGACATAGACGGTGATCTTCTCGTCGTGCCGTTCGCGGCCGCTGGGCCGCCGCGCGGCCGCCCGGCTGCCGCGCTTGCGGGGCTGGGCCTGCTCGGCGGAAGCGCCAGAACCTTCCTGCGCCGCCTCCCGCCGCCCGGACCGGTCGGCCGACGGCGTGACCGTGGCCGAGGACCCTGCCGGCGCCGAGGCGTGGTTGCGGGACTCCCCGGCGTCGGCCGGGTCGGCCTCCGCCGCCACGTGCTCCGCGCCCTCGCCGTCGCCGCCCTGCACGGGCACCGAGTGCGGCGCGTCGTCGGCGGCCTCGGCCGCCGTGTCGTCGCTCTCCGCGGGACTCGCGGGAGCCGGCACCCGGGCCTCGCCGTTGGCCGGGCGCCTGGGAGTGGACGGCTGCAGCGCCATCCCCCCGGTCGTGCGGAACAGTTCGTCGGCCCCCGGCAGACTCACTCGGCGTGACACCGGGCGAGCACCTCCCTGGCGAGCTGGCGATAGGCGGCGGCACCGACGGAGTTGGAGGCGTACGTGGTGATCGGCTCACCGGCGACCGTGGTCTCCGGGAAGCGGACCGTGCGGCCGATGACCGTGTGGTAGACGTGGTCGTCGAAGGCCTCGACGACACGCGCGAGCACCTCACGGCTGTGCACGGTGCGGGAGTCGTACATGGTGGCGAGGATGCCGTCGAGCTCCAGTTCCGGGTTGAGCCGCTCCTGGACCTTCTCGATGGTCTCGGTCAGCAGGGCGACACCACGAAGGGCGAAGAACTCGCACTCCAGCGGCACGATCACCTTGTGAGCGGCCGTCAGCGCGTTGACCGTGAGCAGGCCGAGCGAGGGCTGACAGTCGATCACGACGTAGTCGTAGTCGGGCAGCAGCGGCTTCAGGGCGCGCTGCAGCGTCGACTCTCGGGCGACCTCGGAGACCAGCTGGACCTCGGCGGCCGACAGGTCGATGTTGGAGGGCAGCAGGTCCATGTTCGGGACCGCCGTCTTGAGGAGCACCTCGTCCGCCGACATGCCCCGCTCCATGAGCAGGTTGTAGACGGTGAGGTCGAGCTCCATCGGGTTGACACCGAGACCGACCGACAGCGCGCCCTGCGGGTCGAAGTCCACGAGCAGCACACGCCGGCCGTACTCCGCGAGCGCGGCACCCAGGTTGATGGTCGACGTCGTCTTGCCGACGCCGCCCTTCTGGTTGCACATCGCGATGATCTTCGCGGGGCCGTGGTCGGTCAGCGGGCCCGGGATCGGGAAGTACGGCAGCGGGCGACCGGTCGGGCCGATGCGCTCGCGGCGCTGGCGGGCCGCGTCGGGCGCGAGCGTGGCCGCGTACTCCGGATCGGGCTCGTACTCGGCGTCGGGGTCGTAGAAGTGCCCGTCGGGCAGTTCGTCGTAGTCGGCGAACTGGCTGTGGGGCGCGCCACTTCCGTCGCCGGCCATGGCGTTCACGTGATGGCCATCCATGCTCTGGTGTGCTGTCCGCGTGGTCAGCGAACTCTGATGGGCTGCGAAGGTGCGCACCGCGACGGAGCCGACAGCCTCGAACCCCGCGGGACCCTGGTCCCTCACCGGCATTCCTGGTTGACCACCCCCGGGAGAAAATGTCGACTCATTCACAAGTCGTCTTACCTCCTTGGTGACCAGGAAACTTCTAGACAGGTCAGCGTGGCACCATGCCGACAGTCGGCGACTCTATGGCGTGTCGGGCGTCCGCAGCAACACAATCCGCCGGACCCGGCCGGATGTGTCGGCAATGAAACATCCCGCTGTCAAGGGCGTACGGCCGTCGCACGGCAGGTTTCACCGGTGTGCGAATCGGTCGAAGGGTTACGTTCGAGGCGAGTTGACCGAGCGTCGCAAAGTGACCATACACACATCCGGCCGGACCTTGTCGGGCAAGGTCCGGCCGGGTGTGCGCGATTGACGCGGCTTGTTGACGTATCGCCTTTACGAAAAGGTGACTTAGTCACCGCCTCGGCGGAACGGCTCAGTCCAGCAGCGTGTCGAGCTCCACGTGCTCCAGACCGTGTGCCTCGGCGACCTCGCGGTAAACAACCTTGCCGTCATGGGTGTTGAGGCCCCTGGCGAGCGCGGCGTCGCGGCGCAGCGCCTCCACCCAGCCGTTGTTCGCGAGCGACACGATGTACGGCAGCGTGGCGTTGGTGAGCGCGTAGGTGGAGGTGTTGGGCACCGCGCCGGGCATGTTGGCGACGCAGTAGAAGACCGACTCGTGGACCCGGAAGGTCGGATCGGCGTGCGTGGTGGGGCGGGAGTCCTCGAAGCAGCCGCCCTGGTCGATCGCGATGTCGACAAGAACACTTCCCGGCTTCATGCGGGAGACCAGCTCGTTGGTGACCAGCTTGGGGGCCTTGGCGCCCGGGATGAGCACCGCGCCGATCACGAGGTCGGCCTCCAGACAGGCCTTCTCCAGCTCGAAGGCGTTGGAGACAACGGTCTGGATCTTGGTGCCGAAGACCTTGTCGGCCTCCTTGAGCTTGTTGATGTCCTTGTCGAGCAGGGTGACGTGGAAGCCCATGCCGATGGCGATCTGGGCGGCGTTCCAGCCGGAGACGCCACCGCCGATGACGACGGCCTTGGCGGCCAGCACGCCCGGGACACCGCCGGGCAGCACACCGCGGCCGCCGTTGGCGCGCATCAGGTGGTAGGCGCCGACCTGGGGGGCCAGCCGGCCCGCGACCTCGGACATCGGGGCGAGCAGCGGCAGGGCGCGGTTCGGGAGCTCGACGGTCTCGTAGGCGATGGCCGTGGTGCCGGACTCCAGGAGGGCGTCGGTGCACTCCTTGGACGCGGCCAGGTGCAGGTAGGTGAAGAGGGTCTGGTCCTTGCGGAGGCGGTGGTACTCCTCCGCGATGGGCTCCTTGACCTTCAGCAGCAGGTCGGCTGCGGCCCACACCTCGTCGGCGGTGTCCAGGATCTGCGCTCCGGCGGCGATGTACTCGTCGTCCGGGATCGACGAGCCGACACCGGCGCCGCGCTCGATGACGACCTGGTGGCCGTGGCGCACCAGCTCGTGCACGCCGGCGGGTGTGATGGCCACCCGGAACTCGTTGTTCTTGACCTCGCGGGGGATGCCGACCTTCACGTCGATCACGGTCCTTGGCTCAGAGGGTGTGGGGGCATAGCTACACATACCCGGCATGCAGGAACACACCAGGAGACACCGCAGGAGAACCGGCGGCAGAGCCAGTTTAATGAAGGCGTTCCGGCTGTCTAGCCTTTCATTGCATCAATCTTCGTCGGACGCACTACGGATTTCGCAGGTGTTATCTCCCTGTTCCGGGCTGGAGTCCAGGTCGAGGGGCTCCTCACCCAGCATGCGCTCGGCGGCGGAGCGGTGGAGGCTCGCGGCGGTGGAGTCGCCGAGGCGCTCCAGCGTGTCGGCGAGTCGCAGCTGGAGCGCGGCCTGGAGCCGGGCGTCCTCGGCGCGGCGCGCCCACTCGACCGCCTCATGGCAGGTGCGCAGCGACTCCTCGGGCCGGCCGGCGTACTCCTGGACCCGTGCCAGCTCACTCAACGCCCGTGCCTGCGCGGCCACATCGCCGTTCTTGCGATGTCCGGAAACGGCCGCCCGCCAGGCCCGCAGCGCCTCGCCGTAGCGGCCCGCGTAGGTGTGCGCGCCGGCGATGCGGCCGTAGAGGCGCGCGGCCTCGGCGCGCTCGTCGCGGGCGAGGCGCTGGGCGAGGGCGCGGCCGAACCAGTCGGCGGCCCGGTCGTAGTCCGCCAGCTCCTGGTACGCGCCGCCTACGGATTCCATCGCGCGACCGGTCGCGTACGGGTCATTTGCTCTGCGTCCCGCCTCCAATGCAGACCGATAACGCCGCAGCGCGTCCGTCGTGCGCCCGGTCTGAGCGTCCAGGTCGGCCAGGTTCAGCAGTGCGGCGGCCTGCTCACGGGGCAGGTGGCGACGCTCGGCGACATCGAGGACGAGCCGGTGGATCCCGTACAGGTCGGGGGCGGCCGCCTGGGTGCCGAGGTGTGCCGCCATGGCCTTGACCAGCTGGGACATCAGCCGGCGGGCCAGGGTGTCGAGCTCACCGTCGGCGACCGCCGCACGGGCCGCGGCGAGCAGGGCCGGGCGCCGGATCTGCAGCCATTCGGCGGCGGCCCGGGGGGTGGGGAAACGCAGCTCGCGGGGCAGCGCCTGGAGTTTCTCGCGGGCCTGCGGGTTGTCGGTCTCGGTGATCGCCCGGCAGGACTGCAGCAGCCGTACCGTGCGCTCCAGCATCCGGGCACGGGCCAGCTGGAGCTCCCCGGCGCGTTCCTGGGTCTCGGCCAGCCCCCGGAGCAGGGGGTGCAGACAGCCGGGGACCTCGTACTGCGGCAGCGCGGAGCCCACGGGGTGCAGCAGGCCGAGGCGGACCAGCTCGTCCAGGGTGGTGCGGGCGGTGTCGACCGTGCAGCCCGCGAGGGAGGAGGCGGTGTGCGGGTCGACCAGGCCGGCCGGGGCCAGCGAGAGAAGCCGCAGTATCCGGGCGGCCTGGCCGGGCAGGTCGTCGTGGACGAACCGGAAGACCCGGGCGAGGGCCGTGCCGTCCTCGGGGTCGGCGTGCAGACGCTTGGCGAGCTCGGAGACGGCCACCTTGGGGTGCGCCGCGAGCCAGCCGCCCGCCAGGGTGAGCGCCGCGGGCTGCCCTTGGCACACCTCGGCCAGCGCCTCGGCGGACCGCGGGTCGACGGTGACACGGACCGAGCCGGTGTACCGGGCGAGGAGCTCCACGGCCGACTTGGTGTCGAGGCCGCCCAGGGTGCACGGGCGGACGTCCGAGATCCCGGTGAGCGGGCCGCCGGAGACGGCGACGGCCAGGCAGTCGGGGGTGTCCGGGAGCAGCGCGTCCACGTGTTCGGCGCCGGGCGCGTCGTCGAGGAGCAACAGCATCCGGCGCCCGGCGAGGGCGGTGCGCAGGGCGTGGGTGAGGTCGTCCTCGGCGGCGCCGGCCGGGGTGGGCAGCCGCAGGGCGGTGAGGAGTTCACGGGCGGTGCGCTCGACGGGGACGGGGGTGCCGTCGGGCTCGGCGAGGCGGGCGCGGAGCACCCCGTCGGGGTAGTCGGCGGCGACCCGCCGTACGAGTTCCCCGGCGAGGGCGGTGCGGCCGGAGCCAGGTCTGCCCGCGATGAGCAGGACCCGGGCGCGGGGGGCCTTGCGGCCGGCAATGGTGTCCAGGCCCGCGCGCTCGATGTCGGCGCGCAGTTCCTTCAACTCCCTTGTACGGCCCAGGAACTGGTCGTCCGTGGCCGCGGGCGCCGACAGTCGTGCGCCGCCTGTGTCCACCGCCTGATCCGCCACGGGCCACACTCCCGTCCACCGCACACGCATGCCCGCCGGGACTCCGGTTCGGGCGTTTCGGCTCAACCGCGTCGAGCCTAGTTCACGTGCACGGACGTTCCGGGGGGAGCACGGCGGCCACATCGCCCGATCGGATCAGGCGATCGTCACACCGGATCGCCCGATGGAGGGTCAGGACTCGAAGGGGCGGGCCGGCCAGGGCGCGTCGGCCGGGCGCAGTGCGTCGAGGCCGTCACCGGTGCGGGCGGCGACCAGGGAGAGGACGCCCGTCACGAGGCAGTTGTTGTGCACATCGCCGGCGAGCGCCAGGCGCACCAGTTCGTCGACCGGCACGCGCGCGTACTCCAGGTCGGTCTCCTCGTGCTCCGCCTCGAAGCGCGCGCCCTCGACCTCGGACAGATCACGGGCGAGGAAGATCCGTACGGCCTCGTCGCAGCCGCCGGGGGTGGTGTAGAGGTCGATCAGCACCCGCCAGTCCTCGGCCTTGACGTGCGCCTCCTCGTACAGCTCGCGCTGGGCCGCGTGCAGCGGGTTCTCGCCGGGGATGTCGAGCAGCCCGGCCGGGATCTCCCAGAGCTTCTGCCGGACCGGGTGCCGGTACTGGCGGATGAGCAGCACGCGGTCCTCCTCGTCGAGGGCGACGACGGCGACCGAGCCGGGGTGGACCTGGTAGTCGCGGCGGACCACCGAGCCGTCGGGCATGACCACCTCGTCCGTGCGGACGGAGGTCTTGTTGCCCACGAACGGGGTCTCGGTCGCCCGGATCTCCCACTCCTCGGGGGTGTCCTTGATCGTCATGCCCTGCCCTTCCACACACGCTCTTGAAAGACCGGCCGAGAAGACCGGCCGGACGAAACCGGGGTGCCCACCCTTTGAAGGTACGCACCCCGGCCACCGTACAACCGGTGTGTCACTTCGAATTCGACTGCTCGACCTCGGCCTGCTGACGCGCGACCGCGGCCTTCACCAGACCCGCGAACAGCGGGTGCGGACGGGTCGGACGGGAGCGCAGCTCCGGGTGGGCCTGGGTGGCGACCAGGTAGGGGTGGACGTCACGGGGATACTCGACGTACTCGACGAGCTTGCCGTCCGGAGAGGTACCGGAGAACAGGATGCCGGCCTTCTTCTCCAGCTCTGCGCGGTAGGCGTTGTTGACCTCGTAGCGGTGGCGGTGCCGCTCCTCGACGTACTCCTTGCCGTCGTACACCTCACGCACGATGGAGCCCTCGGCCAGCTTGGCCGGGTACATGCCCAGGCGCATGGTGCCGCCCATGTCGCCCTCGCCGGCGACGATGTCCAGCTGCTCGGCCATGGTGGAGATGACCGGGTGGCCGGTGGCGGAGTCGAACTCGGTGGAGTTGGCGTCCTGGATGTCGGCCAGGTTGCGGGCCGCCTCGATCACGATGCACTGGAGTCCCAGGCAGAGGCCGAGCAGCGGGATCCGGTTCTCGCGGGCGAAGCGGATGGCGCCGACCTTGCCGAGCACGCCGCGGTCGCCGAAGCCGCCCGGGATGCAGATGCCGTCGACGTCGGCGAGCTGCGCGGCCGCGCCGGCCTGGGTCTTGCAGTCGTCGGAGGTGACCCACTTGATCTTCACGCGGGCCTTGTTGGCGAAGCCGCCCGCGCGCAGCGCCTCGGTGACCGAGAGATAGGCGTCCGGCAGGTCGATGTACTTGCCGACCAGGGCGAGGGTGATCTCGTGGTCGGGGTTGTGGACGCGGTCGAGCAGGTCGTCCCAGGTCCGCCAGTCCACATCGCGGAACGGCAGGTCCAGCTTGCGGACGACATAGGCGTCCAGGCCCTCGCCGTGCACGGTCTTCGGGATGTCGTAGATCGAGCGGGCGTCCGGGCAGGCCACGACCGCGGCCTCGTCGACGTCGCACATCAGCGAGATCTTGCGCTTGATGGCGGTCGGCACCTCGCGGTCCGAGCGCAGGACGATCGCGTCCGGCTGGATACCGATGTTGCGCAGGGCGGCCACCGAGTGCTGGGTGGGCTTGGTCTTCAGCTCGCCGGAGGGCCCGATGTAGGGCAGGAGCGAGATGTGGACCACGAAGACGTTGTCCCGGCCGACCTCGTGGCGGACCTGGCGGACGGTCTCCAGGAAGGGCAGCGACTCGATGTCGCCGACCGTGCCGCCGACCTCGGTGATGACGACGTCCACCTCGTCGGTGGCCATCCGGCGGATGCGGTGCTTGATCTCGTTGGTGATGTGCGGGATGACCTGGACCGTGTCGCCCAGGTACTCGCCACGCCGCTCCTTGGCGATCACCGTCGAATAGACCTGACCGGTGGTGACATTGGCGGAGCCGTCCAGGTCGCGGTCGAGGAAGCGCTCGTAGTGGCCGATGTCCAGGTCGGTCTCGGCACCGTCGTTGGTGACGAACACCTCACCGTGCTGGAAGGGGTTCATCGTGCCCGGGTCGACGTTCAGGTACGGGTCGAGCTTCTGCATCACGACGCGCAGGCCACGGGCCTTGAGCAGCATGCCCAGGCTGGAGGCGGTGAGGCCCTTGCCGAGCGAGGAGGCGACACCCCCGGTGACGAAGATGTGCTTGGTCGTCGTAGATTTCGGCGGCATGGCCAAGAGGGTGCTCCCGTGGTCGCGGTCTGTCATGCGGTACGGCCGCCCTCTGGAGGCTTCCGGAGGTGCCGTCGCTGCGGTTCGGGGGGTTTCGTGCCCACCGGTCCACGGGCTACCAGGGTATCAGCGCCGCGGAGAGATGGCTTCCGGCCACGGTCCGTACACACATCGGCACAGACGTGGGGCCTGGCTTACCGGGTTTTCACTCAGGGCTCACCCATTCGGCCCACACGGGTTGCCCGGAGCGGCACGCAGATCATCTACGTGCGTCGTATCCTGCTCGGACACTCGCTGCCGAGCCGGCCGGAAAACACGGCACACCCCCGCCCGTCACCCCCGGAACACGAGAGCTTGGCAGTTCGTTGAGCTATGACTGTCGTTTTGCCTCCGGGCGCGGCGGGCTGCTTTGCTTCACCGCTCAACGACGAACAACAACGACCCCTTGACCGCACTAGCGACAGCCCCCCGCCTTCCATGGGGGGTGACGTGGCCGTTCGACTGGAGTTGCACGTGGCCGGGCGCATCGAAGACTACGCACTCATCGGAGACATGCAGACCGCAGCATTGGTCTGCCGGGACGGCACAGTGGACTGGCTGTGCCTGCCCCGCTTCGACTCGCATGCCATCTTCGCCGGTCTGCTGGGCACCGAGGAACACGGCTTCTGGCGGCTCGGCCCGGCCCACGCGGCCGACTCCGAGCCGCCGACCGCGAACCGCCGCACCTACCGGGGCGACTCGCTGATCCTGGAGTCGGAGTGGGACACCCCCCGCGGCACGGTCCGGGTCATCGACTTCATGCCCCCGCGTGACGGCGCGCCCCAGCTGATCCGCATCGTCGAAGGCGTCACCGGCCGGGTGCCGATGCGCTCGGTGCTGCGGATGCGGTTCTCCTACGGCCGTGTCGTGCCCTGGGTGCACAAGCACGAGGGCCGCACGGTGGCGGTCGCCGGACCCGACTCCGTGTGGTTCGACACAGAGGCCGAGACCTACGGAAAGTCCCTGACGACGTACGCGGACTTCACTGTCGCCCCGGGGGACCGGATCGCGTTCACCATCTCCTGGGAGCCCTCGCACAAGCAGCCGCCGCCGCTGCCGGAGCCGGAGCAGGCGCTGGAGGCGACCGAGGAGTTCTGGCGCGACTGGGTCGAGCACTGCACGTACCACGGCCCGTACCGGGAGGCGGTGATCCGCTCGCTGATCACGCTGAAGGCCCTGACGTACGCACCCACGGGCGGCATCGTCGCCGCGCCCACCACCTCCCTCCCGGAGGACATCGGTGGCGTCCGCAACTGGGACTACCGCTACACCTGGCTGCGCGACGCGGCGATCACCCTGTCCTCGCTGCTGCGCACCGGCTACCGCGAGGAGGCGCGCGCCTGGCGCGAGTGGCTGCTGCGCGCGGTGGCCGGCGACCCGGAGAACCTGCAGATCATGTACGGCATCGCGGGCGAGCGTGAGCTGGGCGAGGCCGAGCTGGACTGGCTGCCCGGCTACGAGCACTCCGCGCCGGTCCGGGTCGGCAACGGCGCGGCGCACCAGCTTCAGCTGGACGTCTACGGCGAGGTCACCGAGGCCCTGCACCTGGCCCACATGACCGGCCTCGCCCGCAACGACTACGCCTCCCTCCTCCAGCTGAAGCTCATCCGCTACCTGGAGGACCACTGGGACGAGCCGGACGAGGGCATCTGGGAGGTGCGCGGCCCGCGCCGGCACTTCGTGCACTCCAAGGTGATGGCCTGGGTCGCGGTGGACCGCACCATCAAGCTGATCGAGTCCGGGGACGCGGACGGCCCGCTGGAGCGCTGGAAGGAACTGCGCGACGACATCCACCGGGACGTCTGCGAGCGGGGCTACGACAAGGAGCGGAACACCTTCACGCAGTCGTACGGCTCTCAGGAGCTGGACGCCTCGCTGCTGCTGATCCCCCAGATGGGTTTCCTGCCGCCGGACGACAAGCGGGTCATCGGCACCATCGAGGCGATCCAGCGCGAGCTGTCCACGTCGGACGGTTTCATCCTGCGCTACCCCACCGAGGGCGAGAGCAAGGGCGTCGACGGTCTTCCCGGCGACGAGGGGGCCTTCCTGGCCTGCTCGTTCTGGATGGCCGACGACCTCGCGATGATCGGCCGCGTCGACGAGGCCCGCAAGCTCTTCGAGAAGCTCCTCGCGCTGCGCAACGACCTCGGTCTGCTCGCGGAGGAGTGGGACCCGCGGCTGAAGCGGCAGGTGGGGAACTTCCCGCAGGCGTTCAGTCATGTGCCGCTGATCGACACGGCGCTGCGGCTGACTGCTTCCGGAGCGTACGGAGGGTAGGGCGCCGCCGTCGGTCGACTGCGGGTGCGTGGGGGCTGGTCGCGCCCACGCGGCGGAGTCGCGAATCGATACAGTCCCGCGCCCCTGCGGGGCGCTCCTGCCTAGGATGGTTTGAAACACCCCCCTTCTCGAAAGGGGACGGCCATGGCTTCCCCGTCCAAGGCGCACACGGCCCTCGCCGCACTCCGTGAGGATCTTGTCGGCGAGGTGTTCGCGCCGGGGGACATCGGTTACGACGAGGCGCGGGCCGTCTTCAACGCGATGATCGACCGGCGGCCGGCCGTGATCGCCCAGTGCGCCGACGACGCCGACGTGGTCCGCGCGGTGCGGTTCGGGCGGGAGCTCGACCTGGCGATCGCGGTGCGCGGCGGCGGTCACAGCGTGGCGGGCTCGGCCAGTGGCGACGGCGCGCTCGTCGTGGACCTGCGCCGGATGCACGCGGTGACCGTCGACCCGGCGGCGGAGGCGGTACGGGTCCAGGGCGGCGCCACGATGAGCGATCTGGACCGGGCGACCGAGCCGTACGGCCTCGCCACCACCGGCGGCCGGGCCTCCACCACCGGCGTCGGCGGCTTTGTGCTGGGCGGCGGCACGGGCTGGCTGGACCGCGCCTTCGGCCTGGCCGTCGACAACCTGCTCGGCGTCGAGCTGGTCACCGCCGACGGCGAGCGTGTGCACGCCAACGCCGACGAGAACCCGGAGCTGTTCTGGGCTCTGCACGGCGGCGGCGGGAACTTCGGGGTCGCCACCGCGCTCACCCTCGAACTGCACGAACTGCCGGAGTTCTCGGTGGCGCTGCTGCTGTATCCGCCGCGGTCCGGCCCGGACGCGGTGCGCACCTTCCGCGAGGTGATCCGCACCGGCCCCGATGAGGCGGGCGGTGCGGTGCTGTACCTCACCGGCCCGCCGCTGCCGTTCGTACCCGAGCATCTGGTGGGCACGCTGGTGTGCGCCGCCCTGGTGACCTGTGCCGGCGGCGAGGAGGACCTGCGGAAGATCGCCGAGCCGATGCTGGCGCTGCCGCACGAGGCGGAGGTGGTCGGCCCGATGCCGTACACCGAGGTGCAGCGGATGCTCGACCTGCCGTCCGGGCTGCGGAACTACTGGTCGGCCGAGTACCTGGCCGCGCTGCCCGACGAGGCGGTGGACGCCTGGTGCGCCTGCGCGGACGGCATGCCGGTGCCGACCGGAACCCAGCATGTGCTGTTCCCGCAGGGCGGCGCGATCGCGGCCGGGCCGGCCGAGTACCCGGTGCCGTACCGGGACGCGTCCTGGGCCGTGCACCCCTTCGGGATCTGGGCGGAGCCCGCCGACGACGAGCGGGCGGTCGCCTGGGTGCGGGGCGTCCGTGCCGGTGTGCGGCCCTGGTCCACCGGCGCGGTCTATCTCAACTTCATCGGCGACGAGGGCCCCGACCGGGTGCGAGCCGGCCTGGGCGTGGGGAACGCGCTGCGGCTCGGGAAGGTGAAGCGGACGTGGGATCCCGACAACGTTTTCCGCTTCAACCACAACATCAAACCGCTCTAGCGGAAGGTGCCGCGAAGGCGTTCGCCCAGGTAGCGTCCGCTCCATGGACAGCGGTACGGGCAGCGGACTCGACACCCAGGGCGGGATCACCGTGCAGCGGGCGCTGGAGCTGCCCGGGCTGCGCAGCGGGCTCCCGGAGATTCTGGCGGGCGCCGACCGGCTGGGCCGGACCGTGCGCTGGGTGCACGCCGGCGAGGTGCCGAACATCGCCTCGCTGCTGAAGGGCGGCGAGCTGCTGCTCACCACCGGCTACGGCCTGGGCACCCGGCCGACCGACCAGCGGGCGTTCGTGCGCACGCTCGCCGAGCGGGGCATCGCCGCCCTGGTGGTGGAGCTGGGCCCGCGTTTCTCCCGGCTGCCGGCCACCCTCGTCGACACCGCCCGGGCGACCGGGCTGCCGCTGGTCGTGCTGCACCGCGAGGTGCCCTTCGTGACGGTGACGGAGGAGATCCACACCGAGATCGTCAACCACCACTACGCGCTCCTCCAGCGCGCCGAGGAGGTGCACCGCCGCTGCACCGAGGCCCTGCTGGGCGGTGGCGGGGTCCCCCAGGTCCTCGCGATCCTCGCCGGCTTCAGCGGCAACCCGGTCTTCCTGGAGACCACCGACGGCCAACTGCTGTACGCCGCCGGATCGGGGCCCGAGGGCGCGGATCCGCTCCAGGTGTGGGAGGGGCTGCGGGGCCAGCACAAGGACGCGCCGCCGCCGACCGGAGCGGTCCTGGTGGATGTGCCGGGCGGCGGGCCGGGGGCGGGCTCGGTCCGCGCCCGGCTGGTCCTGCTCCCGGTACGCGGGCCGCTCGCCCCCGTGCACCGCATCGCCGCCGAGCGGGCCGCCGGCATCCTGGCCGTCGTCCTGATGCAGGCCCGCCAGGAGGAGGAGCTGGCGGCCCGCGGCCGCGGCGACTTCCTGACCGACCTCGCCGAGGGACGCATCACCGCTCAGGACGCGCCGGCCCAGGCCCGTGTCCTCGGCTTCAAGCCCGGCAACAGCCCGCTGCTGCCGGTGGTCATGCGGGTCGGCGACTCCCTTTCCCCGGGCGGGGGTTGGGCGGTGCTGGCCCGGGCGGTCGGTGAGGAGCTGGCGGCCGTGGGCGTACCCGTGCTCCTGGGCGTACGACCGGTCGAGGGCCGTGTCCCGCTCCTGCTCGGCCTGCGCTCGGAGGCGGAGCGGGCGACGGTCGCGGACCGGGTCGCGGCGGCGCTGCGGGCGGGAGTGGAGCGCGCGGGGATGCAGCGCCCCGGGGCCGCTCCCCCGGTCGTGGTGGTCGGGGTGGCCGGTGGCTGGGCGGCCGCGTCGGCGGGCCTGCGGCACGCGGCCGAGACGGCGACGGCCGCGCAGGGCCTCTCCGACCGCCCCTGGTACGACGCCCGCCGTCTCGACATCGACCTGCTCCTGTGGCGGCTGCGCGACCACCCCGACCTGGCGGCCTTCGTCGACCGCGCGATCGGCCCGCTCCGGGAGCACGACAACCGCTCCAGGCCGCCCCTGCTGCCCACCCTGGAGACCTACCTTGCGCATGCCGGCCGCAAGGCGGAGACGGCCCGCGAACTCCACCTCAACCGGCAGACCCTCTACAACCGCCTGGCCCGCATCGGCGAGTTGCTGGGCACGGACCTCGACGACCCGCAGGTGGTGCTGGCCTTGAGCCTCGCCCTGCGGGCCCGCCGGCACGTCCCCTAGGGCTACAGCGGCCTGGGCTGGGTCAACTCGTCGTACACGCTGAGCACTTGGGTCACCGTCTCGTCCTCCGTCGGCCAGCTCGCCGCCTGCCGGGCGCCCTTCTCCCGCAGTTCCTCGCAGCGCCCGGGATCGCCGAGCAGTCGTACGACGGTGTCGGCGAAGGCGGTCGCGTCGCCGTAGGGGACGAGTTCGGCCGCGTCGCCGACCAGGTCGGGGATACCGCCGACGGCGGTCGCGACGAGGGGCACGCGTGCGTGCAGGGCCGCCTGGGCGAGGATCGAGCGTGACTCCCAACTGCTGGGCAGCAGGGCCAGATCGGCGGCGGCGAGCAGTTCGGCGACGTCGTCGCGGCGGCCGATGAGCCGGGCGGGCAGCTCCTCGTCCTCGATCCGCCGCTGCAACACCGTACGCAGCGGCCCCTCCCCCGCGATGACGAGCAGCGGTACCGGATCGAGCCGGCACCAGGCGCGCGCGGCGTCCAGCAGGACGTCATAGCCGCGGTGCTGGTCGAGGGAGCCGACCGCGATCAGCAACGGCCGCCCCATGGCGCCGAGTTCGGCCCGCACCTTGGGCCGCAGCCGCTCCGCCTCCTCCTGCTCCCCGGGCCGTCGCAGACACGGCAGCGCCACGCCGGCGAGCCGCGCGTCGCGGGCGCCGGTACGGCGGGCCCGGTCCACCAGGTCGGAGGTGGTTCCCAGCACCACGGCGGCCGTCCGTACCACCCGCCGCTCCAGCATGCGCAGCAGATGCGCCCGGGCGCCTTCGGCCTCCGCCCGGTTGTGCCAGGTGACGATGAGCGGGGTACGGCGGCCGCTCAGCGCCAGCACGGCGCGGAAGGAGGCGTGCAGGCCGTGCGCGTGCACCAGGTCGGCGTCGGTGCAGGCCGCGCGGAGCGCGGCGACCGACCCCGGGTCACTGCTGCGCGGTACATGGACATGGTCCGCACCGACGCCGGAGAAGTCGTAGGCGCGGTCGGCCTCGACGGGGGCGCACACCGTGACCCGCACGCCCCGTGCGACAAGACCGGCGGCGAGCGAACGCACGTGCGCACTGCTGCCGGCGTTGCCACCGCCCAGCACCTGCACGGTGCGCAGCGGCGACTGACCGTGCGATGCGTTGCTGCTCACGGGGCTCACGCAGCCGGGCTCCTGTGTTCGGCGTCGGGGCGGTCACGAGGATACGTACAGAAGGTATCGGGCCGTGGGGGGCACTGCGGGGCTCCGGGTAGGGGCATACCGGGGCGGGGCGGGACATGCGCCGGAGTGTGTCACCCGTGAGAGTGACAGTACGGGATGCCGAGGGGGCGCGGGTGCGGATGAGCGGGCGCCGGTCGCGTCCACGCGGCGGAGCCCGCCCATCGACACCGCCCCGCGCCCCCGAAGGGGCGCCTCAGGCGTCCGCTCGCGCGGTGGCGAGCAGCTCCTCCGCGTGCGCCCGTGCCGTTTCCGAGTCCTCCTGGCCGGCGAGCATCCGGGAGAGTTCCCGGACCCTCTCCTCGCCCTCCAGGACCTTCACACCCGAGCGGGTGACCGAGCCGTCGTTCGTCTTCTCGACCAGCAACTGCCGGTCGGCGAAGGCGGCGACCTGAGGAAGGTGGGTGACCACGACCACCTGTGCCGACTTGGCGAGCTTGGCCAGACGCCGCCCGATCTCGACCGCCGCCTTGCCACCGACCCCCGCGTCGACCTCGTCGAAGAGGTACGTCGGGACCGGGTCGGTGCCCGCGAAGACGACTTCCACCGCGAGCATCACGCGCGACAGCTCACCGCCGGAGGCGCCCTTGGCGATCGGGCGGGGCGGGGCGCCGGGGTGCGGGGCGAGGAGCAGTTCGACCTCGTCGGCGCCGGAGGGGCCGTACGCGACCGTACGGCCGCCCACCTCCACACCCTCCGGGTCCTCGGCCTGGCGGATCGCGAAGGACACGCGTGCGTGCGGCATCGCCAGGGAGCCCAGCTCGGCGGTGACGGCGGCCGCGAAGCGCTCGGCGGCCTCCGTGCGCGCGTCGGTCAACGCCTGGGCGAGACCGCCCAGTTCGGCGCGGAGCGCGTCCCGTTCGGCGGTCAGCTCGTCGATCCGCTCGTCGTCGCCGTCGAGTTCGGTCAGCCGCGCGGCGCCCTGCTCGGCCCATGCCAGCACCGCGCTGACGTCCTCGCCGTACTTGCGGGTGAGCGCGGTGAGCGCGGCGCGCCGCTCCTCCACGGCCGCGAGCCGCAGGGGGTCGGCGTCGAGGTCGTCGGCGTACCCGGCCAGCTCCCCCGCCACATCCCCCAGCAGGATCCCGATCTCGCCGATCCGGTCGGCGAGCGCGGCCAGCGCCGGGTCGTGCGACCGTACGGCCTCCAGGGCCCGGTGGGCGCCCGCGACGAGGGTGGCCGCGTCGATGCCCTCGGGATCCTCGGGGTTGCCCGCGAGGGCGGAGTGCGCGGCGGTCGCGGCCGACGACAGCGCCTCGGCGTGTCCGAGCCGCTCGGCCTCCTCGGCGAGTTCGACGTCCTCGCCGGCCCGCGGCTCCACGCCCGCGATCTCGTCGAGCCCGTAGCGCAGCATGTCGGCTTCCTGAGCCCGTTCACGCGCCCGGGTGACGATCTCCTCCAGCTCCACCGCGACGGCCCGCAGCCGCCGATAGGCCTCGCCGTACTTGGCGAGCGGCACGGCGACCCCGTCGCCCGCATACCGGTCCAGCGCCTGCCGCTGCCGGGACAGCTTCAGCAGGCCCTGCTGGTCGGTCTGCCCGTGCACGGCCACCAGGTCGTCGGCGAGTTCGGCGAGCAGCCCCACGGGCACGCTCCGCCCGCCCAGGTACGCCCGGGAGCGCCCCTCGGCGGAAACGGTACGGCTGATCAGCAGCGCCCCGTCGTCCAGCTCCGCGCCGGCCTCCTCGGCCCGTACGACCGCGGAGGTGCCCGGGGGCACGGTGAGCCGCCCCTCGACGACCGCCTTCTCGGAGCCGATCCGCACGAGGGCGGGATCGGCCCGCCCGCCGAGCAGCAGCCCCAGGCTGGTGACCACCATGGTCTTGCCCGCACCGGTCTCACCGGTGACGGCGGTGAACCCCGGCGACAACTCGACGACAGCGTCGTCGATGACTCCGAGCGACCGTATCCGCATTTCTTCCAGCACGGTGAAGACCTTACGAGGTCCGGGCCGAGAAGTGCGAGGTGCCCTTGTCACTCGGGCGGGTGTCCCTACCTGAAGGGGCGCGGGCTGTATCGATTTGCGCCTGCCGCCGCGCAGGCGCGACCGGTCCCCTCGACACCCCCGCGAGTGGACCTACCCAGGGGCGCGGCGCTGTATCGACTTGCGGCTGCCGCCGCGCGGGCGCGACCGGTCCCCTCTACACCCCGGCGAGTGGACCTACCCAGGGGCGCGGGGCTGTATCGATCTGCGGCTACCGCCGCGCAGGCGCGACCGGTCCCCCACACACCCGCACCCGCCGAGGCACCGAAACCGGCCCCCACGAACCGCTACTGCGGCGCCCCCCGCCATCCGGAGACCGGCAGCGCGAACTTCGCCACCAACCGGTCCGTGAAGGACGCGTGATGAAGCCGGGCCAGCCGCACCGGCACAGCCCCCCGCCGCACCTCCACCCGCGCCCCCGGTGGCAACTCGACCGTCCGCCGTCCGTCACACCAGAGCACCCCGGGCTGGATGTGCGGCAGCACCTCCACCGCGAGCACCGAATCCGGCGACGTCACCAACGGCTTCGCGAACAGCGCATGCGCGGAGATCGGCACCATCAGCAGCGCCTCCACCTCCGGCCACACCACCGGCCCGCCCGCGGAGAACGCGTACGCCGTGGACCCGGTCGGCGTCGACAGCACGATCCCGTCGCAGCCGAACCCCGTCACCGGCCGACCGTCGATCTCCAGCACCACTTCGAGGAGCTTCTCGGCGCCCGCCTTCTGCACGGCCGCCTCGTTCAGCGCCCAGTCGGTGTGCACGATGTCCCCGTTGCGGTGCACGACGACGTCGACGGTCATCCGCTCCTCGACCTCGTACGACTTGCTCACCACCCGGTCGACGACCTTGTCGAGGTCGTCCCGCTCGGCCTCCGCGAGGAACCCGACGCTGCCGAGGTTGACGCCCAGCATCGGCACCCCGGAGGCCCGTGCGAACTCGGCGCCGCGCAGCAGCGTCCCGTCACCGCCGAGCACGATCAGCAGTTCGCAGCCGTCGAGGCTGTGCGGCGAGGCCTCCTCGACGAGTTCGACCTCCTCGGGAAGAGGCAGGTCGCGGGCCTCGTACTCCAGGACCCGTACGCCGACTCCGGCCGCCAGCAGCCCCTTGACCACGAGTTCGGCACTGCGGATCGCCGCAGGCCGCCCGGTGTGGGCCAGCAGGAAAACAGTACGAGCTCGGTTCTGTGTCAACGCGGCCCCTCCGCCACTGCACGGTCAACATCGGCCGGGTCGAGTTCGGGTGCGCCGGCCCGCAGCCACAGAAAGTACTCGACGTTGCCGGACGGCCCGGGCAGCGGGCTGGCGGTGACACCGTTCACCCCGAGCCCCAGCTCCCACGCCTTCTCGGCAACCCCCCGCACGGCCTCCGCCCGCAGCTGCGGACTCCGTACGACTCCCCCGCTGCCCAGTCGGTCCTTGCCCACCTCGAACTGCGGCTTGACCATCATCACCAGGTCGGCGTCCGGCTTCACGCACCGCGCCAGGGCCGGCAGCACCAGCCCGAGCGGGATGAAGGACAGATCACCCACGACAAGATCCACAGGCTCCCCATCGATCGCTTCAAGCGTCAACTCGCGTACGTTCGTACGGTCCTTGACGGTGACGCGTTCATCGCTCTGCAGTGACCAGGCGAGTTGGCCGTATCCGACGTCGACGGCGACGACATGCGCGGCGCCCGCGCGCAACAGCACATCGGTGAAGCCTCCGGTGGACGCACCGGCGTCGAGCGCCCGCCGCCCCTCGACCGCGAGCCCCTGCGGGACGAACGCCGCCAGCGCGCCGGCGAGCTTGTGGCCGCCCCGGGACACGTACTCGGGGTCGCTGTCGTCGGACTGCACCACGATGGCCGCGGCGGTCTCCACCTGGGTGGCCGGCTTGGTCGCGAGGGCCTTGCCGACGGTGACCCGCCCGGCGGCGATCAGCTGGCTGGCGTGCTCGCGCGAGCGCGCCAGCTTCCGGCGGACCAGCTCCGCGTCCAGACGGCGACGTGCGACTCCTGCCACGTTCGGTTCAGCTCCTGCTCTGGTGGTACGGACTAGAAGGTGTGGCCCGAAGGGCCTCGTTGAGGGGTGGCGGGCGGGTGACGGACGGGCGACGGCGCCCGGTTACCGTACGGCGGTGCGGGTGCCGGAGGCCCCTGGCGGGCGTCGAGCGCGGTGAGCGCGTCGCGCAGCCCCCCGTGTACATCCTCGTACACCTCCAGATGCCCGTCCGTGGCGAGGTGGTCGGCGTCGCCCAGCCGGTCCAGCAGGGCGTCGACCTCGGCATTGCCGGTGGGGGTGCGGGGGACGTTCAGCGGGGCGGGGGCGGCGGGGTCGTACTCGGGCTCGGCCGGTACCGCTTCCGGCGCCTCCGCCACCCGGCCCTCGGGCACAGAGTCGGTCATGCCCCGACGCTACCTCGAACCGCTGGGGTACCGTCGATCGCGATGGCCACGATCGAGGAGTGCCGCGCCGCACTCGACAAGCTCTCCCACACCATGGGCGGCGCCGAGGGCGACGTCCGCGCGGCCGCCGCCATGGACCGCACCGTGAGCTGCCACATCACCGACCTGGACGTCACCTTCGCCGGCCGGCTCACCGGCGGCCGGATCGAGGTGGAGGAGACGTTTCCCGGGCCGCCTCGGGAGAAGGCGCAGATCGGACTGGCCATGGCCGGCGACGACCTGGTGGCCCTGGTCGACGGCGAGCTGAACTTCGCCGGGGCCTGGGGCTCGGGGCGGGTGAAGCTGGACGCGAACCTGCTGGACCTGTTCCGACTCAGGAAGTTGCTGTGACCCGTGTCTTCCGGGCCGCCGGCACCACCAGCGGGGTGCCCGTCTCCGGGTCGTCGATGATCTGGCAGCGCAGCCCGAAGACCTCCTCGACCAGTTCCGCGGTGACGATGTCGTTCGGGGCGCCCTCGGCGACCACCTCGCCGCCGCGCAGGGCGATGAGGTGGGTGGCGTACCGGGCCGCGTGGTTGAGGTCGTGCAGCACGGCGACCAGCGTGCGCCCCTGCTCCTCGTGGAGTTCGGCGCACAGGTCGAGGACGTCGATCTGGTGCTGGATGTCCAGATAGGTGGTCGGCTCGTCGAGGAGGAGCAGCGGGGTCTGCTGGGCGAGCGCCATGGCGATCCACACGCGCTGCCGCTGACCGCCGGACAGCTCGTCGACATACCGGTCGGCGAGTTCGGCGACACCCGTCCGGGCCATCGACTCCTGGACGACCCGCTCGTCCTCGGCGGACCACTGGCGCAGCAGGCCCTGGTGCGGGTAGCGGCCGCGGCCGACCAGGTCGCCGACGGTGATGCCGTCGGGCGCGATGGACGACTGGGGCAGCAGGCCGAGGGTGCGGGCGACCTTTTTCGCCGGCATGGACTGGATGACATTGCCGTCGAGCAGCACCCGGCCCTGGCTGGGCCTGAGCATCCGGGACAGCGCGCGCAGGAGCGTCGACTTGCCGCAGGCGTTGGGGCCCACGATCACCGTGAAGGAGTTGTCGGGGATCTCCACCGACAGCTGCTCGGCGATGACACGCCGGTCGTAGGCGAGGGTGACGTTCTCGGCGGACAGGCGGTTCACGGTGCTCCTCTTGCTGTCTGACTCGGTGTTCGCGCTCATATCCGGCCCGCCTTGCGTTCGGTGACAAGGAGCCACAGCAGGTAGACCCCGCCCAGGACACCGGTGACCACGCCCACGGGCAGTTGGTCGGCGCCGAAGGCGCGCTGGGAGGCCCAGTCCGCGGTGACCAGCAGGGTGGCGCCCATGCAGAGGGAGGGCAGCAGGTTGGGGCCGGGCGAGCGGGTGAGACGGCGGGCGAGCTGCGGGGCGGTGAGCGCCACGAAGCTGACCGGGCCCGCGGCGGCGGTGGCGGCCGCGGTCAGCAGGACGGCCGACACCATCAGCAGCAGCCGTACCCGCTCCACACGCACCCCGAGGGCGTTGGACACGTCGTCGCCCATCTCCGTCATCCTGAGGCCGTGCGCGTTGGCGAGGGTCAACGGGACGAGGACGGCGCACAGCGCGAGCAGCGGCCAGACCTGGCTCCAGTCACGGCCGTTGAGGGAGCCGGTCATCCAGACGACCGCGCGGGTCGCGTCGACGAAGTCGGCCTTGGTGAGCAGATAGCCGTTGACCGCGGTGACGACCGCGGAGACACCGATACCGACCAGGACCAGCCGGTAGCCGTGCACGCCCTGCTTCCAGGCGAGCAGATAGATGGCGAGGCCGGTCAGCAGACCGCCGACCAGCGCGCCGACCGTGACCTGGGTGGCGCTTCCGGACATCAGCACGATGACGACGAGCGCGCCGGACGTCGAGCCCTGGGAGAGACCCAGGACGTCCGGGCTGCCGAGCGGGTTGCGGGAGACGGACTGGAACAGCGCGCCGCCGAGGCCGAGCGAGGCACCGACCAGCAGACCCACCAGAACGCGCGGCAGCCGCAACTCGTTGACGATGAAGTCCTGGCCGGCGGTGCCGTTGCCGGCCAGCGTCTTCACCACGTCGCCGAAGGAGATCGGGAAGTCACCGGTGCCGATCAGCACCACACTCGCGGCACACGCGGCCAGCAGCAGCGCGGTCACGACGATCAGCGCGCGCAGGTCCGCCCGCAGGGAGAGCCCGCCGGGGGTGCGCAGGGTACGGGTGTTCTTCACAGCGGTGTTCCTCACAGCTGGGCCGTCCTCCGCCGTCGTACGAGAAGAATGAACACCGGCCCGCCGATGATCGCGGTGACGATGCCGACCTGGAGCTCCGAGGGGCGCGCGACGACCCGGCCGATGACATCGGCGCCGAGCAGCAGCACGGGCGACAGGAACGTCGCGTACGGCAGGATCCAGCGCAGGTCGGGGCCGGTGAAGGAGCGCACCACGTGCGGGACCATCAGGCCGACGAAGGCGATCGGACCGCAGGCCGCGGTGGCCGCGCCGCACAGCACGGTGGCGGCGAGCATGGCGAGGGCCCGGGTCCGGCCCAGGTTCGCGCCGAGGGCACGGGCGGTGTCGTCGCCCATCGCCACCGCGTTCAGCGGCCGGGCGAGGCCGAGGGCGAGCAGGGTGCCGACCGCGAGGAACGGCAGCACCTGCACGATCGTCGAGTCGTCGGCCGACGCCAGCGAACCGACCGTCCAGAAACGCCACTTGTTCAGCGCCGCACCGTCCGTGATCATCACGGCCTGGAGGTAGCCGTAGAGCGCGGCGCTGATCGCCGTACCGGCCAGCGCGAGCCGGACCGGGGTGGCGCCCCGGCTGCCGCCCAGGAACCACACCAGGGCGCCCACCGCGGCCGCCCCGAAGAAGGCGAACCACACATAGCCGTTGAGGCTGCTGACGCCGAAATAGGTGATGGCGGTGACGACCGCGGCCGACGCGCCCGCGTTGATGCCGAGCAGTCCGGGGTCGGCGAGCGGGTTGCGGGTGAGCGCCTGGAGCACCGCCCCGGACAGCCCGAGGGCGGCACCGGCCAGCAGGCCGAGGACGGTCCGCGACAGCCGCTCGTCGACGACCACGTCGCCATACGTCCCCGTGTCGTGGAACAGGCCGTGCCAGACCTGGTCCAACGGGAGCTCTTTGGCTCCGATCGCGATGCTCGCCAGGGCGACGAGCACCAGGATCACGACGGAGACAAGGAGCCCAAGGACCCGTATCGCCCGGCGGGTTGGGGGCGCGGGGGCGCTCTCCGCGCGCTGTTCGGGAGGACTGTCGACCAACACCCAGTTAGGTTAGCCTACCCTCTCATCGGATCTCGAGGTCCGGTCCCTGCGAACAGCGTCGCCCGGCGTCGGTTCAGAGCCCCAGCCGCGCCAGCGCCTTGCCTCCGTCCAACGCGCAGGAACCCTCCCCGGCCGCCGTCCACGCCGCCGCGCACAACGCCCGCAGCCCGTCGATGGCCTCGCCGTCCCCCTCCAGTTCCAGCCGGTCCGACCCCGCCTTGGCCGTCCAGCCGCCGCACCGGAAGCCGTCGCCGTCCGCCGTGACCGCCGGCTGCCCGGTGAGCAAGCCCCGCAGATCGGCGTCGACATAGGTCGGCCGCTGCTGCGGCGGCGCGGCGAGCAGCTGACGCCCGTCGGTGACGCCGGTCAGGACGAGCAGCGAGTCGACCCCGCCGTTGAACGCGCCCTCGATATCGGTGTCCAGCCGGTCCCCGACCACCAACGGACGCCGTGCACCCGTCCGCAGGACCGTCTCCCGATGCATCGGCGGCAGCGGCTTGCCGGCCACCTGCGGCTCGGCACCCGTCGCGATCCGGACAACTTCCACCGCCGCGCCGTTGCCCGGCGCGATCCCGCGCCCGCTGGGAATCGTCAGATCGGTGTTGGACGCGAACCAGGGCACCCCGCGCGCGACGGCGTACGACGCCTCGGCGAACCGCCCCCACGCCAGATCAGGACCGCCGTACCCCTGCGCCACCGCCGCCGGATCGTCGTCGGCCGAGTCAACCGGCTCAAGGCCCCGCTCCCGCAGGGCGACCCGCAGCCCCTCCCCGCCGATCACCAGCACCCGCGCACCCGCCGGCACCTGCTCGCTGATCAGCCGCGCGACCGCCTGCGCCGAGGTGATGACGTCCTCGGCGCCGGTCGGGATCCCCAGCTCGGTGAGATGGTCGGCCACCGAGTCCGGTGTGCGCAGCGCGTTGTTGGTGACGTACGCCAACCGCATCCCGCCCTCGCGAGCCGCCGCAAGCGACTCCACCGCGTGCGCGATCGCGCTGCCGCCCGCGTACACCACGCCGTCCAGATCGAGCAGCGCCGTGTCATACGCCGTGCTCAGAGCCTGTCCGCTGCCCTCGGGACCAGTCCTGACACCCTGGCTCATTCCCCATCGCTCCTCGTCACGCTTCGTTGTCCGGCCTTTCCCCACCGATCATCCCGCACGCCACTGACACACGTACGATGCCGGGATGAACACTGCAGGTCACCCGGAAGCAACGGAGCGCCGAGGCCTGGAACTCACCCCGTTCCGAGGCCTTCGATACGACCCCGACCGGGTCGGCAGCCTGGCCGCCGTCACCTCTCCGCCGTACGACGTCGTCGTACGCCCGGACGGCGTGCACCATCTCCAGTCCGCCGACCCGCACAACATCGTCCGTCTGATCCTTCCCCAGGCCGGCACCCCCAGCGCCGGCACCGAACAGGCGGCCGACACCCTGCACCGCTGGCAGGCCGAGGGCATCCTGACCACGGATCCCGAACCCGGCCTGTACGTCTACGAGCAGCACGACGGCAACGGCATGCTCCAGCGCGGCGTCATCGGCGCCCTGCGGGTCTCGGAACCGTCGGAGGGCGTGGTGCTGCCGCACGAGGAGGTCATGCCCCCGGTCGTCGCCGACCGCGCGGCCCTGATGCGCGCGACCTCCGCGAACCTCGAACCCCTTCTGCTGACCTACCGGGGCAACGGCACGGCCGCCGAGGTCGTCGAAAAGGCCGCCGACCGCCCCCCGCTCCTCGCCACCACCACGGAAGACGGTTTCCACCATCGCCTCTGGTCGATCACCGACCCCGCCGAGGTGGCCCTCGTCCAGTCCGACCTGGCCCACCACCAGGCCCTGATCGCCGACGGCCACCACCGCTGGGCCACCTACTTGCGTCTACGCGCGGAGCACGCCTCTCCCAGCCCCTGGGACTACGGCCTGGTCCTCCTCGTGGACACCGCCCGCTACCCGCTGCGCGTCCGCGCCATCCATCGCCTGCTGCACGGCCTGCCGGTGGCGGACGCCCTGGCGGCCGTACAGGACCATTTCCGGGTACGACGCCTCGACGTCCCCCTGTCGCAGGCCCAGGAGGCGCTCGCGGACGCGGCCCGCCACGGCAACGCGTTCCTGCTCGCCGGTGACGGCACCTTCCACCTCATCGACCGCCCGGACCCGGATCTTCTGGCCCGTACGATCCCCGCGGACCGTCCGGCCGCCTGGCGCACGCTCGACGCCACCGTCCTGCACGCCACGCTCCTCGGCCACGTCTGGCACATCCCCGAGGACTCGAACGCGCATGTCGCCTACATCCACGACACGGCGGCGACGGTCGCCAAGGCCGAACATGCCGGCAGTACGGCCGTCCTCCTGCACCCGGTCCGCGAGGAGGTCGTCCGCGACCTGGCCCGCCAGGGCGTGACGATGCCCCGCAAGTCGACGTCCTTCGGCCCGAAACCGGCGTCGGGGCTGGTGCTGCGCGCGCTCGACACCTGAGAACGGCGACGGCAACGAGAGAGGGCAGGCCCCCGGTCGGAGCCTGCCCTCTGCGTCGGTCGCCGTGATCAGTCCTTGTCGGACTCGGTCTCAGTCTCGGGCTTGGACTCCGCCTGTGGCTCGGCCTCGGCCTCGGCGGGGCGCTCCTCGGACTCGTCCGCGTCGACGTCGACGTCCGTGGTCTCGTCCACGTCGACGTCCGTGTCCTCGTCCTCGTCGTTCAGGGCGTCGAGGAACTCGACACCGTCCAGCTCGGCCAGCCGGTCGGAGGCGTCCGTGCTGCCTTCCCGGTCGGCCTCGACGGCCTTGGCGAACCACTCGCGCGCCTCATCGACACGGCCGGCCGCGAGCAGGGCGTCGGCGTAGGCGTACCGCAGCCGCGCGGTCCACGGCTGTACGGAGTTGGACGCCAGCTCGGGACTCTGCAGCGTCACGATCGCCGCGTCCAGCTGCCCCATGTCACGCCGGGCACCGGCGGCGACGAGCCGCATCTCGACCTGGCCGGCCTTGTCGAGCTTGTGCACCTCGGGGGCGCCGGCCATGTCCAGCGCCTTCTCCGGCCGCCCGAGCCCACGTTCGCAGTCGGCCATCACCGGCCACAGGTCCACGTTGCCGGTCATCCGCCGCGCGGCCCGGAACTCGGCGAGCGCCTCGCTGTACTTCTGGTTCGCGTAGGCGGCGAACCCGGCGGCCTCACGTACGGCGGCGACACGGGACGCAAGGCGCAGGGCCACCCTGGAGTAGCCGTAGGCGCCCTCGGGGTCCTCGTCAATGAGCCGCGCGACCATCACCAGGTTCTTGGCGACGTCCTCCGCGAGCGTCTTGGGGAGGCTCTGCAGCTCCTGCCGTACGTCCTTGTCGATCTCGTCGCCGGTGACGTCCTCCGGGATCGGCAGCCGCTTGATCGGCTCCCGGTCCCGGTCACGCTCGCGCTCGTCACGGCGTCCGTAACCACCACCGCCACGCCGGTCGTCGCCACGCCGGTCATCCCGGCGGTCGTCGCGGCCGCGGTAGCCACCGCCACCTCGGTTCTCGTCCCGCCGGAAGCCGCCTCGGTCGTCGCGGCGGTCATCCCGCCGGGGGCCACGGCCTCGGTCGTCGCTGCGGCCTCGGAAGCCACCACGGTCACGGTTGTCATCGCGCCGGTCATCGCGCCGGTCGTCGCGGCCGCGGTAGCCACCGCCGCCACGGTTGTCGTCCCGCCGGAAGTCACCGCGGTCACCACGGTCACCACGGTCACTACGACCGCCACGGTCATCGCGGTCGTCACGACGGAAGGCAGGACGGTCACCACGGTCGTCCCGGCGGAAGCCACCTCGGTCACCGCGGTCGTCGCGACGGACGTAACCGCCCCGGTCGTCCCCACGGCGCTCGTCACGGCGGTTGTCGTCACGACGCTCGTCCCGACGGGCGTAACCGCCACCGCCGCGGTTGTCGTCACGGCGAGCACCGTAGCCACCGCCGCCACCACGACTCTCGTCGCGCCGGTCGTCCCGGCCGTGGTAGCCACCTCCGCCACGGTTGTCGTCCCGCCGGAAGGCAGGACGATCACCACGGTCACTACGACCACCACGGTCATCGCGGTCATCACGGCGGAACGCGGGACGGTCACCACGGTCATCACGCCGGTCGTCCCGGCCGCGGTAACCGCCACCACCCCGGTTGTCGTCACGGCGGAAGCCACCTCGGTCGCCGCGGTCGTCCCGCTGGACCGCCGGGCGGGAGCCGCGGTTGTCATCGCGCCGGCCGTATCCGCCGCCACGGTTGTCACCACCACGGTTGTCGTCACGGCGATTGTCGTCGCGACGACCGTACCCGCCCCGGTCATCGCCGCGGCGCTCGTCACCCCGGCGGTCGTCGCGCCGACCGTATCCGCCACCGCGGTTGTCACTACCGCGGTTATCACTACCGCGGTTGTCGTCACGGCGATTGTCGTCACGGCGACCGTAACCACCACTACCGCCACCGCGATTGTCGTCACGACGGCCGGAACTGCCGCGGTCTCCACGGTCGTTGCGGTCTCCGCGGTATCCGCCACGATCACCGCGGTCACCACTGTCCCGTCGCCGCGGGTCGCGCTCCGGTCGCTCGTCGGGAGAGTTGGTGGACATGGTGACTCCTGTCTTCGGTACCGCAAGCATTGTAAAAACAAAAGGACCCCTGGTCCCAGCTGAACGCTGGGACCAGGGGTCCTTCCAAAGATTGTTCGGCGGTGTCCTACTCTCCCACAGGGTCCCCCCTGCAGTACCATCGGCGCTGTAAGGCTTAGCTTCCGGGTTCGGAATGTAACCGGGCGTTT
>NZ_JBEOTA010000006.1:0-336156 GCF_040303265.1 Streptomyces sp. NPDC096040
CGGGCAGAAGCCGTCCGTGACGACTTCCTGCCCGCTATACTCCCACCGCTCGACGTTTCCCCAGGTCAAGCCACGAAGTACTGCTGGAGTACTAGGCGACTAGGCCGTCCCGGCGGCGAGCAGGGCCACATGGGGAAGGGCCAGGCGCCCTTCCCCGTCGGCGTACTCGGCGGCGAACCGCTCGCCGACGGCCCCGCTCCACCACTCGTCGAGCCCGGCCCGGTGGCCCCACTCCAGTTCCGCGGCCTCCGCATGCCGGAAGGCCAGAATGCCGGAGAATGGATCAAGGACACCCCGGCGGGGTGCCCTTGAAACGGGTCAGCGGGGTGTCACATGGACGCGCCCGCCATCGAGCGGCACATCTCGGCGCAGCGGCGACACGCGTCGGCGCAGCGCTTCATCTGCGGGTCGTCCGGCATGGACATACACGCCTCGGCGCACATGTCACAGGCCTTGGCGCACATCGCGCACATCTCGGCCGACAGGGGCGAGCGCCGCATCATCATGTCGGCGCACATCCGGGTCATCTCGGAGCAGTCCATCAGCGCGCGCATGATCCGCATGTGGGCCTGGCCACCGTCCATGGACATGCAGGAGCTCATGGTCTCCTCGCACATCGTGTGGGTGGCCATGCACGCGTTGACGCACTCCTGCATCTGCTTGCTCATGGCGGTCATGGGTCCGGTCTGGGTCATGGCTCCTCCAGGGAAGGGAGAGGGGCCCGAGGTAGGCCCCCCGTGCTTCCGTTCCTAAGCCCGACCGACCGGTACCGCCATTCGAAATCCTGCGAGTACACCGAGCAGTCGTGCGGCGCGGTGCGCTTCCGGTTTACGGGACGGGTGCCGAGCGCACTTCACCCGTCCTTCGCGCGGACCAGGAGAGAGATCGCGTCGTCGACGAGGGAGGCACCGTCCTCCGTGGAGATTCGGCGGGTGCCGACGAGGACCGCGATTCCCTGCATGAGGGCGGCGAGGAGGAGTTGCAGTCGGTACGGGTCCTGGGGTTCCAGTTCTCCGGCCCTGGTGCCGCGGTCGATCAGGTCGCGGATGGTTGCGAAGAGTCGTTCCGAGGCGACGCGCAACTCCTCGGGGGCGTTGCCGTTCTTCGCGGTGAACATGAGGTCCAGGAGCGCGGTGTCGGTGACGGCGAAGCGCACGTACGCGGCCGCGGCGGCGCGGAGTCGTTGCCTGTAGTCCACGGCATCGGAGCCGATCGCCACTCCGACTTCATCGGCGAGGCGGTTGAAGCCTCGCTCCGCGAGCGCGTCCAGCAGTGCCTGCCGGTCGATGAAGTGGCTCCGAGGTGCGCCGTGGCTGACGCCGACCTGCCGTGCCAGCTCACGCAGCGACAGCGCGTCGATACCGTCCTCCCGCAAGGTTCGCTCCGCCTGGTCCAGGAGGGCGGCTCGCAGGTTCCCGTGATGGAAGGGCCTGTGGTTCACCCCTTCATGCTAGCGGAAACTAGACGTTGACTAGATACTAGGCAGTGCCTAGTCTGGCCGCCATGAATCCCAACCTGACCGGCAAGACGGTCATCGTGACTGGCGCGAACAGCGGAATCGGTCTCGTCACCGCCAAGGCACTCGCCGGGTACGGCGCGCATATCGTGTTAGCGGTGCGCGACACGGCGAAGGGCGGGCGCGCCGCCGAAGCGGTGCCCGGCGACACAGAGGTGCGGCAACTGGATCTGGCCGACCTGGCATCGATACGCCGTTTCGCCGCCGACTGGCAGGGCCCGATCCATCTACTGATCAACAACGCGGGCGTCTCGGCCCCCGAGCTCGAGAGGACCACCGACGGGTTCGAGCTCCTGTTCGGAACCAATCATCTCGGCCCCTTCGCGCTGACGAACCTGCTCCTGCCCCACATCACCGGACGAGTGGTGTCGCTGGCCTCACAAGCCGAGCGAATGGGGCAGATCAACTTCGACGACCTCCACTGGGAGCACACCCCCTACAAACAGTCCCGCGCCTACGCGACGTCGAAGCTTGCGAACGTGCTGTTCTCGTCCGAGCTGCAACGTCGGCTGACCGCCGTCGGGTCCAGCGTGCTGGCGGTGGCGGCGCACCCCGGCCTCGTCGCGACGAACATCTACGATCGGCCGACAGGGCTTGTCACAAGGCTGATGGTCCGCCTGTTCGCGCAGGAACCCGAACAGGGCGCCTTGCCGGTGCTGTACGCCGCCACCGGCGACGTCCCCGGCGACAGCTTCACCGGACCAGAACACTGGATGCACATGCGCGACGGCGCCGAACTGATCGGCCGGTCCAGGACCGCGCAGGACACGAGGCTCGCCCGCCAACTCTGGGACGCCTCGGAAAAGCTCACAGGCGTGTCGTTCGGCCTCTGACAGCGCGCCGATGGTGCAGACGAAACCGAAAAAGCCCCGGCCTGCCCGGGCCGGGGCTTCCTCAGTGGGTGGTTACGGCAGGTTCCGCGCCATCACGATGCGCTGGACCTGGTTCGTGCCTTCGTAAATCTGGGTGATCTTCGCGTCACGCATCATGCGTTCCACCGGGTAGTCGCGGGTGTAGCCGTAGCCGCCGAGGAGCTGGACGGCGTCCGTGGTGACCTCCATGGCGGTGTCGGAGGCGAAGCACTTCGCCGCCGCGCCCTGGAAGGTCAGGTCGGCGTCGCCGCGCTCGGAGGCGGCCGCGGCCTGGTAGGTGAGGGCGCGGGCGGCGGCGATCTTCATCGCCATGTCGGCGAGCATGAACTGGATGCCCTGGAAGTCGCCGATCGGCTTGCCGAACTGCTTGCGTTCCTGGACGTAGCCCTTGGCGTAGTCCAGGGCGCCCTGGGCGACACCGAGGGCCTGGGCCGCGATGGTGATGCGGGTGTGGTCCAGGGTCTTCATCGCCGTCGCGAAGCCGGTGCCCTCCGCGCCGATCATGCGGTCGACGGGGATGCGGACGTTGTCGAAGTAGACCTCACGGGTCGGCGAGCCCTTGATGCCGAGCTTCTTCTCCGGGGCGCCGAAGGAGACGCCCTCGTCCGACTTCTCCACGACGAACGCCGAGATGCCCTTCGAGCGCTTCGAGGGATCCGTCACCGCCATCACCGTGTAGTACTCGCTGACGCCCGCGTTGGTGATCCAGCGCTTGACGCCGTTGAGCACGTAGTGGTCGCCGTCGCGGACCGCCTTCGTCTTCATGCCGGCCGCGTCGGAGCCCGCCTCCGGCTCGGAGAGGCAGTACGAGAACATCGCCTCGCCCTTGGCGAGCGGGGTCAGGTACTTCTTCTTCAGTTCCTCGCCGCCGGAGAGGATCACCGGGAGCGAGCCCAGCTTGTTCACCGCCGGGATCAGAGAGGAGGAGACACAGGCGCGGGCCACCTCCTCGATCACGATGACCGTGGCGAGCGCGTCGGCGCCGGCACCGCCGTACTCCTCGGGGACGTGCACGGCCTGCAGGTCGTTGGCGACCAGGGCGTCGAGTGCCTCCTGCGGGAAGCGGGCCTCCTCGTCCACCGCGGCCGCATACGGGGCGATCTTCGCCTCGACCAGCGCACGGACGACGTCACGGAGCATGTCGTGCTCTTCGGACGGGCGGTACAGATCGAAGTCAGCCGATCCGGCCAAGGTCTCTCACTCCAGACGCAGTGGTGCTGACGCTAATTACTGTTAAGTAACTCAAAGTTTAGAACGACGCCCACAGAACGGTGACGTGAGCTTGGCGACAGCGGGAAAGTTGCCCGCGGGAGGGCCCGGTTATGCTCGGCCCCGCAGCAGCACAAACGTCCCCGAGCTGGAGCATCCATGAGCCTCAAGATCACTGTGATCGGCACCGGTTACCTCGGCGCCACGCATGCCGCGGCCATGGCGGAGCTGGGCTTTGAGGTGCTGGGCCTCGACGTCGTACCCGAGAAGATCGCCATGCTGGAGCGCGGCGAGACCCCGATGTACGAGCCGGGCCTCGACGAGCTGCTGCGCAGGCATGTGGCGGGCTTCGAGGGCTCCTCCGGGCGGCTGCGCTTCACCACCGACTGGGCCGAGGTGGGCGCCTTCGGAGACGTCCACTTCGTCTGTGTGAACACCCCGCAGAAGCACGGCGAGTACGCCTGCGACATGTCGTACGTCGACTCCGCGATCGCGTCGCTGGCCCCGCATCTCACCGGGCCCGCGCTCGTCGTCGGCAAGTCGACCGTGCCGGTCGGTTCGGCGGAGCGGCTGGCCGCCTACCTCGCCGAGAACGCGCCCGCCGGCGCCGAGGCCGAGCTGGCCTGGAACCCGGAGTTCCTGCGGGAGGGCTTCGCCGTCCAGGACACCCTGCACCCCGACCGGATCGTGGTCGGCGTGCAGAGCGAGCGCGCCGAGAAGCTGCTGCGCGAGGTGTACGCGACGCCGGTGAGCGAGGGCACGCCGTTCGTGGTGACCGACTTCCCGACGGCCGAGCTGGTGAAGACGTCCGCGAACTCCTTCCTCGCCACGAAGATCTCCTTCATCAACGCGATGGCCGAGGTGTGCGAGGCGGCGGGCGGTGACGTGGTCATGCTGGCCGAGGCGATCGGGCACGACGACCGGATCGGGAAGAAGTTCCTGCGCGCCGGGATCGGGTTCGGCGGCGGCTGCCTGCCCAAGGACATCCGCGCCTTCATGGCCCGCGCGGGTGAGCTGGGCGCAGACCAGGCGCTGACCTTCCTGCGCGAGATCGACTCCATCAACATGCGGCGCCGGGGGCAGATGGTCGAGATGGCCCGGGAGGCGCTGGGCGGCGGGTCGTTCCTCGGGAAGCGGGTCGCGGTGCTCGGCGCGACGTTCAAGCCGGACTCGGACGACGTACGGGACTCGCCGGCGCTGAACGTCGCCGGGCAGATCCATCTGCAGGGCGGGCAGGTGACGGTGTACGACCCGAAGGGGATGGAGAACGCCCGGCGGTTGTTCCCGACACTCGGCTACGCCGGTAGCGCCGTGGAGTGTGTGCGGGGGGCCGATGTGGTGCTGCACCTCACCGAGTGGCGGGAGTTCCGGGAGCTGGATGCGGCGGCACTGGGTGAGGTGGCCTCGTCGAAGGTGATCCTCGACGGGCGTAACGCTCTGGAGCCGGAGGCCTGGCGGCGGGCGGGGTGGACGTACCGCGCCATGGGGCGCCCCACCGCATAAGTCTCAGGGTGTTCGGTCGACACCGGTTCGGCCGAGGCTCAGTCGGCCGAACCGGTGTCTTGTGTGCATTCTGCACCACGCGACCCACGCGTGGCCGGTGAACTGCCTGTGCCTTACCCCTCCTTGGCACGGTACCGGCGCATCTTCGCGCGCGCCCCGCACACCTGCATGGAGCACCAGCGGCCGCGTCCTGCCGGGCTGCGGTCGTAGTACGCCCAGTGGCAGGTGGCGGCCTCGCAGGCCTTGAGGCGGGTCCACGTGCCCTCGACCAGGGCGCCGGCGACCGCCGTCGCGATGCGGGAGAGGAGCGGGCCGCCGTCGGCGGGGGCGAGGCCGGCCGAGCCGTCGGCCGGGTCCACGGTGACATGGAGGGGGGCGTCGGCCAGCAGCTCTCCCAGCGGGGTCACCTCACGGTGCGGGGGGTGGCCGGCGTGGGCGAGGAGCGTGGCGCGCAGCGACTCGCGCAGGGCGCGGGCGGGTGAGAGCTCGGCCTCCGTGATGCCGAGGCGCGCCCTGCCGTCCGGCGTGTCGAGCGCGTCGGCGCCCGACTCGATGTCCAGCGTGTTCACCAGGGCCTCGACCAGGGCCAGGCCGCCCGGCGCGGGCGATCTCTCACTCATCCCTGCAAGCTACCTCCCGAATTCACTTGCGAGGTTACCCCCACTGGGGGAGCATGCGGTAACGGTGACTGGTTACCCGTCTCTACAGGTAACCAGTCGACTCGGACTTCGAGGAGGAAGTCATGGCTCTCGCCAAGCTCGCTGTCGTCGTCCTGGACTGTCCCGACCCGTCCGCGCTCGCCGGTTTCTACGCCGGGGTGCTGGGCGGCAGCGTCGAGGGGGACGAGGAGTGGGTGGACCTGAAGGTGCCCGGCGGGCAGGCGCTGGCCTTCCAGAAGGCGCCCGGTTTCGTGGCGCCGCAGTGGCCCGCGCCCGACGACTCGCAGCAGTTCCACCTCGACCTGGTGGTGGACGACCTGGACACGGCCGAGAAGGGGGTGCTGGAGTTGGGCGCCAAGCCGCTGGACGCGACGGACAGGGCGCGCAGCTTCCGGGTGTACGCCGACCCGGCGGGGCACCCGTTCTGTCTCTGCGCCTGCTGAACCCAGGGAGGACCCATGCCGATCGTCGCCCGTCTGCGCAACGTAGTGATCGACTGCCCCGACCCGCACGCACTGGCCGGCTTCTACGCCGCCGTGGCGGGTGGCACCCCGGTGGCGGAGGACGACACGTGGGTCGTACTGCAGGTACCGGACGGACCGCGGCTGGGCTTCCAGCGGACGGAGGGGCACACGCCGCCCGAGTGGCCGCGGGCCGACCACAACTCCCAGCAGTTCCACCTCGACTTCGACGCGGGATCGACCTGGGAGGAGGTCGACGCGGCGCACGAGAAGGTGCTGGCGCTGGGGGCGCGGCCGCTGGACCTGGAGGACCGGGAGAAGAAGGACTTCCAGGTGTACGCCGATCCGGCCGGTCATCCCTTCTGCCTGTGCCGGATCCCCTGATCAGGCGATCCGCTTCGCCGGCCGACCGGCCGGGCGGGCTCACGCCTCCGGGTCGGCCGGTCGCGCCGGGGCCGGGTCGTGGCGGCGTTGGGCCGCGCGGGCGGTGAAGTCGGCGCTGCGTAGGACCCGCTGGACGTTCTCCCAGGTCACTAGGGACAGCTCGGTCTCGGACCAGCCTCGCCGCAGCAGTTCGGCGATGAGGTACGGGTAGCGGGAGGTGTCGGAGAGGTCGCGGGGGTGGGCGGCGCCGGAGTCGTAGCTGCCGGACAGGGCGACGCACTCGGGGCCGGCGACGATTCGGACGTGGTCGAGGTGGTCGGCGACGTCCCGGACGCCCGGGCCGCTCTGCTCGGCGGTCAGCGGCACCATGCACAGGCCCCGCTGCTCGCCGAGCTGCGCGAGCAGTGCGTCGGAGAGGTTGGCGGGGTGCGGGCGTACGGCCGCGGCGGCGGAGCGGGTGCACAGGACCGGCGTCTTGGAGAGGGCGAGCACACGGGCGAGGACGGTCTCCGGGGCGCCGGACAGGTCGGCGAGCACACCGACCCGGTTCATCTCGCGGATCACTTCCTCGCCGAACCGGGTCAGCCCCTCCCTGTCCGCCCAGTCGGCGCCGGCCAGGGAGAGCACGCGCAGGCCGAGGGAGTTCAGGACGCGCAGGATGCCGAGGGAGTCGTCGACGGCGGCGGCGGAGGCGGGGCCGAGCACCACGGCGACGCGGCCGCAGTTACGGGCGTCGATGACCTGCCCGGCGGTGCGCACCAGCCGGAGCCCCTCCGGGTGCCTTCCGACCACCCGGCGTGCCAGGTCCAGCTGTTCCAGCGTGGCTCCCACGGCCCGGTCGCCGCGCTCCTCCTCCGACAGGCCCAGCGACCAGAACAGCGCGCCCACGTGCCCTTCGCGCAGCCGGGGCACGTCCGTGTCCACGGCCGCCTCGCCCAGCTCCAGGTCGTACCAGGGCAACGGCTCGAGCGCGCGCGGCAGCCCGCTGTAGCCGTCCGCGACCGGATGCGCGGCCAGCAGGGCATGGGCCCGTTCCAGGAACTCGGCGTCGGGCACCACCGGGAACGGGTCGTCCGGGAGGCTGTCGTCCCCGCCGACCTCGGTCGTGGTGGGGCGGTCGTCCTGGAGGTCGGCCATGGCGGGCTCCGTACGTCGTCGTGAGCTACGTCGTGATGGGGCTGTAGCCCACCGTCGCATGGCCGCCCGGGAGGGTTCCTGGTGGATGGGGCGTTCGGGGGTACGGCCGCCCTCATGGCGGAGGTGACGGAGCCGGTGACCGCCGGGATCGGGGCGGGGCCGACGGTGAGACCGACCACCCCGCCCTCGCCGGTCAGCCGTCCAGTTCGGAGATGGTCGCGTGGGACGGGCCGCGCGTGGCCTGAAGGTCCCGGGCCACGTCCTCCGCCGCGCCCAGTACGCGGACCGCGTTCCGCCAGGTGAGCTTGGCCAGGTCGGGGCGGGACCAGCCGCGGTCGAGGAGTTCCGCGATCAGGTTGGGGTAGCCCGAGACGTCGTTCAGGCCGTCTGGGGTGAAGGCCGTGCCGTCGTAGTCGCCGCCGATGCCGATGTGGTCGATGCCGGCGGCCTCGCGCATGTGGTCGAGGTGGTCGGCGACCGTGGCGACCGTCGCGATCGGGCGGGGGTGGCTCTCCTCGAAGGCCCGGTGGACCTTCATCGCGTCCTCGGTGGTGTCGAGGTGGTGGAAGCCGTGCGCGCGCATGTTGTCGTCGGCCGCCGCCGTCCAGTCGACCGCTGCCTGGAGCACGAACTTCGGCACGAACGTCACCATGGCCACACCGCCGTTGGCGGGGAGGCGTTCGAGGACGTCGTCAGGGATGTTGCGGGGGTGGTCGCAGACGGCCCGGGAGGAGGAGTGGGAGAAGACCACCGGGGCGGTGGTGGTGTCGAGCGCGGCCCGCATGGTCGTCGCGGCCACATGGGAGAGGTCGACCAGCATGCCCAGGCGGTTCATCTCCCTCACCACCTCGCGGCCGAAGGACGACAGACCGCCGACGTTCGGCTCGTCCGTCGCCGAGTCCGCCCAGTCGTTGTTGTCGTTGTGGGTGAGCGTCATGTAGCGCACGCCGAGGGCGTACAGGCCACGCAGCGTGCCCAGCGAGTTGTCGATGGAGTGGCCTCCCTCCGCGCCCATGAGGGAGGCGATCCGGCCCTCTGCGCGGGCCGCCTCCATGTCGGCGGCGGTCAGCGCGGCCCGCAGGTCGGCGGGGTAACGGGCGATCAACTGCCGTACGCAGTCGATCTGTTCGAGGGTCGCGGGGACCGCGCCCGGCTGGTCCGAGCGGACGTACACCGACCAGAACTGCGCGCCCACCCCGCCCTCGCGCAGGCGCGGGATGTCGGTGTGCAGATGCGCGTTCTGGTGGGTGGCGATGTCACGGGCGTCGAGGTCGTAGCGGACCTGCTCGCGCAGTGCGTAGGGCAGGTCGTTGTGGCCGTCGACGACCGGGAACTCGCGCAGCAGGGACCGGGCTTCGTCGAGAGAGGTCATTGCGTATTGCTTCCCTGTGTCCTACTTGCCGAAGCCGAAGCCGTCGGAGCCGCCCTCGACCTTTGCCCGCAGCCGCTTGCCCTTCTCGGCCGCCTGGTCGTTGAGGTCCTGCTGGAAGTCCCGCATCCGGGCGAGGAGGTCCTCGTCGTGCGTGGCCAGGATGCGGGCGGCCAGCAGGCCCGCGTTACGGGCGCCGGCGACCGAGACCGTGGCGACCGGGACGCCGGCCGGCATCTGCACGATCGACAGGAGGCTGTCCATGCCGTCGAGGTACTTCAGCGGGACCGGGACGCCGATGACCGGAAGGGGGGTGACGGAGGCGAGCATGCCGGGCAGATGGGCGGCACCGCCCGCACCCGCGATGATCACCTTCAGGCCGCGCTCCGCCGCCTGCTCGCCGTAGGCCACCATCTCGCGCGGCATGCGGTGCGCGGAGACGACGTCGACCTCGTATCCGATCTCGAACTCGTCCAGCGCCTTCGCGGCGGCCTCCATGACGGGCCAGTCGGAGTCCGACCCCATGACGATGCCAACAACGGGGCTCATTCGGTGATCGTCCCTCTCAGGTAGCCGGCAGCGTGACGTGCGCGTTCGAGAACGTCGTCCAGGTCGTCGCCGTAGGTGTTGACGTGGCCCACCTTGCGGCCGGGCTTCACGTCCTTGCCGTACATGTGGATCTTCAGTTTGGGGTCGCGGGCCATGCAGTGCAGGTACGCGGAGTACATGTCGGGGTAGTCGCCGCCGAGGACGTTGACCATGACCGTCCACCTGGCGCGCGGGCGCGGGTCGCCGAGGGGCAGGTCGAGGACGGCGCGGACGTGGTTGGCGAACTGCGAGGTGATCGCGCCGTCCTGGGTCCAGTGGCCGGAGTTGTGCGGGCGCATCGCCAGCTCGTTGACGAGGATGCGGCCGTCGCGGGTCTGGAACAGCTCGACGGCCAGGTGGCCGACCACACCCAGTTCCTTGGCGATCCGCAGCGCCATCTCCTCGGCCCGCAGGGCGAGGGACTCGTCCAGGTCGGGGGCGGGCGCGATGACCGTGTCACAGACGCCGTTCACCTGCTGGGACTCGACCACCGGGTAGGCGACGGCCTGGCCGTGCGGGGAGCGTACGACGTTGGCGGCGAGCTCGCGGACGTAGTCGACCTTCTCCTCGGCGAGGACGGGCACACCGGCGCGGAACGGGTCGGTGGCCTCCTCAGCGGTCTCCACGACCCACACGCCCTTGCCGTCGTAGCCGCCGCGGACGGTCTTCAGTACGACGGGGAAGCCGTCGCCCTCGGCCGCGAACCGGACGACGTCCTCCGGGTCGGCCACGATCCGGTGGCGCGGGCAGGGGATGCCGATCGCGTCGAGCTTCGCCCGCATCACGCCCTTGTCCTGGGCGTGCACGAGCGCGTCGGGACCGGGGCGCACGGGGATGCCGTCCGCCTCCAGGGCCCTCAGGTGCTCGGTGGGCACATGCTCGTGATCGAAGGTGATCACGTCGCAGCCGCGCGCGAAGGCACGCAGCGTCTCCAGGTCGCGGTAGTCGCCGATGACGACATCGCTCACCACCTGGGCCGCGGAATCCTGAGGGGTGTCACTGAGGAGCTTGAACCTGATGCCCAACGGGATGCCCGCTTCGTGCGTCATACGCGCGAGCTGGCCCCCGCCGACCATGCCGACTACCGGAAACGTCACGCCCCCAGGGTATCCGCCGCGCCACGGTGGCCGGTTTCCGCGCCCGCGACCAGGGCTCTTACCCGTCGCTTCGCCGCCTCTTGCCCCGCTTTTCCCGTGCTCTTTCCGAGCTGTTCCCGATCTGTGTCGCCGTCCACAGGCGTGGGACATTGCGGGTCGTTAGCATGGGTTGGTCGCCAATACCTACGGACGGGAGCCCGAACAACCATGGAACGTGGTTCCTCGGGGCTGCAACGGCTCGTACGCGAGGTCGCCAAGTTCGGCGCCGTCGGCGGTGCCGGCATTCTCGTCAATCTCGGCGTCTTCAACCTGGTCCGGCATGTCACCGACCTGCCGGTGGTGCGGGCGAGCGTCATAGCGACCGTCGTCGCCATCGTCTTCAACTACATCGGCTTCCGCTACTGGACGTACCGGGACCGTGACAAGGGCGGCCGCACCAGGGAACTCACCCTGTTCCTGCTGTTCAGCGCGGTCGGCCTGGTGATCGAGAACGGTGTGCTGTATCTGGCGACCTACGGTTTCGGCTGGGACAGCCCGCTGCAGAGCAACGTCTTCAAGTTCGTCGGCATCGGCGTGGCGACGCTGTTCCGCTTCTGGTCGTACCGCTCCTGGGTGTTCAAGGCGCTCCCTGCCCGCGAGACGGTCGCGAAGGCGGAGTCGATCCTGGAGGAGGCCGCCGACTCCGACAAGCCTCAGCCCCAGCCCCAGCAGTAGGTCTCCTAGCGGACCATCGGCCGGTTGTCGTCCGGCTTGTGTGCCGGTGGGGTGCGGGACAGGAACAGGCCGAACACCGGCGGCTGGGCCTGGAGCAGTTCCAGGCGGCCGCCGTCGGCCTCCGCGAGGTCACGGGCGACAGCCAGCCCGATCCCGGTGGAGTTACGGCCGCTGATCGTGCGCTCGAAGATGCGGTTGCCGAGGTCGGCGGGCACTCCGGCCCCCTCGTCGGTCACCTCCACCACCGCCTGGTTGCCGGTGACGCGGGTGCGCAGGGCGACCGTGCCGCCGCCGTGCATCAGCGAGTTCTCGATCAGCGCCGCCAGCACCTGCGCGACCGCGCCGGGTGTGCCCACCGCCCGCAGATGCCGCTTGCCGGAGCTGACGATGGCCCGGCCCGCGCTGCGGTAGGCGGGCCGCCACTCGGCGAGCTGCTGCTGGATGACCTCGTCGAGGTCGAAGGTGACGGCGGAGCCGGTGCGCGGGTCGCGGGAGTTCGTCAGCAGCCGCTCGACGACGTCCGTCAGCCGCTCCACCTGCGTCAACGCCACGTTCGCCTCCTCCTTCACGGTGTCCGGGTCGTCGGTGAGGGTGATCTCCTCGAGCCGCATGGACAGCGCGGTGAGCGGAGTGCGCAGCTGGTGGGAGGCGTCGGCGGCCAGCCGCCGCTCGGCGGTGAGCATCCGCCCGATCCGCTCGGCGGAGGAGTCGAGGACATCGGCGACCCGGTCCAGCTCCGGGACGCCGTACCGCTTGTGCCGGGGCCGCGGATCGCCGGAGCCCAGCCGCTCGGCGGTCTCGGCGAGGTCGGTGAGCGGGGAGGCGAGCCGGTTGGCCTGCCGGATGGCCAGCAGGACGGCGGCGATCACGGCGAGCAGCGCGACAGCCCCGATGATCAGCAGCGTACGGCCGACCTCCCGGGTCACCGTGGACCGCGGCTCCTGGACGGTGACCGTCTCGCCTTCCTCGCCGTCGACGGTGTAGTGGATGACATCGCCCTCGGGCTTGACCCCGAGCTCGATCGGCGCCTTGCCCGGGAGCCGGATGACGGCGTACTGGTCCTTGCCGACCTGGCTGTGCAGTATCGCGGCGGTGACGTCCTCGTCCCCGAGGATGCGGCTGTCGACGATGCTGGCGAGCCGGAGCGCTTCGGAGTCCACCCGCTCCTGGGCACTGTTGCTGATGGTCCGCGACTCGACGATGACCAGGGACACACCGAACACGGCGATGACGACGAGCACGACGGCGAGGGTGGACTGGATCAGACGCCGCCGCACTTCAGCGCCCCTTCAGGGCCGCGATCAGCCCACGACGACGGCCGGTCGCGCACTCACCCGTGCCACCCACGACGAATCGCCCTTAGCTCTTCTCGAACCGGAAGCCCACACCACGCACGGTAGCGATGTACCGAGGGTTCGCCGCATCGTCGCCGAGCTTCTTCCGCAGCCACGAGATGTGCATGTCGAGCGTCTTGGTCGACGACCACCACGTCGTGTCCCAGACCTCCCGCATCAGCTGGTCACGCGTGACGACCCGCCCCGCGTCCCGCACCAGCACCCGCAGCAGGTCGAACTCCTTCGCGGTGAGCTGGAGTTCCTCGTCCCCCATCCACGCCCGGTGCGACTCGACGTCGATCCGCACACCGTGCGTGGTCGGCGGCTGCGCGGGCTCGGCGGCACCGCGGCGGAGCAGCGCCCGCACCCGGGCGAGCAGTTCGGCGAGACGGAACGGCTTGGTGACGTAGTCGTCGGCACCCGCGTCCAGGCCGACGACGGTGTCCACCTCGTCGGCCCGCGCGGTCAGGATGAGGATCGGTACGGCGTGGCCCTCGGCACGCAGTCGGCGCGCGACCTCCAGGCCGTCCATGCCGGGCAGCCCGAGGTCCAGCACGACCAGGTCGACGCCGCCCTGCATTCCGGCGTCGAGCGCGGTGGGTCCGTCCTCGCGCACCTCGACCTCGTAACCTTCCCGGCGCAGTGCGCGGGCCAGCGGCTCCGAGATGGACGCGTCGTCCTCGGCGAGCAGTACACGGGTCATGAGGTGATGGTAGTCCGACTACGCGCTGTGCCGGGGTGTGATCGGCACCAGGGATTCTTACCTTGGGTCACAGTGGTGCGAACCTATGGGCGAGAGGTGAGACCGTTGGAAGGGGCCTTCGAAAGCGGGCGCACGGTTCCCCCGACACCTGTGATCCGTGTCTCAAGTCCTTCCATATCCACCAGTGTCCTGACGTACAGTGACGTGAACGCCTGTAGTACACCCGGGGACCTTTGGTGGGCTTCTTGACACTGAAGGTCTCTTTTGTGTGCGGGTCGGCCCCGCCGGCCTTGAAAGGAATGACCTCTGGCCGGGCTCCGGACGCGACACAGCGTCACGGGGCGTGGATCCCGGTGGTCGCCGTCCGCCGCTCCGTGATCCGGGGTGGGCTCCCCTGGGCGTGGGGTGGACGGTCCGACCCGCCGGTGCCGGCCGCTCCCCCCACGGGCGCGCAGAGCCCCACCGCGCGTCCCGACCAGCAAGGAACGACCCATGGCGTCCAGCCTGACGAAGGACTCGGTCCGACCGGGCACCCCCGGTTCCGAGAAGACCTTCTTCGGCCACCCCCGCGGACTGGCCACTCTCTTCATGACCGAGATGTGGGAGCGATTCTCCTACTACGGCATGAAGGCCCTGCTCCCGCTGTACCTGGTCGCTCCCGGCGGCCTGCACATGACCGCGGCCACGGCGACGGCGATCTACTCCGTGTACCTGTCGCTCGTGTACCTGCTCGCCCTGCCGGGCGGCTGGTTCGCCGACCGTGTGCTCGGTCCCCGCAAGACGGTCGCCGTCGCGGGCGTGATCATCATGCTCGGCCACCTGACACTGGCACTGCCCAGCTCCGGCACGTTCTTCGCGGGTCTCGGCCTGGTCGCCATAGGCTCAGGCCTGCTGAAGGCCAACATCTCCACGATGGTCGGTCACCTGTACGACGGCCCGGACGACCCGCGCCGTGACGGTGGCTTCACGCTCTTCTACATCGGCATCAACCTGGGTGCCTTCGCCGCGCCGCTGGTCATCGGCACGGTCGGCGAGAACTACAACTGGCACCTCGGCTTCGCGCTGGCCGCGCTCGGCATGGCGCTGGGCCTCGCCCAGTTCCTGCTCGGCACTCGGCACCTGAGCTCGCGTTCGGACATCGTCCCGACGCCGCTGTCCGCCGCGGAGAAGAAGTCGACGCTGACGAAGGCGGGTCTGTGGGCCGCCGTCGCCGTCGTCTTCTACGCCGTCGTGGGTGGCTCCGGCGTCTACACGCTGAACTGGCTGCTGGTCCCGATCACGGTCGCCGGTCTGCTGATCCCGGTCGTCGTCATCGCCCGCATCAAGCGCGACAAGGACCTGGACCGCGCCGACCAGTCCAAGATGAGCGCGTACATCTGGTTCTTCGTGGCCGCGGCCGTCTTCTGGATGATCTACGACCAGGGTGGCTCGACCGTCTCCCTGTTCGCCGATGCCTCCGCGAAGAACACCATCTTCGGCTGGGAGTTCCCGGTCTCCTGGTACCAGTCCGTCAACCCGGTCATGATCATGGCGTTCGCGCCGGTCTTCGCCTGGGCGTGGCTGGCGATGGCCCGGCGGGGCAAGGAGCCCAGCACGGCCGTGAAGTTCGCCGGTGGTCTGGTGCTGATCGGTGCGTCGTTCTTCCTGTTCCTCGCGCCGCTGTCGATCGCCGATGGCGGTCACAAGGCCGCGGCGATGTGGCTGGTCGGCATCTACTTCGTGCAGACCGTGGGTGAGCTGATGCTCTCTCCGGTGGGTCTGTCCGTGACGACCAAGATGGCTCCGGCGAAGTACGCGTCCCAGATGATGGGTGTGTGGTTCCTGGCGGTCACGGCGGGCGACGCGACGACCGGTCTGCTGTCCATCGCCGGGGTCGACCTCAACAAGACGGGGATCGTGGCGTTCCAGGCGGTGCTGGCGGTTCTCGCCGGTGCGGCTGTGTGGATGTACCGCAAGAAGGTCCGGGAGCTCATGGGAGACGTTCACTGATCGTCTTCTGACAGAGGGCCACCGCATTCTCCGGAACGGGGTGGCCCTCTTGTCGTTCGGTCAACGGCCCCTACAAGCGGTGGATCACCTCGTCCTCTTGCGCGGCATGAACGTGAACACGGCGCCGCCCAGCAGGATCGCCGTTCCCGCCACCAGGCCAAGCGCCTTCACCGCGCCGTTGCTGCTGTCGCCCGTCTCCGCCAGGCCGCCGCTGCTGCTGGAGCCGCCGGAGGAGCCACCGGACGTCGACGAACCCCCCGACGCGCCGCCCGCCTGCTCGGTGGTGTCCAGCGTCAACGACACCTGCGTCTTCGTCGGCGTGCACGTGGTGGTCGTACCGAGCGCGTTGACCGTCAGCACACCCGGCGAGAGCGTCGACTCGCCGCTCGCGCCCGGCTTGTACGTGCCCGTCAGGTCAGGGATCTCGATCGGGTCGCCGGACTTGATCGCGGAGGAGTTCGTGGGGCCCTCCACATGGACCGTGCCCTTGTCGGCGCCGCCCAGGACCACCTCCATCGACGGTTTCACCGAGTCCGCCGGGATGTCCGCGGGGCTGTCCATCACCGACTTCTTGAACTGCACGGTGAGATCGAAGCTCCCGCCGTTCTTCTTGGCGTTGATCTGCACCGGCGAGGTCGCGTTCTTGTCGCCGATGGGCGTCTTGCAGGCGTAGGGGATCTCGACCTCCTTGCCCGTGAAGTCGGTCTGGCCGGTGCCCGTGCCGTCGGAGGCGGAGGCGGAGGCGGAGACCGAGTCGGACGGGGAGGCGGAAGCGGACTCCGACGCCGAGTCGGAGGGGGACGGGGACGCCGACGCGGACGTGCTGTCCGACGGTGTCGCCGAGTCGCTCGAACCGCTGCCGGTCACCTCGATCGTCGCCGCCTTCTGCACCGTCCCCGACGGGGTGCACACGGTGTCCGTCCCGTACGCGTTGACCTTGTACGCGTCCGGGGTGAGCGTCACCTCGCCGGGTGACGTCAGTTTCAGCGTGCCCGTCATGTCGGACAGCACCATGTCGCCGCCTTTGGGGATCGCCGGGTTCTCCCGCGGCCCCTGCAGGGCGACGTCGGCGGTCTGGGCGCCGGCCGCCTTGAGCGTGCCGGACGGCTGGACCGAGTTGGCGGGCAGGTCGATGATGTCCGGGTTCTTGGACGCGGCCTGCACGAACTTCCAGGTGATGTCGACCGTGTCGCCGACCTTCGCGGTGGCGGGCACGGTGATCTCGACCTTCGTGGTGCCGTCGACGGGGTCGATACCGGCGGGCGGTACACAGTGGGTGGCGAACGACACCTCGGCCGCCTGTGCGGTCCCTGCGGCCGCGCCGAGCAGCACGCCCGCCCCGCCGAGGACCAGCGCGGCCGCCGCCGCACCCGCTCTGACCGGTGTCACTCTCCTTCGCATGGTCACGTGGTTCCCTTCCTGGTGGGAGTCGTGGGACTCGTGGAACTGCCGTCGTGCGGTGCGGAGAGCCGACCGGCCGCCGTGCCCGGAGCGGAGTCCGGGGTGAACCACGGCAGGGTCGAGGTCGTGTCGGGCGCGGGCTCCGGCGCGCTCAGGCGCGGCAGGCGCAGGGTCGGGCGGTGCACGCCCCGGTGGCGGATGCCGCCGGCGCGGGGCGGTCGTACCCGGTCCACCACCGCCATGCCGATGCGGAAGACGGCGGCCGGTACGACCACGCAGAGCAGGAGCCAGAACAGGGTCACGCCCCAGGGGCGGCCGACGCCCCAGGGCTGTTCGGCGAGGACCTTGCCGTCGTACCTGAGGGAGACGGTGTAGTCGCCGTGCGCCCCGGCGGAGAGTTCGACGGGCAGTTCGACCTGCGCCTTCTTGCCGGGTGCGAGGGTGCCGCGCCACTGCTGCTCGTCCCACTGGGGGGCGAACACGCCATGGGCGGTGCCGACCTGGAAGACGGGGTCCTTGAGGGTGGTGGAGCCCGCGTTGCCGATGGTGAAGACGAGGGTGCGGGAGGGGGGTGCGCCGAACCAGGTCAGCAGGCCCGAGGAGCCGTCGAGGCGGGTGTCGGTGAGCATCGAGAGACGACCGCCGGTGGGCTCGGCGGGCAGCGCCTTCACGGGGTGCCCGGCGACCTGGAAGACGGCGTCCGCGTCGGCCTTCGCGCCGGTCACGGTGGCCACGTGCACCACGCAGGGGCAGGGCACCGGCGGTTCGGCGACCGGGAGTTGCTTGCCGAAGCCGCCGTTCGCGTCCGTGGTGACGGCCCGGCCGTCGGCGTTGGCGCAGGAGTTGGTGCCGCCGATCACGCCCCGGGCGGGGGTGGCCTGGCCGCAGATCAGCATCATCAGCAGGGTGTGCGGCCGCCAGCCGGTGCCGCTGACGGTGATCGAGCCGCCGGTGCCGGCCTGGGACTCGGAGACCCTGACGGCCGGCCCGTCGGCGGCCGCGGCCAGGGGCGTCAGAAGCAGCGAGAACACCGCCGCCAGCGCCGTCGATATCGCGATCGCACGCGCTCTCACCTCGCCGCTCCCGTCAACTCGGCTTCCATGGGCAGGGGTTCGGTCATGTGCTCGCCCCGGCGCCTGCGCAGTCGTACGACCGTCACGGCGGCGCCCGCCGTCAGCGCGCCCGCGGTTCCCGCGACCGCGCCCCGGGGCACGAACCGCACCCGCGCGCCCGCCGTGTCGTGCGCGCCGCCCGCCGCCGTCGCCGTCAGCCGGACGTCGACCGCGTCCAGGGCGGGGTGCCCGGGCCAGGGCTCGCTGAGTTCGGTGCGGCTGCCCGGGGCCAGGCGGACCGGGAGGGTGCGCGGGGCCCGGTCGAGGAGGCCCCGGCCGAAGACACCGTCCGCGTGCACCGCGAGTTTCGGTACGAGGACGGTCGTACCCCGATTGACCAGCTCGTACGTGATGCGGTCACCGTGGACGGCGACATGTTCGACGGTCAGCGCGGTGAGGGCGGGGCCGCCGACGCGCAGCCGGACGCGGACGGTGGCGGTGCGGCCGTCGGCGTCCTTGGCGACGAGCGTGCCGGGGCGGTCGCCGGGGGCGGCACCGGTCGGGACGGTCACCGTGAAGGGGACGTCGGCGCGGGTGCGGGCGGGGACACGGACGCTCCGCTCGGCGAAGGTGACGGGGACGCCGGTGCCGGACAGCCTTACCGTGACCGGGTGCCCCCCGCGGTTGGTCACCGACACGGTGTCCTGGAGGACCGCCCCGGGGGCGCCCTCGGCGTAGAAGGACGGGCGCCCGCCGCCCGTGGGCGCGAGTGACCAGCCCCCGGCCGCCGCCGCGCGCGGGGCGGTGGCGAGCAGGGTCAGCACGGCGAGGCCGAGCACACGGATGGCGGACTGGGCGGACGGCATGGGCGGCTCCAGCGGTCGGACCCTCGGGGTCAGCGGCGTACGGGCTGGTTCCGCCGGGTCAGCCAGAGGGCGCCGGCCGCGCCCGCGAGCAGCACGGTGCCGCCGAGGGTGCCGAGTGCGACGAACGAGTCCTCGGGGCCGGTCTTCGGGAGGGTGCCCGCGGAGTCGGCGCCGGTGTTGCCGGAGGACGACGAGTCGGAGCCGGTGGAGCCACCGCCCGCGGCGGTCACGTCCAGGGTGAGGGACGGGCCCGGGTTGTTGCCGGGGGTGCAGGTCGTCGTCGTACCCAGCGCCTTGATGGTGAGCGTGCCCGCCGTGAAGGTCACCTTGCCGGTCTTCTTCGGGGTGTAGGTGCCACTCAGGTCATTGATCTTGATGGGGGTGTTGGCGGGTATCGCGGCCTGGTTGGGCGAGCCGGTCACGTTCAGGGTCCCGCTGTCGGCGCCGCCCAGTTTGATGGTGGCGCTCGGGTTCATCGCGCCCTTGCCGAGTTCGACGGGGCTGGAGGAGACCCCCTTCTGCCAGGACATCGTGATCTTGTAGCCGCTGCCGCTCCGGACGCCCTTGATGTCGATCGGGGAGACGGCGCTCTTGTCGCCGATCGGCGTCTTGCAGGCGTAGTTGACGTCGACGACGGTGGCGTGCGCCGCCGGCGCGGCAAGCAGCACGGCCGAGCCGGCCAGGGCGGCGGCGGACGCGAGCACGGCGGTGCGTTTCGGGTACGACGACACGGGCGGTCCACCCCATTCGCTACTGACGAGGTATCAGATTCGGCCGTCAAGGTACGCCGGGGCACATGAGGAGGGAAGAGAAAGGGCGTGGCGGAAGTGTGGGGATGCCGAAGCGCCCCGTAAGGGGCGCGGGATCGCGAACGGGGACGAGGCGTCTCCCCTTACGCGGGCGCCCCCAGCTCCGCCCAGACAGTCTTGCCGGCCGCCCCGGACGCCCGTACAACCCCCCAGTCCAGGCACAGCCGCTGCACGATGAACATTCCGTGGCCCCCCGGCCGCCCCGCCCGATGCGGGGTCCGCGGCGCCGGCTGCCCGGCCCCCCGGTCGGTCACCTCCACCCGGATCACCTTGTTGTCGCAGGCCAGGATCAGCTCGTCCGGCCCCTCCGCATGCAGGCACGCGTTGGTGACGAGTTCCGAGACGACCAGCAGCACATCCTCGGCGGCGGCCCTGCGGTCGGCGGACGCGGCCGGCAACCAGCCCCACGCATGCAGCGCTTGGCGGGTGAAGTCACGGGCGAGCGGTACGACCCCGCTCTCGCCGACGAGGCTCAGCCTGCGGACCTGACGACCCCCCGACGAGGCGGACGGCACGTCGGACGCCGCCGCCTCGGACGCCTCGGAAACGCCGCTGGTCTCCGGGCCGCGGTCGCCCGGCGGGTAAGGCCGGGTGGTGCTCATCAGCGCTTCACCTCACCGTTTCACCGGTTCACGATTCACAATTTCGCGTTGTTGCAGTTCGTACGGGCCTGTCCACATGACCCACTCAACCGTGGGCCAGGGTCGGTCGCCGACAGATCCAGAATGTCTCCTGCCCGGCCGATCCGCCGGGACACCCCCCGATTCCGAACACGGGGCCAGACTCAGCTCTCGTTGTCGGTTTCGCTGGATTCGCCGGTCTCGCCGGCAAGGGCCGCCTCGACGGAGTCATGGACGGTGAAGACCGCCTCAGCTCCCGTGATCTCGAACACCCGGGCGACGACGGGCAGCATCCCGGCGAGATGCACCCCGCCTCCGGCGGCCTCGGCCCGCAGCCGGGCGCCGAGCAGCACGTTCAACCCGGTGGAGTCGCAGAACTCAAGGCGTGAGCAGTCGACGACAAGGCGTGAGAACCCCTTGTCGAGGAGATCGTCGAGTGGCTCGCGCAGCAGATCGGCGGTGTGGTGATCGAGCTCACCCGCCGGAATCACGACGGCGCTGGGGCCCTCTTCCCGCACCTCCACCAGCAGCCGGCCCGACTGTGCGCTGCCGACCGTCCCGTGGTCCATTGCCGTCTCTCTCCCGAGGTCGTGACCGCTTTACCACCGTCTGACCGATGTCTGACGATGCCCACCGATGTCCGCCGAACGTCGCGGCGACGCCCTCGAACATTACGCCTTCTCCACGCACTCCGACACCCGAACAACCTCTCACAATCGGACAAATGCTAATAGAACGGACTTGCGAGTGGCTCAGTGAACCGGGTAGGGCTAGTAGGGACACGAAAACCGACACGGTCGGCTTTGGAGGCGCCGCACACCGCAGTGCACGCACGGCTTCGGCAGCCCTTATGCCGAGAACGATGGAGGACACCATGTCACCCCGGCTCGACGCATCGCATACCCGGACGGCGACGTCGACACCCCCACCGGAACAACTGGATGCCATCGAGGGACTCGTCACGGGGCTCGACCTCCCCGAGATCCCCCCGTACGACGAGGTCGACGCGGTCGACGCGCGAGCCCTGTCCAAGACCCTCTTCGAGCGACTCGAGTCGCTGGAGGAAGGCACGTACGAGTACTCGTACGTACGCAACACGCTCGTCGAACTGAACCTCGCGCTCGTCAAGTTCGCCGCCTCCCGGTTCCGCTCCCGCAGCGAGCCGATGGAGGACATCATCCAGGTCGGCACGATCGGCCTGATCAAGGCGATCGACCGCTTCGAACTGTCCCGTGGCGTCGAGTTCCCCACTTTCGCGATGCCGACCATCATCGGCGAGATCAAGCGTTTCTTCCGCGACACGTCGTGGTCGGTGCGGGTCCCGCGCCGCCTGCAGGAACTGCGACTGGACCTCGCCAAGGCGGGCGACGAACTGGCCCAGAAGCTGGACCGCGCCCCCACGGTCGCGGAACTCGCGGAGCGCCTCGGCCTCACGAACGACGAGGTCGTCGAAGGTATGGCCGCCTCCAACGCGTACACGGCCTCCTCCCTGGACGCGCAGCCGGACGAGGACGACTCCGAGGGCGCCCTGGCGGACCGCATCGGCTACGAGGACCACGGTCTCGAGGGCATCGAGTACATCGAGTCCCTGAAGCCGCTGATCGCCGAACTCCCGCCCAGGGACCGGACGATCCTCTCGCTGCGCTTCGTCGCCGGCATGACCCAGTCGGAGATCGGCGAGGAACTGGGCATCTCGCAGATGCACGTGTCCCGGCTGCTGTCCCGGACGCTGGTGCGGCTGCGGAAGGCGTTGACGCTGGACGAGTGACAGGAGCGGCTGCCGGGGTCGTACGGCCGTGGGCGCACGGGAGCAGGTCGCTCCCCCGCGCCCACGGCCGTATGCCGGGCGCAGCCCTGTCGCCCACCCCGGCCGTCTCTTTTCACCAAAGGCCTCCCTCGCGCCCCGCCCAGACCCCAAACTGGCCGGTACGTCAGCAAGGGCACCGACGGCCGGCACGAAGGGGCGCACGATGGTCGAGGACAACCCACCCTCGGACGCGCGCCTGACCGCACTCCTGCGCACGCCCGCCCCCACCGCGTACCCGGCCCTCCAGGAACTACGCGCCCGCCACCTGCCCGCGGTCCTCGGTTACGCCCGGCTCTGCACGGCCGGTGACGCGGCGGCCCGCCGGCTCGCCGCGCAGACCTTCACCACCGCCGCCCGGGACATCGCGCGCGGCGCCGAGCCGGTCGTCCCCCTGCGCCACCATCTGCTCCTGCTGACCGCGCGGCTGGCCGCCGAGTGGTCGCACGACGAACGCTCCGCCGCCCTGGACCCCGCCCTCCTCCTGGTCCTGAGCTCGACGGGCGCGCCCGAGCCGCCCGTCCCGCCCCTGCTCGCGGCCTTCCAGTCCCTGCCGTCCCGCACCCAGGGCCTGATCTGGTACGGCGTACTGGACCAGGAACCCCCGGCCCGGACCGCCACCCACCTGGGCCTGACCCCCGAGGACGTCCGGTACGACACCCCGCCCGCGCTCCAGTCCCTGGCGCAGGCCTGTCTCCGCGGCCGCCTGGCCGCCTCCGACGACCCCCGCTGTGCGGACTTCCGGCGCCTGATCGAGGAGTCGGTACGCCCGGAGAGTCCCCGGCACAGCGCCGACCTGCACGCGCACATGGCCCACTGCCCGCACTGCACGGCCGCGTTCGAGGACCTGACCGCGCTCCGGGACAGCCCGCGCACGGCCCTGGCGGAGGGCCTGCTGCCATGGGGCGGAACGGCGTACGTACGACAGGAGACCTCGTCGGAGCCGCTCCCCGGCCCCGGCCCCGACCCTGGCCCGGCGCGCGGACGCCGGTCCCCGTCCCGCCGTCTCCTGCTGACCTCCACGGCCCTGGGCGTGGCCCTCGTGCCGCTGCTGCTCGTGCTCCTGACCCGGCCGGCCTCGCACGCCCAGAACCCGGCGGCCGCGACTCCGGCACCGCCCACGACCCCTCAGGTGACCGTGACGGCTACGGCGACCGTCTCCCAGTCGCCCTCCCCCACGAAGCCGTCACACAGCCCGACCCCGACTCCGGCCCCCACCCCGTCCCCGACGCACTCCGCGTCACCGGCCCCGTCGCCCGCCCCGAGGCCCCCGGGCGCCGGCTACGCCCAGGTCGTGAACGCCGTCACCGGCCGCTGCCTGGACGTCCGGGACGGTGACTTCGACAACGGCACCGATGTCGTCACGGCCGCCTGCTCCGCCTCCGCCACCCAGCGCTGGCGGGTCGACACGGACCGCGGCGTGCTGCAGTCCGCCGCGGACCCCGACTTCTGCCTGGACAGCCGGGGTTCGGTCGACAAGGGCGTCGGCATCTGGGAGTGCTCGTCGGTGGACGGCGACAACGGCGACAACCTCCGCTTCACCGTCGTCTCCGACGGCGAGATCCGCCCGGCCATCGCCATCGAGACGGCCCTCACCCCGAACGGTGACGACCAGCTCTCCCTGGACCCGGTGAACGACGGCACGGCCCAGCGCTGGCGGGCCGGGGCGAGCTGACTCAGCCGACGGCCCGGACGCCCCTGCGCCACACACCGGCGACCAGCGGAACCCCGGGCCGGTAGGCCAGATGGACGTGGCTCGGGGCGTCGAGCAGGATCAGGTCGGCGCGGGAGCCGGGGGTGAGACGGCCGATGTCGTCCCGCCTCAGGGCCTTCGCGCCGCCCGCCGTCGCCGACCACACCGCCTCGTCCGGGGTCATGCGCATGTCGCGGACGGCCAGGGCGATGCAGAAGGGCACGGACGAGGTGAAGGAGGAGCCCGGGTTGCAGTCCGTGGAGAGGGCGACGGTCACGCCCGCGTCGAGGAGACGGCGGGCGTCCGGCCAGTCGGCGCGGGTGGAGAACTCGGCGCCCGGGAGGAGGGTGGCGATCGTCCCGCTGTTCGCGAGAGCGTCCACGTCCGCGTCGGTGAGGTGCGTGCAGTGGTCGGCGCTCGCCGCGTCCAGCTCGACGGCCAGTTGGACGCCGGGGCCGTAGGAGAGCTGGTTGGCGTGGACGCGGGGGGTCAGGCCCTTCGCCTTGCCCGCCGTGAGGACCGCACGGGCCTGGTCGCCGTCGAAGGCGCCCTTCTCGCAGAAGACGTCGACCCAACGGGCGTACGGGGCACAGGCGTCGAGCATCTCGCCGGTGACCAGGGAGACGTAGGCGGCCGGGTCGTCGGCGTAGTCGGGGGAGACGATGTGCGCGCCGAGGAACGTCACCTCGTCGGTGTGGGCGGCGGCGATGCGCAGGGCCCGCGCCTCGTCCTCGACCGTCAGGCCGTAGCCCGACTTCGTCTCGAAGGTGGTGGTGCCCTGGCGGAGGGCCTCGGCGAGGTAGTGCGTGAGGTTCGCCTCCAGTTCCGCGTCGGTCGCGGCGCGGGTGGCGGCGACGGTGGTGCGGATGCCGCCCGCGGTGTAGGAGCGGCCGGACATCCGGGCGTTGAACTCCTGGGTGCGGTCGCCTGCGAAGACCAGGTGGGAGTGGGAGTCCACGAAGCCCGGCAGCACCGCCCGGCCGCCCGCGTCGATCCGGTTGTCAGTGGCGGGTGCTTTGCTGGATTCACCGGTCCACGCGATGCGGTCGCCGTCGATGACGACGGCCGCGTCCTGGATCAGACCGAGAGGGGAGTTGTCACCGAGGGAGGGGTCGTTGGTGACCAGCGTGGCGATGTTGGTGATGACGGTGCTGCTGCTCATGGTGTCCTCGTGGGTGGTCGTCAGGCGCGGGGTGCTTCGACGGCCCGTCAGGCGCGGAGGGCCTCGACGGCCCGCGCGAGGGCTTGCGGCGCATCGGGGACGAGCGTGTGTGCACCGTCGCGTACGACATGCCGGCCCGCGACGACCGTGTGCCGTACGTCCGCTGCCGTCGCGGCGAATACGGCCGTCTCTGCGCCGAGACGCGGCAGCGTCCCTGCCGTTCTGACCGAGTCGAGCGCGATCGTCGTCAGGTCGGCGAGCATGCCGGTCTCGATGGTGCCGGCGTGGTCCCAGCCGAGGGCGGCGTGGCCGTCGGCGGAGGCGGCGCGCAGCAGGGCGGCGGCCGTCCAGTGGCCCCGGGTGCGGGTGCGCAGCCGCTCGTTCAGCTCCATCGCGCGCGTCTCTTCGAGCAGGTCGATGACGGCGTGGCTGTCGGAGCCGAGGGAGAGCGGCGAGCCCGCCCGCTGAAGGGCGACGGCCGGTCCGATGCCGTCGGCCAGGTCCCGTTCGGTCGTCGGGCACATACAGGTGCCGGTCCCGCTCTCCCCGATCAGCGCGATGTCCTCGTCGGTGAGGTGGGTGTTGTGGACGCCGGTGGTGCGCGGCCCGAGGACACCGTGGTCGGCGAGCAGCCGGGTGGGGGTGCGGCCGTGGGCGGCCAGGCAGGCGTCGTTCTCCGCCGTCTGCTCGGACAGGTGCACATGGAGCGGGGCCCGCCGCTCCTCGGCCCAGCGGGCCACGGTCGCCAACTGGTCGGCGGGCACGGCCCGTACCGAGTGGATGGCGGCACCGATCCGCGCGTGATCCCGTTCCTTGAGAACTGAACAGCGTTCGGCCCAGGCCTCCGCGCTGCCGTCGGAGAAGCGCAGCTGGTGGGCGTTGGGCGGCTCGCCGAAGCCCGAGGAGAGGTAGGCGGTGTCGAGGAGGGTGATGCGGATACCGGCGTCGGCGGCGGCCGCGATCAGCGCCTCGCCCATGGCGTTGGGGTCGGCGTACGGGGTGCCGCCGGGGGCGTGGTGGACGTAGTGGAACTCGCCGACGCAGGCGACACCCGCGAGCGCCATCTCGGCGTACACCGCGCGGGCGAGCGCGTGGTAGGTCTCCGGGGTCAGCCGGTCGGCGAAGGAGTACATGAACTCGCGCCAGGTCCAGAAGGTCCCGGAGCCGACCTGAACCGTGCCGCGCAGGGCCCGGTGGAAGGCGTGCGAGTGGGCGTTCGCCAGGCCGGGGAGGGTGAGACCGCTGAGGATCTCGGCCCCCGGCGGCGGGGTGGGGGTGTCCGTGCGGACGGCGGTGATCCGGCCGTCCGCCACCTCCACGGCGACACCCGGCTCGACGTGCGGGTCCAGCCAGGCGTACTCCAACCAGTACGTCGTCCGTGTCGTCACTCGCAGGCCAGCCCTTCCAGTACGTCGGCGAGCGCGCTCACCCCGGCCACGCAGTCGTCCTCGGCCGCGAACTCGGCCGGGGAGTGCGAGACACCGGTGGGGTTGCGCACGAACAGCATGGCGGTCGGGATGCTCCCGGAGAGGATTCCGGCGTCGTGTCCGGCGCCGGTACCCAGGACGGGCACGGTGAGACCGGTGTCCCGGCCCAGAATGCGCCCGAGTTCGTCCCGCAGGGCGTGATCGAACTCGACGACCGGCGTGAACGACTCGCGGATGACATCGAGATCGATGCCGTGCGCCTCCGTGTACTCCCGGGCCGCCTTCTCGATGCCGTCGACGACGGTGTCGAGGGTGGCCTGGTCGGCGGCGCGGGAGTCGAGCCAGCCGCGTACCAGGGAGGGGATGGCGTTGACGCCGTTGGGCTCGACGGCGATCTTGCCGAAGGTGGCGACGGCACCGGCGAGTTCGGCCTCGCGGCGGGCGGCGAGCACGGTCTCGGCGTACGACAGCATGGGGTCGCGCCGGTCGGTCAGCCGGGTGGTGCCGGCGTGGTTGGCCTCGCCCCGGAAGTCGAACCGCCATCGTCCGTGCGGCCAGATGGCACTGGCGACACCGATCCGGTCCCCGCTCAGATCCAGCGCCCGGCCCTGTTCCACATGCAGCTCCACGAAGGCGCCGATGCGGGCGAGCCGTTCGGGGTCGGCGCCGATGGCGTCGGGGTCGTAGCCTGCGGCCTCCATGGCCCGCGGCAGGGTGACCCCGTCCCCGTCGGTCAGCCTGTGCGCCTGCTCGACGGTGAGCTGCCCGGCGGTGAGCCGTGACCCGACACAGGCGAGCCCGAACCGGGCGCCCTCCTCGTCACCGAAGTTGACGATGGCGAGGGGCTTGGTGAACTCCGCTCCCCTGCGGCGGAGTTCATCGAGGGCGGCGAAGGACGACACGACACCGAGGGGCCCGTCGAAGGCCCCGCCGTCCGGAACCGAGTCGAGATGCGACCCGGTGACGACGGCATCCCCGGCGGCGGGATCCCCGAGCCAGGCCCACTGGTTGCCGTTCCGGTCGGCCTCGTAAACCAGCCCGCGAGCTTCGGCCTGCGCCTCGAACCAGGCCCGGCACTCGGCATCGGCCCCGGTCCAGGCGAAGCGCCGGTAACCGTGGGAGCCGGAATGCCGGCCGATGGGGAGCAGCTCCCGCCACATGGAGTGGAAGGAGCTACCACCGACAGGCTGCGGCCGACCGCCCGGGCCAGCCTGCGGGCGGTCGCTCCGCACAGGCTGCCGGCCCTCGCCCCCCACAGGCTCCGACCCGCCGTCGCCCACAACCCGCACAGACTGCCGACCGCCACCCCGCACAGCCTCCGGGCCCCCGTCCGCCGCCCGCACAGCCTCCGGACCGTCGTTCGCCGCCCCCACAGGCTCCGGCCCGTCGTCCGCCGTCGGCCGTACAGGCTGTGGGCAGTCGTTCCGCAGGGCGGAACGGGTGGGCGCGGCCGCGGCCGCGCTCGGCGACGAGGCCTCAGCCCCCGCCGAAGCGTCGCCGCTCCGTGTCACGCCGACTCACCCTCACGCATGGGCACCCGCACGCCCCGCTCGTCCGCCACCGACTCCGCGATGTCGTACCCGGCGTCCACGTGCCGGATGACACCCATCCCGGGGTCGTTGGTCAGCACCCGGCGGATCTTCTCCCCGCCCAGCTTCGTACCGTCGGCCACCGTCACCTGCCCCGCGTGGATGGAGCGCCCCATGCCCACCCCGCCGCCATGGTGGATGGAGACCCAGGACGCACCCGACGCCACGTTCACCATGGCGTTCAGCAGCGGCCAGTCGGCGATCGCGTCGGACCCGTCCAGCATGGCCTCCGTCTCGCGGTAGGGGGAGGCCACGGAGCCGCAGTCCAGGTGGTCGCGGCCTATCGCCAGCGGTGCCGCCAGCTCGCCGCTCGCCACCATGTCGTTGAACCGCTCACCGGCCTTGTCCCGCTCGCCATAGCCGAGCCAGCAGATACGCGCCGGCAGACCCTGGAAGTGGACCCGCTCACCGGCCAGCTTGATCCAGCGGTGCAGGGACTCGTTCTCCGGGAACAGCTCCAGGATCGCCTTGTCGGTCTTGGCGATGTCGGAGGCCTCACCGGACAGGGCCGCCCACCGGAAGGGGCCCTTGCCCTCGCAGAACAGCGGGCGGATGTACGCCGGGACGAAGCCGGGGAAGGCGAACGCCCGCTCGTAGCCGGCCAGCTGCGCCTCGCCGCGGATGGAGTTGCCGTAGTCGAAGACCTCGGCGCCGGCGTCCATGAAACCGACCATGGCCTCGACGTGCTTGGCCATCGACTCCCGGGCGCGGGTCGTGAAGCCCGCCGGGTCCTTGGCCGCCGCATCCGCCATGTCCTCGAAGGCGACGCCCACCGGCAGGTACGCCAGCGGGTCGTGCGCCGAGGTCTGGTCGGTGACGATGTCGATGGGCGCGTTCATCGCGAGCAGCTGCGGGACCAGCTCGGCCGCGTTGCCGAGGACGCCGATGGACAGCGGGCGGCGGGCGTCGCGGGCCTCGGTGGCCAGCTGGAGCGCGTGGTCGAGCGAGTCGGCCTTCACGTCGAGGTAGCGGTGCTCGATGCGGCGCTCGATGGCACGCGGGTCGCAGTCGATGCAGATGGCGACGCCGTCGTTCATGGTGACGGCGAGGGGCTGGGCGCCGCCCATGCCGCCGAGGCCGGCGGTGAGGGTGATGGTCCCGGCGAGGGTGCCGTTGAACTTCTTCGCGGCGACGGCGGCGAAGGTCTCGTAGGTGCCCTGGAGGATGCCCTGGGTGCCGATGTAGATCCAGGAGCCGGCGGTCATCTGGCCGTACATGGTCAGGCCGAGGGCCTCCAGACGGCGGAACTCCTCCCAGTTGGCCCAGTCGCCGACCAGGTTGGAGTTGGCGATGAGGACGCGCGGGGCCCACTCGTGGGTCTGCATCACGCCGACCGGGCGGCCGGACTGGACCAGCATGGTCTCGTCCTGCTTGAGGGTGCGCAGCGTGCGGACCATGGCGTCGAAGGAGCGCCAGTCGCGGGCGGCCTTGCCGGTGCCGCCGTAGACGACGAGCTTGTCGGGATGCTCGGCGACCTCGGGGTCGAGGTTGTTCTGCAGCATCCGCAGGGCGGCTTCCTGCTGCCATCCCAGGGCGCTCAGTTCCGTACCGCGCGGCGCTCGTACGGGGCGGGGTCCTGACATGGTCTGCCTCCTAGCGAATGACGGCCAGTGAAGTGTTCCTGCGGTTATTCGGTTATTCACATCCTGTCTCGCTGAATAGAACTAGTCAATACATTGGTCCGGCAGCGTGGCCGCGTTCCGGATGTTTGGCTGGACTTATGGGCCTCAAGGGAGCGGATGACGACATGTCGGGGGACGCCGTGGCAGAGAACGAAGCAGGCGACCAAGCAGGCAGCGAAGCGAGCAACGACGACGGTGAGCGGGTCGTGCGGCGGGACGAGGCCGTACTGGCGGCCGTGGAGCAGGGGCTGCTGGGCCCGGACGCGCCGATCGTAGGCCTGCTGGACGTGACCGGCATCCGCGCGTCGGCGGCGGCGTTGCGCCAGGCGTTCGAGGCGGTCGCGGCCCCCGGAACCGCGATCCTGCACGCCTTCGCGGTGAAGGCGAACCCGCTGGTGCCGGTGGTGCGGCTGCTGGCCGGAGAGGGCATCGGCGCCGAGGTGGCCAGCGCGGGCGAGCTGGCTCTGGCGCGGGCGGCCGGGGTGCCGGTGGAGCGGACGGTGTTCGACGCGCCCGCCAAGACCGAGGGGGAGCTGCGCGAGGCGCTGGCGCTGGGCGTCGCCGTGAACGCGGACAACCCGCAGGAACTGGCCAGGATCGACGCTCTGGTGAACGAGGAGGTGCCCATCGGCGGCCGTCCCCGTCCGCCGCTCGGGATCCGGGTGAACCCGCAGATCGGGGCCGGGACCATCGGCGCCACCTCCACCGCGACGGCGACCTCGAAGTTCGGGGTCGGACTGCGGGACGAGGGGGCGCGGGAGTGGGTCGTACGGGCGTTCGCGGAGCGGCCGTGGCTGACGCGGCTGCATGCGCACATCGGGTCGCAGGGGATCTCGCTGCCGCTGCTGGCGCGGGGCGTGGCGGAGACGTACGAACTGGCCGAGGAGATCAACGCGCGCGTGGGGCGGCGGCAGGTCGACACCCTCGACATCGGCGGTGGGCTGTCGGTCAACTTCGCGTCGGAGGCGACGGAGCCGACGTACGCGCAGTACGCGCGGCTGCTCGCGGAGGCGGTGCCGGGGCTGTTCGACGGGCGGTACGGGCTGGTGACGGAGTTCGGTCGGTCGCTGCTGGCCCGGCACGGGACGGTGGTGGCCCGGGTGGAGTACGCCAAGAGCTCCGGCGGGCGGCGGATCGCGTTGACGCACGCGGGCGTGCAGGTGGCGCCGCGGACGGTGTACGCGCCGGGGGCGTGGCCGATCAGGATCGCCGCTTACGACGGCAAGGGGCGGCCGAAGGAGGGGCCGGCGGTGGTGCAGGACGTGGCGGGGCCGGCCTGTTTCGCGGGTGACCTGCTCGCCGAGGGGCGCGCGCTGCCGGCGCTGGAGCAGGGGGACTACGCGGCGGCGCTGGACACCGGGGCGTACTACTTCGGCAGCCACTACTCCTACAACTCCCTGGCTCGGCCCGGGGTTTACGGCTTCGCGCCGGACGGTGAGGGGGGCGTGGCGTTCGCCGTCGTACGGGAGCCGCAGACGGTCGCGGAGATCGTGGCCGAATCCGGTGGGGCGCACGCGGACGCGCTCACCACCCTGCGCGCAACCGGGAGCCGTTGAGACACCTGGGACAGAGGGATCAACTGGTGTGAAAAGCAGCTCAGTTGACCAACACTAGTCTGCCGGACGCATGTTCCACTGGAAAATGCCAAACGCATCACTCCCCTCGCACACGTTGCGTAGTGTCGGCGTCACTCAACCGGAGAGCCACGCGGTGGAAGGGGAGCCACGGTGCCCGGAATCGACGAGTGCTTACTTGAAGCGATGCGACTGCCCGGTGCCCGGGGGGCCGCGTTGGTCGACTGGACGAGCGGGCTGGCCCTGGGCACGGTCGGGGAGGCGCCCGGCGGTGATCACGAGACCACCGCGGCGGAGGCCGCCGAACTGGCCCGGCTGGCCGCCGAGCACGGGGCGTTCAGCACGGAGGACGACACCGAGGTGAGCCCTCCGGTGGAGGACCTGATCGTCAGCAACCGGGACAGCTACCACCTGCTGCGGTTCGTGGCCACGTCCTTCGACGCCACTGTGTTCCTGCATCTGTGGCTGGCCCGCGAGGACGGCAATCTCGCCCTCGCCCGGATCCGGCTCGGCGAGATGGCCGAGCGGCTGGTGCTGGGATGACCGTGGTCGACATACCTCCGCCGCTGCCGGTCCGGGACCGGGCGGCCCTGCACGACCGGGCGGCCGGCGCGCTCTCGCCGATGCTGATACGCCTCGCCGAGGAGCGGGCCACCGGTGTCCTGGTCCGCGAGCACGGCGCCCTGCACCTGGCCGAGGGCCGCGTGGTGCACGCCGAGAGCCCGCTCGCCCCCGGCCTCGACGTGCTCCTCACGGCCCACGGCACGCTCGACGCGGCGGTCTGGCCCTGGACCGACGACATACCCGCCGCCACGCACCGGCTGCTCGACGCCGGCCTGCTGCCGAAGGGTGCTTTGGAACTGTGCCGCCTCGGCGCGCTGTACGACGCCGGGTACTTCGCGCTCGCCCCCAGCAGCACCCCGGGCCGGTTCCGCTACGGCCCGCCGGCCGCCGCAGGCCCCTTCCAGGCGGTCCCCGCCACCGCCGTGGAACGCGAGACCCTGCGCCGCCGCGAGCTGCTGCACCGGATCTGGCCTGACCCGTCGACGGACGGCGCCCCGCTTCTCCGCGCCGACCCGGTAGCGGCACCGCCGGTCACCCAGCGCCAGCGGGCGGTCCTTGACCGGGTGGACGGCGTCCGCACCGCCCCCGAGATCGCCCGGGAGCTGGGCCGGCCGGCCTTCCACACCCTGGTGGACATCCGGCGGCTGGCGGCGGCCGGACTCCTCGCCCCGAGGAACACCACGGCCGCCCCGCCCCGGCTCCCCCCGGTCACCGACCCCGACATCGCGCTGCTGAAGAGGCTCAGGGATGCGCTGGAGGCCCTTTGAACGGCACCGCCCCGCCGAGAGGAGACAGCTGATGGCGGCAGAACCCGGCAGCTCCGACAGAGCAGCCGTCCTCGACGAACTACGCCGGCTACGCACCCGGATGCCCCAGCTCACCGGCGCCCTCGCGGCCGGCGTCGACGGCCTGGTCGTCGCCCACGACTGCCCGGGCGTCGACCCGGACGGCCTCGCCGCCCTCACCGCGGCCGAACTCGGCGTCGCCGTGCGGGTCTCCGACGCCACCGGCAAGGGCGAGCTCAGGGAGCTGCTGGTGCGTGGCGAGGACGGCTATGTCGCCACCTACGCCGCCGGCCGCAGCGCCGTGCTCACCCTGCTCGCCGAGGACCGGGTGAACGTCGGCCGGCTCCACCTGGAGGGCCGCCGCGCCGCCGCCCGGGTCGGAGAGCTGGTCGACGCCGCCGAGGCCGCCGCCAAGGCCCTGCGCCCGGCCCGCACCACAGCAGCCACACGGACCAGAACCACGCGCACGCCACGTACCAGCACCACCACCGACGCGCGCACCGCAACCGACAGCTGAAAGGAAACAGAGAGTCATGGCCAACACCGAAACCGCGCTGAAAGAGGCCCTCACCTCCATCGAGGGCGCCACCGGCGTCGCGCTCGTCGACTACACCAGCGGGATGGCGCTGGGCACGATGGGCGGCAGCAAGACCTTCGACCTCAACGTGGCCGCGGCCGGCAACACGGACGTGATCCGCGCCAAGATGCGCACCATGGAGCACCTGGGGCTCAAGGGCGAGATCGAGGACATCCTGATCACGCTCTCCACCCAGTACCACCTGATCCGGCTGCTCAAGGGCCGGGGCGGCAACGGTCTCTTCCTCTACCTGGTGCTCGACATCTCCCGGTCGAACCTGGCGATGGCCCGGCACCAGCTGAAGAGGATCGAGCAGGACCTGGAGGTCTGACCCCCGGGTCCCGGGTTCACACCAGCGCCGCGGTGCGGCGGCGCGCCCCGCCCGGGGCCGCGTCGCCCGCCGCGATGCCGGTACCGCGATACGCCTTGACGGCCTTGCCCACCGGTCGGCCGCCGCGCCCGTCGAGCCAGTCGACGCGCAGCCACATCAGCTGCTCCTCGGCCCGCTCCCGGCGGCCCAGCCAGGCCGCCTTCAGCCGCAGCCCGGTGCCGGTCCCGGCGAGCAGCATGCCGCCGGCGGCCGGCACCGCGAAGGCGCTGCCGAGCGCGACGGCGAAGGCCAGCAGCAGCCACCAGCGGTGCCCCCGGCGCCAGTTCCGCACGGTCACCGCCCGGTCCTGGAGCACATCGTGCTTGCCGGCCCGGGCGGCACCGCGCAGCAGCGCGGTGTACCGCTTGCGGCGGGTGAGCGCCACGACGGCGGCGCCGACGACGAACAGCGCGGCCCCGGTCATGACGCCGATCCGCCGCCCGGTGATCCCCTCGGGCAGCACCCCGATCCCGGCCGCGAACACCCCGAACCACCACAGCGGCGCGGCCCCGGCCCGTACGACCACGGCCACCCGGGCCAGGCCCTGTCCTCCTCGTACCCCTCGTCCCGCACGCGCCATGTCCGCAGCCTCCTCGCCGGTGTCGGCCCAGTCAGTCCGTAGGGCGGGACGCTAACCAGAGAAAGTGAGACGAGTCTTAAAGCGGGCTGTTCGACAAGCCGGTTGTCCGACTGTCCGTTATTCGACGAACAGCCCCCGGGCCGCCGCCCGCGCGTCGAACTCCTCCAGGCGGGCCTGGGCGTCCGGCAGGTCGTCGGCCATCGCCTCCAGGAGCACCCGCCCGAGCAGCATCGGCGCGCACGCCGTGTCGAAGGCGAGCCCGGTGCCGACGGCGGCCGGCAGCAGCAGGTCGGAGGCCTTGGCCACGGGCGCGAAGGCGGAGTCGGCGACGGTCACGACCGTCAGCCCGGCCTCCTTGGCGTAGCCCAGGATGTCCACGACCTCGCGCGGATGCCGGGGCAGCGCGAAGCACAGCAGTGCCGAGGCACCGGCGCGTACGGCCGCGTCGATACGGTCGTGGATCATCGTGCCGCCCTCGTTGAGCAGCCGGACGTCCGGGTGGACCTTGGCGGCGAAGTAGGCGAAGCCGTAGGCCTGCGAGGCGGCGGCGCGCAGGCCGAGCACCGGCAGCGGCCGGGAGGCGGCGAGCATCCGGCCGGCCTGCTGCACCGGGCGCGGGTCGGCGAGCACCTCGGCGAGGTGCCGCAGGTTCTCGATCTCGGCCTCGACGGCCTGCTGGTACTCGTTGTACGACCCGTTGCCGGCCGCCTGCTCGGCGGGCACCACCTCGCGCAGGTGCTTGCGCAGCGCCGGGTAGCCGTCGAAGCCGAGGGCGACCGCGAACCGGGTCACGGACGGCTGGCTGACCCCGGCCAGTTCGGCCAGCTCCACGCTGGACAGGAAGGGCACGTCGGCGGCGCGCCGCACCATGCTGTGCGCGATGCGCCGCTGGGTCGGCGTCAGCCGGTGCCCCTCGAAGAGCGCCTGCAACCGTGTCGCAGGGCTGTCGGTCACGTTCATGACGTGCTCCCCCTCCAGATGTCCGTGAACCGGTCGAGCAGCCCGGCCGCCGCCGTGACGTCGTCCGTGAGCGGCCGGTCGGCCACCTCCGCCTCAAGCACCGCCTCGGCGAGCTCCAGCGCCAGCCCCACCCCCAGCCCGGGTTCGGGCCGAAGCTCGCGCTGGCGCAGCGCCCGTACGGCGGCGACGAGTTCGCAACCGACCACCAGACGGTACGCACGGCAGGCGCGCAGCGTTTGACGGGCGGCGAGCGAGGCGAAACTGGCCTGCTCCTCGACGCCTCGGGAGAGTACAGCGTGCCCGAGGGAGGCGGGCGCGGAGAAGGCGCGCAGATCGCCGAGGGCGGCGCCGGCGGCGTACTCAAGGATCATCACGCCGGAGGAGGCGGGCTCGTGGTCGGCGAGGAAGGGGCGCAGTCGGGTGAAGGCGGGCTCGTTGAGGGAGGACAGCCGGGAGGTGGACAGGCGCGCGACCTGGGTGACGGCGAGCCTGAAGTGGTCCAGGGCAAGGGCGAGTTGGGCCTGGTAGAAGCCGCCGTGGTGGTAGGCGGCGAGGTCCTCCGACGAGATGAGGGGGTTCTCGGCGGCCGCGTTGATCTCGACGGCCAGAACCTGCTCCAGGGCATCGGCGGCATCGAGCGCGGGACCGTGGATCTGGGGCAGGCAGCGGAAGCCGTACGGATCCTGGATACGGCCCAGCGGCGGGGTCGGCCGGTCGGCTGCGCCGATCAACTCCCGCATCCGGCGGGCGACTTCGACACTGCCCCGGTGCGGGCGGGCCGCGTGCACCGGCGCCGCGTAGGCCTCGTGGGAGCCGTCGACGGCCAGCAGCGAGAGTGCGGCCACGACCTGGGTGGCCTCGATCAGGCCGCGCAGCTCGTGCAGGGCGAGCGCCGACTGGCCGAGGGTGAGGGCGTTGCTGCTGATCAGGGCCAGGGCGTCGTTGTTGTCGAGGGGCTGGGGATCCGGGACCTTCTCGCCCCGCCAGGGGTGCTCCCCGGCCAGCGCCAGCCCCACCTGGGCCAGTGCGGCGATGTCGCCGGTGCCGACCGAGCCGAACTCGTTGACGACCGGGTACGCCCCCGCCTCCAGCGCCTCGCACAGGGCGGTGACGACACTCGGCCGCAGTCCCGCGCCGCCCGCCAGCAGCTGGTTGGCCCGCACCGCGAGCATCGCGCGCACCTGCCGGGCCGGCAGTTCCTCGCCGATCGCGCCGGCGTGGCTGCGCAGCAGCCGCAGCCCGTGCCCCGCGGCCGCCTCGGTGGGCACGTCCTCGTTCCGGTTGGCGCCGACGCCGGTCGAACGGCCGTAGACGCGGCCGGTCGCGGCGATCTGCCGGGCGGCGTTCCAGGACTCCTCCGCGCGCCGCATCCCGTCCGTGCCGGGGACCGGCCGGGCGGCGCCGTCGGCGAGTCGTACGACGTCCTCGACGCCCATTCCGATGCCGTCGAGGATCACCAGGCCGGAATGCGCAATTCCGGGTGCGTCCACGATGCGAGACGACAACACGCCCAAACTCCCCTCAATCCGGACAGCTGATCTTGCGTTGCGGTCATCCGTTACCTCGGATTAACGCCAGACCGTTGACAAGCTATTCACCTACGAAGAACTCTGCATGACGTTATACAGCCGGGCAAGGGACATCTCATGATCCAGTTCGACGCGGTCCACAAGCGCTTCCCCAACGGCACGACAGCAGTCCACGATCTCTCCCTGGAGATGCCGGAGGGCGGGGTGACCGTCCTGGTCGGCTCCTCCGGCTGCGGCAAGACCACCACCCTGCGGATGATCAACCGGATGGTCGACCCGACCTCCGGCACCATCAAGGTCGGCGGCAGGGACGTCCTCGAACAGGACGCGGCTGAGCTGCGCCGTTCCATCGGGTACGTCATCCAGCAGGCCGGGCTCTTCCCGCACCGCACGGTGCTCGACAACATCGCCACCGTCCCGCTGCTGCTCGGCTGGAACCGGAGGAAGGCCCGCGCCCGCGCCGCCGAACTGCTGGAGACCGTGGGCCTCGCCGCCGACTCCGGCAAGCGCTACCCGCACCAGCTCTCCGGCGGCCAGCAGCAGCGCGTCGGCGTGGCCCGCGCGCTCGCCGCCGACCCGCCGGTGCTGCTGATGGACGAGCCGTTCGGCGCGGTCGACCCGGTGGTCCGCGCCCAGCTCCAGGTCGAACTGCTCCGACTTCAGAAGGAGTTGAACAAGACGATCGTCTTCGTCACCCATGACATCGACGAGGCGGTCCGGCTCGGCGACCGTATCGCCGTCTTCCGCACCGGCGGCCATCTCGTCCAGTGCGCCCCGCCCGCCGAGCTGCTGGCCCGCCCGGCCGACGACTTCGTGGCCGACTTCCTGGGTGCCGAGCGCGGACTGAAACTGCTCTCGCTGAAGACCCTCGCGGGCCTCCCGCAGGGCCCGGCACCGGAGGGCGGCGACTGGACCCTCGTACGCGACGCGGCGAACAAGCCCCTGCACTGGGCTTCGAAGGACGCCGAACTCCCCGTACGGCCGCTGACGGACGACGACTCCCTGCTGGCGGCGCTGAACGAGTCGATCGCCTCGCCGACCGGGCTGATAGCCCGGGTCGACTCCCAGGGAGTCCTCACCGGCGTCTCGTCCCGCGACGACATCCACGCGCACGCCGGCCAGGCCCACACCGAGGCCCGGGTGGTGGCCGCATGACCATCGACTGGTCGTGGATAGGCGACCACACCGACGACCTCACCAGCCTCACGTTCTCCCATCTCCAGGCGGCGATGACCGCGGTCTTCCTCGGTCTGCTGATCTCGCTCCCGCTGGCGGTCGTCGCCCACCGGGTCCGCCCGCTGCGCGGCTTCCTGCTCGGCCTCTCCAACGTGCTCTTCACGATCCCGTCGATCGCGATCTTCGTCCTGCTGCTGCCCATCAGCGGTCTGACCCGCACCACCACGGTCATCGGCCTGACCGTCTACACGCTGGTCGTGCTGCTGCGGAACACGGTCGAGGGGCTGGACTCGGTCCCCGCGAAGACCAAGGAGGCGGCCAAGGCGATGGGCACCCGCCCGCTGCGCACCCTCCTCACGGTCGAGCTCCCGCTGGCCCTCCCCGTGATCATGGCGGGCGTCCGCATCGCCACCGTCATGTCCATCTCGCTGGTGAGTGTCGCCACCTACATCGGCGACGGCGGCCTCGGCCAGCTCTTCACCGACGGCTTCCAGCGCGACTTCCCGACCCCGGTGATCGTGGGCGTGGTGCTCACGATCCTGCTCGCGGTGGTCGCCGACGCCCTGCTGGTGGCCCTCCAGTACGTCCTCACCCCGTGGCGCAGGAGGCGAGCCTGAGATGTACGAGCTGTTCAAGAACCTCGGCACCTGGCTGACCAGTGGTTCCCAGTGGGCCGGCCCGGACGGCATCGGTCACCGGCTCGCCGAGCACCTCCAGTACTCGCTCCTCGCGACCCTGATCGCCGCCGCGATCGGCCTGCCCCTCGGTCTGCTGATCGGCCACACCGGCAAGGGCGCGTTCGTCGCCATCAACCTGGCGTCCTTCGGCCGCGCGCTGCCCACCGTCGGCCTGGTCGTCCTGGTCTTCCTGGCCGGCGGTCTGTCGATGCTGCCGGTCTACGTGGCGCTGGTCGCCCTCGCCGTGCCGGCGATCGTCACCAACACCTACGCCGGGATGACGGCCGTCGACCCGGACGTCCGCGACGCAGCCCGCGGCCAGGGCATGCGCGGCCACCAGGTGCTGTTCCAGGTCGAGTTGCCGCTCGCACTCCCCCTGATCATGACGGGCCTGCGGCTGGCGCTCATCCAGGTCGTGGCCACCGCGACCATCGCCGCATACGTCTCCTTCGGCGGCCTCGGCCGCTACGTCTTCGACGGACTCGCCCAGCGCGACCTCGTCCAGGTGCTCGGCGGCGCGGTGCTGGTCGCGGTCGTCGCCATCGTCCTGGACCTGCTGCTGAGCAGCCTCCAGCGCTTCCTCTTCCGCCACCGCACCGCTTAGGAACCTCGATGAACCGACGCACTCTCCTCGGCGGCCTCCTCGCGGCGGCCTCCGTGCCCGCCCTCTCCGCCTGCTCCGGCGGCATCACCTCGCTGAACGAGCAGAGCGGTTCGGCCGCCGGCGGCGGCTCCAGCAAGGGCGGGATCACCATCGGCACCGCCAACTTCACCGAGAACCAGGTGCTCGGCTACCTCTACGCGGCAGCCCTCAAGGCCGCCGGCGTGAAGGTGAAGGTACGCCCGAACCTCGGCACCCGGGAGATCGTGATCCCCGCGCTCAAGGCCGGCGACATCGACCTGCTGCCCGAGTACCAGGGCGCCCTGCTCAACTACCTGGCCCCGAAGGACACCTCGGCGGATCCGGGCACCATGCAGAACGCGCTCGCGATCGCCCTGCCCAGCGGCCTCCAGGTGCTGCCGTACGGACAGGCGGCCGACTCCGACTGCTTCGTCGTCACCCGGGCGACCGCCCAGAAGTACGGCCTGACCTCCCTGGCCGACCTGGCCAGGCAGAACGGCAGACTGGTCATCGGCGCCGCGCCCGAGGTGAAGAAGCGGCGGGTGGGCGCGGTCGGGCTGCAGGACGTCTACGGCGTCCAGTTCAAGGAGTTCAAGTCGCTGGACTCGGACGGGCCGCTGGTCAAGGGCGCGCTGAAGAAGGGCGATGTGGACGTGGCGAACCTCTTCACCACCGACACCGACATCGCGGCCAACGACTGGGTTGTGCTGACCGACCCGAAGAACCTGATCCCCAGCCAGCACATCGTCCCGCTGATCGCCGACCGCAAGGCCGACTCCACCGTCCGCAAGGCCCTCGCCCGGCTCGGCAACCTCCTCACCACCGAACAGCTCACCGAGCTCAACAGCCAGGTGGACAACGACAAGAAGGACCCGGAGGACGTGGCGGGCGCATACGCCAAGCAGCACGGGCTGACCTGATCACAAGGGCGTATCGCAAGATCGATGACCTGATGACGGAAGTACCAAATGTCCGCAAACAGGCACGAGGAGTGACCGGGCGCATGCATACGGTGATGGAGTGCCAACGGCACCACGACTGAACCGTGTGACCCCTGAGGAAGCGTCATGGCCTCGAACCGCAGGGCCTTTCTGACCGCCACCGCAACCGCCGCCACAGCCACCGCCGTCGGCGCGCCGGGCGTCGCCGCCACCCCGGCGACGGCCGACACCGGCCGACCCCTCTCCCCCGCACCCGCCACCGCCACCGCCGCGCTGGACGAACTCCTCGCCGGCAACCGGCGGTACGCGGCCGGCCGGCCGCGCCGCCCGCACGACATCGTCGGCCACCGCAGGCTGCTGGCCGGCGGACAGCACCCGTTCGCCGTCGTCCTCGGCTGTATCGACTCCCGGGTCGTCCCCGAGCTGGTCTTCGACCAGGGCCTCGGCGACCTGCTGTGCATAAGGACGGCCGGGCAGGTGCTGGACGAGGCCGTGCTCGGTTCGATCCAGTACGGCGTGGAGGAGCTGCGCGTCCCGCTGGTCGTGGTGCTCGGCCACGAGCGCTGCGGGGCCGTCGCCGCCACCCTCGGCCGGCTGCGCACCGGCGCACCCGTCCCCGGCCACCTGGAGCTCCTCGTCGAGGAGATCACCCCGGCCGCCCGCCGCACCAGGGCGCTGCCCGGAGACTGGGCCGAGCACACCATGCGGGCGCACACGGCATGGGTACGGGACGCGATCCGGGCGGACCCCGCGTTCGCGCGGGCGTCGGTGGTCGCGGCGCGGTTCGACCTGGACAGCGGGCTGGTGGCGCTGCTGCCCTGAGGGCGGGCCCCCGGAGAATTGCGGGGGCTTACCCCAGTGCGGCGGGCGCCCCGGCTCCCTACCGTGGGCTCCATGACGGACGCGCATGACACCGACCTGAAGAAGGAACTCGACGCCACCCTGCACGCCCGCAGGGACCTGGGGCCCGAGTACGAGTCGGAGCTGGCCGACTCCTTCCTGGAGAAGATCGACCAGCGTATCGACGGCGCGGTGGAGCGCCGGCTGCGCAGGACGCTGGCCGAGCAGCAGATGCAGATGGCCCGGGGTGCGCGCGGCGCCAAGGGCAGCGACTCCTGGGGCGAGCGCTTCGGCTTCGGGATCGTGTCGCTGGTGCTGGCGATCCCGCTGTCGGCGATCGGCGGCTCGCTCGGCGGCATGACGGGCCTGATCGCCACCTGGATCGGCATCGTCGGCGTCAACGTGGCCCAGGCCGTCCGCCTCAACCCCGGCCTGTTCGGTCGGCGCGACCGGGGCGAGGACTGACCGGCCCGGTCCCACCCGGCACACCGGCCGCACCGCTCGGAGGTCAGCAGACCGACCGCGCCCGCCGAGCCGGGAAGGAGCACCGGAGACCGGCGGACGCGCCGGGAAGAGTAATGCGCGGGGACCGCCGCACCCCCGTTACCGGGGGGCGGGACGACGGCGGTCCCCGCGAGGGACGCGAGCCGGGTCAGGGCCGGGCTTGCGCGTCCGGGCGTCCATGGAGGTCCGGGAGCCGCTCCGGAGGTCCTTGGACGTTCGGTGCCGGCCGAGGCGGGGAGCCGCTCCCGCCCTGCCGACACCCACCAATGTGCCGGACCCGTGTTAAGTGTGTGCTGCGTGGACGTGACACGCTCGTACCACTTCCGCGAAGTCCGTCGCATGGACGGGAAACAGTAAGTTCCCCGAGGTCACGGGCAGTTCACCGGACGTTCGCTAGTGCTTGCCGCCCTTGGCGAGAAAGGCCAGCAGGTCCTGCCGGCTGACGACGCCCTTCGGCTTGCCCTCGACGAGGACGATCGCCGCGTCCGCCGCGCCCAGCACCTTCATCAGGTCGCCGACCGGCTCGCCGGAGCCGACCTGCGGCAGCGGCGCGCACATGTGCTTCTCCAGCGGGTCCTCCAGGGAGGCCCGCTTGCTGAACAGCGCGTCGAGCAGCTCCCGCTCGACGACCGAGCCGACGACCTCGGCGGCCATCACGTCCGGGTGCCCGGCGCCCGGCTTGACGACGGGCATCTGCGAGACGCCGTACTCGCGCAGCACCTCGATGGCCTGCCCGACGGTTTCCTCCGGGTGCATATGGACGAGGGAGGGGATGGAGCCGCCGGCCTTGTCGCTGAGCACGTCGGCGACGCGGGCGCTGGTGCCCTCGTCCTCCAGGAAGCCGTAGTCGGCCATCCACTCGTCGTTGAAGATCTTGCTGAGGTAGCCACGGCCGCTGTCCGGCAGCAGTACGACGACGACGTCGTCCGGGCCGAGCCGCTCGGCCACCCGCAGCGCGGCCACGACCGCCATCCCGCAGGAGCCGCCGACGAGGAGGCCCTCCTCCTTGGCCAGCCGCCGGGTCATCTGGAAGGAGTCCTTGTCGGACACGGCGACGATCTCGTCGGCGACCGTCCGGTCGTAGGCGGTCGGCCAGAAGTCCTCACCGACGCCCTCGACCAGGTACGGCCGCCCGGAACCGCCGGAGTACACGGAGCCCTCGGGGTCGGCGCCGATCACCTGGAGGCGGCCGTCGCTGACGTCCTTCAGATAGCGGCCGGTACCGGAGATGGTGCCGCCGGTCCCCACGCCCGCCACGAAATGGGTGATCTTCCCTTCCGTCTGCTCCCACAGCTCGGGGCCGGTCGAGTGATAGTGCGAAAGGGGGTTGTTCGGGTTGGAGTACTGGTCCGGCTTCCAGGCGCCGGGGGTCTCCCGGACGAGCCGGTCGGAGACGTTGTAGTACGAGTCCGGGTGCTCGGGATCGACGGCGGTGGGGCAGACGACCACCTCGGCCCCGTACGCCCGCAGCACGTTGATCTTGTCCGTGCTGACCTTGTCGGGGCACACGAAAATGCACTTGTACCCCTTCTGCTGGGCCACGATCGCCAGCCCCACCCCGGTGTTTCCGCTGGTCGGCTCCACGATGGTGCCACCCGGCCGGAGCTCCCCGCTCTTCTCCGCGGCCTCGATCATCCGCAGCGCGATGCGGTCCTTCACGGAGCCGCCCGGGTTGAAGTACTCGACCTTGGCGAGCACGGTGGCCTGAATGCCCTGGGTGACGCTGTTGAGCCTCAGCAGCGGGGTGTTGCCGACGAGGCTGATCATCGAGTCGTGGAATCGCACCGTTGTCTCCGGTTGCTTTCAAAAGAAGTGGTTCTAGTGGTGCGGCCAGCCTAAGGCCCGCTCCGGAGGTTCACTCCCCGTTGAGATTGACGGACGGGCTGTACCGGGCAAGGAGTGGATGTACGGCAACGAGGAGGTGGCGGCGACGTATGACGAGCATGTCGAGGGCGCGCGTGGCCCGGCGTATCGCGGCCGGGGCAGCGTACGGCGGCGGCGGGATCGGGCTGGTCGGTGCGGCCGCGGTCGGCCTGGTGCTGGCCGAGGTGCGGATGGCCAGGATCCGGGTGGGCAACGGCAACAGCGGCGGCCGGGTGCCGACGGCGGACGGTCGCTACGGCGACGCGTACGACACCGGTGAGCCCCCGCTGCGCCTGACCATGCTCGGCGACTCCACGGCGGCGGGGCAGGGCGTGCACCGGGCCGCGCAGACCCCGGGCGCGCTGCTGGCGTCGGGCCTCGCGGCGGTGGCCGAACGCCCGGTCGAGCTCAGGAACGTGGCTCTGCCCGGCGCCCAGTCCGACGACCTGGACCGCCAGGTCGCCCTGGTCCTGGGCTCGGCCTCGCCCGTCCCCGACGTCTGCGTGATCATGATCGGCGCGAACGACGTCACGCGCCGCATGCCGCCGACGCGCTCGGTGCGCCACCTCTCGGCAGCGGTACGGCGGCTCCGCACGGCCGGTGCGGAGGTGGTCGTCGGCACCTGTCCCGACCTGGGCACGATCGAGCCGGTACGACAGCCGTTGCGCTGGCTGGCCCGGCGCGCGTCCCGCCAGCTGGCGGCCGCCCAGACGATCGGCACGGTCGAGCAGGGCGGCCGCACGGTGTCGCTGGGCGACCTGCTGGGCCCCGAGTTCGCCGCGAACCCCCGCGAGCTGTTCGGCCCCGACAGCTACCACCCCTCCGCCGAGGGCTACGCCACCGCGGCGATGGCGATACTCCCCACGGTCTGCGCGGCCCTCGGCCTGTGGCCGGCGGAGGAGGAGCGCCCCGACGTCACCCGTCGCGAGGGCTTCCTCCCGGTCGCCCGCGCGGCAGCGGAGGCGGCGGCCGAGGCCGGCACGGAGGTCACGGCGGCGATGCCGACCGGCCCGCGCGGACCATGGGCCCTGCTGAAACGCCGGCGGCGCCATCCCGTCGACGAGCCCACCGCCCCGTCCGACGCGGTCTCCGACGAGGCGAGGTCGAGGGCGGCGACAAGCGACTGAAAGGACGAGGCCGAACACGCCCGGGCGCCCGTGAGCTGTCCGGTGCGGCGGGTCGTGGCCGAGCACGCACGGCACGCGAAGCGCCCCGAAAGGGGCGCGGGGAACTGCGCGACCTGCCACGACGCGCCCGCGGTGGATTCACGACACTCCGCGCCCGAGAGGATCAATGCCCCTCCCGTCGGACCCCGCTCCGCCGCGGGCGGGGGCATGAGAAAGCAAGCGCTTAGAAAGTGCGGTCAGTGTCACACTCCGGCACCGGTGACCGATGACATACGTACGGGTAACTTCCCAAGCACCCCTGCCAACCCCCGCATGCCACTGGAGCCGTGAGATGCCCGAAGCCGTCATCGTCTCGACCGCCCGTTCCCCGATCGGCCGTGCCGTCAAGGGCTCCCTGAAGGACCTGCGCCCCGACGACCTCACCGCGACGATCATCCAGGCCGCCCTCGCCAAGGTCCCCGAGCTGGACCCCAAGGACATCGACGACCTGATGCTCGGCTGCGGCCTCCCCGGCGGCGAGCAGGGTTACAACCTCGGCCGGATCGTCGCCGTACAGATGGGCATGGACCACCTCCCCGGCTGCACGATCACCCGTTACTGTTCCTCGTCCCTCCAGACCAGCCGCATGGCGCTGCACGCCATCAAGGCCGGCGAGGGCGACGTGTTCATCTCGGCCGGTGTCGAGATGGTCTCCCGGTTCGCCAAGGGCAGCTCGGACGGTCTCCCGGACACCACGAACCCGGTCTTCGCCGAGGCCCAGGCCCGTACCGCCGCCACCGCCGTGTCCACCGGCTCCACCTGGCACGACCCGCGCGAGGACGGCCTGGTCCCCGACCCGTACATCGCGATGGGCCAGACCGCCGAGAACCTGGCCCGCTGGAAGGGCGTCACCCGCCAGGAGATGGACGAGTTCGGCGTCCGCTCCCAGAACCTCGCCGAGGAAGCCATCAAGAACGGCTTCTGGGAGCGCGAGATCACCCCGGTGACCCTCCCCGACGGCACGGTCGTCAGCAAGGACGACGGCCCTCGCGCCGGCGTCACCCTGGAGGGCGTGGCGGGCCTGAAGCCGGTCTTCCGCCCCGACGGCCTGGTCACGGCCGGCAACTGCTGCCCGCTGAACGACGGCGCGGCGGCCGTGGTCATCATGTCCGACACCAAGGCCCGCGAGCTGGGCCTCACCCCGCTCGCCCGGATCGTGTCGACCGGTGTCACCGGCCTCTCCCCGGAGATCATGGGCCTCGGCCCGGTGGAGGCCTCGCAGCAGGCCCTGCGCCGCGCGGGTCTGACCATCGACGACATCGACCTGGTCGAGATCAACGAGGCGTTCGCCGCCCAGGTGATCCCCTCCTACCGCGACCTGAACATCCCGCTGGAGAAGCTGAACGTGAACGGCGGCGCCATCGCCGTCGGCCACCCCTTCGGCATGACCGGCGCCCGCATCACCGGCACGCTGATCAACTCCCTCCAGTTCCACGACAAGCAGTTCGGTCTGGAGACGATGTGCGTCGGCGGCGGCCAGGGCATGGCGATGGTCATCGAGCGCCTGAGCTGAGCCACCGCACCACCCTGGCCCAATCCCTGAGTGACCGTCACGGGACGCACCGTGACGCCACGGCCCGGTGTTCGAGAAAACTCCGAACACCGGGCCGATTTGTGATCCAATCTCCCCCAGGATGTGACCTATCTCCCTCCGAGGGGATATCGCCGCAGGTCAGCGCGGACGTCCAGCTAAACCCAAGGGCCAAGGTCCTGCCCGTTTCGTGACGTTACGCACTGACAGGTTGATAGTCCACCCTTCAAGCTGATGTAGGAAGTCGGGGGTCGACTTTGAACCGGGAGTACGTCAGTGAGCGCCATGCCGATCGCCTTGCTGCTCACCACGGCCGCCACGGGCGCCGTGGGCGTCGCTGTCCTGCGCACCGTACTGAAGCTGCGCCGTCAGGTCGCCGAGCTGCACACCCAGCTTGCCGAGAACCAGGCCGCCGCGATGCGCGCGCTGCTGCCGGCCGCCCGCAGCCATGCGGACGCCGAGCAGATACGGTCCGCCGTGGCCGAGGCGCTGGCCGAGGAGCGGGAGCGGGAGCTGGCCGAGGCGCGGGCCTTCTGGGCCGCGCAGGAGGCGCGTGACGCCTCCGACACGCCTTCGCTGCTGGGCCTGGCGGACGGTGAGCCGTTCCTGCCCCGGCACAGCGACTTCGTGGGCCTGGAGCCGGTCGCCGAGCCGGCGACGGACGCCGACGACTTCGCCGGGGGCGCCTCCACCGAGTCGCCGGAGCTGGCCGCGGCCCGCCGTCGCCACCCGTCCCACCCGGACTTCGTCCCGGTGCAGTCGCCGATGGTGAACGACCATGAGCGCACGGTCGCGACGCTGGAGCAGCTGGCCGAGTCCCAGGTCGAACTCTCCGACGTGCGCCCCGGTCCGCTGGGCACGCTGGACGTCTATGTCTTCGCCGACGGCACGACGCTGTGCATGACGCCGGGGCACCGGGAGACGGCGGAACGGCTGGCCGCCGCCCTGAGCGCCGGCGAGACGCCGTATCTGCTGGGCGGGTCGGGGATCTCGGGCGCGTACACGCTGACGTTCGCGTGCGGGGAAGAGAACGTGTACATCCTGGCGGACCGGGTCATAGCGTCTCTTTGACAGGTGCTTCGTCGGGTACGTGGTGGTTGTCGCGCCCACGCGGCGGAGCCGCAAGTTGATACAGCCCCGCGCCCCTGGAGGGGCGCCTGCTGCGGCGCCCCTTCTTTTCAGGGGCGCGGGGAACTGCGCGAACGGCCACGACGGCGCCGCCCCGCCGACGTTCCTCAAACCCCCGCCCTCTTCTGCGCCTCCTCCACCAGCCGCACCGCATCCCCCACCTCGGCGTCGCTCTCCAGCACCACCGCCAAGTCGTTGCCGGCCACGGTGATCTGGTCGGCCACCGCGAACATCCCCGCGTCCGGCATCTCACGGGCCGCACCGCCCGGCTCCTCAACAGCTTGCGCCCAGTTGGCCAACTGCCTGGCCAGCGCCAGCGCCTCCGCGGCCGCCCCCCTCTGCAACCGACTCTGCGGCGCCGCCCTCAACTTGTCGGCGAAGTGCTCCACGGCACGGATAAGAGGCGTCGTATCAACCACGCCGTGAGCGTAACGCCTGACGTGGGCTGTCCTGTCCCGACTGTTGCCAACACGCCAACACTCAGGCACGGTGACGTGAAGGACCGGCTACAACCCCCTTTGCGCACCGGAGGCGCCGATGTCCCAAGTCTTCTCCGAGGAGACCCATCGCAACATGCTCGCCCGAATCCCCCACTGCACCGGTCGTGAAGTGTCCGACTGGCTGCGTACCGTCGCCGAAGGGCCGGCCCTCTTCCGTTTCGAGGAGAAGGTCAGCTGGCTCCGCCACGAACACAACCTCGCTTACGGCCACGCGAAGGCGTTGATCCACGAGTACGACCTGAGGAGGGCCGCGCGCAAACTTCTCTAGGCGCGCACAGACGGCGAAGGGCCCCGGGGGGTGCCCCGGGGCCCTTCTCTCAGCTCACTTGCGGTACCTAGTCGTTACTGCTGAAGATCGCCACCAGGCGCAGCATCTCGACGTAGATCCACACCAGCGTCAGGGTGAGGCCGAACGCGGCCAGCCAGGCCTCGTTCTTCGGCGCGCCGTACGCGATGCCGTCCTCGATCTGCTTGAAGTCGAGGGTCAGGAAGAACGCGCCGAGCAGGATCGCGATGATGCCGACGATCGCACCGAGCGGACCGAAGCTGCGCAGCCCGCCGTCGCCGGCGACGCCGAGCGCGACCAGCAGCAGGTTGACCGCCATCACCAGCACGAAGGCGATGGCGATGGCCATGCCGACGCGGGCGTAGCGGGCGGTGACGCGGATCCAGCCGGCCTTGTAGACCAGCAGGGTCGCGGCCGTGACCGCCAAGGTGCCGAGCACCGCCTGGAACGGGGCGCCGCTCCACTGGCTGTTGTACATCTCGCTGATCACGCCGAGGAAGACGCCCTCGAAGGCGGCGTATCCCAGGATCAGCGCGGGCACCGGGGTGCGCTTGAAGCTCTGGATCAGCGCCAGGACCATCGCCACGATCGCGGAGCCGAAGGCCAGGCCGTAGCTGGTCGCGGAGATGGGCAGCAGGGCCCAGGCGAGGGCCGCGCCGACCGCGACCGTGCCCAGCGTCATCGCCGAGCGCAGGACCACGTCGTCCATGGTCATCCGGCCGGTGGTGGCCGGGGCCTGCGGCGGGGCGCCCTGCTGGACGTCCTGCTGGGCGTAGGGGTTGTTCGCGTAGGGGTTCTGCGCGTACGGGTTGCCCTGTGCGTACCCGGCCTGCGGCGCGGTGTTGAAGCCCGCGTAGCCGTTGTCGCGGCTGAACCCCCGTCGCGAGAAGACCGGGTTACTGCTCCTCATTTCACTCCTCCATGGCCACCTTGCGTGGGCCTTGGCGTCAAGAGTAATGGATTGGCAAAGGGCTGACCCTAGTACCTGGGAAGGATCTTTCCCTCGCCGTGCTGGCCAACACGCTACGCGGACCCCTGATTCCCGGCCATGGAGGGCTTCATTCCATGACCAAGCCGCTACACGACCGGAACCGGCCAGAGATCCCTCAGGCGTCCAGGGGGAAGCCCGTGTACGCCTCCGCCAGGTCGGTCTCGGCCGCCCGGCAGGAGGCGATCCGGCCGAGCCGGGCCAGCTGGAGCCGGGCGTCGAAGGGGGTGTCCTCGGGGCCGCGGTGGAGCAGGGTCGTCATGTCGTACGAGAACCGCTCGGCCTGCCAGACGCGGCGCAGGCAGGTCGCCGAGTAGGTCTCCAGAAGCTCGGGCGAGCCGGTCTCCTTCTCGTGGGCGAGGGCGCGGGCGAGGGTGACGACGTCGCCGACGGCGAGATTCAGCCCCTTGGCGCCGGTCGGCGGCACGATGTGGGCGGCGTCCCCGGCGAGGAAGACCCGGCCGTGCCGCATGGGCTCGTGGACGTACGACCGCATGGGCGTGACCGACTTCTGGGTGATCGGCCCGCGCTCCAGGCGCCAGTCGTCGCCGGTCTCCAAGCGCCGCTCCAGCTCGTCCCAGATCGCCTCGTCGCTCCACTCCCCGGCGTCGGTGCCGGCCGGCACCTGGAGGTAGAGGCGGGAGACGGACAGGGAGCGCATCGACAGGAGGGCGAAGCCGCGGTCGTGGCGGGCGTAGACCAGTTCGTCGTGGGAGGGGGCGACATCGGCGAGGATGCCCAGCCAGGCGTAGGGGTACGTACGCTCGAAGACCCGGGAGAGGGACTCGGGGAACGCGGTGCGGGCCACCCCCCAGAAGCCGTCGCAGCCGACGACGTACGCGCACTCCAGCACGTCCTCCCGCCCCTCGTGCCGGAACCGCACCCGCGGCCGCTCGCTCTCGGCGCCCTCCACCGCCAGCGCCTCCGCCTCGAAGAGCAGCGGGCCGCCCTCCTTGAGCTGGAGGGCGATGAGGTCCTTGCAGACCTCGGTCTGGGCGTAGACCGTCACGGACCGCCCGCCGGTGAGGCCGGGGAAGTCGACGCGGTGGCGCTGTTTGGCGAACCGCAGCTCGATGCCGTCGTGGCGCAGGCCCTCGCGGTCCATGCGCTCCCCGGCGCCGGCCGCGCGCAGCACGTCCACCGTGCCCTGCTCCAGGATCCCGGCGCGCTGGCGGTGTTCGACGTAGGAGCGGTCGCGGCTCTCCAGGACGACCGAGTCGATGCCGGCGTTGTGCAGCAGCCGGGCGAGGAGGAGCCCGGCGGGTCCGGCTCCGATGATGCCGACGGTGGTACGCATCGGTCGTTCCTTCCGTGGACGGGGCGTCGTTGCCCGGTTCGGAGACTATGTTGTTCGTGTAGTGAAATTTCCTTCACTTATTTCTCCCGAGTTTCCGTCCGGGCGTACTTCATGTCAATGGACGCGCCCGAGGTCCGCCGGCGCGCACGGGCCGGCCGCCCGGCCCGCGGAGGCGGTTGTGGGCCGGGCGGCCGGTGTGCGGAGCGGCGGGGCGGGGGTCAGCGGCCCGGCCAGCCGTCCAGGTGGCGGTGCAGGGTGACGTCGGTCCGCGGGTCGCCCTTCGGGGCGTTCGCGACCGCGTCGTGCAGGACGGTGGTGACCTCGGCGGCGAGCCCGTCGGCCTGGGTGCGCAGGTCGGCGGCGGGCAGCGTGGAGCGGGTCAGCTCGTCGAGCCGGTGGTGGATGTCGGCGAGCCTGCCCCGCGCGGTGGCGTCGAGGAGCAGCGGGTTCGGCGTGGAGACCACGAACTGGTAGGCGCCGGCCAGGGTCTGGCAGCCCGTGCACTCCTTGTTGGCGGCGTCGCTGAGGTTCACGGCGTTCAGCCGCGTGTGCTCCCCGGCGACCGTGACGATCTGGAAGGACAGCGCGACCGACCGGCAGTGGTCGTCCGCCGAGCAGCCGGCCGAGACGGCGTTGGCCTGGTTGCGTACGGCGGCGGCGTTCACCATGCCGAACTGGCGGACCGTGAACGAGTCCCTGGCCTGGGTGTGGTGCCCGCGGTCGGCGTGGCTGAAGACATGGTCGGAGGCGACCGCGGCGTGCGGCGCGGCGGTGGCCGCCTGTGCGGGCACCGCGGTGGCCGCGCCGGCGACCCCGGCGGCGAACAGGCCGATCCGGACGGCCCGCCGGGTGAGCGGACCTGAGGTGGCGCGTGGTTTTCGGTGACTGCTCATGGATGCTCCAGTGCTCCTGTGCTTCTGCGGTAGGTGTTCAGGTGGCCGTGCGGCGCACGGCGTGCGCGGTGGTGCCAGTGCGGCATACGGCGTACTGCCGCACGGTGCCGCGCGTCAGGACGTGGTGCCCGCCTCGTCAGGACGTGGCCGGGGCCGGGCTGGGCGAGTCGCTCACCGGCGGCGGGGGCGGGCTGGGCGCCGGGGACGCCGGGACGCTCTCCGACGGCGAGGGCGACGGCTCGGGCTCCGTCGTGCCGGTCCCACCCGAGGGCGAGGGCACCGGATCGGCGACCGTTCCCCCGCTGGACGGCACCGGCGACCTGGTGGCACCGTCGCCGGGACCGCCGGGCACCGAGGCGGACGGCGAAGCCGAGGCCGACTCCCGGTGCGAGGGCGCCGTCGGCGAGGGCCCGGCGCTCGCCCCGGCCGAGGCGGCGGGCACGCCGGCCGCCGGGTCCGACGGGCTGCCGGAACCCGTCGGACGGTCCGGGGTCGTGGCCTGCCGTGCCGGCGGTTCCTCGGTCGGCACCCCCGGCTGGAGGATCGGCGCGATCGGCGGCTGCTTGGGCAGCGGCTTCGGGGTCACCCCGGAGACCCAGGCGTAACTGAGACCGGTGAGCCCGGCGAGGGCGAGGGCGCAGACCGCGAGCCTCAGCCCCGGCCGGCCCGCGGTGGTGCGTTTCGCGGCCCGGAAGATCCGGCCGCCGATCTTCACGGACAGATAGACGACACCGGCCATCGGGCACAGCAGCATCACACAGCCGATGGTCCCGACCAGCCCCTCGACGATCTTCCCGTCCACGAACGCCGAGCCGGTGCCCAGGAGTTGCCCGGTCAGGGAGCGGGTCATGGTGGTGAGGATCCGCGGCAGGTTCCACAGCGCGTACCCGAGTTCGCCGATGATCAGCGGGACCATCGTCAGCACCCAGGTGGCGACGATGGCATGCGCCGACTTCTTCAGCCCGGCGACCTCCTCGCGGGCCTTGTCCCCCTTCGGTCCCGGTACCAGGGCCAGCAGGATCGGCCTGATCTTGCCGTACAGGTCCGGGACCCCGGCCAGGTCGCCGAGGATGTAGTAGCCGTCCAGCCGTACGGCCGGCATGAGCTGTTCCAGGATCTCGAAGTGCCCGAGGTAGACCGTGGCCAGGAAGAACTGCGCCCCGGTGGCGAAGTAGGCGCCGGCCATGGCCAGCATGAAGACGACGTTGAAGTAGACGCCGCCCAGGTCGGTGCGGAGCCGGCCGGCCCGTCCGATCCGGTAGACGTCGGTGACGTCGGTGTACATCGAGGGCCAGATGAGGAAGAGCCCGCACCCGATACAGCCGGGGCGGGCTCCGCCGTATCTGCACGCGGAGGCGTGGCCGAACTCGTGGAAGACGAGGGAGGCCACGGTGAGCACGAAGACGACGAGGATCAGGACCGGCTGGTCGAGCACCTCCAGGACGGGTTCTATCGCCCCGAAGAACCCGAACAGCCAGACGTCCATGCCGACGGCCGAGGCCAGCACCAGTGCCACCACCACCGGTCGGTGCAGCCAGGCCAGCGAACGGGCGATCCGCGCCGTACGCCGCTCGTCGAAGATCACCCGATGGCCCTTGAGGGCGAGCAGCAGGTCGGAGCGCGGGGCGTCGACCTCGTCGTCCTCCTGACCCTCCGGGACCGTCACTCCCAGCGGTTCGAGCTTCTTCTCGACGAGGTAGCGGATGTTCTCCCCGCTGACCTCGCGGCCGAAGCGGGCGCTGACCCGGTGGGCGATGGCCTCGGCATCGCGGACGCCGTCGACCGACGACGCCACCAGGTACAGCAGCCTGGACAGCTGCACGACCTGCCCGTCCCCCCGACGGGCGATGTACTTGGGCTCGGTGAATCCCGATCCCTGGTACTCGCCGTGCAGCCGCAGTCCCGCGCTCGGCCTCGGGACCGGCGACGGCGGGTCGACCACCGGCAGGTTGCCCGTCGCGACCTGCTCGTAGGTGACCGGCCAGCCGCCGGGTCCGGGCACCGGGCCCGTGTCGTACAGTGCGGCGGTCCCGTCTCCGAGCACCGTCATATGTGGTCTACCCCCGGATCCCGCATGCAGTTCCCCCCGATCGCCAAGAGCGCCACCGCCGGGGCGACGGCGGTGGCGCTCCCGGGGACTACTGGGTGACGCTGATCGTCTGCGCGGCCTGCGAGGTGGCGGACGACCACGCCGAGTGGTCGTTCAGGGCGGCGGACTGGTTGGACGCGTCGATGTTGGCGATGTGCTTGGTGACGTTGACGGTCTTGCCGAAGCTGAACTTCAGCCGGCCCAGGGCCTCACGGCCCGGCAGCAGCTCGGCGGACTCGTTCTCCAGCTCGTTCATGTCCATGCTCATGACGGATGTCCTTTCGTTTCGTGTGCGGTGAGGTCGAGGTCGGCACCGACGCCGTGCGCCGGGGCGGTGTTACTGGGTGACGCTGATGGTCTGGGCGGCGCCGGAGTCGGCCACCGACCACGAGGAGTGGTCGTTCAGCGCGGCGGACTCGTTGTGGGCGGAGATGTTCGCGACGTGCTTGGTGACGTTGACCGTCTTGCCGAAGCCGAACTTCAGCCGGCCCAGGGCCTCACGGCCCGGCAGCAGCTCCGCGGACTCGGCCTCGAGCTCATGGGCGTCCATCATGATCTTTTCCCCCTCAGGGATAGACATTTCCGATCGGACCGAGTCAGGTTCCCCCCGGACTCTGTCCAATCTGGTCGGACGAGCTGTCCAACGAGATTGGACACTAGGGCCTGGGGGACCCCCTGCGCAACCCGTTCGGGAAATCACCCTCTCGGCCGATCGCGGTGGCGACCGTAGAATCGGCGCGACATGGCGGACTCCGCAGGCGGCGAGCAGGAAGTGACGGTCAGTGGCCAACGCACTGCAGCAGTTGATCCGTGAGCACCTCGACCGCAAGGGCTGGTCCTACGGTGACGTGGCGCGGCGCGGCGGTATCCCCCGCTCCACCGTCCACCACCTGGCCACCACCGAGCGGGTGGTCCGCATGCCCCAGTCGACCACCCTGGAGGGCCTGGCCAAGGGGCTGGAGCTCCCGCTGGAGCGGGTGCGCAGGGCCGCCGCCGAGGCGTGTGGGATCCATGTGTACGACACCTCGCCGGACGCGGACGCCGGTGCGAACGGCGGCGCCGCCGACCCGGAGGTCGCGCTGCTCATCGCGAGTGTCCAGAAGCTGTCGGCGGACGACCGCCGCCATGTCACCGCCCTGGTCGAGTCCCTGCTGGACCGTTCCTCCAGACCCGCCAAGGAGTGACGACCGCCTCCTGGCCACCTCCGGTCCGTCGGCGGACCGCTCCTCGAACGTTCCGGGACGGTCTTCCGCCAAGTCGGAAAAAGAATCCAACTCCGCCCGAAAGCACCAAGATCCAGGGCTAGTCTCTCGTCCTGCCCGGGACGCGAGAGCCGCACGACCACGGGCTCTCAGGGGGAAATGTGTTGTTCGTGCACGGCGGACCGGCGACGGCCGTGGTCCGGGGACCCGACGGCGAGTCCGTCGTCCTGCTGTCCGGGGAACTGCCCGAGGTCCTCACCGACGCCTCGGTCACCGAACTCCTGGACCTGGCCGCCGCCATCCTGGCCGCCGGCGAACTCACCCTCTTCGAGGAGTGCCTGCACGCGCTGCGCCGCAACGGCATGCGCGCGGGCCGCCGCATCGAGGTCGACGGCGCGGTCCTGACCGTCTACGAGGGATGAGCCGACACTCCGGGGGACGAGCCGCCGCCCCCGAGAGAGCGCGGAAGTGCCCGGAACCGGACTTGAACCGGTACGCCCGCGAGGGGCAGCGAGGTTTAAGCTCGCCGTGTCTGCATTCCACCATCCGGGCAGGCCATGGGCTCCGCTACGAGATTCCGAGCCTATCGGGAGGCGTCCCCCGAACAGCGGACGGCCGACCCGATGTTGTCTTATTTTATTGACGTCTGAGGGTGCATCAGCCTCCGGAACGGCCCATCCGCACTTGCCAATAGCGTTACGCGCGGTGGGTGCACGCGTACGCGGAATGACGGAATTTCACCGTCCGAACAAGGGGGCTCCACCTGTTCTCGACGAGTGGGAACGACCGGTTCCGGGTCACCGGACCGGACCGGGCCCAAGGGTCCGCCGTCATCCCCAGGTATGACACGGCGCGCTCCCGGTCCCCCCTTGGTCGCCCCCGGAACCGGAACTGCGGCTGACTACACGGGCCCGTACGGCCGAGACGATGGTGAGGTCCCCATGAAAGCCGTCGTCCCGACAGGAGCGCCCTTCCGTGTCCACCACACCCATCGCCGACCGGCGGACCACCTCCGTGGCCGCTCGCGCCACGGAGCTCTCCAAGATCTATGGCCAGGGCGAGACCCAGGTGGTCGCCCTGGACCGCGTCACCGTCGAGTTCCGGCAGGCCGAGTTCACCGCGATCATGGGGCCGTCCGGCTCCGGCAAGTCCACGCTGATGCACTGCGTGGCCGGCCTCGACACCTTCTCCTCCGGTTCCGTGCGGATCGGCGACACCGAACTGGGCTCCCTGAAGGACAAGCAGCTCACCAAGTTGCGCCGGGACAAGATCGGGTTCATCTTCCAGGCGTTCAACCTGCTGCCGACGCTGACCGCCCTGGAGAACATCACCCTCCCGATGGACATCGCGGGGCGGAAACCGGACAAGCAGTGGCTCGACAGCGTCATCCAGATGGTGGGTCTGAAGGACCGGCTGAGCCACCGGCCCTCGCAGCTCTCCGGCGGCCAGCAGCAGCGCGTCGCCGTCGCCCGCGCGCTCGCCTCCAGGCCGGACATCATCTTCGGTGACGAGCCGACCGGAAACCTGGACTCCCGCTCCGGCGCCGAGGTGCTGGGCTTCCTGCGCAACTCGGTGCGCGAACTGGGCCAGACGGTGGTCATGGTGACCCACGACCCGGTCGCCGCGGCGTACGCCGACCGGGTGGTGTTCCTCGCCGACGGCCGGATCGTCGACGAGATGTACCGGCCGACGGCCGAGACGGTCCTGGACTTCATGAAGCAGTTCGACGCGAAGGGCCGTACCAGCTGATGTTCCGCACCGCCCTGCGCAACGTCCTCGCGCACAAGGCCCGGCTGCTGATGACCGTGCTCGCCGTGATGCTCGGCGTGGCCTTCGTCTCCGGCACCCTGGTCTTCACCAACACCATCTCGGACGCCTACCAGAACAGCTCCGCCAAGGGCTTCAAGGGCGTCGACGTCGCCGTCACCGCCGAGTACCAGGACTCCAAGGGCGACCAGGTCGGCAGGACGCCCGACCTCACCCAGGCCATGCTCGGCAAGGCCGCGAAGGTCCCCGGGGCGGCCTCCGCCACCGGGGTCGTCTCCGGCTTCACCGCGATCGCGGACAAGCACGGCAAGCTGATCGGCGTCGGCTGGCAGTCCGAGGGCGGCAACTACTGGGGCACCAAGGACGCCCGCTACCCGCTGGTCAGCGGGCACGCGCCGAGCGGCGCGAACGAGGTGCTGATCGACTCGAAGACCGCGGAGCGGGCCAGCTACCAGGTCGGCGACACCGTGCGCGTCTCGGTGAACGGCCCGGTCCTCACACCCACCGTCGCCGGCATCTTCACCACCGACGACGGCAATGTCGCGGCCGGTGGCAGCCTCGCCCTGTTCGACACGGCGACCGCGCAGCAGCTGTTCGGCAAGAAGGGCGCGTACGACGAGATCGACGTGACCGCGAAGTCCGGCACCGGCCAGGCCACCCTCAAGTCCCAGCTGGACCGGGCGCTGCCGAAGAAGCTCGTGAAGACCACGACCGGCCAGAAGCTCGCCGACGACCAGGCGAAGTCCATCGCCGACGGCATGAGCGGCCTGCGCCAGGGCCTGCTGGTCTTCGCCGGTATCGCCCTGTTCGTCGGCACGTTCATCATCGCCAACACCTTCACCATGCTGGTCGCCCAGCGCACCAAGGAGCTGGCACTGCTGCGGGCGGTGGGCGCCTCCCGCCGCCAGGTCACCCGCTCGGTGCTGATCGAGGCGTTCGTGGTCGGCGCGGTGGCCGGGGTGGCCGGTCTGGTCGCCGGTATCGGCATCGGCGCCGGACTGCGCGCGCTGCTGGGCTCGTTCGGCGCGACCGTCCCGGACGGCCCGCTGGTCGTCAGCCCCGGCACGGTGGCCGCCGCCCTCGCCGTCGGCGTCGTCATCACCATGCTGGCCGCCTGGCTGCCCGGCCGCCGGGCCGCGAAGATCCCGCCCGTCGCCGCGATGAGCGCGCTCCACTCGGCCCCGACCACCAAGTCGCTGGTGCTGCGCAACACGATCGGCGCCCTGTTCTCCGCGGCGGGCGTCGCGGTGATCCTGGCGGCGACGACGATGGAGGGCTCCGACGGCCAGGCGCCGATGGGCCTGGGCGCCGTACTCCTCATCATCGGCGTGTTCGTCCTGACCCCGCTGCTGTCCCGTCCGCTGATCGCGGCCGCCGCCCCGCTGCTGCGCGGGTTCGGTGTCGCCGGGAAGCTCGCCCGGCAGAACTCGGTGCGCAACCCGCGCCGTACCGCCGCGACCGCCTCGGCGCTGATGATCGGCCTGACCCTGATCACGGGTATGACGGTGATGGCGGGCAGTCTGCAGAAGTCGATCGACAAGATGGCGAGCTCGGCGATCCGCGCGGACTACGTCGTCTCGATGGCCAACGGCAACGCGCTCTCCCCCGACGTGGCGAAGAAGCTCGCGACCGCCGACGGGGTGAGCGCCAGCAGCCCGCTGCGCAACGCGGCCTCCCGGATCGACGGCGACACCGAGTCGCTCACCGGCGTCAACGGCTCGGCGATCGGCAAGCTGACCGACCTCACGGTCGACAGCGGCTCCTTCAGGGTCGGCGGCTCGGACGTGGTCGTGGACGACGACACGGCCAAGTCACACGGCTGGAAGGCGGGTTCCGGCTTCACCGTCCACTACGAGGACGGCAAGGCGCAGAAGCTGACGGTCGCCGGGGTCTACGAGGGCAACGAGATGATCCGCGGGATCATGGTCGACAACGCCACCCTCACCCCGCACGAGACCGACCCCGCCGACATGCAGGTCATGGTCAAGACGGCGGACGGCGCGTCGGGCGCGGCCAAGGACAAGCTGGAGAAGGTCCTCGGCTCCAACCCGGCGATCAAGGTCCAGGACAAGCAGGACCTGTCCGACTCCATCGCACAGGCGTTCACGCTGATCCTGAACATGGTCTACGGCCTGCTCGCGATGGCGGTGATCGTCGCGGTCCTCGGTGTCATCAACACCCTGGCCATGTCGGTCTTCGAACGCCAGCAGGAGATCGGCATGCTCCGCGCGATCGGCCTGGACCGCAAGGCGGTCAAGCGGATGGTCCGTCTGGAGTCACTGGTCATCTCACTCTTCGGCGGGGTGCTCGGCCTCGGCCTGGGCGTGTTCTTCGGCTGGGCGGCCGGGCAGCTGGTCGGCGCGAAGATGCCGACCTACGAACTGGTCCTGCCCTGGTCCAGGATGGCGCTCTTCCTGCTGCTGGCCGGCGTGGTCGGCGTCCTGGCGGCCCTGTGGCCGGCCCGGCGCGCGGCGAGGCTGAACATGCTGGCGGCGATCAAGTCCGAGTAGCCGTACACACGGCGAAGGGGCCCCACACCGTGCGGGTGGGGCCCCTTCGCCGTCCTACCGGGTCCAGGTACGGGTACGCAGCGGCAGCCCCGACGCACCCGGCTCCGGGGTCTTGACGGCCAGCACCTGGTTGACGCCGATGCGGTTGCGTTCGAAGGCGAGGGCGGAGGCGGCCATGTACAGCCGCCAGACGCGGGCCCGGCCGGGGCTGGTGAGCCGTACCGCCCGCGCCCAGTCGGCCTCCAGGTTGGCCACCCACCGGCGCAGGGTCAGGGCGTAGTGCTCGCGCAGGGACTCCACGTCCCGCACCTCGAACCCGGCCCGCTCCAGCTGGGTGACGGTGGTGCCGATCGGGGCGAGTTCCCCGTCCGGGAAGACATACGCGTCGATGAAGTGGTCGACGTGGTAGGCCGCCTCGTCGCGCTGCGGCCGCCGCGCGATCTGGTGGTTGAGCAGCCGGCCGCCCGGCTTCAGCAGCGCGTACAGATCACTCGCGTACTTCAGGTACTTCTCCGCGCCCACGTGCTCGGCCATCCCGATCGACGAGATCGCGTCGTACGGCCCGTCCCTGACGTCCCGGTAGTCCTGGACCCTGATCTCGACCCGGTCCGTCAGACCCTCGTCGGCGACCCGTTTACGGGCGTACGCGGCCTGCTCCTGGGAGAGGGTGACCCCGACGACGCTCACGCCGTGCTCGCGGGCCGCGTGGATCGCCATCGAGCCCCAGCCGCAGCCGACGTCGAGCAGCCGCTGACCGGGTTTCAGATCGAGCTTGCGGCAGACGAGTTCGAGCTTGTCGCGCTGGGCGGTCTCCAGGGTGCCGTCGTCCTCCCAGTACGCGCACGAGTAGACCATCGACGGCCCGAGGACGATCTCGTAGAAGTCGTTCCCCACGTCGTAGTGATGGCTGATGGCCTGTTTGTCGCTGCGGCGGGTGTGCAGCTGGCGGCGTCTGCGGACCTCCTCGCGGGGCGGGGTGGGCGGGAGGGGCGGTCCGGCGAGCTTCAGCAGCTCCCGGGCGGCTGCCCGCACCTCGGGGTCGCGCAGGGCCTGGCCGAGGGTACGGCCGTCCTCCCCGCGCTCCCAGATCAGTCCGGACATCACCGCCAGGGCGCTGTACAGGTCGCCCTCGATGTCCAGATCTCCGGCGACCCAGGCCCGGGCCAGGCCCAGTTCACCGGGCTTGAACAGCAGGTAACGCAGGGCACGGCGGTTACGGATCACGAGTGCCGGAGCGTCCGGCGGTCCGGCCTGTGATCCGTCCCAGGCCCGCAGCCGTACCGGGAGCGGAACTCCCAGCACCTGCTCGGCAACACTCCTCAGCCGCGACGCGGCGTCGGCCATGGCGCACACCTCCAAGACGACGATCCCGGATGCCGGTTACCACGTAAACACCGTGAGGGCAGCAGCGCAGTCCCGCAAAGGAGTTACGGCTGGGCAAAACAGCTGTAGCGGCCACGCAGTTGCGGCTGCTCCCGGGAACGCCGAAGGACCTCCCGCACCACGGATGGCGGGAGGTCCTTCGGGTGGTTCGTCGACCGTTGGCCGAGGCCCGGCCATGGCCGGCAGGCCCTGGCCCAGGGGGCTTTGGCCTAGGAGGTTTCGACTCAGGAGACCCTGGCCCAGCAGTCCCCGACCTAGGAGGCCTTGGCCTTCTCCTCGGTCTTCGGGGCGGCGACCGGAGCCGGCTTGGCGGCCTCGTAGAACTCCTCGCGGGGGTTCTCCATGGCGCCGAGGGACACGACCTCGCGCTTGAGGAACATGCCCAGCGTCCAGTCGGCGAAGATACGGACCTTGCGGTTCCAGGTCGGCATCGCCAGACCGTGGTAGCCACGGTGCATGTACCAGGCGAGACGGCCCTTGAGCTTGATCTTCGTCTTGCCCAGGACGATCATCGCGACGCCCTTGTGCAGACCCAGACCGGCGACCGCGCCCTTGTTGGCGTGGCTGTACTCCTTCTGCGGGAAGCCCCGCATACCGGAGACCACGTTGTCGCCGAGGACCTTGGCCTGACGCAGCGCGTGCTGCGCGTTCGGCGGGCACCAGGCGTTCTCGACGCCGGCCTTGCGGGCGGCGACGTCCGGCACCTGGGCGTTGTCGCCCGCGGCCCAGATGTAGTCGGTGCCCTGCACCTGGAGGGTGGGGGCGGTGTCCACGTGGCCGCGCGGGCCGAGCGGCAGACCGAAGCGGGAGAGCGCCGGGTTCGGCTTGACGCCCGCGGTCCACACGATCGTGTTGGAGTCGACCTCAAGGCCGTTCTTCAGCACGACGTGGCCGTCGACGCAGGAGTCCATCGAGGTGGAGAGGTAGATCTCCACACCGCGGCTCTCCAGGTGCTCCTTGCCGTACAGGCCGAGCTTCGGGCCGACCTCGGGAAGGATCTTGTCGGCAGCGTCGACGAGAACGAAGCGCATGTCCTCGCGGGACACGTTCTTGTAGTACTTCGCCGCGTCGCGGGCCATGTCCTCGACCTCGCCGATGGTCTCCGCGCCCGCGAAGCCACCGCCGATGAAGACGAAGGTGAGCGCCTTGCGGCGGATCTCCTCGTCGGTCGTGGAGTCGGCCTTGTCCAGCTGCTCCAGGACGTGGTTGCGCAGGCCGATGGACTCCTCGATGCCCTTCATGCCGATGCCCTGCTCGGCGAGGCCGGGGATCGGGAAGGTACGGGAGACCGCGCCGAGCGCGATGACCAGGTAGTCGAACGGCAGCTCGTACGCCTCGCCCACGAGGGGGGCGATCGTGGCGACCTTGCGGTCCTGGTCGATGGTGGTGACCCGGCCGGTGAGGACCTCCGCCTTCGGCAGCACGCGTCGCAGCGGGACGACGACGTGCCGAGGGGAGATGCTGCCGGCGGCGGCTTCGGGGAGGAAGGGCTGGTAGGTCATGTACGACCGGGGGTCGACGACCGTGACGGTCGCCTCGCCGTAGCGCATCTTCTTGAGAATGCGCCGAGCTGCGTACAGGCCTACGTACCCACCGCCTACTACGAGGATCCTGGGACGCTCCGTGGTGCTCATGGCATCGAGTATCCACCCGCCCCCGGGGGGTCGCTCGTGCGCCCCTTCACAAGGTTCGGCGGGGGTCGTGCTACACTCCGCCGCCCACGTGACACAGGTCATGGTCAACAGCGGGAACCCACTTCCGATACGACCCGTTGTCAATGCCGCGTGAGCTGCCTCTCCAGGCTTCCGGGGCACCCTCGGGACACCGGATGTCACCCTCACGAGACCCTCCCGGAACACCTTCCGAACGCTCTCCTGAGCGCGCTCCCGGGCCTGTTGAGACCCCGTACGGCCCAACCGGGGCGGATCGACCCCCCACCTGCACGGAATTCCTTGTGAAGAACTTCACGAACTTTTCCGGCGGTGTGTCGTGGCACGGCGTGTCAGGGGCCGTCCGGGGTGCTCACCCGTCGTTCCGCATGCTCATCGGAGGTGGTCGGGAAGGTCAGGCGATGGACCAGGCGATCCCGTCGAGGATGTCGTGCTCGCTCACCACGACCTCCGCCGCGCCCACCCGATCCATGATCGACAACAGCACGAGGGCACCGGCACCGATGACGTCGACGCGCCCAGGGTGCATGGAGGGGATCGCGGCGCGCTCGGCGTGGGTGGAGTGCAGCAGGCCCTCGGTGATCTCCCGGACCCGGTCGTAGGGGATACGGGAGTGGTGGATGGCGGCGGAGTCGTACTCCGGCAGGTCCTGGTGGATCGCGGAGAGGGTGGTGACCGATCCGGCGAGACCGACCAGGGTGCGCGCCTCGCGCAGCGGCACGGTCTGCTCCGCGAGGTCGAGGGCGCGCTCGATGTCGGCCCGCATGGCGGCGATCTCGGCTTCGGTCGGCGGGTCGCTGACGTGCCCCTCGTGCACCAGGTGCCGCTCGGTCATCCGCACACAGCCGACGTCCACGGACCGGGCGGCCCGCACGTGCTCGTCCCCGACCACGAACTCGGTGGAGCCGCCGCCGATGTCCACGACGAGGAAGGGCCTGGCGAGGTCGTCGCGGCCCGTCAGCTCCTTCGTCGCACCCGTGAAGGAGAACTCGGCCTCCTGGTCGCCGCTGATGACCTCCGGCTCGACACCGAGGATGTCCAGCACCCCGCGCACGAACTCGTCCCGGTTCTCGGCGTCCCTGGAGGCGGAGGTGGCGACGAACCGCAGCCGCTGCGCCCCGTGCTCCTTGATGACCGCCGCGTACTCCCGGCAGGCGGCGAAGGTCCGCTCCAGCGCCTCGGGTGCGAGCCGCCCGGTCCGGTCGACCCCCTGCCCGAGCCGCACGATCACCATCCGCCGGTCCAGATCGACCAGCTCCCCGGTCCCGGGGTCGGCGTCGGCGACGAGCAGCCGGATGGAGTTGGTGCCACAGTCGATGGCGGCGACGCGGGTCATGACTGGTGTTCCTTCTCTGTTCGTGACGTCTCGGCCGGCCCTGTCACCACGCAGGCGCCCTTGAGCCACCACTGGGGCAGCATGGCGATCGCCTCGTCCCCCAGCGGGTTCACGCCGGGCCCCGCCGCCAGCGAGTGCGCGACCAGCACATGGAGGCACTTCACCCGGTCCGGCATCCCGCCGGCGCTCGGGAACCCCGTGAGCTCCTCGATCTCGTCCCGGCGCCGGATGTAGTCCTCGTGCGCGGCCCGGTAGGCCGCCGCCAGCTCCGGATCGCTCTCCAGCCGCGCCGTCATCTCCTTCATCACCCCGTCGGCCTCCAGGGTGCCGATGGCGGACGCGGCCTTGGGGCACGTCAGGTAGTACAGCGTCGGGAACGGCGTGCCGTCCGGCAGCCGCGGCGCGGTCTCCACGACGTCCGGCTGCCCGCAGGGGCACCGGTGCGCGATCGCCCGCAGCCCGCGCGGCGGCCGCCCGAGCTGCTGCTTGAAGGCCTCGACGTCCGCGTCGGTCGGCTCGGTGCGCGGAGTGGAGGGCGGAGGCGTTTGCATGACTGTGTTCTGTGTGGCTTTCTGTCGGTTCACTGGTCGGACGCGTCGGACTTGTCGACGCCGTCCCAGACGTTCGCGTACCAGGGCCGGTCGGCCGCCCCAAGGTTGGCGTGCGCCTGCTTGGCGACGGCGGGGTCGATCACGATGTACCCCGTCTCCCCCGGCATCACATAGTGCAGCCGCTCCCGGATCTGCTGCTCGGCGTACGCGTCGTCCTGCCATCGGGCCTTGACGTCCCGCAGCTGCTCGACCCGCTGCCGGGCCTGCTCCTGCTGCCGTTCCAGGTCGGCGATCTCGGCGCGCTGGGAGACGTACTGCCGCATCGGATAGGCGAGCGCGACGATCATCGTGCAGAGCACGATCGCGAGCAGCGCGGCGCGGCCGGTGAGCCGGGAGCGGCGGGCCTGGCGCCTGGTCTGGGAGCGGTAGACCCGGGCCGCCGTCTGCTCGCCGAGCAACTTCAGCCTGGTCGCGGTGGAGAACCGGTCCCGGTCCTTCGCGGCCATGTCCCCGCCTCCCGTTCACACGCGCGTACGTCCCCGCACACGGTACGGGACCGGTACGGGGACGTACGTACGACTGGCTAAGGCTTGACCCCGTAAGGGTCAGCCCGGTCAGCCCTTGCTGTGCCTACTGGTCCGCAGAGCGGAACCGCGGGAAGGCGCTGCGGCCGGCGTACACCGCGGCGTCGTCGAGGATCTCCTCGATGCGCAGCAGCTGGTTGTACTTGGCGACGCGCTCCGAGCGGGCCGGGGCACCGGTCTTGATCTGGCCGCAGTTGGTGGCGACGGCGAGGTCGGCGATGGTGACGTCCTCGGTCTCGCCGGAGCGGTGGGACATCATGCACTTGAAGCCGTTGCGCTGGGCAAGCTCGACGGCGTCCAGGGTCTCGGTGAGCGAGCCGATCTGGTTCACCTTGACGAGCAGCGCGTTGGCGGCGCCGTCCTCGATGCCGCGGGCCAGGCGCTCCGGGTTGGTGACGAAGAGGTCGTCGCCGACGATCTGGACCTTGTCGCCGAGCTTGTCGGTGAGGACCTTCCAGCCGGCCCAGTCGTCCTCGAACAGCGGGTCCTCGATGGAGACCAGCGGGTACGCGGAGACGAGCTCCTCGTAGTACTCGGTCATCTCGGCGGCCGAGCGGGACTTGCCCTCGAACTCGTACTTGCCGTCCTTGTAGAACTCGGACGCGGCGACGTCGAGCGCCAGCGCGATCTGCTCGCCCGGGACGTATCCGGCCTGCTTGATCGCCTCGAGGATGAGGTCGAGGGCCGCGCGGTTGGACTCCAGGTTCGGGGCGAAGCCGCCCTCGTCGCCGAGGCCGGTGGACAGGCCCTTGTTCTTCAGGACCTTCTTCAGGGTGTGGTAGACCTCGGCACCCCAGCGCAGCGCCTCGGAGAACGACTCCGCGCCGATCGGGGCGATCATGAACTCCTGGATGTCCACGTTGGAGTCCGCGTGCGAGCCGCCGTTGAGGATGTTCATCATCGGCACCGGCAGCAGGTGCGCGTTGGGGCCGCCCAGGTAGCGGAACAGCGGCAGGTCGCTGGCCTCGGAGGCGGCGTGGGCGACGGCGAGGGAGACGCCGAGGATGGCGTTGGCGCCGAGCGAGCCCTTGTTGTCGGTGGCGTCCAGGTCGAACATGGCCTGGTCGATCAGGCGCTGCTCGGTGGCGTCGTAGCCGACCAGCTCCGGGCCGATCTGCTCGATCACGGCGAGGACGGCCTTCTCGACGCCCTTGCCCAGGTAGCGGTTGGGGTCACCGTCGCGGAGCTCGATGGCCTCGAAGGCGCCCGTGGAGGCGCCGGACGGGACGGCGGCACGACCCGTGCTGCCGTCGTCGAGGCCGACCTCGACCTCGACCGTGGGGTTGCCTCGGGAGTCCAGGATTTCCCGGGCTACGACGACGTCGATGGACGGCACGAGCATCTCCTTCTTGGGATGTGACGCTGGTTGTGCGGGCGCACGCGGGCCTTGTCGGCCCTTGCTCAGCCTTGCGACTAGAGCCTAACCGTCCCGGGGCCGTCAGCCGGCCGACCGACCGGCCCGTGGACACACAGACGGTACTCATTGTTCACGCGCGGAACAAAGGGGGGCCCGATGAAGAACGGAAGAAGAGCGGGTCAAGAAGAGGACGGCAAAGAGAAACCCCGCCCCGGTGCGTACGGGGGAAAACGCACCGGAGCGGGGGCTCGTGGGGGGACGGGGGTGGCCCTCACGTGCTCCTCACTGTGAGGAGCACGGCTGTGCGGGCGCTGTGGTTCAGCTGGCGCCCGCCTATTACTTCGCGGGCGCTTACTTCAGGTGCAGCTGCTGACCCGGGTAGATGAAGTCGGCGTCGTCGACGATGTCCTTGTTCAGCTTGAACAGCGCCTGCCAGCCGCCCTTGACCTTGTGCTTCTCGGCGATCGAGCTGAGCGTGTCGCCCTTGACGACCTTGTACTCGCCGTCGCCCTTCTTGACCTTCTTGCCGGTCGGGGTGGTGACGGTCTTCTTGGCGGCCGGACGCTCGGCGGAGCGGGAGGCGGCCTGGGTGTCGGTCGTACGGCTGCTGGCGCCGCTGTTCGACGAGCTGGAGCTGGAGGACGAGCTGCTGCCGGTGTAGGCGGCGCTGGACAGGCCCGTGCCGCAGACCGGCCAGGCGCCCTTGCCCTGCGCGGCGAGGACCTTCTCGGCGATCTCGATCTGCTGCGCCTTGCCGGCCTGGTTGGCCTGCGCGGCGTACTGGGTGCCGCCGTACGCGGCCCAGGTGGAGGCGGAGAACTGCAGACCGCCGTAGTAGCCGTTGCCGGTGTTGATGGCCCAGTTGCCGCCGGACTCGCACTGGGCGACGGCGTCCCACTCGGAGGCGGTGGCGGCGGAGGCGGTGCCGGACGCCATCAGCGGGGCGGCGATGGCGACACCGGTCACGCCGGCGAGCGCGGCGGCGCGGGTGGCCTTGGACGGACGACGGTGCTTGCCCTTGCCGGAAAACAGCATGGTGGATCCCCTCACCGACGCCTGCGAGGTGAGCTGTCGGGTTCGGGCCGGTTGAGTTGCCCTGCCGCGCACCTCGCGGTGCGCGGCTTCACCCCGAGCCGGACACGGCAGCCTCAACTACCGGTCCCGGCACTTACCTTGGGTCCCCCGCTCCTGCCTACGGCGCTTGACGCGACGACTGTTCCCGGGCAGTCGCTGGCAGGACTCGGCGTTGCGACGGCCGGGGCTCGTGGTGACGAGCGGCCTTGACCGTAAACAGGCGATCAGGTGAATTTCAAAGATGATCAGGGCTTCTGAGACTCATCCCACACTTTCACCAAACCGGACATTTGACTTCTAAGTGGGGCGGTTCGAGAGCGCCAACTCCCGCTAGTCTTCGTCCGTTTCAGTGCCGAGCTTCAGGGTCTGACCGGGGGCGATGTGGTTCGGGTCGGTGCCGATGTCGGCCTTGTTGGCGGCATAGAGCGCGCGCCATCCTCCGTCGAGGTCAAGGGAGTCGGCGATGGAGGCGAGGGTGTCGCCGTCCCGGACGGCGTAGGTGCCGGCGTCACGGGAGGCGTGACGGCCGGAAGAAGTCGCACTCTGACCGTTTGTCACGTTTTCGTCCGCCGAGCCGCCGCGATGCTTGCCGCCGCCACTCACGGCTCCCGTGTCGACCAGGCTCCAAGAGCCGCCGGTCTGCCATGAATCGTCCGACTCATCGGCTTCGGACGCGACGACGGGGTTCTCGCTCGCCTTCGAGGTGCCGGAGCCGTTGGATCCCGACTTGTCCGCCTTGGTGGAGTCGGCAGGGGCGCCCGTACCCGAGTCCTCACTCGCGCTCGGGGACGGGGTGGCGGAGCCGGCTCCGGAGTTCGCGGCACCCGAGGAGGAGTTGGACGAGCCGGAATCAGATGAACCGGATGAATCAGATGAAGAGGACGAATCTGACAACCCGGAGGACGAGTCGGAGGAGCCCGACGTGTTGTCCGATCCGTCGAGGCCCGTGTCGACGTTCACCGAGGCGTCGTCCGAGGAGAGCCCGGCGAGCAGGGCACAGGTCCGCCAGGGCTTGGTGCCCTGGTCGGCGAGGATCTTCTCGGCGACGGCGATCTGCTGTGAACGGCTCGCCTGGTCCGGCGTGGTGGCGTACTCCTGGCCGCCGTACTGGTCCCAGTCGTCCTGGGACATCTGCAGGCCGCCGTAGTAGCCGGTGCCGGTGTCCATGCTCCAGGAGCCGCCGCTCTCGCACTCGGCCACCCGGTCCCAGGTGCTGCCGTCGGCCGCGTTGGCGCTCGCCGCCCCGAGGAGCGGGATGGCGATGGCGGAGCCGGTCACGCCGGCCGCGACGAGGATGGCCGGAGCCTGACGGGGGCGACGGTGACGACCGTTCCCGGAGAGCATGCGGAAACCTTTCGAGCGACAGCGGTGACCGGCGACGGGTCCCGCCGGGGCGTCGCACTGATGGGTGAACGTATAGGCAGACGATCACTTGTCACAAGTTAATGCCGCGCAGATCACGTGAAGATCACAGACTTGAACACTGGTCATCTTTGCCGGTGGGAGGCCGGAGGGAGGCGTGCCGGTGGCGGATGCCGTGGTGGGTGCCGGTGGTGGGCTCATCGGCCGTCGGGAGTGAACTCCACGGGGAGCGTGCGCAGTCCGCGCATGATGAGCCCGCCGCGCCAGCGCAACTCGCTCTCCGCCACCGCGAGTCGCAGGTCGGGGAGACGGCCGAGGAGGGTGGCGAGCGCGGTCTGTCCTTCCAGGCGGGCGAGCGGGGCGCCCAGGCAGTAGTGGATGCCGTGGCCGTATCCGAGGTGCTGGTTGTCCCGGCGTGCGAGGTCGAGCGTGTCCGGCTCGGCGAACCGCTCCGGGTCCCGGTCCGCGGCGGCGAGTACGACGAGGACCGGGTCGCCTGGCGCGATGCGCTGCCCGCCGATGCCGAGCGGCTCGGTGGCGAACCGCCAGGTGGCCAGCTCCACCGGCCCGTCGTAGCGCAGCAGTTCCTCGACACCGGTCTCCAGCAGCCCGCGTTCGCCGGCGGCGAGGGAGTCCTGGAGGCGGCGGCGCTGTGCCGGGTGGGTGAGCAGGGCGTACGTCCCGTTGCCGATGAGGTTGACCGTGGTCTCGAAGCCGGCGAACAGGAGGATGAAAGCCATGGCGGCGGCCTCGTTCTCGGTGAGGTGCTCGCCTTCGTCGGAGGCCCGGATGAGCCCGGAGATGAGGTCCTCACCGGGGGCGGGCTCGGCGGACAGCGCCTCCCGCTTCCGGTGGATCAGCTCGGCCAGATATCCCCGCATCTTCTTCACGGACCGCGCGACCCCGCCTCGCGGCCCTCCCCCGTGTCGGATCATCATCCCCGCCCAGTCCCGGAAGTCGTCCTGGTCCTCACGGGGGACGCCCAGCAGGTCGCAGATGGCGTAGATGGGCAGCGGGAAGGCGAACTCATGGATGAGGTCGGCCTCGCCCCGGTCCGCGAACCCGTCGATGAGCCGGTCGGTCAGCTCCTGCACCCGGGGCGCGAACTCGGCGACCCGGCGCGGTGTGAACGCCTTGCTGACCAGCCGGCGCAGCCGGGTGTGGTCCGGCGGGTCGATGTTCAGCAGATGCGTCATCAGCTCGGCCTTGCGCTCCCCGGGGATCCCGGTCTTCCCCTTGGCGTGCGCGGGCTCGTCGTGATGCGCCGGGTTCTTGGACAGCCGGGGGTCGGCGAGGGCCTGCCTGGCGTCGGCGTAGCGGGTGACCAGCCAGGCCTCGACCCCACTGGGAAGCCGGGTGCGATGCACGGGCGCGTGTTCCCGGAGCCAGGCATAGGCGGGGTAGGGGTCGGCGGCGAACTCCCAGGTGAAGAGGTCGGGGGCGGTGGGCTGGGGAACCGCTGGGTGAGGGGCGGGCTGGTCGGTCACTCCTCGACGGTAGCCGCAGGGCACGGGACCGTGTCAGTGGCCCTCCGTCTCCCTGATCGCGTCCCGGTAGGCCCGGGCCGCCGCGCGCAGGGCCGCTTCCGGGTCGACCCCTTCCGCCTCGGCCCGTACCGCCAGCGCGAGCAGTTGGTACCCGATGTCCTCCGCCTTGGGCAGTGGTACCTCCATCCCCGCCGTCCGCACCCGGGAGGCGAGTTTCGCCGCCAGGGCGAGACCCGGCTGGGCGAGGGGTATGCTGTCCGTGACCGACTCGCGCCGCTTCTCGATCGCCTTCGTGCGCAGCCAGTGCTCCTTGACCTCCTCCGGTGTCGAGGCGGTCTCGTCGCCGAAGACATGCGGGTGGCGGTGGATGAGTTTCGCGACGATGCCCCCTGCCACGTCGTCGACCGAGAAGGGGGCGTCCGGGTCCTCCTGGGCGATGCGCGCGTGGAAGACGACCTGGAGGAGCACGTCGCCCAGCTCCTCCCGCAGTTCGTCGCGGTCGCCGGCCTCGATCGCCTCGACGAGTTCGTACGCCTCCTCGATGGCGTACTTCGCCAGGCCCTCATGGGTCTTCTGGGACGACCAGGGGCACTCCGTGCGGATGCGGTCCATGACCTGGACGAGGTCGAGGAGGCGGGCGCCGGGCAGGTCGTAGGAGGCGGGGAGCAGCTCCAGCTGGGGCATCGGGACCCGGCCGGAGCCGGCGAGGCGGGCCAGGCCGTCGGTGAGGGCGGGCTCGCCCTCACCCGTCGCCACGACCACCACCGTCCGCCCGCCGGCGCAGGCGTCGACCAGCTCCTGGGCGGTGGGGGCGGCCTCGTCCACGGTCGTCCCGGCCTCGCGCAGATACGGCAGCTGCGGATGCGCGCCGTCCGCGCACAGCACACGGTCCGCCGAGCGCAGCGCCTGCCAGGCGGGCCAGGACAGCAGGCCGGGGGCGACGCGGTGGCTGGTGGTGAGCAGGACGATCCGGCCGGTGTCGGGGGCGGTGGGAGCAGAGGGTTCCGGGCTGGTGGTGTTCACGATCCGAACGTAACGCACCCGCGCCGCCGACCTCGGGCGTTGTCCACAGGATGGGGATGATCAAGCGATCGTATGACCGCTTCCGTCGGCCCCGCCTACGCCGTCACCTGCGTCCCCGACGACGTGACCTCCCGTACCCACGGCGTCTTGGCGTCCACCCGGCTGCTCTTCTCGACGTCCCAGGCGCCGTAGCGCGGATTGAGGTCGATGTGGAGTTCCTGGGACGCCTTGGACAGTGCCTTCCAGAAGGCGGGCTGGGTGGTGTCGGTGCCGAGGAGCTGGGCGAGTTTCTGGGCCTCCAGCTGGAGGCGGAGGTTGTCGTCCAGGCGCTTGGGGGCGACGCCGTACTTCTGGAGCCAGGCGTTCTGGAGCGCCTTGGAGCCGCCGGCCTGCTGTTCGAGGCCGGTGCGCATCTGCTGGATCTCCTTGCGGGTGACGCTGATGCCCGCGTCCTGGGCGGCCCGGTGCAGCACCTGGTCGAGAACCATGTTGTGCAGGGTGTCCCGGGTGAGGCTGCTGGTGGCGGCGAGTACCTGCTGGTACTGCCGCTCGTCGGGCACCGCCGCGCGCTGCGCCTGGCGGACCTCGTTCACGCGGGTCTGCAGCTGGGCGACGCTGATCCGCTGGCCGCCGACGACGGCCGCCGCGCCCGGGTGCGCGTCGCTTCCGCAGGCGGTGAGGAGGGGGGCCGCGGTGACGATCGCGGCGGAGAGGAGGAGCGCGGTGCGACGGCGGCGGTGCAAGGGAACCTCCCGAGGAGATTGTGCGACGGTGCACAAAGTCTTGCGGTGATCGATGGTAGGCAGTCGGCAAGCTCTGGCCAACCCATTCGACCAACGATTCACTCGCGCATCCGGCACCGCCGCGCCACTCCCCGGAAGGGTTTGCGGTACGGACGGGCTCAGCCCGTGATCGCCACCGGCGCGTCCCACGCGTCACGGTCCACGGTGATCGTGTAACCGCCGCGCGTCTCCTTGCTGTTCACCATGTACTGGTGCGCCCGGCTGTGCCCGGTGAACTGGGTCGCGCCGAACGGCCAGTCCGCCGTGGTGGTGTTGTTCTTGTCCCACAGCGCGTACCAGAGGTTGCCCGGCAGGTCCGTCTTGTCGGTGGCGTTCGCGATCGCCTTGGCGCTGGAGCTGGTGAAGCCGTAGAAGCCCGCGCGGTAGATCTTCGCGCGCAGTTGCTTGTCGAAGGCGCGCACATAGGTGAGGACGGCGTTGTTGCACGACGTGTTCGTCGTGTCGTACGCCTCCATGTCGAGGTAGATCGGGCTGCCCGCCTTCATGCCGAGGGCGGCGGCCTTGGCGACCGCGTCGGTGGCGTCGCTGGTGCCGAGGGAGGCGGCGTTGGCGGTGGTCATCTTCTCCGGGTTGGAGCCGCTCTGGCAGGACGGCTGGGCGCCGACGTAGAGCGGGATGAGCTTCCAGCCGCCCGCGGAGACGGACTTGACCCAGGAGGCGGTGAGGTTGGGCTGGGCGCAGCCGCGGTTCTTGCCGCCTATGTAGACGGCGGCGGCGCCGTAGAGGCCGCCGTGCCAGGCGTTCATCGCGCCGAGCGAGGGCGCGGTGCAGGTGTCGAAGGCGCGGCCGGTGTACGTCTTCTGGGCGGGCCAGGTGGTGGCCGCCATGGACGTCTGCGCCGCTATCCCACCCCCGGCGACGACCGCGGCTCCCGCCACGCCCCAGGTGATGTATCTGCGCTTCTTCGACTGCCGATGGCTGGACATGCCGTAACCCCACCCCTGTGTGTGCACTGTGCAAGGAGGATCATTGTGCAAGAAGAGGCAAGGCACTTGGACCGCGGGGCCCCTGTCGCGCGTGCCGGGTCCGCCAGGACCTAGCCCCGCACCTGTCCCAGCCACTGGAGCGTCCGCCGGATCTCGCCCGCCATGGGGTGGCCGGGTCCGTGCAGCCGTTCCACGTCGAGCAGCAGCCGGGTGAGGGTGTCCTGGGCGGCCGGCCGGTCGCCGAGCGCGAGCAGCAGATGCCCGATCCGGCGGCGCACGTCGTGCGCGAGCTGTGGATCGCCGGCCACGTACTGGTTCTCGTAGTACGGCAGCAGCGCGCGGTACTCGGCGAGCGCCGCCGCCGGTTCGCCCAGCTGTTCCAGGCACTGGGCGGTCTCGTAGCGGAAGCGCAGGGACTGCGGGTCGGCCTGGCCGGCCTCGGCGGCGCGTTCGTCGGCGAGCCGGCGCAGTTCGGGCAGCGCGCGCCGGTACTGGCCGTCGTCCATCAGGGTGGCCGCGTACTGCTTGCGCAGGGTGCGTACGACCGTGGAACGCTCGCCGTGCTGGTCGGCGGCGACCGGCAGGATCGCGCCCAGGATGTCGACGGCCTGGGTGATGCGCCCCTCCCCGAGCAGCCGCTTGACCTCGTCGACGGCGGCGGCGACATCGGGTCTTGCGGGTACGGCGGCCACGGGGGCGGCGGGCTGGGGCGCGGGCGTCCGCGCGCGGTCCGGCCAGGGAGCGTGCGGGCGCAGGAAGGGGCGCGTGGGGTCCAGGGGCGCCCCGGTATGCATGCCTCGCGCGGGCAGGAGCGGGACGAGGTTCTCGTACACCTCCTGGGCGGAGCCGGGCCGGTGCTGGGGGTCCTTGGCGAGCAGCCGCAGCACCAGCGCCTCCAGCGGCTCGGGCACCTCGGGGCGGAGCCGGCGCACCGGCACCGGCTGCTCGTACAGATGCCGGTGCAGCACGCCGAGCGAGGTGGAGCCGGCGAACGGCACCTCCCCGCTGAGCAGTTCGTGCAGCAGCACCCCGAGCGCGTACAGGTCCGTGTACGGACCGACCGCGCCGCCCATCGCCTGCTCGGGCGCCATGTAGGCGGGCGAGCCGATGGGGGTGCCGGTGTGGGTGAGGCGGGTGGTGTCGGTGTCCATCACGGAGGCGACACCGAGGTCCAGGACGGTGATGGTGCCGTCCTGCTTGACCATCAGGTTGCGCGGCTTGAGGTCGCGGTGGACGATCGGCACGGCGTGCACGGCGCTCAGCACCGCGCACAGTTGCGCGGCCACCGCGACCGCCCACGGCCAGGGGTACGGATCGTGCTCCGCGAGGTGCCCGGCGAGGTCGGTGCCGTCCACGTACTGCATGACGAGGAACAGCTCGTCGCCCTCGGTGCCCGCGTCGTGCACGGTGACCAGGCCGGGATGGTCGACCTGCGCGGTCACCCGGCACTCCCGCAGGAAGCGGCGGCGCAGTTCGTCGGCGTCCGCGCCCGCCACCTTGTCGGGGCGCAGCAGCTTCACCGCCACGCGCCGGTCGAGCCGCTGGTCGTACGCCGTCCAGACCTGGCCCATGCCGCCCTGCCCGATGAGCGTGGACAGCTCGTAGCGGTCGGCGACGGTCCGCCCGGTCGCCACGGTCACCTTCCGCCCTCGTTACGGCTGTCGTGCTTGCGCAGATAGTCACTGAGCTCGTCGAGCTCGGCACGCACCTGGTCGATCCGCGCGGGCCCCGGGCGCTGGGGCGGCGCGGGTATCGGGGGCACGGTGTGCGGGGGCGGGGTGTGCGGCGGCTGCGCGCGCAGGGGCGTCGTCGTGGCGTACGGCGAGGCGGGGGGCGCGTAGCCGTACGTCTGCGCCGCGTACGCCTCGCGCTGCCGCTGGAAGTGGCGTACGTCGGCGGCGAGATAGTAGATGGTCGTGACCAGGAGCGTGCCGAACAGCAGCGTGATCCCCAGGTAGCCGCCGGCCGTGTGCACGTCGTCGCCGGGCTCGGTGGCCAGCAGCACGATGCTGAGGAGGTCGGCCGCGGCCACCGCCACCAGCAGGCCGAACTCCGCCGGCCTGCGGGTCACCACGGCCAGCCGCAGCATCATCACCCAGGCCAGGAAGCCGGCGCTGAACACTCCCATCGCCACGAACACCACGCGCACCAGGACCAGTACCGCGTCGTGCGGCGGCCGCTGCACCGGCTGCGCATGGCCCTGGCCTTGCATGATCGCTCCTGTATTGCCTGAAATAGGGCGTACCTGCCCGTCCGGTGCATCCGTTTACGGACAACACCGGTCGCGCGGTGGTCGCTCCGAGCATATGGCCCGATGCCGACGTGCGGTCCGGGTTGTATCGAACCGTTGTGTGCCGGGCGCCGGGCGGCCCCGTCCACGCCCCCGGCGCGGGCCGATGCGCGAGCCGTCGCGTCAGTGTGCCTTGAAGCGCGACGGTGCCTTGGTCGGGTTTCCGCCCGCGGGAAGCTTCTGGCCGGGGCAGGTGGCGAGGACCTTCTTCATCGCGGTCTTCTCGGCGGCGGTGACCCACAGGCCGTACTTCTTCTTCACGGCCACCTGCGCGGCGACATAGGTGCAGCGGTAGGCCTTGTCGGGCGGCAGCCAGGTGGCGGTGTCGCCGTCGCCCTTGCCGCGGTTGGCGCTCGCGTCGACGGCCAGCAGGTTGAGCGGGTCGTTGGCCAGGGCTATGCGCTTGCTGGCGTCCCAGTACTTGGCGCCCGTCTGCCAGGCGTCTGAGAGGGCCACGAGGTGGTCTATGTCGACCAGGCTGCGGCCGCGCTTGTAGGTGACGTCCTTGCCGGAGTAGGGGTCCGGGTCCAGTACGCCGGAGGAGACCTTGCAGTCGCCGTCGGTGAACTTCACCTCCTTGAGGTCCCGCTTGAGTATGTCGTCCCGCGTGTCGCAGGAGTTGGAGTCGGTGTCCGCCCAGGCGGAGCCGAACTTCTCCCGGGAGTAACCGGTCTTCGGCGCCCGGCCCTTGACGGTCAGCGCGTCGGCGGCGGTCAGCGCCGCTCCCCCGCCGCCGCCCGTGCCCGGGGCTCCCGGGCTCCCCTTGTCCTGCAGGTCCTTACAGCCGGTCACGGCGAAGATCATGACGACAGCGATGACCGCCCCGCCCCTCAGACGCGTCACGTGCGCCCCCTCTTCCTTCCCTGTCTCCGCCTCCACGCGGGCGGATCTCTCCCGGCCCACGGTAGCCGCAGCGCGGTTCGCATCGAACAGGACCCAAAGGGGCGGACAGCGACCAACTCCCCCTTATCAGAACCCGCTTTGACGCTCCGGAAGAAGCCCGGGAGGTACCCCTTCGCGCCCGCTCACACCGCGCCACGGTCACACACCGCAGCGCCCGCCGCACCGCACGCCTTGCCGAGCCGCTCAGCGCCGGCAGGGCCCGGGGCAGACACCGTGCCGCGATCAGTGCAGGCCCGGCGGGCCGAAGGTCGCCGTGGCGGTCGCGTCGACAACGAGGTCCGGTGTGCAGGGGTGCCGGGGCGCGGCGAGCGTCAGGGGCGTACCGCCGTCGCCCGAAGTCGTCCAGCGCCCCGGGCCGGGCGGGCGCGGAGGCCGGCCGGTGACGCAGGCGCCGTGCCGGGACGGGGAGGGGACGCGGCCAGTGTCAAGGAAACCGGCACCAGCCGCGCCTCGCCCGTTCTACGACCCGAGAACCGATGCCAGGAACTCGCCGACCCAGCCCAGCAACTCCCGCCCCACCAGCGGCTTTCCACCCACCTTCGCGGTCTTCGGGCGGGGCACCAGCAGCTGGTGGGCGGTCGGCTTGATGACGGTCCCCGGGTACAGCCGCTTGACCCGCAGCTCCTGCGATTCGCGCAACTCGACCGGAGCGAAGCGGATGTTGGTGCCCTGGAGGACGATCTCGCCGACCCCGCACGCGCGGGCGAGCATCCGCAGTCCGGCGACCAGGAGCAGGTTCTCCACCGGCTCGGGCAGCTTGCCGTAGCGGTCGGTGAGTTCCTCGCGGACCGCCTTGATGTCCTCCTCCGAGTTGGCGGAGGCGATGGACCGGTACGCCTGGAGACGCAGCCGCTCGCCGGGCGCGTAGTCGTGCGGGACGTGCGCGTCGACGGGCAGCTCGATCCTGACTTCCAGCGGCGGCTCCTCCTCGATCTCCCCGGTCTCCAGCTGCCGCCGGTAGTCCGCGACCGCCTCGCCGACCATCCGGACGTACAGGTCGAAGCCGACGCCCGCGATGTGCCCGGACTGCTCGCCGCCGAGCAGGTTGCCGGCGCCGCGGATCTCCAGGTCCTTCATCGCCACATACATGCCGGCACCCATCTCGGTGTGCTGGGCGATGGTGGCGAGCCGTTCGTGCGCGGTCTCGGTGAGCGGCTTCTCCGGCGGGTACAGAAAGTATGCGTACCCGCGCTCACGCCCCCGGCCGACCCGGCCGCGCAGCTGGTGCAGCTGGGACAGGCCGAAGGTGTCGCCGCGTTCGACGATGAGGGTGTTGGCGTTGGAGATGTCGATACCGGACTCGACGATCGTCGTGGAGACGAGGACGTCGAACTTCTTCTCCCAGAAGTCGACGACGACCTGTTCCAGCGCCGACTCCGACATCTGGCCATGGGCGGTGGCGATGCGCGCCTCGGGGACGATCTCACGGAGGCGGGAGGCCGCGCGGTCGATGGACTCGACCCGGTTGTGGATGTAGAAGACCTGGCCCTCGCGCAGCAGTTCGCGGCGGATGGCGGCGCCGATCTGCTTCTCCTCGTACGGGCCGACGAAGGTGAGCACCGGGTGCCGCTCCTCCGGCGGGGTGGTGATCGTGGACATCTCGCGGATGCCGGTGACCGCCATCTCCAGGGTGCGGGGGATCGGGGTCGCCGACATGGTCAGCACGTCGACGTTGGCGCGGAGCTTCTTCAGCTGCTCCTTGTGCTCGACGCCGAAGCGCTGCTCCTCGTCGACGACGACCAGACCGAGGTCCTTGAACTTGGTCTCCGAGGAGAACAGCCGGTGGGTGCCGATGACGATGTCGACCGCGCCCTCCCTGAGGCCCTCAAGGGTCGTCTTCGCCTCGGTGTCGGTCTGGAAGCGGGAGAGCGCCTTCACGCTCACCGGGAACTGCGAGTACCGCTCGGAGAACGTGCCGAAGTGCTGCTGCACCAGCAGGGTGGTGGGCACGAGGACGGCGACCTGCTTGCCGTCCTGTACGGCCTTGAAGGCGGCCCGGACCGCGATCTCGGTCTTGCCGTAGCCGACGTCGCCGCAGACCAGGCGGTCCATGGGGATCGACTTCTCCATGTCCTCCTTGACCTCGGCGATGGTGGTCAGCTGGTCGGGGGTCTCCGCGTACGGGAAGGCGTCCTCCAGCTCGCGCTGCCACGGTGTGTCCGTGCCGAACGCGTGCCCGGGGGCGGCCATCCGCGCGCTGTACAGCTTGATCAGATCGGCCGCGATCTCCTTGACGGCCTTCTTGGCGCGCGCCTTGGTCTTCGTCCAGTCCGCGCCGCCGAGCCGGTGCAGGGTGGGCGCCTCGCCGCCGACGTACTTGGTGATCTGCTCCAGCTGGTCGGTGGGGATGTACAGGCGGTCGCCCGGCTGGCCGCGCTTGGCGGGGGCGTACTCGACGACCAGGTACTCGCGGGTGGCGCCCTGGACGGTGCGCTGCACCATCTCGATGTAGCGGCCGACGCCGTGCTGCTCGTGGACGATGTAGTCGCCCGGCTCCAGGGTGAGCGGGTCAATGGTCTTGCGGCGCCGCGCGGGCATGCGGGCGCCGTCCCGGCCGGCCGCCTTCTGCCCGGACAGGTCGGTCTCGGTGAGCACGGCCAGCCTGAGCGCCGGGTCGACGAAGCCGTAGTCGATCGAACCGCAGGACACATGCACGACCGAAGGGCTCAGCTCGCCCAGGTCGACGTCCAGACGGGCCGCGATGCCCTCGCCGCCGAGCACCTCGACAGTGCGGGAGGCGGGACCGTGGCCCTCGGTCACGTACACCGTCCGCCAGCCGTCGGCCAGCCAGCCCTTGGTGTCGGCCAGAGCCTTGGCGGTGTCGCCGCGGTAGGTCTCCGGGGCGTGCATGCCGAGCTTGAGGGTGTCGGCGGACAGCTCCTCGTCGGCGGCGAACGGCGACACCGACCACCACATCATGTCCCGCTCGCGCGCGCGGTCGCGGACGTCCGCGATCGACCACAGGGAGGCCGCGTCGACGTCGATAGGCGCCTCGCCGCCGCCCGCGGTGGCCGCCCAGGAGGCCTGCAGGAACTCCTGGCTCGTGGCAACGAGGTCGGCGGCACGTGTGCGGACCCGCTCCGGGTCGCACACGACGGCCATCGCGTCCTTGGGCAACACGTCGAGCAGCAGTTCCATGTCGTCGACCAGGACCGGGGCGAGCGACTCCATGCCCTCGACCGCGATCCCCTCGGCGATCTTGTTCAGCAGCTCGCCCAGCTCCGGGTGCTGTTCGGCGAGGGCACGCGCGCGTGCGCGGACCTCGTCGGTCAGCAGCAGCTCGCGGCATGGCGGCGCCCACAGGCCGTGCTCGGCGACCTCGAGGGAGCGCTGGTCGGCGACCTTGAAGTAGCGGATCTCCTCGACGTCGTCGCCCCAGAACTCGACGCGCAGGGGGTGTTCCTCGGTGGGCGGGAACACGTCCAGGATGCCGCCGCGCACGGCGAACTCGCCGCGCTTCTCGACGAGCTCCACGCGCGCGTAGGCGGCGGCCGCGAGGGCTTCCACGATCTCGTTCAGATCGGCGCTCTGGCCGGTGCGCAGAGCCACCGGCTCCAGGTCGCCGAGGCCCTTGACCTGCGGCTGCAGCACGGACCGTACGGGCGAGACGACGACGGAGACCGGGCCGGTCTCGGGGTCGTCGGAGCTGGGGTGGGCAAGCCGGCGCAGGACGGCGAGGCGGCGGCCGACGGTGTCGCTGCGGGGGCTGAGCCGCTCGTGCGGGAGCGTCTCCCAGGAGGGGTACTCCACGACGCCCTCGGACGGCAGCAGCGTGCGCAGGGCGGCGGCCAGGTCCTCGGCCTCGCGGCCGGTGGCGGTGACCGCGAGCACGGGGCGGCCGGTCTCGCGGGCCAGGGCGGCGACCGCGAAGGGGCGGGCCGCAGGGGGGCCGACCAGGTCGACGTGCATGCGGTTGCCGTCCGCGGCCGCCTTGATCGCTTCCGCGAGTGCGGCGTCCTTGACGACGGCGTCGAGCAGACCGTGCAGGCTCATTCAGGGCGGCTTTCGTCCGGGGGTGGGCAACGCGAAGTGCCCGGCGCGGGCTGCGACCGGGGGGTCTCCAGCCTACGTCGCCGCGTGGGCGTGCGCCGGGGGCTGTGGACAACCTCCGCCGCGGACACCAGGAGTCACATATGCCACGCGAATCGCCCGGTGCCGTCAGCCGCGGTGCCGTCGGTCGTCGAAGCGCCGCCGGGCCGTCTCGGTGTGGGCGGGACGGTGGGGTGGACGGTCCGTTCGACCAGGCCGTTGCGCTCCAGCATGCGCGGGTTCTCGCCGCACAGGTCGAGCGGTGTCACGTCGACGTCGCCGCCGCCCTGTCCGGGGCCGACGGCACCTTCGGCGATGTGGCGAAGCCGACCGTCCACGCCGTCGACCGGACCCCGGACAAGATGCCGACGCTCCTGGAGGGCATCTCCCGGGCGGCCACGGCACCGGGGGGCACCCTGGCGCCGCCGGCCACGCTGATCGGCGTCGCGGCACTGGACGTACCCGGGCATCTGGTCGCGATCGAGGCCATTGCCGTACTCGACTGATCCGGTTGCCCTCTCCCGGGCATGCGTCCGGCGCCGAGAAGACCCCCGTGGCTCCTCGGCGCCGGACTTTCCCCCGTATGCGGTGGTCTCTCAGTCGCTCCCGTCAGTCCGTCGCGATCGCGTTCAGGACGTTCATGCGGCCCGCCCGGAACGCCGGGACCAGTGCGGCGAACAGGCCCACGAAGGCCGAGCCGACGAAGACCCCGATGATCGTCGGCCAGGGGATGTCCAGGACCTTCAGGCCCTGCAGGGCGAGCAGCTTCTGGGCCGTCGCACCCCAGCCCATGCCCAGCCCCAGGCCCAGCAGGGCGCCGAAGAGGGCGATGACCACGGACTCCATGCGGATCATGCGGCGCAGCTGGCGGCGGGAGAGGCCGATGGCCCGCATCAGGCCGATCTCCCTCGTCCGCTCGACCACCGAGAGCGCCAGGGTGTTCACGACACCGAGGATCGCGACGATGATCGCCAGGGCGAGCAGCCCGTAGATCAGGTTCAGCAACTGGCCGATCTGGTCCTTCAGCGCCTGCTTGTAGTCGGTCTGGTCGCGCACGGTGTACTGCGGGTAGTCGTGCAGCGCGCTCTTGAGCGTCTTGTACGCGCTGTCCTGCTGCCCGTCCTTGGCGGTGGCGAAGACCAAGTCGTCGAGCGGCATCTTGTCGGCCGGCACGTACTTGGCGAGCGTGGCGATCGACGTGTACTTGGCTCCGGCGTCGATGAGGCCGTCGCTGCTGGTGATCGCCCGGACCGTCAGCCGGGCCGTCCGCCCCTCCTTGAACCTGAGGGTGATCCTCGAGCCGAGGTGGATGCCGTGCGCCTTGGCGAACTTCTCGTGCACGGACATCGAGTCCGGCAGGTAGGCGTCCTTGAGGTCACCGGCGACGGTCTTGGTCCGCAGGTCGGTCGCGTACGTCGGGTCGGCCGCCGTGATGTCGGTGTCCCTGAGCGTCTTGCCGTCGGGGGTGGTGTAGTCGGCCTCGGTGACCCGGTACTCGGTGACCCGCGCGAGCCCCGACGTGTCCTTGATCGCCTTGACGGCCTGGGGGGTGATCCGCTGGCCGCTGTCGGACTGGATGATGAAGTCCGTGCCGACGGTCTTGTCGAGCTGGTCGGTGGCGGAGGCGACCATGGAGGAGCCGACCACCGAGAGGCAGGCGACCAGCGCGAGCCCGATCATCAGGGCGGCGCCCGTGGCACCGGTACGGCGCGGGTTGCGCAGCGCGTTGCGTTCGGCCATGCGTCCGACGGGGCCGAACATCCGCAGCAGGACGGCGCCCAGGACCCGTACCACGGCGCCCGCGAGCAGCGGGCCGATGACGACGAACCCGATCAGCGAGAGCACGATGCCGAGGCCCAGCCAGGCGGCGCCCTCCGACGCCTTGTCGGAGCCCGCGGCCAGGTAGAGGCCGTAGCCGCCGCCGGCGGTCAGGAGAAGGCCCAGCAGGGCGCGTACGACGCCTGCCCTGGCGTCGGCGGGGGCGCCCGCGTCGCGCAGCGCGGCCATCGGGGAGACCTTGCCGGCCCGCCGGGCGGGCAGGTAGGCGGCGAGGACGGTGACGACGACGCCGAGGACCAGACCGAGCGCGGGCGTCGTCCAGGCGACCGTCAGATCGCTGGTCGACAGGTGCATGCCCATCGAGCCCATGAGCTTCATCAGCCCGACCGCGATGCCGACGCCCGCGCCGACGCCGAGGACCGAGCCGACCACGCCGAGCAGCAGCGCCTCGACGAGCACGGACCGGTTGACCTGGCGGCGGCCGGCGCCGATGGCCCGCATCAGGCCGATCTCCCGGGTGCGCTGGGCGACCAGCATCGAGAAGGTGTTGATGATCAGGAAGATGCCGACCAGGAAGGCGATCCCGGCGAAGCCGAGCATCGCGTACTTCATGACGTCCATGAAGCTCGCGACGTCCTTCTGGTTGGCGTCGGCGGTCTCCTTGGCGGTCTGCACCTGGTAGCCGGCGCCGAGTTCGCCGATCACGTTCTTCTTCAGCTGCGCGTCGGTGACACCGGAGGCGGCCGTCACGTTGACGTTCGTGAAGACACCGCTTCGCCCGACGAGGGTGCGCTGCGCGGTCCTGGTGTCCAGGTAGAAGATCGCGGCACCGGGGTTGGTGACGGTGAAGTCGGCGATGCCGGAGATCTTCGCGGTGTGCGTGCCGACCGCGCTGATCACGCCGATCTCGTCGCCGAGCTCCAGGTGGTGCTTGTCGGCGGTGTCGGCGTCCACCATGACCTGGCCGGAGTTCTTCGGCGCCGCGCCGGAGGTGATCTTCATGGTGCGGGCGTCGTTGGAGTTCCAGCTGCCGACGATGGTCGGTGCCCCGCTGGACGGCGACAGGCTGTCCTTCTTGGCGTCGACGACGGTCACGGACGTCGAGAAGACCGTTCCCTCGGCCGCCTTGACGCCGTCCGCCGCACGGACCCGGGCGACCACCGAGGCCGGCATGACGGGCGGCCTGCCGTTGTCGGAGGTCGTCGCACCGGTGTCGGAGGCGCCCTTGGCGCTGACCGTCACATCGGACGAGGTCGCCGCGAACAGCTTGCCGAACGTCGTGTTCATCGTGTCGGTGAACACCAGCGTGCCGCACACGAACGCCACCGACAGCAGCACGGCGACGGCCGACAGGGCCATGCGTCCCTTGTGCGCGACGAAGTTGCGCATCGAGGTCTTCAGGACGGTCATGACGTACGCCCCCGCGCGTCGAAGTCCTTCATGCGGTCCAGGACGGTCTCCGCGGTCGGCTTGAACATCTCGTCGACTATCCGGCCGTCGGCGAGGTAGAGCACGCGGTCCGCGTAGGAGGCGGCCACCGGGTCGTGCGTGACCATCACGATGGTCTGCCCCAGTTCGTCGACGGAGCGGCGCAGGAAGCCGAGAACCTCCGCGCCCGCGCGGGAGTCGAGGTTTCCGGTCGGCTCGTCACCGAAGATGATCTCGGGGCGCGCGGCGAGGGCGCGCGCCACGGCCACGCGCTGCTGCTGACCGCCCGAGAGCTGCGTGGGACGGTGCTTGAGCCGCCCCGCGAGCCCCACGGTGTCGACCACGCGCCCCAGCCACTCCCTGTCGGGCTTGCGCCCGGCGATGTCCATGGGCAGCGTGATGTTCTCCAGCGCGTTCAGCGTCGGCAGCAGATTGAACGCCTGGAAGATGAACCCGATCCGGTCCCGGCGCAGCTTCGTGAGCTTCTTGTCCTTCAGGCCGGTGATCTCGGTCTCGTCCAGGTGGATCTGACCGCTCGTCACGGTGTCGAGCCCGGCGAGGCAGTGCATCAGGGTGGACTTACCGGACCCCGAGGGGCCCATGATCGCGGTGAACTGCCCCCGCGCGATGTCCACGTCGACGTGGTCGAGAGCGACGACACGGGTCTCCCCGGACCCGTACGCCTTGACGACCTGCCGCGCCCGCGCGGCAACGGCCGTACGCCCTCCAGTGCCCCCGTGCCTGGGAATGGTCACAGCCGATGTCACGGTATGTCTCCTAAGTCGGTCAGCGAACGGGCGGCGCGATGCCGCGCCTTGCTGTGCAGCGATTGGTACGACGATGAGTCTCGCGGTGCGCGGGGTCCCTCCGCGCTGGTGCGAAGCCCCGTCTTTCCCGGGGGAAAACCCCACCCCCGCCGGTTCGGTCAACCGCCCCCCGGCGGCCTGAAGCCAGGTTAAGGACGGCAGGGGTGCCGTCTCCTCCTCCGGCGGTACGAAGCCTCCCCGAGCCGTAGTACGGAGGACCCCCTAGGGGAAGTCCACCGCCGGGTGGAGCCCTTCTCCGGGTCCGGCTCCACCCTTCGGTGCAGGCAGCCTCCCCCCTCTCCTCGCGTGAGGGTCACGTGGGTGCGCACTCCCGCCAGGTCGGGGTGGCACCACGACGCTTCCCGGTCCTCAAGGACTGACGTCAACCCGGGCCCTCGAGGCCTGACTCCCGCCCCGGAGTTAACGCGGGTAACACCCGAGGTCAGGCGCGCTCTCCCCCAGTAAGCGCATACCGGTCGGCCAGTTGGCGAAAAACGCCGCGAGCCCCGGCTACTTGCGAGTAGCGTGCGTGGCCCCGCTCCCTCCCCTCCCTGCGGTCCGCCGCCACGGACCCGAGCCACGCAAGGAGCACCGGGATGTCCTACGACGCTTCCCCGCGCGAGCCGTCACATCTCACCTATCCCTGGCAGCCGCTGCCGCCGGAGCCGCCCCGGCCCCGCCATGTGCCGCACCGGGAGCCGGTCGGCCACCACAGCGACCTGCGGGTGCTGCGCGGCGCCTACCGCCTCCAGCGGCGCACCGCGACCCTCACCGCGCTCGGCTACTTCACCCTCTTCCTGGTGCTGTCCGCGTTCGCCCCGCGCCTGATGACGAGCACGGTCGCCGACGGCGTACCCGCCGGCCTGCTCCTCGCCCTCCTCCAACTGCCCGTCACCTGGCTGGCGATCGCCCTGTACGAGCACACCGCGCGCCGCCACGTCGACCCGCTCGCCGACCGCATCCGCAGAACGGCGGAACTCGACGAAAAGCGGGGAGCGGTACGGTGACCGGCTTCAGCGACTCCGCGCAGTCCATGTCCCTGGTCGCCTTCACCGCCGTCGCCACGCTCACCCTCCTGCTGTGCGTGCTCACCGGCCCGGACCGCGACGACCTCGACGCGTTCTACACCGGTTACGGCTCCCTCTCCCCACTGCGCAACGGCCTGGCCATCGCCGGCGACTACATCTCCGCCGCCACCGTCCTCGGCACCGGCGGCGTGATCGCCCTGTGCGGCTACGACGGCGTCGTCCTCGCCCTCAGCACGGCTCTGTCGCTGATGCTGCTGATGTTCCTGCTGGCCGAACCGCTGCGCAACGCGGGCCGGTTCACCATGGGCGACGCGCTGGCCCGCCGGATGCCCGGCCGGTGCGTACGGATCACGGCCTGCGCGGTGACCATCGCCGCCCTGCTGCCGCTGATGCTGGTCCAGCTGGCCGGCGCCGGCCAGCTGATGGCCTTCATCCTCGGCTTCTCCGACGAGTCCGTGCAGACCGGCTGTGTCATCGGCCTCGGCGCGCTGATGATCAGCTACGCGGCCATCGGCGGCATGAAGGGCACCGCCCTCATCCAGATCCTGAAGATCGTGATGCTGCTCGGTTCCGGCACGGTGGTCGCCCTGCTGATCCTGCGCCGCTTCGACTGGGACCCCGGCGCCCTGCTCGCCGCGGCGGCCCGGGGCAGCGGCGCCGGCACCGCCTACCTGCACTCCGGCCTCCAGTTCGCCGGAGGGTCCAACCCCCGCCTGGACATGATCAGTTCGGAGCTGACCATCGTCCTCGGCGGCGCCTGCCTGCCGCACGTCACCATGCGCATGTACACCGCCGCCGGCGCCCGCCAGGTCCGCCGCTCGATGTCCTGGGCCGTGTCGGGCGTCGCCCTGTTCGTCCTGATCATCAGCGTCGTCGGCTTCGGCGCCACCGCGCTGGTCGGCCGTACCGCCATCACAGCCGCCGACCCGCAGGGCAACACCGCCTATCTGCTCGGCTCCCGCGCGGCGTTCGGGACCGACGTGTCGACGGCGGGCACCCTGCTCTTCACCACCGTCACCACGGCGATCTTCCTCACCCTGCTCGCCTCCGTCGCCGGCATGATCCTCGCCTGCGCCAACTCCCTCGCCCACGACGTCCTCGCCACGCGCGCCCAGGAGACACCGGTCCGCCGCGAGATGAAACTCGCCCGCGTCAGCGCGCTGGCCATAGGAGTCCCCACGATCCTGCTGGCGACCCTGGTCCAGCACCACAGCCTCCAGCCCCTGGCCACCCTCTCCTTCTGCCTGGGCGCCTCCGCCCTCGCCCCCGCCCTGGTCTACGGCCTCTTCTGGCGCCGCTACACCCGCACCGGCCTGATGTGCACCCTCCTCGGCGGCACCCTCACCGTGCTCCTCCTGATGCCGGGCACGAACCTGGTCTCCGGCTCACCGGGTACCGCCTTCCCGCACGCCGACTTCAACTGGTTCCCCTTCACCACCACCGGCATCGTCTCCATCCCGGCCGGCTTCCTCCTGGGATGGCTGGGGACGGTCGTCTCCGGCCGGCGCGGGGCGGCGGAACAGCGACGGCAGTACGAGGCGGTGGAGGGCTGGATCCTCGCGGGAGCCGGGCGCCGGGGAGCTTGAGCGGAGCGGGTGGTGCGCCGGGGGCGCGGAGGTGGGCGGCGAGGCGCTATTCGGTCGCCACACGCCCCGTCAGGGTCATGAGGCTGTCGCGCATGTGGTCCATGTGCGCCTGTACGTCGTCCCAGGTCTCCCCGTGCTCGCGCAGCACCCGCTCGGTCTCCCGCGCGATGCGCTCCTCCCGGACCCGCGCCTCCGCGAGAATCTCGTCGGCACGCACACGCGCCGCCTCCTGGGAACGGTGCTCCCACTCCTCCGCCTCGCCCAGGGCACGCTTCGCCTCGGACAGGGCGGCCTCCGCGCGGGCGATGCGCTCGGCGTTCTGCGCGTCGACCGCGGCCGCGCGCGCAGCCTCCTCGCGCTCCACCTCGTTCCAGCGCTCGGCGTGCTCCCTGGCCTGCTCGGCGAGCATCCCGGTGGTGCGCTGCCGCACCTCGCGCAACGCCGCGAGGGCCTCGGAGCGCATCTCCTTCACCTCCAGCCGGGCGCCGATGCGGATCTCGTCGGCCTCGGCGCGCGCGGCGAGAAGCAGCTGGCGGGCGCGTTCCTCGGTGTCCGCGCGGAGCGCGTCCGCTTCTTCGCGCGCCACACAGAGCGCGTTCTCGGCGCCCGTCTCGGCCTGCACAACCCCGTCGGTCAACGCGCGCCGGGCGTTGTTGCGTACGGCCGACGCCTCCTCCAGCACGAGCCGGAACACACGGTGCGCACGGTCCCCGAGCGTCTCGTAGGTCTGGGGCGGGAGCTCGGCGACGACGGCACGCATCCGCACGGCCTCCGCCTCCATGTCCTTGGCGAGCACGGTGAGCCGCGCGGCACGCTCCCACGCGGCGTCCCTGTCCTGCGAGAGCGCCACCAGGAACGCGTCGACCTGCTCGGGGCGGTAACCACGCCCCCGGACGGTCACGAAGCCGTACGGCGACATCGATGCGCTGCTCACCCTGGAACCCCTCTCCGCCGGACCCGCACGAAATGATGATTTCGCGCACATCTTGATGGATCGGGCGTAAGTGTTCATAACGCGACACTCCGCAGAGATGTCACGGCCGAAGCACCGCGTGTCACACCCGGGCCCACGAGAGCACCAGGGGGCGCGAACGCACAGGCCGTGCGCCCCGCGGTACCAGCTCAGCACCGCGGCCCCGCCACGGCCCCGGGAACAAAGGCGTGCACGCGCGCGTGGGGGCCGGTCCGGTCACCCGACCGGACCGGCCCCCACCGGCCGTTCTTCCTACCGCCGCGCTACAACAGGCCGTCCCACATCTGCTCCAGCAGCACCGACCACCAGCTCTCCGGCGAACCGAGCGCCGCCGGGTCCAGGGAGGCCAACTGGGCCTGGAAGTCGACGGTCCAGCGGCCCGCCTGCTCCTGGTTAAGGCCGAACCTGAGCCGCCACATCCGGCCCAGCAGCGCCAGGCAGCGCGCGAACTCCGGCAGCCCGGTGCTGACGAACTGCGGCGGCACGGACGCCCCGCCCGGCCCCGCCTCCACGGGCACGGCCACGATGTTCGCGGTGCCGTACTGCACACAGATCGCCTTGCCGAAGTCGGTGCCCATCACGAGGTACGACCCCGCGTCCGGCGCCGGCTGCACCCCGCGCTCCTGCGCCAGCTCCGCCAGCGTCGGCACCGGACGGCCCGGCTGGGCCTGCGCCCAGAAGAACGGCCCCATGTCCAGCGGCAGTCCCGCCGCGACCAGGGTGTGCGCCACGATCGGCGGCACGCCCTGCCGCGACACCGCCGCCTGCTCGAACCGGAACACGCCAGGACCGAACGCCGCCCCCAGCTCCTGCGCGATCGCCTCCGGCGGGATCGGCGGCGCCGCCTGCACCTGCGGCAACGGCGCCCGCACCGGCGCGGGCCGCGCGGGACCCGCCGCCACCTGGTGCAGCTCGCCCTGGTGCGCCAGCAACTGCCGCATCCCCTGCTGCCGGCTGGCGTGATCCGTCCCGTACGGCGCGATGCTCGCGAGCCGCGCCTGCGGCCACTGCTCCCGGATCATCCGCGCGCAGTAGGCACCCGGCAGCTCGCACGGCTCCAGCTCCGTGTGCAGCTCCAGCACCTGGTCCGGCGGCACGTTCATCGCCCGCAGTTCGTGGTAGATCTGCCACTCCGGGTGAGGCGTACCCGGCGCCGAACGCCGGATCAGCTGCTGCTCCGAACCGTCCTGCGCACGGTAGCGCAGCACCGCCTGGTAGCCGGGGCCCACTGTCGGCTGACCCTGCTGCGGGTAGCCGTACGCCTGCGGCTGCTGCCCCGGCACAGGCTGCCCGGGCGGCGGCGGCATCGCACCGGCCGGCATCGGCGGCGGCATCTGCGGGGCACCCGGCGGCATACCGGGGACGCCAGGGGCGGGCGGGGGCAACGGCGCGCTCGGGGCACCCGGCGGCATACCGGGGACGCCCGGTGCCGCGGGTGCGCCAGGGGCGGGCGGGGGCAACGGCGCGCCCGGGGCACCCACCGGAGGCGCGGCCAGCACGGTCTCCGCGTGGTGAACCGCCCCACGCGCACCACCAGCAGAGCCCTGCGCGCCAGGCGCGGGAGGCATGCCGGGGGCGCCAGGGGGCTGCGGGGCACCAGGGGCACTCGGGGCTTGCGGCGCGCCGGGCGCAAAGGGTGCGCCTGGGGCATGCGGCGGCGGTGCGCCGGGCGCAGGAGGTACGCCCGGGGCAGCCGGGGCACCTGGGGCTCCCGGAGGCTGAGGCGCGCCCCGTCCCATCACGCTCGGGTCGGCGAGCATCGTGGCCGAACGATGGACATCGCCGGGGGGCGTCCCACCCGGAGTGCCCGGCGCCCCGGGCAAGTCGGGGGCGCCCGACGGAGTCGGCACGCCCGGCGCCTGCGGCGCACCCGCGGGACCCCCAGGTCCCTCGGGACCCAACGCCGACACCATCTGCGTCGGCACATACCCGCCCGCCGGCGCACCCGGCGCGGACGGCTGAGGCGCACCCCCGGGGCGTGCACCCGGAGTTCCCGGGGCGCCCGGCGGCGGAGGCGGCGCACCGGCCGCACCGCGCGCCCTGCGCGGAGGAGGTGCGGCCCTGCTTGTCGCGGCGTCCGCTATGTCACCGGCGTTCGGCGCCAACGGGCGGCCCGGAGCGGCCGGACCCACCGGCGGCCGAGGCACGCCCGGAGCACCGGCCGACGCCTGCGGGTAGCCGTAGCTCGGGGCGGCGGGGGCCTGCGGATAGCCGTAAGAAGACGCGGGCGGAGCCGCGGGCGCCGGCGGATCGGCGGGCGCGCCTGGCGGGGGCGTCCCCGGGGCCGCCGGCCCCTGCGGGTAGCCGTATGCCGGGGCGCCCGGCGGAGGCAGCGGGGACGTGCTGTCCTGCGGCGCTCCGGGCGCCCCACCCCGCACGCCCTGCGCGCTCGCCTCGTCGAGAGCCGGAGACACCGCCGTGCGCGGCAGTTGGCTGCCCCCCGACATCAGCGCCGTCTCGGCGTCCCCCAGCCCGCGGTCGCCGGAGTCGCTCAGCGGCGGCGCGAACACCGTCGCGGGCAACGGCACGGAACGGTCCTCACCGGCATCGGCGTTCGTGTCGGTACCCGACCAAGGGGTCGCGCCGACAGGCACGTTGGGCACGCCCGGCGCACTCGGCGCACCCTGCGCCCCGACGGACGCCCCCTCGCCCGCACCCACTCCGGCGCCATCCGCACCACTCGCACCACCCGCGGCCGCCGGCCAAGAAGCCCCACCGGCACCCGCCGGCACCCCAGCCTGCGTCTCCGCGAGCCCACCGGCCCCCGTACCGGCCCCGCCCGCCGCCCCCTCCGCCGACGCCCCGTCGGCCCCCGACCGCCGATCCGGAATACCCAGCTTGTCCGCCGCCTCCTGGAGCCACTCCGGGGGGCTCAACAGGAACGAGGTCTGGTTCAGGTCGACCCGCGCCGCGGGCGCCGGCACCGCGTCGGCGATCTCCGCCTCACGGCCGTACTCCTCCTCGTACCGGCGGATCACCTCGCCCACCGGCAGCGCCGGCCACAGCGTCGCGTCGCCACTGTCCCGGGCGATCACCAGCCGCTGCCCGCCCGCGTCGGAACGCGGACCCTCCGCACGGTCCTCGCCCCACACCACGAACCCGAGGCCGAACTCCCGTACCCGCACCTCACGGTGCTGATACGCCGGCACGTCCCCGTTGATCCACTCCTCCGCGCGCTCCTGCGCCTGCGCGAACGTCACCATGCCGAAACTCACTCCCCCGGGCCAGCAGAGACGACACGTGCGAAACCGCCGTCCACCATCAGGTTCGCCACCGTCTCCAGCTCCGGCGGGGAACCCGCCAGCCGCGACAGGAACACGTCGAAGTCCTCACCGCAGGGCAGCAGCAGCCGCTCCACCCGCTCCGCCGGCGACCACGACGGATCCACGTCGCGCACATCGTCGTACGCGCAGAACCACACCGAGCCGAGCCGGTCGCCCTTCACCTTCACCGCCAGCAGACCGCCCTGCACGAAACACACGCCCAGGTAGTCCTTGGTCAGATGGTCCCGCAGGCACTTGTTGACGTACACGAGGTCGTTGACCGCGGCCTCGTCGCGGACCGTGAAGAACGGCTGGTCCAGCAGCAGACCGAGTCCGGCGTCCAGCGCCGTACCCACCAGCGCGCACCCGCCCGCCGCCTTCAGAAAGGAGCGGTACGCACCCGGCAGCCGGTACCCCAGGTCCTCCTCGACCCCCTGCACCTGCGACTCCGACACCGCCACACCCGACTTCGGCAGCCCGACATGCGCCGGACGCGTCTCCTGCAACGGCCGCGTGCCCCGCTTGCCCTGGTCCACCCGTGCCGTCGCCACCCCGCCGTGATGCCGCAGCAACGCCTTCACCTCGACCGGGACCAGCTCCAGCCGCCGCGACCCGGCCACGTGATGCCACGTCCAGCCGTGCGGTGTCGCCACCGCCGGCACCATGTCCCACAGCTCATGACCCGAAGCGGACAGCACCGCGTTCGCCGACACGTAGTCCGTCAGCCGCAACTCGTCGACCCCGAAGCCCTCCGGCGGGTCCGCGATCTCCGCCGCCGCACGCGCGTAGGGCGAGAAGTCGGGGTAGCCATGCTCGTCGACACGTACTCCTCTCGGGTGACGTGCCGCCCGGACCGGATCCGGGAAATGCACGACCTGCCCGGCATAGGCCGCGTTCGGCGGCGCGGCCTGTTGCCCGAGCCGACCTGTCGTCATGACGGTTGCCCCCTGCGGCACTCTGTACGAACCGAGACCGCACCCCAAAGCACGCCACGGCCCGTATCCGGCTGTCTCTCCCACGTCCCAGACGCGTCGACCGCGCCCATCGCGGTGCCGACAGCCTATGCGGTACGCGAACCCCGGTCACCGGGCCTCCGCTTCCGTGACCAGCCGTCACCCCGCCGTGACAGCCTGCCCAAACCCGGGCGTGTCGCACCGCCCCAGCTTCCCCACCCGCCACGGGATTTGGCAGTCTGTGACTTTCGGGGGGATGCCCGGGAGGGGAAGACGATCATGAACGCCACACAGACGGGACCGCACACCGCCATGCCCGGCGCCACCACCGGCGACCCCCGCATCGGCTGGAGCAGCACCGAAATACCGCCCGCTCCCACCCTCCGGCACCGCCGCGACGGCATTCTGCCCACCGTCGCCGCCGCCCTCTCCGTCCGCGGCGCCACCCTCACCGGCACCGCTGCCCGCGGCGACCAGCCGCCCCCGCTGCACCCGCTGGTCCAGGAGTTCCTCGACACCCTGCCCAGCGGACAACGCGACCGGTTCACCGGCCGCTGCGCCGAGGCCATCCTCATCTCACGGCACATCGCCACCGCCGACAGCGCCCGCAGCAAACGCGCCGCCCGCAAACCCATGACCAACGGCGAAGCCCGCAAAGCCCTCAAGCAGGCCAAGCTCACCGCCCGCCGCATACGCGAGGACGGCGACCCCCTGCACGGCAGCTTCGCCGCCCTCTGCCGGGCCTGCGCCGCCCTCACGGCCCACTTCGGCGTCCGCATCGTCGACCCCACCGCCACCGACGACTGACGCACACCCCCATCCACGCAACACCCGCCGCAGCAGGCGGCACCCAACGCCCGGCACCCGCACCCGCACCCGCACCCGCACCCGCACCCGCACCCGCACCAAACACGAACGAAGGGCAGATGCACCCCGACCGCACCTCCACCACCCGCTTCTCCGTGCCCGTCGACGCGGCTCTGCGCGCCGCCGGCTGGCAACCCGGACGCTGGGACATAAAACAGGCCGAGGTCTGGGCCGACGCCCTCCGCGAACACACCTCACCCGCCGGACACCGGCACGCCGTCTTCCCCGCCGCCGTAGAAGCCTGGGCCGAATTCGGCGGCCTGCACATCAACCCCACCGGCCCCGGCCGCCAGATCGCCCCCGCAACCCTCCACCTCGACCCCCTGCACGGCCTCCACCTCGCCCGCACCCTCGGCGACCTCGGCCGCGCCCTCGACACCGAGGTCTGCCCCCTGGGCGAGGAGACCGACACCCGCTCCCTCCTCGCCATCGACGCCGAAGGCCGCATCTACACCCTCGACCACACCGGCGACTGGTACGTGGGCCACGACATCGACCACGCCCTCACCACCCTCATCGCGGGCGTAGAACCCCAACGCCTCACCACGCAGGCATAACCCCGAAGCACGCCACCGCTCACGCCGCCGGAATCACCGCGGACACCCGGAACCCCCCCGCATCCGTCGGCCCCGACACAAACACCCCGCCCAACCCCAGCACCCGCTCACGCATCCCCACCAGACCGTTCCCACCCGACGGCAGACCCGCCGACGCCGCCGACGCCGGCTCCGGCGGCGGCTCGTTCTCCACCTGCATCGCGATCTCCGCCACCCGATGCGCCAGCCGCACATGGGTCTTGGCACCCGCCGCATGCTTGTGGACGTTCGTCAACGCCTCCTGCACCACCCGGTACGCCGTCTGCTCCACCTCGACCGCGTACGACCGCACGTCCCCCTCCACCGACAGGTCGACCACCATCCCGGCCGCCGCGGACTGCCCGATCAGCTCCTCCAGCTCCGAGAGGTACGGCCCCTCCTCCTCCGCCACCCGCGAAGCCGCCGCCGCGGCCGCCACCCCCACCGCGACCAACGGCAAAGCCGCCGAGGCCGGCGCCGACGCCGTACGACGCCGATCACCGTCCCCGGAACGCAGCACCCCGAGCATCTCCCGCAACTCCGTCAACGCCTGACGCCCCATGTCCCCCACCAGCGCCGCGTTCTTCACCGCCTTCTCCGGGTCCTTCCGCGCCACCGCCTGCAACGCCGCCGCATGCACCACCATCAGACTCACCCGATGCGCGACCACGTCATGCATCTCCCGCGCGATCCGCGTCCGCTCCTCACCCCGCGCCCACTCCGCACGCTCCTCCGCCCGCTCCGCGAGCAACTGAAGCTCCCGCTCCAGGCTGTCCGCCCGCTCCCGCAGGCTCTCCATCAACCGCCGCCGCGCACCCACGTACAGGCCCAGCAGCACCGGAGGCGCGGTCAACCCCAGCGAGGTCGCCAGCGCCGCGAACGGGACGAACCAGTCCCCCATCGTCAGATCCCCGCGCGCCATGCTCTGCCGCACCCGCACGAACGTCACGATCAACGTCCCCAGAAACGTCATCCCCGACAACGCCACGATGATCCGACGCGGCAGCTCCGCCGCGGCCAGCGTGTACAGGCCGACGATGCCCATCAGGAAGCCCATCTGGGCCGGCGTGATCGCGATCGACACCAGCACCACGGCGATCGGCCACTTCCGCCGCAGCAACAGCACCGAACCGGCCAGCAAACCGAACACGATCCCGGCCGACACCGGAACCCCCGCGTCCCGCGCGAACGGGATCCCCTCGGCGCCACACTCCAGCGCCGACACCAGGGCGAGCGCCCCGTCCAGAACCGCACTACGCCACCGCGACCACCACCACGGCCCTGCCAAGGCCGTCGTGTGGTCTGCCCCCGTCGTGGTCATGCGTCCAGCCTACGGGCGCGGAGGTGGGCTTTTCCGGTGAGTTTCGTCTACTGCCCTACACCACCCTCCGTAACCGAACAACACCAAAACCCACCGGTATCCCTCGAACTGCTGCACCAGGCCCGTTCGGCCCCGGAATCGATCATTCCGCCCGGGCGGTATGCCCATGGCACATCCACACAGCAAACACCAGGACTTCGAGAGGCTCCGGGAACAGGCGGTGGCGCTGCGGCGGGCCGGACTCAGCCGACGCCAGATCCGCGACCGGCTGCACGTCGACAACAACGACATCCTCAACCGCCTCCTGGAGGGCGAGCCGCCCCCGGAATGGACAAAGCGCCCGAACGCGAAGGACGACCTGCGGGACAGGGCGCGAGACCTGGGATCTGCCGAAGCCGGAGCGCCGGCGGACCCCAGAGGATGCCTCGGCTATCGCCAGGCGCGGCTGGGAAGCGAGGCTGCAACGACGCGAGGAGGAGCGCCAACGCGCGAAGGCGGCCGCCGGACAGGCCGTCGGAGAACTCTCCGACCGGGAGGTGCTCCTGGCGGGCGTGGCTCTCTACTGGGCAGAGGGCGCCAAGGACAAGCCGTACAGTCGCCGCGAACGACTGCACTTCATCAATAGCGACCCGAACGTCATCAGGTTCCTCCTGCGGTGGCTCGACGTCCTCGGCGTGGGCGCGAGCGCCTGCGCTTCACGGTAAGCATCCACGAGTCGACCAACTCGACCGAAGCCGAGGAGTTCTGGGCCGATTCGGTGGGCGTCGAGCCCTCCGCATTCCAGAAGGCCACCCTCAAGAGGCACAACCCGAAGACGAGCCGAAAGAACACCTCGGAGACCTACCGCGGCTGCCTGGTCATCTACGTGCTCAAGAGCGCCGACTTGTACCGTCGCATGGAAGGCGCCTGGTACGGCATAGTAGGAGGCGCCACTCGACGGCCTGGCTAAATGTCCGGTTTAGTCGATAATGTTCCCCCGTGGTGTAATTGGCAGCACTGTGGCTTTTGGTGCCATCTGTCCGGGTTCGAGTCCTGGCGGGGGAGCCATGCTCCGGTTCGGGTCCTGACAGCACCGTCAGGGCCCGCTCTCATGTCCCCCACGAAACGCCCCGGTATCCTGCGGAGGTCACCCCCACCCATCCCAAAAAGCCGAAGGGCAACCCCGTGAGCGCCATTCGCCCGGCAGCCGTCGTCGTTCTCGCAGCGGGTGAGGGCACCCGTATGAAGTCGGCCACACCCAAGGTCCTGCACGAGATCTGTGGCCGTTCCCTGGTGGGCCATGTGCTCGCCGCCTCCCGCGAGTTGGACCCCGAGAACCTGGTCGTCGTCGTCGGGCACGCCCGTGAGCAGGTCGGCGCGCATCTCGGTGCGGTCGACCCCGCTGTCCGGACGGCGGTGCAGGAGCGGCAGAACGGCACCGGGCACGCCGTGCGGATGGCGTTGGAGGAGCTGGGTGGCGCGGTCGACGGGACCGTGGTGGTCGTCTGCGGGGACACCCCGCTGCTGACCGGTGCGACCCTCACCCGGCTCGCCGAGACCCATCACGCCGACGGCAACGCCGTGACCGTGCTGACCGCGGAGGTCCCGGACGCGACGGGTTACGGCCGGATCGTGCGCGACGGCGCGTCCGGTGCGGTGACGGGCATCGTCGAGCACAAGGACGCCTCCGAGTCGCAGCGGGCGATCCGGGAGATCAACTCGGGGGTGTTCGCGTTCGACGGGCAGTTGCTCGCGGCTGCGCTGGGGAAGGTGCGGACGGACAACAGTCAGGGCGAGGAGTACCTGACGGACGTGTTGGGGATCCTGCGTGAGGCCGGGCACCGGGTCGGTGCGTCGGTGGCCGGCGATCACCGGGAGATCGCGGGGATCAACAACCGGGTGCAGTTGGCGGAGGCTCGTCGGATTCTCAACGACCGGTTGCTGGAGCGGGCGATGCTGGCCGGTGTGACGGTGGTGGACCCGGCGACCACGTGGGTCGATGTGACGGTCACCTTCGAGCGGGATGCCGTGGTCCATCCGGGGACGCAGCTGCAGGGCTCCACGCATCTCGGTGAGGGTGCCGAGGTCGGGCCGAACAGCCGGCTGAAGGACACCCGGGTCGGCGCGGGGGCGCGGGTGGACAACACGGTGGCGGATTCCGCTCATGTCGGTCCGAACGCGACTGTGGGACCGTATGCCTATCTGCGGGCGGGGACACGGTTGGGGGCGAAGGGCAAGATCGGCACGTATGTGGAGACCAAGAACGCCTCCATCGGGGAGGGGACCAAGGTTCCGCATCTCTCCTATGTCGGTGACGCGACGATCGGTGAGTACACGAACATCGGTGCGGCGAGTGTGTTCGTGAACTACGACGGTGAGAACAAGCACCACACCACGGTCGGGTCGCACTGCAAGACGGGTTCGGACAACATGTTTGTGGCGCCTGTCACGGTGGGGGACGGTGCGTACACCGCTGCAGGGTCTGTGATCACGAAGGATGTGCCGCCCGGTTCGCTGGCCGTGGCCCGCGGTCAGCAGCGGAATATCGAGGGTTGGGTGGCCCGGAAGCGTCCGGGGAGTGCGGCGGCGAAGGCTGCCGAGGCGGCGTCCCGGCGGGGCGTGAGCGAGGACTGACCGGAAACAGGTGCGCCGAAGACGTCGTACCGTGATAAGTGCACACCCGCACCTAACCAGCTGTTTCGGCCTCCCGCGTCACGGCGCGGAGGTCGCTGGACTTCCAGCTGTACGGCTGAGACACCTCTGAGGAGACAGTGCTGTGACCGGGATCAAGACGACCGGCGAGAAGAAGCTGATGTTCTTCTCCGGCCGCGCCCACCCCGAGCTTGCCGAGGAGGTCGCCCACGAGCTGGGTGTCGGGGTCGTCCCGACGAAGGCCTTCGACTTCGCGAACGGTGAGATCTACGTCCGTTATCAGGAGTCGGCGCGTGGTGCCGACTGCTTCGTGATCCAGAGCCACACGGCTCCGATCAATCAGTGGATCATGGAGCAGTTGATCATGATCGACGCGCTGAAGCGCGCGTCGGCGCGTTCCGTCACGGTGATTGTGCCGTTCTACGGTTACGCGCGGCAGGACAAGAAGCACCGGGGTCGTGAACCGATTTCGGCGCGGCTGATCGCCGATCTGATGAAGACGGCGGGTGCGGACCGGATTCTGACCATGGATCTGCACACGGACCAGATCCAGGGGTTCTTCGACGGTCCGGTGGATCATCTGTTCGCTCTTCCGATGCTCGCGGACTACGTGGGGCGGAAGGTGGACCGGAACAAGCTGACGGTGGTGTCTCCGGACGCCGGCCGGGTGCGGGTCGCGGACCGCTGGTGCGACCGGCTCGGTGCGCCGCTGGCCATCGTGCACAAGCGCCGTGACAAGGATGTGGCGAACCAGGTGACCGTCCATGAGGTCGTGGGCGAGGTCAGGGGCCGGGTGTGTGTCCTGGTCGATGACATGATCGACACGGGTGGCACGATCTGCGCGGCGGCGGACGCGCTGTTCGCGCACGGTGCCGAGGATGTGATCGTGACGGCGACGCACGGTGTGCTGTCGGGTCCGGCTGCGGACCGGTTGAAGAACTCGCGGGTGAGTGAGTTCGTGCTGACGAACACGCTGCCGACGCCGGGTGAGCTGAGCCGGGATCTGGACAAGATCACGGTGCTGTCGGTCGCGCCGACGATCGCGAGTGCGGTGCGTGAGGTGTTCGAGGACGGTTCGGTGACGAGCCTCTTCGACGAGCAGTGAGCGGCGCGGTATAAGGACCCTGCAGTGAGGTTTCTGCACAGCAACTGAAGATCCTTTTGGTACGGCCTCCCCCTCCGAGTAGACTGCTTGAGTTGCTCGGCGAGGGAGGCCGTACCTGTTCCGTACAGGTGTCGGCGCTCCGTTATCGACGCGCTCTTCGTAGCAGGCCGTTCGTGGCCGGGTGACCACGTCCGTATCTACCTCTACGAGGAGTGATCACCATGTCCGAGGTGAAGATCGCCGCGCAGTCGCGCACCGAGTTCGGCAAGGGTGCCGCGCGCCGTATCCGTCGCGACAGCAAGGTCCCCGGTGTCCTGTACGGCCACGGTTCGGACCCGATCCACCTGACCCTCCCGGGCCACGAGCTGCTGCTCGCGCTGCGTACGCCGAACGTCCTGATCTCCCTGGACATCGACGGCAAGTCCAACGAGCTGGCGATCCCGAAGTCCGTGCAGCGCGACCCGATCAAGGGCTTCCTGGAGCACGTCGACCTGCAGCTGGTCAAGCGCGGCGAGAAGGTCACGGTCGAGATCCCGGTGCACACCGAGGGCGAGCTGGCCCCGGGCGGCAACCTGCTGGAGCACGTGCTGAACGCGCTTCCGGTCGAGGCCGAGGCCACCCACATCCCGGAGTCCGTCACGGTCTCCGTCGAGGGTCTGGAGGCCGGCGCCTCCGTCCTCGCCAAGGACATCCCCCTGCCGTCCGGCACGACCCTGGCCGTCGAGGACGACACGGTCGTCCTGCAGGTCCTGGCCGCGCAGGCCGAGGAGGCCGCGGAGGGTGAAGAGGGCGAGGCGGCCGGGGAAGTCGCCGAGGCCTGATCCTCACCTTCGTTTCATCGTCCGTCAGCCGCTGCTTCCTTCCGGGAGCGGCGGCTGGCGCGTATCAAGGAGACATGGACGTGACCACCCCCGCAGGCGCCTCCCCTGCCAACGCTCCCTGGCTGATCGTCGGCCTCGGTAACCCCGCACCGGAGTACGCGATGAACCGGCACAACGTCGGTTTCATGGTCGCGGACCTGCTCGCCGGGCGGATCGGGGGGAAGTTCAAGCGGGCCGGCAAGGCGCAGGCGCAGGTCGTGGAGGGTCGGATCGGGGCGCCGGGGCCGGCGAGCCGGCGGGTGATCCTGGCGAAGCCGATGTCGTTCATGAACCTGTCCGGCGGCCCGGTGAACGCGCTGCGCGACTTCTACAAGGTGCCGGTGGCGAACATCGTCGCGATCCACGACGAACTGGACATCGACTACGGCGTCCTCCGTCTCAAGCTCGGCGGTGGCGACAACGGCCACAACGGCCTGAAGTCGATGACGAAGGCCATGGGCGCCGACTACCACCGGGTGCGGTTCGGGATCGGGCGTCCTCCGGGTCGTATGCAGGTCGCGGACTTCGTGCTGAAGGACTTCTCCTCGGCCGAACGCAAGGAGCTGGACTACTTCGTGGACCGGGCGGCCGACGCGGCGGAGGCGCTCGTCATCGAGGGCCTGGAGCGGGCGCAAAGCACGTACAACTCCTGACTTGTCCCCTACCGCAGTTGACCGGCCGTAGGGACATGGCCAATGATCCCGGCCATGCCTGCTGCCTCGGTTCCCTCCTCCCGTACGCCTCCGGTCGCCGCCCTGCGGTTCGGCCGGGTCGTGTCGATGGGGGCGGTCGCCGTGCTGATCCTGGTCGGCGGGGTGTGGGGCTCCTGGGGCACGGCCCAGGACGTGATGCTGACGAAGGGCAAGGAGCGGGGCACGATCGAGGTGACCGCGTGCGGTGCGGACACCTGCACGGGCCCGTTCACCCCGGTGTCGTCCGGCGCGTCGGCGCGCTCCCGTGTGGTCGTCGGCAAGTCGGTCGCGGTGCGCAGGGGGCAGACGTACGACGTGATCGTGAAGCCCGGTACCGACGGCGTGGTCCGGTCGGGCCCTGCCGGGGTCCTGCTGGCCTGGGTGCCGCTGGGCGGCGCGCTGCTGCTGGCGTCGGTGGTGGTGGCCGGGGGGCTGCGGCTGACCCGGGTGGCGTGGGTGCTGGGCGGTTCGGGGATCGCGCTGCTGACGGCGGCCTTCTTCGCGTCGCAGTGAGCATGTATGGCTGTGCCCCCGGGTGTACGACCCCGGGGGCACAGCCCTGTGCGGTGGTGGTGGTCAGCCGGTGTTGCGCAGGCCGGCCGCCACGCCGTTGACCGTGAGGAGCAGGGCGCGGGCGAGGAGCGGGTCGGGTTCGGCGCCTGCGGCGGCCGCGTCGCGCTGGCGCTTGAGGAGGGCGACCTGGAGGTAGGAGATCGGGTCCAGGTAGGCGTCGCGGATGCCGAAGGTCTGCCTGAGCACCGGGGTGGCGTCCAGCAGTTCGCTCTCGCCGGTGATCTTCAGGACCTCGGCGACGGTCAGCTCGTGTTCGGCGCGGATGGTGTCGAAGACGTGCTTGAGTTCGTCGGGGACGAGGGTGTCGACGTAGTGCTGGGCGATCCGCAGATCGGTCTTGGCGAGGGTCATCTCGACGTTGGAGATGAAGTTGCGGAAGAAGTGCCACTGCTGGTGCATCTCGTCCAGCACGGTGTCCAGACCGGCCTCGCGCAGCGCCTTCAGTCCGGAGCCGACGCCGAACCAGCCGGGGACGATCTGCCGGGACTGGGTCCAGCCGAACACCCAGGGGATGGCCCGCAGGCCGTCCAGACCGGCGCCGGAGTCGGGGCGCCGGGAGGGCCGGGAGCCCAGGTGCAGGTCCGCGAGCTGGTCCACGGGTGTCGAGGCGAAGAAGTAGGCGGGCAGGTCCGGGTCCTCCACCAGGCGCCGGTAGGCCAGGTGGGCGGCGTCCGAGACCACGTCCATCGCCGCGTCCCAGCGGGCCAGGGCCTCCCCCGACTGGCGGGGGGCGGTGTGCAGGGCGGAGGCCTGGAGGGTCGCCGCGACCGTCAGCTCCAGGTTCTCCCGGGCCAGGGACGGGATGAGGTACTTGTCGGAGATGACCTCGCCCTGTTCGGTGACCTTGATCTCGCCCTCAAGGGTGCCCCAGGGCTGGGCGAGGATCGCGTCGTGGGAGGGGCCGCCGCCGCGTCCGACGGTGCCGCCGCGGCCGTGGAAGAGGCGAAGGCGTACGCCGTAGCGGTGGGCGACGTCGCGCAGCCGGCGCTGGGCGCGGTGGATCTCCCACTGGCTGGTGGTGATGCCGCCGAACTTGGAGGAGTCGGAGTAGCCGAGCATGACCTCCTGGACGTCTCCGCGCAGCGCGACCAGGCGCCGGTAGGAGGGGTCGGAGAGCATGTCCTCCAGGATGGTGTCGGCGGCCTTGAGCTCGTCGGTGGTTTCAAGGAGCGGCACGATGCCGATCTTGGCCCAGCCGGCGTGCAGGTCCATCAGGCCGGCCTCGCGGGCGAGGACGGCGGCGGCGAAGACGTCGTCGGCGCCCTGGCACATGGAGATGATGTACGACTCGACGACCTCGGGCCCGAAGACCTCCAGGGCCTTCTTCACGGTCTGGAAGACACCGAGGGTCTTCTCCCCGGCCGCGTCCACCGGCGCCGGGGTGGGCGCCAGCGGCCTGCGGGAGCGGAGTTCCTTGGCGAGGAGCTTGGCGCGGTACGCGCGGGGCATGTCGGCGTAGCGCCAGGACTCCTCGCCGAGGCGGTCGAAGAGCTGGCCGAGGGCGTGGTGGTGGGCGTCGGCGTGTTCGCGGACGTCCATGGTGGCGAGCTGGAGGCCGAACGCGGCGAGGGTGCGGATCGTGCGGGCCAGCCGGCCGTCGGCGAACAGGCCGCCGCGGTGCTCGCGCAGGGAGGCCTGGACCAGCCGGAGGTCGCCGAGGAGTTCGGCGGTGCCGAGGTAGTCACGGCCGGGCTGGTGCGGGGTGTCGGTGGCGAGACGGTGCTTGGTGTTGACCAGCTTCTGCCGGATGCAGGTGGCCTTGAGCCGGTAGGGCTCCTCGGCGTTGAGGCGCTTGTAGCGGGGGCTGATCTCCGGGAGCAGCTCCAGATCGGCGCGGAGTGACTCCAGCAGCTCTTCCGTCGCACCCGTGTAGCGGATGGAGTTGGAGAGGAAGCCGCGGAGTTCGTCGATCATCTCCAGGGCGTCGTTGATGCCGTGTTCGTGCTGGAGGATGAGGACGTCCCAGGTCACCTGGGGGGTGACGTTGGGGTTGCCGTCGCGGTCGCCGCCGATCCAGGTGCCGAAGGTCAGCGGGCGGGTGTCGTCGGGGAGCTTCACCCCGACCCGCTCCAGCTCCGCGGTCAGGTCCTCCAGGACGTCGCCGACCGCGCCGGCGTGCAGTTCGTCCAGGTAGTAGATGGCGTTGCGGGCCTCGTCGGCGGGCTCGGGGCGTACGACGCGCAGCTCGTCGGTCTGCCAGACCAGGTCGATGTTCTCGGCGAGGCGGACGTCGGTGCGGCGGCGGTCCGACTCGATGACCGGGGTGTCCAGGAGCGCCGCGATGCGCCGGAGCTTGTTCAGGACCGAGCGGCGTGCGGCCTCGGTGGGGTGGGCCGTGAACACCGGGCGGACGTTGAGGTTCTGGACGGTCTGGCGCAGGTGGTCGGGGTCGGCGTCCTTGAGCCGGTCGGCGGTGCGGGCGAGGAGGCCGCCCTCGGCGGCGCGGCGGGCGCGCAGTTCGCGGCCGCGGTGGACCTGCTCGGTGACGTTGGCGAGGTGGAAGTAGGTGGAGAAGGCGCGGACCAGCTTGGCGGCGGTCTCCAGCTCCGTACCGCGCAGCAGTTCGGCGGCGGCCTCACCGTCCTCGCGGGTGAGACGGCGGACCCTCTCGACGAGTTCCAGCAGCTCGGGGCCCTCCTGCCGGACGAGGGTCTCGCCGAGAAGGTCACCCAGCCGGCGGATGTCGGCGCGCAGCTCACTGCTGGTCGTGGTGGTCTGGTCGTCGGCACTGCTCACAGGTGCGGCTCCTTGCAGTGTTGAAGCTCGTCTGGAGGGGACCCGTCTGTCGGCCGGGCGGCAGGCGGGGCCTGTCCGCATACGGGCCGGACGTCCGGGAAGGAAACAGAGCGGACCGCGCTGTCCGACCGACTCCAAGGATAGGTGTCCATGAGGACGCGCAGGCTTTCGGGCTCTTGCTGTGAGACGCCTCGCTGCCATACTTACGTCGCCGTAGGTTACGGAACCGTAGGGAAGAATCGTTCTCGTCCCGTGCGGTCGCCGCGGATCGGCACCTGTCTCAACCCTCGACCCCCCAGGGGACGCGCATGACCTCGTCTAGTTCCGATGTGATCGAAGAGGCCCACAAGCCGGCCGACGCTCCGATTCCGTCCGCCACGCTGGGCGGCGAGAAGAAGGGTTCGATCGAGCAGATCGCCCTCCTGCTGTTCATCGTGGTGCCGTTCCTCGCGCTGCTGGCGGCGGTGCCGCTGGCCTGGGGATGGGGCGTGAGCTGGCTCGATCTGGGCCTGATGGTGTTCTTCTACTACCTGGGCTGTCACGGCGTGACGATCGGTTTCCACCGTTACTTCACCCACGGCTCGTTCAAGGCGAAGCGGCCGCTCAGGATCGCGCTGGCGGTCGCGGGGTCGATGGCGGTGGAGGGGCCCCTGGTGCGCTGGGTCGCTGACCATCGCAAGCACCACAAGTTCTCCGACGCGGAGGGCGACCCGCACTCGCCGTGGCGGTTCGGCGAGACCATGCCGGCGCTGATGAAGGGCCTGTGGTGGGCGCACATCGGCTGGCTGTTCGACGAGGAGCAGACCCCGCAGGAGAAGTACGCGCCCGACCTGATCAAGGACCCGGCGATCCGGGCGGTCTCCCGCCATTTCGTCTACTGGACGGTGTTGTCGCTGGCGCTGCCGCCGCTGATCGGTGGTCTGGTGACCATGTCCTGGTGGGGCGCGTTCACCGCGTTCTTCTGGGGTTCACTCGTGCGGGTGGCGCTGCTGCACCATGTGACCTGGTCGATCAACTCGATCTGCCACGCGGTGGGCAAGCGGCCGTTCAAGTCGCGGGACAAGTCGGGCAACGTGTGGTGGCTGGCGATCCTGTCCTGCGGCGAGTCCTGGCACAACCTGCACCACGCCGACCCCACCTCGGCGCGGCACGGTGTGGAGCGCGGCCAGCTGGACTCGTCGGCGCGGATCATCCGCTGGTGCGAGCAGCTGGGCTGGGCGTACGACGTGCGGTGGCCGTCACGCTCGCGTATCGATTCGCGCCGTAACACCGGGGAAGGCGGCTCCCGGCGAGGGACGGAGCCCGTCGAGACGGCATGATTGACGCCGTGGCGACAGACTCCAGCACCCCCAGTCCCGAAAAGCCGCGGCGGGCCCGTCGCACCCGGATGACCGGTGCGGAGCGCCGCCAGCAGCTGTTGGAGATCGGTCGCACCCTCTTCGCGGCGAAGGGGTTCGAGGGCACGTCGGTCGAGGAGATCGCGGCGAAGGCCGGGGTCTCCAAGCCGATGGTGTACGAGCACTTCGGCGGCAAGGAGGGGCTGTACGCGGTGGTGGTCGACCGTGAGATGCGCCGGTTGCTGGACATGGTGACCAGCTCCCTCACGGCCGGCCATCCGCGTGAGCTGTGCGAGCAGGCCGCGTTCGCCCTGCTCGACTACATCGAGGAGAACACGGACGGGTTCCGGATCCTGGTCCGGGACTCACCCATCCCGCAGTCGACGGGTTCGTTCGCGTCCCTCATCTCGGACATCGCCACCCAGGTGGAGGACATCCTGGGCCGCGAGTTCAAGTCGCGCGGCTTCGACCCCAAGCTGGCGCCTTTGTACGCGCAGGCGCTGGTGGGCATGGTCGCGCTGACCGGCCAGTGGTGGCTCGACGTGCGCCGCCCGAAGAAGGCGGAGGTCGCCGCCCACCTGGTCAATCTGGCCTGGCACGGCCTGGACGGCCTGGAGCAGAAGCCGCGGCTGATAGGGCACCGGAAGGCGTGAGACCGCCGTTCCGTGCTTGGAGGTGTTCGCCGTACTTGATGACGTCCAGTGTTTTCCTCAGTGCTTGAAGATGTCCTTGACCTTCTCCTTGGCCTGGCGGGCGTCGCCCTTCGACTGTTCGAGGCGTCCTTCAGCCTCCATCGGCACATCGCGCACCGCGCGCCCGCCGACCTCCTTGGTCTTGCCCTTGAGCTGTTCCTTCTTCGCCTTGGCCTTCTGCTCTCGTGCCACCGTCGATCACTCCTGACGGGTCGGTAGTCGGCTGTCACCCCACCGGGTAACCGTGACCGGGCCGGGGCAAACGGCGGCTCAGCGCACCGGTTCCAGGAACTCCAGGCGGTTGCCGACGGGATCCTCGCAGTAGAAGCGGCGGTGGCCGGGGAGGTCCTCGTCCCAGACGACGGGCGTGCCGTGCGCGGTGAGCCGGGCCGCGTACGCGTCGATGCCGGTCACCCGCAGGCCGGGGTGGGCCTGCCTGGCCGGCCGGAAGGCCTGCTCGATCCCCACGTGCAGATGGATCTCGCCGGCCCGGAACCAGCAGCCGCCGCGCGCCGCGAGCACGGGCGGTTTGGGGACTTCCGTCATGCCGAGGGTGTCCACGTAGAACGTCCGCAGCCGGTCCTCGGAGCCGGGCGGGGCGGCGAGCTGGACGTGGTCGAGGGCGGTGAGCATCAGGCTTCCTCCTTGTGGGCGACGGCGAAGAGGCGCCGGAACGGGAACGGGGTGCCGTGCGGTCCTGCCGGGTAGGCCTCGCGCAGTGCGGCCCGGTACTCGGTGAGGAAGGCGTCGCGGGCCTGAGGGTCGTCGGCGAGGGCGGTGAGGACGGGGCGCAGCCCGGTGCCCTTCACCCAGTCGAGGACCGGGTCCTCGCCGGTCAGCAGGTGGATGTACGTCGTCTCCCAGACGTCGGCGGAGCAGCCGAGCGCGGTCAGCCTCTCCAGGTAGGCCTCGGGGGTGAGGACGGCGTCGTCGTGGCGGAGGGTCCCGGCGAGGCGGTCCTGCCAGCGGGGGGACTCGGCGAGGGTGCGCATCAGCCGGTGGCTGGGGGCGGTGAAGTTGCCGGGGACCTGGAAGGCGAGGGTGCCGCCGGGGGCGAGGGCGGCGATCCAGTCGGCGAACCGCTCGGCGTGCCCGGGGACCCACTGGAGCGTGGCATTGCTGACGATCAGGTCGTACGGCCGCTCGGGCGCCCAGGTGCGGACATCGGCGTGGGAGAAGTCCAGGCGGCCGCCGCCGGCCGTGGGGCCCTCGTACTCCACGAGTGCCTTGTCGAGCATCTCGGGCGAGTTGTCGTAGCCGGTGATGTGGGCGGTGGGCCAGCGTTCGGCGAGCAGGGCGGTCATGTTGCCGGGGCCGCAGCCGAGGTCGGCGACGGCCGGGGGGTCGCCGGGGAGGGCGGGGATCCGGGCGAGGAGGTCGGTGAAGGGGCGGGCGCGGTAGCCGGCGTGACGGAGGTACTGGGCGGGGTCCCAGGCGGGAGTCGTCATGTACTCCACCTTCCCCGCTCCAATCTCTCGATGTCAAGAAGCTCGATATCAAGAGACTTCATGTCGACACAACCACTACACTGATCGTCATGGAGGACGAGGTCGATCGGCTGGTGGCTGCGTGGCGCCGGGAGCGCCCGGACCTCGACGTGGAGCCGCTCGAGGTGCTCAGCCGGGTGAGCCGGCTGGCCCGGCACCTGGACCGGGCACGTCGGCTGGCCTTCGCGGAGCACAGTCTGGAGCCCTGGGAGTTCGACGTGCTGACCGCGCTGCGGCGCGCGGGGACGCCGTACCAGCTCTCCCCCGGGCAGTTGCTGACCCAGACCCTGGTCACCTCGGGGACGATGACCAACCGGATCGACCGGCTGGCCAAGAAGGGCCTGGTGGAGCGGTTGCCGGACCCGAGCGACCGGCGGGGCGTGCTGGTGCGGCTGACCGACGTGGGCCAGGACCGCGCGGACCAGGCCCTTGCCGGACTCCTCGACCAGGAACGGGCGATCCTCGCCGAACTCTCCCGCACCCAGCGCGCCGAACTGGCCGGTCTGCTACGCCAGTTGACCGCCCCGTTCGACAACATCCCCGGCTGAGGGGCCTGCCGGGCGGATCCTGCCGGAGACGCGGGGCTTGGCGCGCCCTCCCCCAGAGGGGGTGCCCCCAGCGGCGTTGTCGTCGGTTGTCGACGTCCCCCAGCCTTCGGGCGGGAGGTGCCCCCACCGCGTCGACGCCCTCCTCCACCTTGCAGCCAGACGCACCAAGCCCCGCTCACCGGTGTTGATCAGGCACTGCTGCTTTCCTCCGACATGATCCGCCCGGCAGGCCCCAGGTCCGCCGGCCCGACCCCGGCCCGGCGGGCGAGCGCGACGGCGGCCAGGGTGGAGTGGACGCCCAGTTTGCCGAGCACGTTCTGCATATGGGTGCGGACGGTGTGCGGGGACAGGAACAGGCGCTCGGCGACCGCCTTGCGCCCCAGGCCCGCCACCATGCACCGGAGCACTTCCCGTTCCCTCGGCGTGAGGGACTCCACGAGCTGTTCGCTCTCGGTGCGGTGCTTGCGCGCGGCCGTCAGCTCCCGCAGGACCCCGGTGAGCAGGGCGGGCGGCAGATGTGTCTCGTCGCGCAGCACCCCCCGGATGACGTTCAGCAGCCGGGACAGCGAGCAGTCCTTGGCGACCCAGCCGCAGGCGCCGGCCTGCAGGGCCAGGGCGGCACGCCGCGGGTCGTCCTTCTCGGCGAGGACGACGACACGGACGGCCGGCTGGGCCGAGCGGACCCCGGCGACCAGGGATATCCCGTCGACCAGACCCTCCTCGTTGCCCTCCTGCACCGGTACGGCCGGGCGGCCGCCGTGCAGTCGGCCTCCCAGGTCGGCGTCGACGAGCAGCACGTCGTAGCGGCGGCCCTCGGCGGCCGCGCGCTCCAGGCAGCGCAGCGCCGCCGGGCCGCTGCCGGCCGCGGACACGTCGACGTCGGGCTCGGCGGCCAGTGCCGCGGCGAGCGACTCGGCGAAGATACGGTGGTCGTCGACGACCAGAACTCGGGTGCGAACCACAAAACCCCCTTCCCCTTGCTCTTCATGAGCAGGGGATACCCCAAGGTGCTCAGAACGACGGATCACGCGGGCACGACACCCGTGGGAGGACGGAACCGCACGGCCGCCGCCGTGCCTGAACTGCTACCCCCACCGCGGGTGTCGTACCCGACTTGTCTCGCCCCCTGATCAGCACCGGCCCCCACCGGCACTGCTCCTCAGAGTACGGAAGGGGGGCGGGAGCGGAAGGCAATTTGCAGAACTGGCCGTCCGACGCGTTTATGGTGTGCCGCATGTTTCGTATTGAGGCGGAAGTCGACAAAGAACGGCGGGAACTGCTCCACGCGAGGCTGCGGGACACCAACACCGCGGCCTCCCCGTTCCTCGCGGCCCTGCGCGGCACCCCCGGCGAACGCCAAGTGCCGCTGCACGTCTGGGCGATGGACGACGGTTCGGGCGAACTGGCGGGCGGCCTGGTGGGGCACACGTGGACGACCTGGCTGCACGTCACCTATCTGTGGGTGGACGCCCGCCATCGCGGCGTGGGCCTGGGCGGCCGGCTGCTGGCCATGGCGGAGCGCATCGCCGGGAAGGACCGCGCCTGCACCGGCGCGCGTGTGGAGACCTGGGACTTCCAGGCGCCCGGCTTCTACCGGAAGCGGGGTTACGAAGTGGTCTCCGTGATCCCCGACTATCCGCCGGGAATCACGGAGTACACCCTGACGAAGCGGCTGGGCTGAGCCTCAGCTCTCCTGGCGGGCGCCCGCCGACGGCACCGCCTCGAACGTCCGGGGCGCCTTGAAACCGGCCGCCGCGAAGGCCTCTTCGACCGCCTTGGTGATCGTGTCGACGTCGGACGCCTCCGCGAGGACGATCGCCGAGCCGCCGAAGCCGCCGCCGGTCATCCGGGCGCCCAGGGCGCCGGTGGCGAGGGCGGTGTCGACGACCAGGTCCAGCTCCGGGCAGGAGATCCGGAAGTCGTCGCGCAGCGAGGCGTGGCCCTCGGTGAGGACCGGGCCGATGGCGCGGGTGTCACCGGCCTTCAGAAGGGCAACGACACGTTCGACGCGGTGGTCCTCGGTGACGACGTGGCGGACCAGGCGTCGTACCTCCTCCTCGTCGCCCAGCTGGTCGAGCGCGGCGTCGAGGTCGTCGTAGGCGATGTCCCGCAGCGCGTCCACGCCCAGCAGGGCCGCGCCCTTCTCGCAGCCGGCGCGGCGCTTGCCGTACTCGCCGCCGCTGTGGGCGTGCTTGACCTGGGTGTCGACGACCAGCAGCCGCATGCCCTCGGCCGCGAGGTCGAAGGGGATCTGCCGCTGTGAGAGGTCGCGGGTGTCCAGGAACAGGGCGTGCCCGGCCTCGCAGCAGGCGGACGCCGTCTGGTCCATGATGCCGGTCGGCGCCCCGACGTAGACGTTCTCCGCGCGCTGGCACAGGCGGCCCAGCTGCCAGCGTGCGAGGCCGAGTCCGTGCAGGTCGTTGAGGGCGAGGGCGATCACCACCTCCAGGGCCGCGGAGGAGGACAGTCCGGCGCCGGTCGGAACCGTGGAGGACAGGTGGACGTCGGCGCCGGTGACCGGGTGGCCGGCCTCGCGCAGCGCCCAGACCACGCCCGCTGGGTAAGCCGTCCAGTCGTGGTCGGTGCCGGGTTCCAGGGCGTTGAGGGAGAGCTCGACGACCCCGCCCTCGATGTCCGAGGAGTGCAGGCGCAGCACGCCGTCGGTGCGGCGGGAGACCGCGGCCGTCGTCATGTGCGGCAGTGCGAACGGCATCACGAAGCCGTCGTTGTAGTCGGTGTGCTCACCGATCAGGTTGACCCGGCCCGGCGCCGACCAGACGCCGTCGGGAGCCGTGCCGTACAGCTCCTCGAAGGCGTCTCTGACCTGCTGTACTGCCCCCACTTACTGCTCCCTTGCGATGTGCTGTGCGAACTCCCAGGCGTCCGCGACGATCCCCGCGAGGTCCGCGCGGGTCGGGTTCCAGCCCAGCTTCTCGCGGGCGGTGGCCGCCGAGGCGACCAGGACGGCCGGGTCGCCGCCCCGGCGCGGGGCCACGACCTCGGGGATCGGGTGGCCGGTGACCTGGCGGACCGTCTCGATGACCTCGCGGACCGAGAAGCCCTCGCCGTTGCCGAGGTTGCAGATCAGGTGCTCGCCGGAGCGTGCGGCGGTCAGGGCCAGCAGGTGGGCGTCGGCCAGGTCGGCGACATGGATGTAGTCGCGGACGCAGGTGCCGTCGGGCGTCGGGTAGTCGTCGCCGAAGACCGAGATGGCCTCGCGGCGGCCCTGGGCGACCTGGAGGACCAGCGGGATCAGGTGCGACTCGGGGTCGTGGCGCTCGCCCTGCGCGCCGTAGGCACCGGCCACGTTGAAGTAGCGCAGGGAGACCGCGCCCAGGCCGTGGGCGGCCGCCTCACCGGTGATCATGTGGTCGACGGCGAGCTTGGTGGCGCCGTACGGGCTGGTGGGCTTCGTCGGGGCGGTCTCGACGATCGGGACCTGCTCCGGCTCGCCGTAGGTGGCCGCCGTGGAGGAGAAGACGAGCTTGCGTACGCCTGCCTCGCGCATCGCGGCGAGCAGCACCATGGTGCCGCCGACGTTGTTGTCCCAGTACTTCTCGGGCTTCGCCACCGACTCGCCGACCTGGGAGAACGCGGCGAAGTGCAGTACCGCCCCGTAGGAGGCGTCGAGCCACTTCGCGGCGTCGCGGATGTCGCCCTCGACGAACACCGCGCCCGCCGGGACGGCCTCACGGAAGCCCGTGGAGAGGTTGTCGAGGACGGTGACCTCGTGGCCCGCCTCCAGCAGGTGCTGGGCCACCACACTGCCGACGTAACCCGCCCCGCCCGTCACCAGGTACTTCATCAACTCGCTACCTCTCGCAGTCGCTCGGCCGCGCGCTCCGGCGGCACGTCGTTGATGAACACGCTCATGCCGGACTCGGAACCCGCGAGAAACTTCAGCTTGCCGGACGTTCGGCGGATGGTGAAAAGCTCGAGGTGGAGCGCGAAGTCGTCGCGCGTGACACCGTCGAACTCCTCCAGCGTCCCGAACGGCGCCTGGTGCCAGGCGGCGATGTAGGGCGTGGGAGGTTCACCCTCACCGAAGATACGGTCGAAGCGCCTCAAGAGTTCCAGATAAACCTTGGGGAACTCTGAGCGTGCCGCCTCGTCGAGACCCAGCAGGTCGGGGACCCGGCGCTTCGGGTACAGGTGGACCTCGTAGGGCCAGTGTGCCGCGTACGGCACGAAGGCGACCCAGTGTTCACCCTCAAGGACGATCCGCTCGTCGGCGAGTTCACGCTCCAGGACGGCGTCGAAGAGGTTCTCTCCGCCGGTCGCTTCCTTATGTGTCGCAAGTGAACGCAGCATCAGGGCGGTGCGCGGGGTGGTGAAGGGGTAGGCGTAGATCTGGCCGTGCGGGTGACCGAGCGTCACGCCGATCTCCTCGCCGCGGTTCTCGAAGCAGAACACCTGCTGGACGGAGGGGAGATGCGACAGTTCCGAGGTCCGGTCGGTCCACGCGTCGAGGACGAGGCGCGCCTGCTCCTCGGTGAGACCGGCGAAGGACGCGTCGTGGTCCGAGGTGAAGCAGACCACCTCACAGCGCCCGGAGTCGTCGGCCAGCGAGGGAAAACGATTCTCGAAGACCACCACGTCGTACGACGAGTCCGGGATCTCGCTCAGCCGGTCGCCCTTGGTCGGGCACAGGGGGCACTGGTCGGCCGGCGGATGGTAGGTGCGGCCCTGCCGGTGCGAGGCGATGGCGACCTGGTCGCCGAGCAGCGCGTCACGGCGGATCTCGGAGGAGGTGTGCGTCCGCTCCAGCGGCCGGCGGTCCACCGCGTCGCGCACGGTGTCGTCGCGCAGGTCGTAGTAGGTGAGCTCGCGACCGTCGGCCAGCCGGGTCGAGGTCTTCTTCACTGCGGACTCCCGAATATCGAGCGTTGTTCGAGTCAGCCAACCTTCAAACAGAACCGAACACACCAAAACACAACTCACCAGGTCAGTCAACATCGCAAACAATCAAGGTGAGACAACAAAAGTGTTGAATTACTGGACGCAAAACCCCACAAATGCCCCAGCATCCCCCACATACCTCGCGGCGGAGCTACGGCTCCCCACCAACGGCCTCGACTACGCGATCCTCGCGATCTACTTCGTGGTCGTCCTGGGCATCGGCTTCGCGGCCCGCCGCTCGGTGAAGACGAGCCTCGACTTCTTCCTCTCCGGACGCTCACTGCCCGCCTGGATCACCGGGCTCGCGTTCGTCTCGGCGAACCTGGCCGCCACCGAGATCCTCGGCATGGCCGCCAACAGCGCCCAGTACGGCGCGTACACCGTGCACTGGTACTGGATCGGCGCCATCCCGGCCATGGTCTTCCTCGGCCTGGTGATGATGCCCTTCTACTACGGCAGCAAGGTCCGCTCGGTCCCCGAGTTCCTGCTGCTGCGCTTCGACAGAGGCGCACACCTGCTGAGTTCGATCCTGTTCGCCTTCGCCGCCATCCTCATCGCGGGTGTCAACCTGTACGCCCTCGCGATCGTCGTGCAGGCGCTGCTGGGCTGGCCGCAGTGGGTGGCGATCGTGGTGGCGGGCGCGTTCGTGCTGGCGTACATCACCCTCGGCGGCCTCTCCTCGGCCATCTACAACGAGGTGCTCCAGTTCTTCGTGATCCTGGCCGCCCTCATCCCGCTGTCCGTGCTGGGCCTGAAGAAGGTCGGCGGCTGGGACGGTCTGGTCGACAAGCTCACCGCCACCCACGGCCACAACTTCACCACCGCCTGGGGCGGCACCGGCATCGGCAGTGTCAACCCGCTCGGCGCGAACTGGCTGACCATCGTCCTCGGTCTCGGCTTCGTCCTCTCCTTCGGCTACTGGACGACCAACTTCGCCGAGGTCCAGCGCGCACTGTCGGCGAAGAACCTCTCCGCCGCCCAGCGCACCCCGCTGATCGCCGCGTACCCGAAGATCTTCATCGTCTTCCTGGTGATGATCCCGGGCCTGGTCGCCGCCGCGCTGGTGCCGAACATCGGCACGTCCGGCTCCGACCTCCAGTACAACGACGCGATCCCGTACCTGATGTCCCAGCTGCTGCCCAACGGCGTCCTCGGCATCGCGGTCACCGGTCTGCTGGCGGCCTTCATGGCCGGCATGGCGGCCAACGTGTCGTCCTTCAACACCGTCTTCACGACGGACATCTGGGCGAAGTACGTGGTGCGCGGCCGCGAGGACGGCTATTACGTCCGCTTCGGACGCCTCATCACGGCCATCGGCGTCTGCGCGTCCGTCGGTACGGCGTTCCTCGCGTCGTCGTTCTCGAACATCATGAGCTACCTCCAGACGCTGTTCTCCTTCTTCAACGTGCCGATGTTCGTCGTCTTCATCGTCGGCATGTTCTGGAAGCGCGCCTCGGCGAAATCCGGCTTCTGGGGGCTGCTCGCGGGGACGGTGACCGCGATGGTCAACTACTTCGTCCTCTACAAGAAGGACATCATCGGCATCCCCTCCGACCAGGGCGCCAACTTCGTCTCCGCGATCGCCGGCTTCGTCGCCGGCGCGGTGGTGATGGTCATCGTGTCCCTGTTCACCGCGCCCAAGCCGGAGGCGGAGCTCGCGGGCCTGGTCTACGGCACCCGCTCCCCCGGCATGACCGAGGCGCCCGCGCCCGGCGACGAGGCCTGGTACCGGCGGCCGGCGCTGCTGGGCTGGGGTGCGGTGGTCCTCGCCGCCCTCTGTTACATCCCGTTCTCGTTCTGACCCCGGCCCCGGGAGAATGGAGAGACCATGACCGACGACTCCGGGCAGTCCGGGTTCCACTACTCCGAGCAGGACGTCCACCGGGAAGTCACCGAGCTGGAGAGCAAGTCCACGACCGCCGCGCGCATCTTCGATCTGCGGCGGATCATCGGCGGGTTGTTCGTGCTGTACGGGATCATCGTCACGATCACCGGGATCACGGACTCCGAGGCCGAGATCGACAAGGCGCAGGGGATCAATATCAACCTGTGGACCGGGATCGGGATGTTGTTGCTGGGGGTGTTCTTCCTGGTGTGGTTGTGGCTGCGGCCCACTCCGCCTCCGGTGCCGCCTGTGGAGGAGGTTGAGGAGTAGGCACGGGGTGTGTTTCGGCTAGAGGTCCGGCCCCGTTGAACTGTTCAGCGGGCCGGCCCTGTCCAGTAGGCCCGTGCGCGCCGCCAAAGCCGCTGCCTCCAGCCTCGACCCCACCCCCAGCTTCATCAGCACCCTCTGCACATGGGTGCGGGCCGTGCTCGGGGCGATGCCCATGCCCGCGGCGATCAGCCTCGTGTCCTCGCCGTCGGCCACCCGGACCAGGACCTCCACCTCCCTCGGGGTGAGCATCTGGAGGAGGCGCTGGCCCTCGTCGTCGGGCTGGGCGGCGGGGTTGAGCAGTTCGCCGAACGCGCCCTGGAGCAGCGCCGGGGCCACCGCCGCCTCACCGGCCCGCGCCTTCATGATCGCCCGCTCGACGCCCTCTATCCGCTCGTCGTGCCGTACGTACCCGGAGGCGCCCGCGGCGAAGGCCGCCGCGATCCCCCGCGGGGACGGCACCGGGCCCAGCACCACCACCGCGACCTGCGGCCGCTCCTTCTTGATCTTCACCACCGGGTCGAAGATCCCCGGCTCGGCCGGTGTCGCCGTACCCAGCAGGCACACCTCGGGCGCGCGTGCGATCACCAGCTCCGCCGCGCCCGCCGCGGGCGCCGCCGCCGCGAGCACCCGGTGGCCGCGCAGTTTCAGCGCCGAGGCCAGCGCCTCGGCGAGCAGCCGGTGGTCGTCGACCACCATGAGCCGCACTCCCATAGAGCAACCCCCCAGTCCCCCCAATGGATGCCCCACTATGGATGCCCACTGGTCCGCGTGGACAGAGGGCCCCCCGGCACCCCGTCCTTCATGCCCCCGGAAGCTACACGCTTGTTCGACGTTGCGCTGCCCCTACTGATGAGAAGTGCCCCGGATCGGAGGAATCTCTGGCTTTTCTCGTATTCGCGGGTGAAGAGAGGGTGTGATGCGGTACGCGCCCGGTTCCGCCCCTGACCAGGGACGGGACCGGAATCGCGGGCCGGGTGACACGGGCGCTTGCGCTTGACGAACCGTCAGCCACCCGCACCGAACGCGTTGATCAGGTACTCCTTGCCCGATGTCGACGAACCGGCGGCGTGAGCGTACACGGCGGACAGGTACAGGTGCCCCTGGGAGTAGAGGACCTCCGCGTACTGCGGCGACATGCTGGTCTCCACGGCCTTGACCGCCGCCGTCACCGGGTTCTCCAGCAGCCTGGTCTCCTTGAACGAACCGCCGTCGATACTGACGACCTGGCCGCCCCTGTCGTACGGCGGGGTCTTGTACGCGATCACATTCGGACCGTCCATGCGCAGCGGTGTGATCGTGTAGTTGTCGCCGGCGTCTGCGCGCTGGCCGGTCTGCTTGCCGGTGGCCAGGTCGAAGGCGACGATCTCGTTGGTCCTGGTGTGGTCCCCGCTGCCGTCGTGCTCCTCGGTCGGCAGGTACAGCCGGTCGTTGCCGACCACCACTCCCTTGCAGTTCTCCAGCTGGTAGATGCCGTCGCAGCGGGCCGCGTACGCGCTGCCCGGCGTGGAGATACGGGTGCGCAGCCGCCCGGTCCTGTTGTCGATGGAGAAGACGTCCGAGAAGCCACTGCCGTCGCCCGCGCTGTCGTTGACGTCGGCGGCCACCACCAGCGGGTCGGTCGACACGACGCTGGCGTAGTCGATGCCGGAGGTCATCTCGTACTCGGAGATCACCTTGCCGGAGACCGGGTCGATGGTCTGGATGTGCAGTTGAGCGGTGTCGCCGCTGCCGCACCTGCGGACCGCCACCAGTTTGGCGCCGCCGCCGTAACCGGCGTCGTAGCAGGTGTCGGTCGGCTTGGGCTGCCAGCGGACCTTGCCGGAGGCGAGGTCGAAGGCGGCGCCGCCGCTGGTGCCGCCGACCGCGACCGTCTGCTGGGCGACCGTCACATTGTTGAAGTTGACCGCTACGTCACCGGACTTGACCGTCTGCGTCCACAGCTTCTTACCGGTGTTCAGGTCGATCGCGGCGACCTGGGTGCAGCCCGCCGTGGAGCCCTTGGGCGGCATCTTCGGCTGGAAGACAACGGCGGTCCTGCCGTCCGCGCTGACGTGCCCGGTGGCGTAGCAGACCGGGCCGGGCAGCGGGACCGTCCACAACTTGGCGCCCGAGTCGGGGTCGTAGCCGACGATCCGGGCGACGCCGGTCTTCACGTACACCTTGTCGGTGAGCCAGGAACCGGCGGTGACCGTGGTGTCGTTCGCCGTGGGCAGCGGAACCTGGAAGAGGACCCTGGAGGTGGGGTCGGCGGGCACCTTCTCGCTGCCTCCGCCTCCCTTGCCATCTTGGCCGCCGGTGCCGCCGGCGCTGGATCCGGCGGTGTCGTCCTTCTTGCCGTGGGCGCCGGAGGACTTGGCGTACCAGATGCCGCCGCCGACGATCAGCGCGATCACGACGACCGCGGCGACGATGATGAGCAGGGTGGCGTTGTTCCTGCCGGGGGTGGGAGTGGGGCCGCCGGGCCGGCCGCCCGGGTAGCCGTAACCGGGCTGCTGGGCGTACGGGTTCGGGCCCGTTACCGGGGGCTGTGCGGGGTAGCCGTAGCCGGGCTGGGGCGGCTGGTGGGGGTAGCCGTAGCCGGGCTGAGGGGCCGGGGGCTGCCGCGGATAGCCGTAGCCCGGCTGGGGAGCCGGCTGTCCGGGCGGCTGCGGGGGGCCGGCGGGGGCGCCGAAACCGGGCTGCCGCGGGGGCTGGTTGGGCGGTGGCGGAGGCGGCTGGGTCATGACGGGGTACCTCTGGGGACGGCGCGTGAGATGGCTGGGGAGAGCACGTGAGACGGCCGGCGGCCGGTGCGGACTGCTGGAGGGGACGGGCGGGCGCGTCCGCTCAGTCACCGAAGGCCATCATCAGCTTCTCCTTCGCGTCGTCGCTGCCGGACAGCCGCGTGGTGGAGAGGTAGAAGCGCCCGTCGACCCAGTCGACCGCGCCGTCGTAGAAGCCGTCCTCGATGTCGGCGGTGTGCTGCGGGTTCTGCAGCAGCCTCGTGGTGGTGTGGGCGGAGCCGGTGGCCGGGATCGACACGACCTGGCCGCCCGCGTCGTACGACGGCCTTACGTAGGCGACGAGTTTGCCGCCCTCGGCCTTGACCGGGTACATCGACTCGTCCGTCGGGGACTTGGTACGCCACTTCGCCTTGCCGTCGGCGAGGCTGATCGCGACGATCTCGTTGGCGCCGCCGTGCACGTCCGTCGGCAGATAGAGGGTGTTCGCGTCGACGGCGACGCCCTGGCAGCCCTGGAGGTCACGGGCGAGGATCGCCCAGCCGCACTCGGGGGCGAACTTCTCGTCGACCTTCACCTCGGAACGGAACGTGCCCTTGTCGTCCAGGGTCGAGATGTTCCAGGCCTTCTTGTCCTCGTTGGTCAGATAGACCACGAGCGGGTCGACGGAGTAGGTCCGCTGGACCGACCAGCCCTTCTTGACCGGCTGGGTCCACCTGACCTTGCCGGTGGCCGGGTCGAGCTCCGAGATCTCGTCGTGCTCGTCGCCGCCGCCGCAGGAGGCCACCTCGACCAGCCGGTTGGTGCCGCCCGCGAACGCCGCCGGGAAGCAGGACGCGCCGTACTTCTTCTTGTCGTACAGCTTGTCGCCGCTGCCGAGGTCGTACGCCGTGCCCGACTGGGAGCGGCTCACCATCAACGTCTTTCCGCTGATCGTCAGCCCGATGCTGATCGCGCTGTCGAACAGGCCGCCGTCGGCGACGGTCGCGGTCCAGCCCTTGCGGCCCGTGTCGAGGTCGATCTCCTGCAGCTGGTTGCACTTGGCCCGGTCGCTGGTGCCGTTCATGTAGGCCACGACGACCTTGCCTGCGGCCGACTGGTGCGGGGTGACCGCGCAGATCTTCTGCGGGAACGTGATCGGGTCCCAGGCCGGGGCGCCGTCGCCCACACCGTAGGCGAAGACCTGCTTGTACGCCGCCTTCACCGCGGTCTTCCCGGTGATCCACATGCCGGGGGCGTCGGCGCCGGACGCGGGGGCGTCGGGTGCCGACTTGTACCAGAGCACCTTGGCCTCGCCGGACTTGCGGCCCTCGTTGAGGTTCTCCGGGTCCGCTCCGCCGTCGCCGCTGCCGTCGCCCGGGTTGGCCGGGGCTCCGGTGTCGGAGGCCTTGGGGTCGTCGGTCTGCCGGGCGACCGGCTTCTTGCCGTCGTCCCCGCCGCTGGTGACGGCGTACACGGTGCCGCCGACGACCAGCAGTCCCGCCACGGCCGCCGCGACGATCAGCGCGGGCCTCCCCCTGAACGGCCCGCCCCCGCCACCGGGCGGCGGGGTGACGCCGGGTGCGCCCGGGTACTGCGGCGGATAGCCGTAACCCGGCTGGGGCGGCTGCCCGTACGGTCCGGGCTGCTGTCCCTGACCGTAAGGGCCGGGCTGCTGTCCCTGACCGTAAGGGCCGGGCTGCTGTCCCTGACCGTAAGGGCCGGGCTGCTGTCCCTGACCGTAAGGGCCGGGCTGCTGTGCCTGGCCGTATGGACCGGGCTGCGCATACGGTCCCGGCTGCTGCGGATAGCCGTATCCCGGCTCGGGAGGCTGGGCAGGAAGCGGGGGCGCGCCCTGGGGCGCACCGAAGCCTCCCTGTGCGGGCGGCTGCTGCGGGGCGCCGAAGCCACCGCCCGGCGGCGGTGGTTGGTCCCGCGGTGCTCCGAATCCACCCTGCTGCGGCGGCCGGTTGGGTGGCTGAGTCATCAGCGATCTTCCCCCGTTACTGATTTTTAGCCACACCCCGAGGCTCCCGAGGGGCCTCAGGGCGTTCTCAGACTGCTCTCAGACGGACCTTTCTATCACTCGGCACCGACAGGCCACGGGCCCACATCTGCCGCTGTTCCCAAGGGAGAACCGCCCCGTGATGCCACCGTTACGCGCCTTCACGGGCCCTCCACGGGCGTGCGCAAGCGCTCTCAGTGCTCGCGTTCCTCCGCCCCGCGTCGGCGCGGCACGGGGGGGCGTCTCCGACCGGGTCGCCCCGAACATCACGCTCAGCCTGCGGGTGCCGGACGCGCCGGCGCGTCCGATCGCGGCGATCACCGGCGCCGTGACCGGCGTCCTCGGCGAGCAGGTCCGCGAGCAGACGGCGGTCGGCCTGCTGTCCGTACCCGAAGGACGCTCAGGCGTGGGCGGCCGGGTCGCCTGAACCGGGGCCCCCGTGCCGCGCACGCCGAGCCCGTGCGCTCCTCGTCACGGCGCACGCCACCCGGGTGCGCGCCTCGCTACGCGTCCTCCGCCAGCTCCAGCCAGCGCATCTCCAGTTCCTCGCGCTCCCCGGCCAAGTCGCGCAGCTGGGTGTCGAGTTCGGCCACCTTGGCGAAGTCCGTGGCGTTCGCGGCGATCTGGTCGTGCAGCTTGGTCTCCTTCTCGGAGACGCGGTCCAGCTGACGTTCGATCTTCTGGAGCTCCTTCTTGGCTGCGCGCTGGTCGGCGGCGCTCCGCTCGGCCGTGGGCGCCTTGGGGGCCACGGCCGTGGCGGCGGCCGCCTCCTCCATGCGCCGGCGTCGCTCCAGGTACTCGTCGATACCGCGCGGCAGCATCCGCAGGGTGGCGTCGCCGAGGAGGGCGAAGACCCGGTCCGTGGTGCGCTCCACGAAGAACCGGTCGTGGGAGATGACGATCATCGAGCCGGGCCAGCCGTCGAGGACGTCCTCCAGCTGGGTGAGGGTCTCGATGTCGAGGTCGTTGGTGGGCTCGTCGAGGAAGAGGACGTTGGGCTCGTCCATGAGCAGGCGCAGCAGCTGGAGGCGGCGGCGCTCACCGCCGGAGAGGTCGCCGACCGGCGTCCACTGCTTCTCCTTGTTGAAGCCGAACGTCTCGCACAGCTGCCCGGCGGTCATCTCGCGCCCCTTGCCGAGGTCGACGCGCTCGCGGACCTGCTGGACGGCCTCCAGGACCCGCAGGTTCGGGTCGAGCTCGGCGACCTCCTGGGAGAGGTAGGCGAGCTTGACGGTCCTGCCGACGGCGACCCGCCCGGCCGCCGGCTGCGTCTCGCCCTCGGTGCGCGCGGCCTCGGCCATGGCGCGCAGCAGCGAGGTCTTGCCGGCGCCGTTGACACCGACCAGGCCGATGCGGTCGCCGGGCCCGAGCTGCCAGGTGACGTGCTTGAGCAGCACCTTGGGCCCGGCCTGGACGGTGACGTCCTCCAGGTCGAACACGGTCTTCCCGAGCCGGGAGGAGGCGAACTTCATCAGCTCGCTGGTGTCGCGCGGCGGCGGCACGTCGGCGATCAGCTCGTTGGCGGCCTCGACCCGGAAGCGGGGCTTGGAGGTACGGGCGGGGGCGCCCCGGCGAAGCCAGGCGAGCTCCTTGCGGACCAGGTTCTGCCGCTTGGTCTCCTCGGTGGCCGCGATCCGCTCGCGCTCCGCGCGGGCGAAGACGTAGTCGGAGTAGCCGCCCTCGTACTCGTAGACGGCCCCGCGCTGCACGTCCCACATGCGGGTGCAGACCTGGTCGAGGAACCAGCGGTCGTGGGTGACGCAGACCAGCGCCGAGCGGCGCTCCCGCAGGTGCCGGGCGAGCCAGGCGATGCCCTCGACGTCGAGGTGGTTGGTGGGCTCGTCGAGGACGAGCAGGTCCTGCTCCTCGATGAGCAGCTTGGCGAGCGCGATACGGCGCCGCTCACCGCCGGACAGCGGCCCGATCACGGTGTCCAGGCCCTTGGGGAACCCGGGCAGGTCCAGGCCGCCGAAGAGGCCGGTGAGGACGTCCCTGACCTTGGCGTTGCCGGCCCACTCGTGGTCGGCCATGTCTCCGATGACCTCGTGCCGGACGGTGGCGGCCGGGTCGAGGGAGTCGTGCTGGGTGAGGACGCCGAGGCGCAGTCCGCCGGAGTGCGTGACACGCCCGGTGTCGGCCTCCTCCAGCTTGGCGAGCATCCGGATGAGGGTGGTCTTGCCGTCGCCGTTGCGGCCCACCACGCCGATGCGGTCGCCCTCCGACACGCCGAGCGAGACGCCGTCCAGCAGGGCACGGGTGCCGTAGACCTTACTGACGTTCTCGACATTGACCAGGTTGACGGCCATTTCACTCCTGCGCAGGGGGACGGTCAGCCTCCCAGCGTAATGCGCGCCGGGAGGCCGCCTTGCCGGGAGCTACTTTCCGCCCGCCTGAGCGCGTACCTCGTCGAGGAGGTCGTACATCGTCTGGCCCGGGCAGTCGGTCTGCAGCCAGTCGCGGTGGCCGGAGACGGTGGTGACGTCCCTGGTGACGCCGTTGACCGGGTTGACGAAGGTGACCTTGGGGTGTCCAGGGTGTGCGCTCGTGTCACGCCCCGGCGGGGGCGCTGGTGTCCAGCCTGTGCGCTCGTGTCACGCCCCGGCGGGGGCGCTGGTGTCCAGCGTGTGCGCTGGTGTCCAGCGTGTGCGCTGGTGTCACACTCCGGCGGGGGCGCCGATGTCGTCCGCCGTGGTGATCACCCGCGCGCCCGGCGCGGGTGCCGTCGCCGTGCGCACCGTGCGGCAGGTGCCGGAGGCGAGGAGCGCCTCGGAGACCTTCTCCGCCGCGGCGGTGTCGCGGACCAGGAACGCCGTCGTGGGCCCGGAGCCGGAGACCAGCGCGGTGAGGGCGCCGGCCGCGCGTCCCGCGTCGAGCGTGTCCGCGAGTTCCGGGAAGAGGGAGAGCGCGGCGGGCTGGAGGTCGTTGGAGACGGCGGCGGCGAGCGCGTCCGGGTCGCCCTTGGCGAGCGCGTCGAGGAGGTCGCGGGAGGCGACGGGCTCGGGGATGTCGAGACCTTCGGCGAGCCGGTCGAACTCGCGGAAGACGGCCGGGGTGGACAGCCCGCGCGCGGCCATCGCGAACACCCAGTGGAAGGTGCCGCCGACGTCCAGGGCGGTGAGCCGTTCACCTCGCCCGGTGCCGAGGGCGGCGCCGCCGGCCAGGCTGAAGGGCACGTCGCTGCCCAGTTCGGCGCAGATCGCGAGGAGTTCGGCGCGCGCGGCGCCCGCGCGCCAGAGCTCGTTGCACGCGAGGAGCGCGCCCGCCCCGTCCGCGCTCCCCCCGGCCATGCCGCCGGCGACCGGGATGTCCTTGGTGATGTGGATGTGCACGGCCGGGTCGACGCCCCGGCGTTCGGCGAGGGCGAGCGCTGCGCGCGCGGCGAGGTTGGTGCGGTCCAGCGGCACCTGGTCGGCGTCCGTGCCCTCGCAGGTGACGCTCAGCTCGTCGGCGGGCGTGACCGTGACCTCGTCGTACAGGCCGACGGCGAGGAAGACGTTGGCGAGGTCGTGGAAGCCGTCGGGGCGGGCGGCGCCCACCGCGAGCTGGACGTTGACCTTGGCGGGGACGCGTACGGTGACGCTCACTTACCGGACTCCTTGTGCTCGGCGATGCTCGCGAACTCCTCCACCGTCAGCGACTCCCCGCGCGCCTGCGGCGAGACCCCGGCGGCGACGAGGGCCGTCTCGGCGGCCGCCGCGGACCCGGCCCATCCGGCGAGCGCCGCCCGCAGGGTCTTGCGCCGCTGTGCGAACGCCGCGTCGACGACGGCGAAGACCTCGCGCTTCGACGCCGTCGTCTTCAGCGGCTCGGTGCGCCGGACGAGGGAGACCAGCCCGCTGTCGACGTTCGGGGCGGGCCAGAAGACGGTGCGCCCGATGGATCCGGCGCGCTTCACCTCGGCGTACCAGTTGGCCTTGACGGACGGCACGCCGTAGACCTTCGAGCCGGGGGGGGCGGCGAGCCGGTCGGCGACCTCGGCCTGCACCATCACCAGCGTCCGCTCGATGCTCGGGAAGGTGTCGAGCATGTGGAGGAGGACCGGGACGGCGACGTTGTAGGGGAGGTTCGCGACGAGCGCGGTGGGCGGGGGCCCGGGCAGTTCGGTGACGTGCATCGCGTCGGAGTGGACCAGCGCGAACCGGTCCGCGCGCGCCGGCATGCGCGCCCCGATCGTCGCGGGCAGCGCGCCCGCCAGGACGTCGTCGATCTCCACAGCGGTCACCCGGTCGGCGACCTCGAGGAGCGCCAGGGTGAGGGACCCGAGCCCCGGGCCGACCTCGACGACGACGTCGTCCGGGCGGACCCCGGCGGTGCGGACGATACGGCGGACCGTGTTGGCGTCGATCACGAAGTTCTGGCCGCGCTGCTTGGTGGGGCGTACACCGAGCGCTGCGGCGAGTTCACGGATGTCGGCCGGGCCGAGGAGGGAGTCGGGGACGGGGCTGCTCACGGGACTAGGGTACGGGCCGCCGGGATCCCTCCCGCCGGTCACCCGTGCAGCCGTGCCCCGCAGTGCGGCCACGGGGTGGAGCCGCGTTTCGTGTAAAGCTTCTTCGCACGGAACGTCTGCTCCGCGGCCGACGCGTCCTGCGGGCGCCCGCTGCCGCCGAGGCTCTGCCAGGTGTGGGTGTCGAACTGGTACAGCCCGCCGTACGTCCCGGAGGGGTCCACCGCGGCCGGGCGGCCGCCGGACTCGCAGACGGCGAGACCGTGCCAGTCGAGGCCGTCGGCGCCCTTCACGGAGTCCGGGTGCGGCTTGGTGCCCACCTTCACGAGCTGCGCGCGCGGCTCGCGCACCATCTCGGACCGCTCGCGGCGCGGCTTCTGCCGGACCCCGTTGACGGTCCGCAGGTGGTACGTGATCCGGCGCAGCCCGGGCCGGCCGGGCCGCTCGACCACCTCGGTGCCCTCGAACACCGTCGGGTCCGGCGTCCGCCGCACCTCGAACGGGATGGTCTCCTCGCGCACCTCCTTGCCGTCCGTGACGCGCAGCACGGTCACCGTCTGCCCGTCGCGCGGGAAGCCGGCCTGGGGCACGGAGGTGGTGTCCTGGCCGTGCAGGGTGACCCCGGCCTCCTCGACGGCCTCGCGGACGGTCGCGGCGTTGGTGCGGATGGTGCGGGTCCGGCCGTCCGCCAGGATCGTGACCGTGCGCTCGGTGCGTACGTCGAGCGCGAGTCCGGCGCGTCCAATGCTCTGGGAGCGGGAGGCCGACAGGTACGCGCCCTCGGCTCGCACCCCCAGCTGGTTGAGCGCCCCGTCGACGGTGCGCGCCGTCGTCCACACCTCGCGCGGCTGGCCGTCCAGCGTGAGCCGTACGGGGCGGCCGTAGTGCACCGCGACCTCGTCGCCGCTGGCCAGCGCCGCGCCGGCGGCGGGCGCCACCACGTCGTGCGCGCCGACCCGCACGCCTTCGTCGGCCAGCAGCTCGGTCACGTCGTCCGCGAACGTGTGCAGGACGCGCGGCCTGCCGTCGACGGTCAGCTCGATCGCCTTGTCCTTGGCGAGGAACGCGGTGGTGCCGCCGGCGAGGAACGCGACGACCAGCGCCTGCGGAAGCAGACGGCGCACGGTGGAGTCGGGGCGCTGGCTGTACCGCGCCTTCCGCCGGCGCGTGGCACGCCGCCCCACCACGGCGCGCACGCCCGGCTCGGGCGCCCCGCCCTCCGGTACGCGCTCGCTCTGCCGCGGAAGCACCGGCTCACTCGGTGCACTCGCATACGCCTGCGCCTGCCCCGTCGGCGAGACCCGCGTCCCCGCCTCCGCCGAGACCTCGTACGCCGGCCGGTACGTGTCACCCCCGTAGGCCATGCCGTATCCCTGCGTCCGGGCGTCGTGCACGCCGGGCACCGCGTGCGCGTCGTGCACGCCTTGCTCCCCGTGCGCGCCGCCCCCGCCGTGCGCACCTGGCGCGCCGTAGGGGTCGTACGCCTCAAACGTCTCGTACTGCGATGTGCTCACGCCGACACGCTCCAGAGAGCCAGAGGGGTCCGGATCGGGCTCCCAGAACCTAGCGGAGCGCCGGTCACTCTCCAAAGCGGCACGACTACGTACGGTTGCGGCCGGGCCCAAGGTGTGCCCGAGCGAGCGTTATGCGTCAGTTATCATCGATGCACTCTCAGTAGCCGAAGGCGCGGGCCGTGTTCGCGCCCAGGGCCGTCGCCAGCGCATCCTCGTCGACGCCCCGCACGGCGGCCATCGCACGCACCGTGACCGGAATGAGATACGGGGCGTTGGGCCGTCCGCGGTACGGCGCCGGGGTCAGGAAGGGCGCGTCGGTCTCGACGAGGACCAGTTCCAGCGGGGCGACGACGAGCGCGTCCCTCAGGTTCTGGGCGTTCTTGAAGGTGACGTTGCCGGCGAAGGACATGAAGTAGCCCTCGCGGGCGCACTCCTCGGCCATCTCGGCGTCCCCGGAGTAGCAGTGGAACACCGTCCGCTCGGGGGCGCCCTCCTCCTTGAGGACGCGCAGCACGTCCGCGTGGGCGTCGCGGTCGTGGATGACGAGGGTCTTGCCGTGCCGCTTGGCGATCTCGATGTGGGCGCGGAAGGAACGCTCCTGGGCGGCCTTGCCCTCGGGACCGGTGCGGAAGTAGTCGAGGCCGGTCTCGCCGACGCCCTTGACCTGCGGCAGCGCGGCCAGCCGGTCGATCTCGGCCAGGGCCTCGTCCAGTGCCGCGTCACCGCCCGGTGTCCGGGCACCCTGCCGCGACCACCCGTCGGGGTCACCGTGGACGATGCGCGGGGCCTCGTTGGGGTGCAGGGCGACCGTCGCGTGGACGCTGTCGTACTCCGCCGCGGTCTCGGCGGCCCAGCGCGATCCCTTGATGTCGCAGCCGACCTGGACGACGGTCGTCACGCCCACCGAGGCGGCCTTCGCGAGGCCCTCCTCGACCGTGCCGGACTGCATGTCGAGGTGGGTGTGGGAGTCGGCGACCGGCACCCGGAGGGGTTCCGGGAGCGGCGGCGCCGCGTTCTTGTCGGCCGCGGCGGAGGAATGCGCGGAGACGTTCGCGGAGGCGTTCGAAGGCATGCCCCGATCCTACGAAAGGGGCACGCCCCGCCGGACCCGCGCCCGGGTCAGCTCGCCTTGCGCTGGAAGGGATGCAGGAGATCGGACAGGTGCCAGTGGTGGACCTGCTTGACCTGCGCGGAGGCCTCCGTCGCCGCCGCCGGTCCGGTCTCGGCCTCCTCGGCCCGGCCGCCCTGCACCGGCCGCCGGGACGACTGGTGCGCCGCAGTGTGCACCGACGAGACCTGCCCCGCACGCATGATCCGCACGACATGGCCGTCGCAGTTCTGGCACGAGGGCCGGCTCAGCGGGGACGGGACGACCTGGCCGTTCGCCACATACATGACGAACTCGTGGTTGTCCGCGTCCGTGTGGTGCTCTATCTCGTACGACTGCTCCCAGCCGTGCCCGCATCGCATGCAGGCGAAGGAATACGACTCGCGCACGACGGCTGTGGCCGCACCACGGAGGCCGGTCTGCCCTGCGATCTCACTCATGCCAGCTCCTCTTGTCCGCTGGACAAGCACCCCGGGTGTGGGGATTCCCCCCGGAATCCCATGGGGTGAGGGACGGGTGCGTCCCTGCTGACCAGTGGACGCCTTCACCGGCGCGAACGCGACGGACCTGCCGAGTGTTGGATGCGATTTGGATCCTGCTTGCCAAATCGGCCTTGTCGGATAGGGCTGGGCTTTGCGTTCGCCGCCCTTGCTTTACCGTCCCGTGGGGCGCGCGCTCAAGAGAGACGCTCCCTGCTCAGAGGACACCTTTCCGCAGGTCAGGGGCGCACGCTCAAGGGAGACGCGACTCGCTCATAGATCAAGGAGCGCCCCCTTGGAACGCCCCTCGGACCGCCCGGACCCCGGCGACGGCACCGCCCGAATCGCCTCACCCGTCAGCGCGCTTCGCGGCGACCACCGCGTCGAACACGACCCGCTTCGGAATCCCCGCCTCCACCGCCACCGCCGCGATCGCCTCCTTGCGTCGCTCGCCGGCCTCCTCCCGCACCCGCACCCGCCGTACGAGTTCCGCCGCGTCGAGTTCCTCGGGGCCGCGCTCGGGGGCACCCTCGACGACGACGGTGATCTCGCCGCGCACTCCGTCGGCGGCCCACACCGCGAGCTCGGCCAGCGGACCGCGCCGTACCTCCTCGTACGTCTTGGTCAGCTCGCGGCAGACGGCGGCCCGCCGCTCGGCGCCGAAGACCTCGGCCATGGCGGCGAGGGTGTCGTCGAGGCGGTGCGGGGCCTCGAAGTAGACGAGGGTGCGCCGTTCCTCCACGGCCTCCTGGAGCCGGGAGCGGCGTTCGCCCGCCTTGCGCGGCAGGAAGCCCTCGAAGCAGAACCGGTCGACGGGCAGCCCGGACAGCGCGAGCGCGGTGAGCACCGCGGACGGCCCAGGGACCGCTGTGACACGGATCTCCTTCTCCACGGCGGCCGCGACCAGCCGGTAGCCGGGGTCGGAGACGGAGGGCATCCCGGCGTCGGTCACGAGCAGCACGCGCGCGCCGCCCACGAGCTCCTCGACCAGCTCGGGCGTGCGGGCGGCCTCGTTGCCCTCGAAGTACGACACCACGCGACCCTTGGGCGTCACACCGAGCGCCTGTGTGAGCCACCGCAGCCGCCGGGTGTCCTCGGCCGCGATCACGTCGGCGCCGGTCAGCTCCGTCGCGAGCCGGGGCGGCGCGTCCGCGACGTCGCCGATGGGGGTGCCTGCCAGGACAAGGGTTCCAGTCACGCCTCCATCCTCGCAGCAGCCACTGACAGCGCCGTCCCCCGGGAAACGGCGGCCGCCGATCGCAAAGGAACCCACCACTAAGCCCCATTGCACGGGACTCACACAGAACGGTTCCCTACGATGGCGCGGTGACCAGTACCGCGTCCTCCACGGACACCCGGCAGGGCCAGGCACCGCTCGACGAGCGGCCGGCGTGGCAGCAGCGGCTGCGCCGATTCGGCTACCCGGCGAGCCCGGCGCACACCACCGGCGGCAGAGGCGCCGGCGCGCATGCCGATGTCGTCGACCGCCTGGTCCCGCCGTACGCCGAGCCCGGCTCCCGGCTGTGGCTCGGCCTGGGCGTGCCCCCGGCGCTCGCCAAGCGGATCACGCGCTGGTCCGGCTGGGGCGGCCCGCTCCTGGTGACGCTGATGGCGGGCCTGCTGCGGTTCTGGAACCTGGGCAGCCCGAAGGCGGTGATATTCGACGAGACCTATTACGCGAAGGACGCGTGGGCGCTCGTCCACCGTGGTTTCGAGGTCAACTGGGACAAGAACGCCAACGATCTGATCCTTCAGGCGAACGGCCATGTCACGATCCCGGCGGACGCGGCGTACGTCGTGCACCCGCCGGTCGGCAAATACATCATCGGGCTCGGTGAGCTGGCTTTCGGCTTCGACCCGTTCGGCTGGCGCTTCATGACGGCACTCCTCGGCACGCTGAGCGTGCTGCTGCTGTGCCGGATCGGGCGCCGGATGTTCCGTTCCACCTTCCTGGGCTGCCTGGCGGGCGGCCTGATGGCGGTGGACGGGCTGCACTTCGTGATGAGCCGCACCTCGCTGCTCGACGGCGTGCTGATGTTCTTCGTCCTGGCAGCGTTCGGCTGTCTGGTCATCGACCGGGACCGGTCACGGGAGAGACTCGCGGCCGCGCTGCCGCCCGACGCGGACGGCCGGATCCGCCCCGACGCGCGCGTGGCCGACGCTTTCCGCTTCGGCTGGCGCCCCTGGCGCTGGGCGGCCGGCGTGCTGCTGGGCCTCGCGATCGGCACCAAGTGGAACGGCCTCTACATCCTGGCCGCGTTCTGCCTGATGGCGCTGTTGTGGGACGTCGGCGCCCGCAAGGTGGCCGGTGCCCGGCACCCGTACCAGGCGGTCCTGAAGTACGACACGGGGATCACGTTCCTGGCGACGGTACCGGTGGCGATCGCCGTCTACCTGACCTCCTGGATCGGCTGGATCGTGTCCCCGACCGACGGCAGCGGCGGCTACTTCCGCAACTGGGCGGCCACCGACGGCAAGGGCGGCGACTGGACGTTCCTGCCGGACTGGCTGCGCAGCCTGTGGCACTACGAGCACGAGGTCTACCTCTTCCACGTGGGCCTGTCGTCGCCGCACACCTACATGTCCAACCCGTGGTCCTGGCTGGTGCTGGGCCGCCCGGTGTCGTACTTCTACGAGTCACCCTCCCCGGGTGCGGACGGCTGCCCCTCGGACGCCGGGGAGAAGTGCGCGCGTGAGGTGCTGGCGATCGGCACGCCGCTGCTGTGGTGGGCGGCCTGCTTCGCGATCCTGTACATCCTGTGGCGGTGGGCCTTCCGCCGGGACTGGCGGGCGGGCGCCATCGCCTGTGGCATCGCGGCCGGTTACCTGCCCTGGTTCATGTACCAGGAGCGCACGATCTTCCTCTTCTACGCCGTCGTCTTCGTACCGTTCCTGTGTCTCGCGGTGGCGATGATGATCGGCGCGATCATCGGCCCGCCGGGCTCCAGCGACACCCGCCGGCTGATCGGCGCGTCGGGGGCCGGGCTACTCGTCCTGCTGATCGCCTGGAACTTCATCTACTTCTGGCCGCTGTACACCGGTACGGCGATTCCGATCGATTCCTGGCGTTCACGTATGTGGCTCGATACCTGGGTATGAGCCACATCCCTGATTTCCTTTCAGACAACAATTAATCAACATCTGACACAGGGGCCCCACAACCGCCTACAGTGCGAACCACAACAAGCTTTTGAACGCGTTCACAAAATGCGGCGAAAGCTCACGGGGAGGGGATTCGCGCCATGCGCAAGGGGGTCAAGGCGGCCATAGTCGGCAGCGTCTGCACCGTGATGGTGGGCGGAGCCGGGTACGGCGCCTACAACGTGCTGTCGACGTTGCGGGGCGACGGCGGCAGCAGCACACCGGTCGTTCGGACCGGGCCGCCCACCACGGACGAGATCAAGGACACCACGCGGAAGTTCTTCGCGGCCTGGGAGAAGGGCGAGTCGGTGACCGCGGCGTCGTACACGAACGACTCCGCCGACGCCGAACCGGTACTCACCTCCTTCAGCGCCACCGCGCACATCAAGGACGTGCACATCACGCCCGGCAGGGCGACCGGCGCCACCGTGCCGTTCAGCGTGAAGGGGACGGTGTCCTACGACGGGAAGTCGAAAACGCTCGCCTACAGGAGCACGTTGACGATCGTGCGCGGCGAGACCACGCACCGCGCGCTCGTCGACTGGCGGCCGTCCGTGGTGCATCCGCAGCTCGGACGCGGCGACACACTGTCCACCGGTGAGGCGGCGAGCCCGCCGATCGAGGCCGTGGACCGCAACGGCACGGTCCTCAGCAAGGACAAGTACCCGTCCCTGGGCCCGATCCTGGACGAGCTGCGCAGCCGCTACGGCGACAAGGCGGGCGGCACCCCGGGCGTGGAGCTGGTGATCCAGCACGCGTCCGAGGAGTCCGCCGACACCACCCTGCTGACCCTCGCGGAGGGCAGGGCCGGCAGGCTGCGCACGACGCTCGACGCGCGCGTGCAGGCCGCCGCCGAGTCGGCGGTGACGAAGTACGCCGAGTCGTCGGTGGTGGCCGTCAAGCCCAGCACCGGCGAGGTGCTCGCGGTCGCCAACCACCGTGAGGACGGCTTCAACGCGGCCTTCCTCGGCGAGCTGGCACCCGGCTCCACCATGAAGATCATCAGCGCGGCCACCCTCATCGACACCGGGCTCACCACGATGAACGGCCCGGCGCCCTGTCCGCCGACCGCGACCTGGCAGAGCCAGACCTTCAGCAACCTCAAGGGACTTCAGCCGGATCCGAACGCCACCCTCTCGGACAGCTTCGCGCGGTCCTGCAACACGGCGTTCGTGAAGTACGCGGACTCGGTCCAGGTCGACTCGCTCACCAAGGAGGCCGAGGACCGCTTCGGACTCGGGCGCAACGACTGGAAGGTCGGCATCCCGAGTTTCGACGGGCGCGTCCCCGCCTCCGGCGGCCCGGACACCGCGGCCAACCTGATCGGCCAGGGCCAGGTGCAGGTGAGCCCGCTGAACATGGCGTCGGTGACAGCGACCGCGATGACGGGAACCTTCCGGCAGCCGGTGCTCGTCTCACAGAAACTGGACGGCCGCGAACTGGCCACCGCCAAGGGCCTGTCGGCGAGTACGGTCGGCCAGCTGCGCACGATGATGAACCGCACCGCCACCAGCGGCACCGCTGCCGGGGTGATGAGCGGACTGCACGGCAGCATCGGCGCCAAGACGGGCTCGGCGGAGGTCGACGGCCAGTCCAAGTCGAACAGCTGGTTCGCCGGCTACCGCAATGACGTCGCGGCCGCGGCCATGACCCAGGACGGCGGTCACGGCATTGACGCGGCCGGTCCGATTGTCGCGAGTGTGCTACGGATCGGTGGCTGAAGTCACTCCCACAGGGCGGGACTCTAGGCTGTTGCCGTCGTTGGGGTGCGTGAGGGCTACGGGGCGGCGGGGACCCTGAGGAAGTGCGCGGAGGAACTGAGCTGTGGGCAACAGAAGACGCGTCGTCGAACGACGGAACAACAGACCCGCCGTCATCGGCGGGCTGATCGCCGTCGTCGTGGTCGGCGCCGGCTTCGGGATCTACGCGGTGTACGGCGGCGGGGCCGCCGACGCCGCGTCGACGAAGTCGTCGGACAGCAAGCCCGTCAAGACCGGGCCGTTGTCGGCGACCGAGGTGCAGACGACGGCCAGGACCTTCCTGGCGTCCTGGCAGCAGGGCAAGGTCACGCAGGCCGCCGCCGTCACGGACGACGCCAAGGCCTGCGTCGCGCTCCTCACCGGCTACACCAAGGACGCCCACATCACGGGCGTCACGCTCACCGAGGGCACGCGTACGGGCGCCAAGGTGCCGTTCTCCGTCAAGGCGACGGTGTCGTACAAGGGTGTCAGCAAGCCACTGGCGTACGACTCCTCGTTCACCGTCGTCCGGCGGACCAGCGACGGCAAGCCGGTGGTCGACTGGCACGCCTCGGTCGCCCACCCGGACCTCCAAGACGGCGACACCCTGGTCACCGGCGAGTCCGGCACCCCGCCCGTGAAGGCCCTGGACCGCGACGGCGGCGAGATCACCACCGCCAAGTACCCGTCACTGGGCACGGTCCTGGACGGGCTGCGGGAGAAGTTCGGCAAGAAGGCCGGCGGCAAGGCGGGCGTCGAACTGCGCGTGGTGCGCGGCACGGCGTCCGAGAAGGCGAAGCTGTCCGACAAGACGCTCCTGGAGCTCAGCAAGGGCACGCCGGGCACCGTGAAGACGACGCTCAGCCCGACCCTCCAGGCCGCCGCCGAGAAGCAGGTCACCACACAGAAGAACGCCTCGGTCGTCGTGATGCGCCCGTCGACCGGCGAGATCTACGCCGTGGCCAACTCCAGCCACGGCTTCAACGTGGCCTTCCAGGGCTCACTGGCCCCCGGCTCCACGATGAAGATCGTCACCTCCACGATGCTGTTCGAGAAGGGGCTCGTCACCCCTGACGCCTCGCACCCGTGCCCGAAGACGTACAAGCTCGCCGGGTGGACGTTCCACAACGACGACGGCTCCGAGATCAAGCAGGGCACGTTCAAGATGGCCTTCGGGGCGTCCTGCAACAACGCCTTCATCAACTTCGCGCCCAAGCTGTCCAACAGCGACCTGACCACCGAGGCCCAGCAGGTCTACGGCCTCGGCATGAACAACTGGGCCATCGGCGTACCGACCTTCGACGGCTCGGTCCCGGTGCAGAGCGGCGCGCAGATGGGCGCCTCGCTGATCGGGCAGGGCGGGGTGCGGATGAACCCGCTGAACATGGCGTCGGTGGCGTCCACCGTGGAGACCGGCACCTTCCACCAGCCGTACCTGGTCTCCCCCTCGGTCGACGACCGGACGGTGGCGAAGGCCTCGCGCACGATGTCCGCGAAGACCCAGTCCGAGCTGAAGGAGGTCATGCAGTACACGGCGGCGTACGGTACGGCCGCCAAGGCGATGGCCGGTCTCGGCCCGGACTACGGCGCCAAGACGGGCTCGGCGGAGGTCGACGGGCAGAAGAAGCCGAACGGCTGGTTCACGGCGTACAAGGGCGATCTGGCGGCCGCGGGCGTGGTCCAGGCGGGCGGCCACGGCGGCGACACGGCCGGGCCCATCGTGGCGGCGCTGCTGAAACTGGGGTCGTCGCTGTAGGACAGGAGCGCTAGCCGGCCACGGGGGTGGCCATGTAGGTGCGCCTGAGGAAGCGCAGCAGCGCCTTCGACTCGAACTGCACCACCGAGGTGCCGTGGTCGGAGTGGAACTCCACCACGGCCTGCACCCGTCCCAGCGGCCACACCCGTACGTCACCGCTCGCCGCCGGTGCCCTGAGTCCCTGCTCCAGCAGCGCGCGCGAGAACGTCCACTCGTCCGTCCCGGGCAGGCCCACCCGCACCGATCGCGGATCGGCTTCGGGGTCGTAGCGCAGGACGACGGGCACCGCGCCCGGGTCCTCCGGCGCGTCCTCGTCCGTGACGATGTGGGCTCGCGCGTACTGCTCGACTACAGACATCGGACTGCCCTTTACGCTCCGTTACCTTTGCGAAAGCTGTGCATCCGCTTCTTCTCCAATGTCGCACATTTTCCAGATTGTGCTTGTGGAGGCCGTCGCATCTCATGCACGCCCACGCATGTGCGATACACGACTCCCTCGCTCTTGCAAAAGATTCGCAACAACACCTTAAAATCGATCCGTGCATGTACCTGACGGATTCATCGACGCCCCCACCTCGGCGGTCACCGCGGTGGTCGCGGCCGGCGCCCTCGCCGTGAGCCTGCGCGGCGCCCGCCGTGAACTCGACGAGCGCACGGCACCGCTGGCCGGTCTGGTGGCGGCGTTCATCTTCGCCGTACAGATGCTCAACTTCCCCGTCGCGGCCGGAACAAGCGGCCATCTGCTGGGCGGAGCGCTGGCCGCGATACTCGTCGGCCCCTGTACCGGCGTCCTGTGCGTGTCCGTGGTCCTGCTGATGCAGGGCATCCTGTTCGCGGACGGCGGCCTGACCGCGCTCGGCGTGAACATCACCGACATGGCGATCGTGACGACCGTCGTCGCGTACGCCGTCTTCCGGGGCCTGCTGAAGGTACTGCCGCCCACCCGGCGTTCGGTGACCGCCGCCTCCTTCGTCGCCGCCCTGCTCTCCGTCCCGGCCGCCTCCGTCGCCTTCACGCTCCTCTACGCGATCGGCGGCACCACCGACGTGTCCATCGGCAAGGTGGCCACGGCCATGATCGGTGTGCACGTCCTCATCGGCATCGGCGAGGCCGCGATCACCGCGCTCACGGTCGGCGCCGTCATCGCCGTACGCCCGGACCTGGTGTACGGGGCGCGCGAGTTGCGGCAGGGGCTGAAGTTGCGCGTGAACGGCGTACTGGTGGACGCGGTCCCATCGAAGCCGGCGCCCACGGCGCCCGTGGCGGCGCGCACCTCGCGGCGCGCGCTGTGGATCACCGGCCTGGTCACCTCCCTGGTCCTCGCCGGGTTCGTCAGCTTCTACGCCTCCGCCGACCCCGACGGGCTGGAGAAGGTCGCCCACGACAAGGGCATCGACGTGAAGGCGGAGGAGCACGCCGCCGCCGACTCCCCACTCGCCGACTACGGCCTCAGGGACGTCTCCGACGCCCGTCTCTCCGGCGGCCTCGCGGGCGTCATCGGCGTCGGTGTGACCGTCGTCGCGGGCAGCGCGGTGTTCTGGGCGGTGCGCAGGCGCCGGGGCGCCGAAGAGCCGTCCGAGGCGCTCTGACATGGGCGTCGGGCACGCCCACAGGCTCTACCGGCACGCGCGCTCCCCCGTGCACGCGCTGCCCCCGCACACCAAGCTCGCCGCCGCCCTCGCCTTCGTGGTGGTCGTGGTCTCGACACCGCGCGAGGCGATGTGGGCGTTCGCCCTGTACGCCGTGCTCCTCGCGTGCGTCGCGCACCACGCGCGCGTGCCCGCGTCCTTCGTGCTGCGCCGGCTGCTGATCGAGGTGCCGTTCGTCGCCTTCGCGGTGCTGATGCCGTTCGTGGCGGAGGGCGAGCGGATCGACGTCCTCGGCCTCTCGCTCAGCGTGAACGGCCTGTGGGGCGCCTGGAACGTGCTCGCCAAGGGCACCCTCGGCGTCGCCGCCTCCGTCCTCCTGGCGGCCACCACGGAGCTGCGCGAACTGCTCCTCGGGCTCCAGCGGCTGAAGCTCCCGCCGCTGCTCGTCCAGATCGCCTCCTTCATGATCCGCTACGGCGACGTCATCACCGACGAGATGCGCCGGATGCGGATCGCACGGGAGTCGCGCGGCTTCGAGGCGCGGGGCGTGCGCCACTGGGGCGTGCTCGCGAAGTCCGCCGGCGCGCTGTTCATCCGCTCCTACGAGCGCGGGGAGCGCGTCCACCTGGCCATGGTGAGCCGCGGGTACGCCGGTTCGATGCCCGTCATCGACGAGGTGACCGCGTCCCGGGCGCAGTGGTCCCACGCCCTCGCGCTGCCCCTGTCCGCCCTTGTCGTCTGTGTGTTGGGATGGGCCCTGTGACTGCCACCGCCTCGCTGGAGGTCTCCGGCCTCGCCTTCGCCTACCCCGACGGGCACCAGGCCCTGTTCGGCGTGGACTTCGCCGTCGCACGCGGCGAGCGCGTCGCGCTGCTCGGGCCGAACGGCGCCGGCAAGACCACCCTCGTGCTGCACCTCAACGGCATTCTCAGCGGCGGCGCGGGGACGGTCACGGTGGCCGGACTGCCGGTCGGCAAGCGGCACATGGCGGAGATCCGGCGCCGGGTCGGCATCGTCTTCCAGGATCCGGACGACCAGCTGTTCATGCCGACGGTGCGCGAGGACGTGGCGTTCGGGCCGGCGGCGGCCGGCCTGAAGGGCGCCGAACTCGAAGCACGCGTGCGTACCGCGCTGGAACGGGTCGGCATGGCCGGCTTCGCCGAACGCCCGCCGCACCACCTGTCCTTCGGCCAGCGCCGCCGGGTCGCCGTCGCCACCGTCCTCGCCATGGAACCGGAGATCCTCGTCCTCGACGAGCCCTCCTCCAACCTCGACCCGGCCTCCCGCCGCGAACTCGCCGACATCCTGCGCTCGCTGGACGTCACGGTCCTCATGGTCACCCACGACCTGCCCTACGCCCTGGAGCTGTGCCCGCGCTCCCTGATCCTGAGCGACGGCACGATCGCCGCCGACGGCCCCACCGGTGACCTCCTCTCGGACAACACGCTGATGCGCGCGCACCGGCTGGAGCTGCCGTTCGGCTTCGACCCGCGCGCGGCGAGGGCGGGACGCGGGGGCGTGTGACGCGTTTCCGTGACGGCCGTCCCACGCGTCCCCGCGTCCGTGACAATGGGCGGGTGACGCATCAAGAGGACACGGGGTCGCTACGGCTGGACGACCAGCTGTGCTTCGCGCTGTACGCGGCGCAGCGCGCCGTGACCGCCGCCTATCGCCCGCTCCTCGACGAACTCGGGCTCACCTACCCCCAGTACCTCGTGCTGCTCGTCCTGTGGGAGCGGGGCGAGACCACGGTGAAGGACCTGGTCGGCGCGCTCCGCCTCGACTACGGCACGATGTCACCGCTGCTGAAGCGGCTGGAGGCGGCGGGTCTGGTGCGCAGGGAGCGCGCGGAGCGGGACGAGCGCTCGGTACTCGTCGCGTGCACCGGGCGTGCGGAGGAACTGAGGGAGCGCGCAGCGCGCGTACCCGGCGCCCTGCTCACGGCGACGGGGCTCGACGGCGCGGACGTGGCCCGGTTGCGCGATGAGTTGCGGGTGCTCGCGGACCGGGCGAGCAACGCGGCCTCGCGCCCCGTGTAGCAGCGCCCGCGCCCCGTTACCCGCGGTTTCCCCACCCCTGGCAGTCCGAAGACTTCCTACCGGTCGGTACCTTGTGCACGATGTACTTGCACACCACCGTGTTGCCCACCATCGTTTCTGCCCTGGGGGAGGTCCCGCCGTGACCGAAGGCGCCACCGTAGACACCCGTCCGACGAAGATCACGTATGTCGCCGAGGCGACCGCACACGGCGGCCGGGACGGGTATGTGACCAGCCAGGACGGCCAGATCGAGCTCAAGGTCGCGATGCCTCCGGAGCTGGGCGGGGACGGCAACGGCACCAACCCCGAGCAGCTCTTCGCGGCGGGCTACAGCTCCTGCTTCCACAACGCGCTGATCCTGGTCGGCAACCGCGCGGGCTACGACCTGACCGGCTCCACGGTCGCCGCGAAGGTCGGTATCGGCCCCAACAAGCAGCGCGGCTACGGCCTCGCCGTCGCGCTCAGCGTCTCCCTCCCGGTCCTGGACCCGGACACCGCGGCGAAGCTGGTCGACGCCGCCCACGAGGTGTGCCCGTACTCGAACGCGACACGCGGCAACATCGACGTGACGATCGTGCTCGGCTGACCGCACCGCTCCCCCACTGAGGCGCAGCTCACGCCCGTACGGCCCCGGTACCGCGGAATCGCAGGCTCCGCAGGGGCGTTGCACCCACGGGCGCAGGCGATCAGGAAGGACGTGACGGACGTGGACGTGAACGGCACTGTGGCCGAGGGCTTCGAGCCGGTCAGGGACGCGTTCGCGAGGAACTTCGAGCTGCTCGGGGACCGGGGCGCGGCGGTGGCCGTGTACCGGGACGGGCACCGGGTCGTCGATCTGTGGGGCGGCTCCGAGGACGTCGACGGCGAGGCGCCCTGGGAGCGGGGCACGGCCCAGATCGTGCGCTCGGCGACCAAGGGCGTCGCCGCCGCCGTACTGCTGCTTCTGCGGCAGCGCGGGGCGCTGGACCTGGACGCTCCGGTGGGTGATTACTGGCCGGAGTTCAAGGCGGCCGGCAAGGAGCGGACGCTGGTGCGGCATCTGCTCGCGCACCGCGCGGGCGTGCCGGTGCTGGACCGGCCGCTCACGCCCGCGGAGGCCGCCGACCCCGATCTGGGTGCGGCCGCGGTGGCGGCGCAGGCGCCGGTGTGGGAGCCGGGCACCGATCACGGCTATCACGCGCAGACGTACAGCTGGCTGACCGGTGAGCTGGTGCGGCGGGTGACCGGGCGGCCGATCGGCGAGTGGATCGCGGACGAGATCGCCGGGCCGGTCGGCGCCGGGTTGTGGCTCGGGCTGCCGGAGGCGGAACACGCGCGCGTGGGGCGGGTCGGGCCCGTCGAGGCCCCGGAGACCGCCGGCGCGCTGCGGACCCGGCCCAAGCGGGCCGTCTCCGAGGCGTACGCCGATCCCGGGTCCCTGACCCGCCGCGCCTTCGGCGCGATCAGCCCGCTCCCGGACGAGAACGACCCCGCCTACCGTGCGGCCGCCCTCCCCGCCTCCAACGGCATCGCCACCGCCGACGGCCTGGCCCGCTTCTACGCCTCCCTCATCGGCGAGGTCGACGGCGGCACGCGGCTGTTCACACCGGAGACCGTGGAGCTGGCCCGCGCCGAGCAGTCGGCGGGGCCGGACCGGGTGCTGGTCGTCTCCACCCGCTTCGGCCTCGGCTACATGCTGCACGGCAGCGCGTCCCCGCTGCTCTCCCCCGCCTCCTTCGGCCACCCGGGCCGCGGCGGCGCGCTCGGCTTCGCCGACCCCGAGTCGGGCATCGCCTTCGGCTATGTCACCAACGGCTTCCGCAAGAGCGTGACGGCGGACCCGCGGGCGCAGGCGCTGGTACGGGCGGTGCGCACGGCGCTGTCGTAGCCGCCGCACGCACCCCGGCGCCGCGCCTCCGTGTCACGCGCATCGCCGCCAGACTGCCACGCCGACGGCGGCGAGCAGCAGCCCGACGAAGCCGTTCACCCGCCGCACGCACCCCGGCGCCCGCGCCACCGTGCCACGCCCCGGCGCCCGCGCCTCCCTGTCACGCGCATCGCCGCCAGACTGCCACGCCGACGGCGGCGAACAGCAGCCCGACGAAGCCGTTCACCCGCCGCACGCACCCCAGCGCCCGCGCCACCGTGCCACGCGCATCGCCGCCAGACTGCCACGCCGACGGCGGCGAGCAGCAGCCCGACGAAGCCGTTCAACCGGCCCACGCACTGCGCGCCCGCGCGATCGCGCGCCTCACACGTTGATCGGGTGCGAGTGCCGTCCGGAGTCCGCGTCGATCTCGCCATGCGCCTTGGTCAGCAACTGCATGGCCAGTTCGTTCAACGCGCGGGCTCCCGCGATCTCCTCGCCCACTCTGGGCTGATTGCTGTCGGAGTCATGACGGCTCGCGTGCCCGTGCGCGCGTACCTCGGTGCCGTCGGGCAGACGCACCATGGCCACCGCGCGCGTGTGCGGGTCGTCCTCCAGGAACTCCAGCTCGACGTGCCATCCCACAGCGGTTTGCATCATGGGGACCACCTCCGGAATCGCTGCTTCCAGGGTGCTCCTCAGGGGGCCGAGCCGTCACGTCGGCGCGGCCCCCGGTCACCGGCTACTTGTCGAAGCTCGCGAAGTACGCGGCGGCCATGTCCTCGTCGGCGTGTCCCTGGGCGGCGGCGCGGGCGAAGCGTTCGGCGGCCGCCTCGGCGACGTCGAGGCGCACACCGTGGCTCGCGCCGGCGGCGACGATCAGCCGGGCGTCCTTCCCGGCCGTGTCCACCGCGAAGGACGGCGGGGTCATCCCGCCATCGAGGATCAGCTGCGCCTTGGCCCGCAGATAGCCCATGTCGAGCGGGCCGCCCGCGATCAGGTCGAAGAAGCCGTGGGGGTCGACGTCGAGGGCCTGGGCCAGGGCCACCACCTCGCCGGCCGCCGCGGTGACCGCGAGGACCCAGCTGTTGGCGACCAGCTTCAGCCGGGTCGCGGCGGCCGAGGACCCGTCGTCGCCGGTCCACAGCGTGCGGGCGCCGATGGCGTCGAAGACCGGCGCGACCGTCTCCCGGCCCTGCTCGGGACCGGCGGCCAGGACGGTGAGCTGTCCGTCCTCGGCGGGCTGGCGGGTGCCGAGGACCGGGGCGTCGTAGAAGACCAGGCCGTGCTCGCGGGCGAAAGCGGCCAGTTCCGGGATCTGGTCGAGTCCGGCGGTCGTCGACTGCGCCCAGACGACCCCCGGCCGCAGCACGTCGGCGGCCTCGCGGACGACCTCCAGGGCGGTCGCGCCGTCGTACAGCATGGTCAGAACGACGTCGGCGCCCTCGACGGCCTCGGCGGGGGTGTCGGTGACCTGGGCGCCGTCGGCGGCGAGGGGTTCGGCCTTGGCGCGGGTGCGGTTCCACGCGCGGACGGTGAGCCCGGCCTTCAGGAGGTTGCGGCCCATTGCGGCGCCCATGATGCCGGTGCCCAGCAGGGCCACGGTCGGCTTGTCGGTCATGACGTCTCCCTGTCGTTCGTGTCTTCCACAGCCAGCTTGGCGCACGGCGCGCCGTCTCGCGTGCGGCTCGGGCCCGATGACACGCACAAGGGGCCCGGACCGGCAGTGACGCCGGCCCGGACCCCTTGACGTGACGGAGGCCGGATCAGCCGTCGTTCTCCGACGACGGGAGGTAGGCGCCCGGAACGTCGTTCGGTGCGTAGATCTTCTTGTCACCGGGGTACGGCTTGGTCCAGTTGTGCGTCTGGTACCAGGTGTACCGGTTCATCTGGGTGGGGTTGGCATAGTCCGGCACGGCGTTCACGCCGGTCAGCCGCTGGTGCGACGCCCAGGTCTTCCACTGCGCCGCGACGGTCTTCTGGGCCGCCGGCACGGACACGGTCGTCGGCGCGGCCGCCGCCTTGGTGTCCTGGGCCGCCGGGGTGTCCGAGCCGCAGGACGGCTGCGGGTTCACGCCGAGGGTCAGCGAGGTCCGGTTGGGGACCGCCGTGAACGGCGTGTTGTCCGCCTTCTTGGTGAACGCCCCGTACATCGGGGTGGCGGCGCTGTCGAGCTGGTTCATCGGGTGGATCCCGAGGATCTGCTCGACGGTGCGGACCATGGTGATCTGCGAGTAGTAGTGGCTGTCGACGGTGCCGTGCTCGGCGTAGGGGCTGATGACCTGGACCGGGGCACGGTGGCCGTCGACGTGGTCGAGGCCGGCCTGGGAGTCGTCCTCGACGACGAAGATCGCCGAGTCCTTCCAGTACTTGCTGTGGGTGATCTCGTCGACCATCTTGCCGACCGCGAGGTCGTTGTCGGCGACCTCGGCGGCAGCGTTCGCGGGGCCGCCGGTGTGGTCGTTGGAGAACCAGAACATGTTCAGGTTCGCCGGACCGTTCTTCTCGAAGTCCTGCTTCCAGATCTGCTCTTTGTAGATGTCCGGGACGTTGAGGTCGAACAGCGGGAAGCCCTGCACCGACACGTCGTTGAGCGAGGGGATCGCCGAGCCCGTCTTGATGGGGTAGGCGGTCTGCGCCCCGGTCGCGGCCATGTTCTTGCTGTCGCAGTACAGGTTCTGCCAGGTCGCTCCGGCCGGCTTGCTCTCGATCGACTGGAACTCGCCGAAGTCCTTGACGGACTTCCCGGCCGCCTGCGCACCGGTCCAGATGAAGCCGGACTTCTGGTGGCCGAGGACGTCGTCCTCGGTGTCGTAGCTGCGCGTGTACTCGCCGGCCGACGACTCGGTGTACTCCGGGTTGTCGGACTGCATAAGCCAGTTGTGGCCCTCGGCGGAGTTGGTGCCGACGTCGTAGAAGTTGTCGTACAGGCCGAACTGCTGGGCCAGCGCATGCTGGTTCGGCGTCACGTTCTCGCCGAACTGGGTGAGCGAGGAGTTGCCGTTGCCCTGCGGGATGTCGCCGAAGACCTGGTCGTAGGTGCGGTTCTCCTTGACGAGCAGGAAGACGTGCTTGATCGTCGAGGGGTCGCCGATCCGCTTCGGAACCGGGACGGCCTTCTTGTTGCTGTTGCCCTTGGCGGTCTTGACCGAGTTGGACGTCCAGCCGTTCTGCTTGAACACCTTGGCCGTCTCGGACCTGACGACCTGGTCGCTCGGCATCGTGAACTGGGTCAGGCTCGACGTGGTGTCGTGGGTGTTGTGGCCGGCGGCGTCGGGACGCAGGGCGTCGATGCCACGGGTGTTGGCCACGACGACCTTCTTGCCGAGGGCGGTGATCCCCGACGGGAAGTAGTCGGTGGGGAGCAGGCCGACGTAGCGGGCGGGCTGCTGCGCGGAGGTGTAGCGGTAGACGGCGACCGCGTTGGCGCGCCCGAGCGTGACCAGCAGCCGGCCGTCGTCGGTGAGCGTGACCGCGTTCGGCTCGTAGCCGACCGAGGCCTCCGGCCACGGCTGCGTCGCGATGGTCTGGACGACCTTGTCCTTGCGGCTGTCGATGACCGACACGTTGTTGTCGGCGGTGTTGGTGACGAACACCGCGCCGTTCTTGGCGTACACCGCGGTCGGGTGCAGACCGACGTCGACGGTGCCGACGGCGGCGGACGGGTCGGCGGTGTCGATGACGCTGACCGTGCCCGTGGTGGCGGCGCCGGTCTTCGGGTTCGCCACGACATTGGTGCCGTAGGAGTTGATGGTGGTGTCACCGGCCTTGGCCGGGCGGCCGCCCTCGTTGCTGACGTACAGCTTGCCGCCGACCAGGGCGAGACCGCGCGGGGCGTTGCCGACTGCCCAGCTCTGCTTGATCGTTCCGGTCGCCGCGTCTATCGCGACCACCTTGTTCTGGCCGTTGACCGCGGAGTACACGGTGGAGCCGTCGGCCGAGAACACCGCCGCGCCCACCAGCGCCTGCTTGGAGCCGTCGGCCGGGATCGGAACGGCTGTCGGGGTGGAGAGGGTGCCGTCGGCGTTGACGGTGAACTTGGTGTAGCCGTTGGCCTGTCCGAGCCACAGCTGCTTGCCGTCGGGCGAGTACGTCGGGCCTTCCTGGCCGACCGCGCCGCTGCTGATCCGCAGGTTGTCCGCCGCGTTGGTGCCGACCTTCTGCTTCACCTGCCCGGTCGCGAGGTCCATGACGACCAGCGACGCGTCACCGTCGGCGATGGAGGCCGCGAGGTGGGTGCCGTCCGGGCTGACCGTCGACGACATGATCTTGCCGTCGTTGATGACGGTGCGGCTGCCGTAGGGGTTGATGTACTGGTCGGCGGAGACCACCTGGCCGTTGGCGGTGGTCTGGCCGACCTGCTGGGTGCCGAACTGGTAGGTCGAGGCGACCGCGGTGCTTGTGACGCCGAGGGCGACGGCGATGCCCGCCGTCACCAGCATGGTGCGGCGACCGACTCGTCTACCAAAAACGTTGACCGGTTTGTTCTGGTTGATCCGACGCTGGCGGACTACCTGCACGGAACTGTTCCCTTCAGTGGGTGTCGAGCAGATCGACGTTGCCGTCGAACTGCCACAGCGGATTCGGGGCGTCGCCGGTCGAAGTCCGCACGAGGAAGTAGCCGTTCACTTCCTTGGGACCGTCGCCGTCGGCCACGAACCGCCCGTCTGAGGTGATGTCGAGTTGGTAGACGGCCGTCCCCGTGACCGAGACGCCGGGCAGATGCCAGCTCACTACGCAACGCCAGTCGTTGCCCGCCCCCTCCTGGGCGGCCTGGCCGTCGCTCTTGGTGCATGCCGCCGTGGCCCGCAGCTGGGCCTCGGTGACGGCGGGTCGGTGGAGTTGCTGCGTCTGCAGTCGGTAGAGATGGCCGAACACCGTGGCGAGGGACCGCTGCACCTTGTCCTGCTCGATTCCCGAACCCGTCGACGGGGTGGCCACGGCGATCCCTCCGACGGTGACGGCGGTCAGCGCGGCCAGCGGCAGCACGCCGAAGGTGATCGCGCGGCGCCCGGAACCGTCGTAGGCCGGGTTGGTGAAGTCGCGCCGTACGAACAGCACATAGGCCAGTACGGTCGCGAGCACCGCCCAGACCAGGCTGACCGCGACGGCGATCAGGAGCGGGGCGAGCTGGGCCGGGCTGGTGAACAGTCCGTTCCAGGAGATGAAGGCGTAGGTGGGCAGGGCGAGGCGGACGGCTACGGGCAGCGGCAGCATCTGGGCGACCGACATCGCGAGCGCGACGATCGGGGGAAGCAGCAGCCCCATCGGGGAGCGGCCCAGCGCGACCGAGCCGAGCAGGCCGATCGCGGCGAGCGCGAGGGTCGGGGCGAGGGCCGCAACCCAGGCGAGCAGGACGCAGCCGGCCGCGTCTCCCGTCGTCAGCAGGTGCCCGTCCAGTCCCACCAGGGGCTGGTCACCGACCGCCACCAGTCCGCCGACCGCGCTGGAGACGGCCAGACCGGCCACCAGCAACAGGATGACGGTGAGGCTGGCCAGTGACTTCGCCACGAAGATCCGCGCGGGCGAGCGGACCGCCACCAGCAGATGGCGCCAGGTACCGAGCCGGTCCTCGGAGGCGAACACGTCACCGGCGACCACCGACGTCAGCAGCGGCAGCGCCCAGGTGCCCGCGAAACCGAGCATCACCAGCGGGCCGGCCCAGCCCGTAGCGTGCATCCACCGGCCGAAGAGCGTGTCGGCGGGCAGCGTGCTCTGCTGGCTCACCCCGGCGACGAAGAGTGCCGGCGCGATCCAGCAGGCGAGGACCAGCAGGCGGATCCGCCACTGCGAGACCAGCTTCACCAGTTCGAAGCGGTAGCCCCGCGACACGGGGACGCGGCGGGCGGGAACGACGGTGCCTTCGGCTGTGGCCACGGTCATCGGCCGGCCTCCTGCTGCTCGGTGAGGGCGAGGAACGCGGCCTCCAGCGGCGATACGACGGGGGCGAGCTCACGCACCGCGACATCCGACCGCACGACCTTGGCGACGAGTTCGTCCAGGGCGGGCACCAGGGCGCGTACGACGAGCATGTCGGCGTCCTGCCGCACGCCGCTGTCGTCGACGATCCGGATGCCGGTCGTGTCGGCGGCGAACCGGCGCGCGGCCTCGGGGTCGGAGGTGCGCAGCCGGTAGTCGAGTTCACGGTTCTCGGCGGCCAGCTTGCTCAGCGGGCCGGAGAAGACGATCCGCCCGGTCGCGAGGATGGTGACCTCGGAGCACAGTGCCTCCAGGTCGTCCATACGGTGGCTGGAGAGCACCACGCTGGTTCCTTGCGCGGCGAGCCGGGTGAGGACGCGGTGCACATGTCTCTTCCCGGCCGGGTCGAGGCCGTTGGACGGTTCGTCGAGCACGAGCAGCCGGGGCTTGGTCAGCAGGGCGGCGGCGAGCCCGAGCCGCTGGCGCATGCCGAGGGAGAAGCCGCGGGTCCTGTCGTCGGCGACATCGGTGAGCCCGACCTGGCCGAGCACGTCGTCGATGCCCGCCGTCCCCGCGTCGAGGCCGCGGAGTGCGGCCAGTGCGGCGAGGTTCTGCCGGGCGGTGAGCGAGGGGTAGAGACCGGGCGCGTCCACGAAACCGGCGACGCCGTCGGGTGCGGCGAGCGCCCGGTCGACCGGCGTGCCGAGGATCTCGAGCCGGCCGCCGTCGGCGACGGCCAGACCCAGCAGCAGGCCGAGCAGTGTGGTCTTGCCGGCGCCGTTCGGTCCGACCAGGCCGTGGATCTGACCTTGCGTCACATCCAGGTCGACGGTGTCGAGTGTGACGACGTCGCCGAAGCACTTGGTGATCCCTCGGGCCCGGACTGCGTGGAGTGTGTCCATGAGTCCCGTGCGTCCCTTCTTCCGCAATCCGCAGGGACTTTATGGAGGACACACAACCCAGGCACAGACGGTCGGCTGAACGTTCGAGGAACGGTTCGTCAAGGCAACGGCAAGTCGTTCGGACCGGCTGCCGACTTGACGTCGGACCCGGGCAACGCCCGCATGTCACGCGCGCGTACCACAAGGGCCGGGCCCCGCCCTCCCTCAGGAAGCGGGGGCCGGCCCTTGTGCGAGACCAGAACCGCTATTGGCCGCGGGGCTTCCTGACCCCCAGCAGGAGCGCGGCCGCCGAAACGAGCAGCAGCGCGACGCGGCCATCCACCGCGGCGGCGCCGAGCCCTGTCACCTCGTCGCGCAGCGCCGGTGGCTGGGTGACGCAGAAGAGCCCGAGGCACAGCGCCCACACCCCGAACAGCCGGGTCCGCTCGACGTGCCGCGGCCAGGACGGCGCCCGTCCGGAGAGGACGGAGACACCGCCCGCCACCGTGAGGAGGCACCCCACCGCGAAGGCGGTGCAGTCCACAAGCGTGCTTGCCGCCATTGGCGCCCTGCTCTGGGCGCGTGGCCGGAGCGGCGCGCCCCCCAGGGTCTACGGGTCCTTCCTGGCAGCCGATGCCTACACCCCGTCAGCTTGGCGGGTGTGGTCACCGGCAGTGCCCGATGAACGTCTTGGTTCGTACCTCATCGCGGCCGGCTGGTACTGGCTGTCGCGGCGCGCCTGTTCTGCGTCCGGCGTGACTGAGCAGGTCCAGGATCACGCGCCCTCACGCACGTCCACGACACTGGCGCCGGCGTGCTCGACCAAGGCGGCCGGCGTGATCGGGAAGACGGCGTGGGGGTCGCCTGCGGCGGCCCACACCACGTCGTGCCGCAGCAGCGCCCGGTCGGCGAGCACGCGCGTGCGGGTACGGTGCCCGAACGGCGGCACGCCCCCGATGGCGTACCCGGTCGTCTCGCGTACGACGTCCGCCTTGGCCCGGGTGACCTTCTCGGCGCCGAGCTCCTTGCGCACCAGTTCCACGTCGACCCGGGAGGCGCCGTCCATCAGCACCAGGACCGGCACCCCGTCGGCCGCGAAGATCAGCGACTTGCAGATCTGGCTGAGCTCGCATCCGATCGCGGCGGCGGCCTCGGCCGCGGTACGCGTCGCATCCGGGAACCGCCGGACCCTGGAGGTCAGCTCCCCGAGCCCCAGCTCCTCCGAAGCGGCGGCGAAACGGGGATGGGCTCCGGAGCCCCCGGCGTCGGCGTCAGTGGCGGCTGTCGTCGTCATAGGGGGCACGCCAACCAAGCGGCCGAGGTGATGCGAGTGGTTAACGCCGCGATGCGTGCAGTCGACGCCGTGATGCGCGGGTTGACACCGCGGTCCGTGCGGGGCACGAGGAAGCCGGTGAGGGCGCCCCGTCCCCACGGGCCCTCACCGGCGGTCTTTCACGAGCTGCGCGTCAGGCGCGTACCAGCTCCCGGTCCTCGTCGTCCTTGCCGGCGTCGTTGCCGGACAGAGCGCGCAGGCCCTCGCCCTCGACGTCGACGTTGGGCAGCAGGCGGTCCAGCCACTTCGGCAGCCACCAGGCGCGCTTGCCGAGCAGAGCGAGCACGGCCGGGACGATGGCCATACGGACGATGAACGCGTCGAAGAAGACGGCGATCGCGAGACCGAAGCCGATCATCTTGATCATGGACTCGCTGGAGCCGATGAAGCCGGAGAAGACGGCCATCATGATGACGGCGGCGGCCGTGACGACCCGAGCCCCGTGCTTGAAGCCGGTGACGACGGCCTGGCTCGGCTTCTCGCCGTGGACGTACGCCTCCCGCATCCGGGTCACGAGGAACACCTCGTAGTCCATGGCCAGGCCGAAGACGACGCCCACCATGAAGATCGGCATCATCGACATGACCGGGCCGGTCTCCTCGACGCCGAGCAGGCCGGACAGCCAGCCCCACTGGAAGACCGCGACGACGGCGCCGAGAGCCGCCATCACGCTGAGCAGGAAGCCGAGGGCGGCCTTCAGCGGGACCAGGATCGAGCGGAAGACCACGATCAGGAGGAGGAAGGCGAGGCCGACGACCAGGATCAGATAGGGGATCAGCGCGTCGTTGAGCTTCTGCGAGACGTCGATGTTCATCGCCGTGGAGCCGGTGACCAGGACCTTCGCGTCCGTGTCGGCCGTGATCTCGGTGCCCTTGTCACGGATCGCGTGGACGAGGTCCTCGGTGGTGGTCGAGGACGGCTTGGACTTCGGGATGACGGTGATGGTCGCGGTGTCGCCGGCCTTGTTGGGCTTGGCCGGGGCGACCGTGACGACGTCCTTGAGACCCTTGATCTCGTTGTCGACCTCGTTGAACGCGGACTTCGGGTGGTCGCTGTCCCGGGCGTCGACGACGACCATGAGCGGGCCGTTGAAGCCGGCGCCGAAGCCGTCGGAGAGCAGGTCGTAGGCGCGGCGCTGGGTGGTGGAGGTCGGCTGGGAGCCGTCGTCGCCGAGGCCGAGCTGCAGGGAGGACGCGGGGACCGCCGCCGCGCCGAGACCGACGACGCCGAGCAGCAGCACGGCGACCGGGCGCCGTACGACGAAGCTCGCCCAGCGGGTTCCCATGTTCGGCTTGCCGGCGTGCTTCTTCGCGGCGCGGCCACCGCCGAACAGCTTGCTCTTCTCACCGGCGGGCTTGATCTTGCGGCCGGCGTAGCCGAGCAGGGCCGGGACGAGGGTGAGGGCGATCAGGACCGCGATGGCGACCGTGCCCGCGGCGGCTACACCCATCTTGGTGAGCATCGGGATGTTCACGACGGACAGTCCGACCAAGGCGATCAGGACCGTCAGACCGGCGAAGACGACGGCGGAGCCCGCCGTGCCGACCGCCCGGCCTGCGGCTTCCTCGCGTTCGCGGCCCTCGGCCAGTTCCGCGCGGTAGCGGGAGACGATGAACAGCGCGTAGTCGATGCCGACCGCCAGGCCGATCATCATGGCGAGCGTGGAGGTGGTGGAGCCCAGGTCGAGGGCGCTGGCCAGGGCCGTGATGGTGGAGACGCCGATACCGACGCCGATGATCGCGGTGAGCAGCGGGAGGCCGGCCGCGAGCAGCGAGCCGAAGGTGATCACCAGGACGACCGCGGCGATGGCGATACCGATGACCTCGCTGGAGCCGGTCTCGGGCGTGGCGCTGAGCGCGTCACCGCCGACCTCCACGGTCAGCCCGGCGTCCCGCGCGTCCTGCGCGGCCGCCTTCAGGGCGTCCCGTGAGGAGTCCTCCAGCTCCATGCCGGAGACCTTGTAGTTGACCGAGGCGTAGGCGATCGTGCCGTCCTTGCTGACGGCCTTGCCCTTGTAGGGGTCGGTGACCGAGGCGACCTCGGAGCCGTCGGACAGTTCCCTGACGGTCTTCTTGACGGTCGCCTTGTTGAGCTTGTCCGTCATCTTCTCGCCGGCGGGCGCCTTGAAGACCACGCGCGCGGTGGCGCCGTCGGAGCTGGTGCCGGGGAAGCGCTGGTCCAGCAGGTCGAAGGCCTTCTGGGCCTCGGTTCCGGGGATGGAGAAGGACGTGTTGCCGGCGGCGGGGGCGCTGGCCGCGCCGACGCCCTCGAGGGTCAGCAGCGCCACCCATATGAGGGCGACGAAGTGCCGTCGCCTGAAGGCGAGCCGGCCCAGTTTGTAGAGGAACGTGGCCACGAGGGCGTACTCCCGGTCAGGTCGTGGGGTATTCAGGGCAGGGGTGATCAACCCGGTGGGGGGCAGGGGTGATCGGCCCGACGACGTGAGCGGAGGCGTCAGGTGGGCTGGCTGTGGGGAAGGGTCAGCGGGTGGCCGCGCCGAGGGCGGGGAGCACCACGGCGTCGATGTACGACAGGAGGAAGGCCTGGGTGGGCGGCTGCTCGTCGATCAGGGAACGCGCGGCGAACCCACCGATCATCATGTGCATCACGAAGTCGATCGCCGGGTTGTCCGCACGGACCTCACCCCGGTCGACGGCACGCTGCAACACACGGCGGAACTCGGCCAACTCGGGCCCGATCAGATGCTCCCTGAACGCCTCCAGGAGGTCCGGGTTGCCATGGACCGCCATGGCGAGACCTCGCATCAGCGCGGAGTTCTGCTCCATCTCGCAGTCGTCCGAGCGCAGGGTGAGGGCGTGCAGGTCGCCCCGGAGCGAGCCGGTGTCGATCACGCCGGCACCCGCGGCGCCCGGCTTGTTGTGCCGTACCGCCTTGGCCACCAGCTCGGCCTTGCCGCCCCACTGGCGGTAGAGGGTGGCCTTGCTGGACTTGGTGCGGGCGGCGACGGCGTCCATGGTGAGGGCGTCGTAGCCGACCTCGCGGAGCAGGTCGAGCACGGCCTCGTACAGCTCGGCCTCGCGCTCGGGCGTGATCCGACTGCGACGCGCCGTTGCGACCTCAGCCATGCCACTCACCCTTCCCTGTTCCGTCGGTACCTCTGTACGTACATGTTGAAGATACCCCTAGATCTATAGAAACGAAACCGTTTCGTACGTGTGCTGTCTCACGTGCGTCGGCGACTCGTGTGTCCCCACGAGTTGCTGGGCCCCTGTACCCGGAAAAGCATGGGGAGGTGAGCTATCTGCGCATGCCGCACCTTCACGGTGACCTGTTGTGCTTCGTGGCCGAGGACGACCTCTGGCTGACCTCGCTGGACGCCCCGGGCCGCGCCTGGCGGCTCACCGTCGACCGCACCAAGGTCGGCCATCCGCGTTTCTCGCCGGACGGCCGCCAGGTCGCCTACACGAGCTGGCGCAGCCTGGTGCCCGAGATCCACCTGGCCGACGTGGACGGCGGGCCGGGACGGCAGCTGACGTACTGGGGCAGCGCCGACACCCAGGTGTGCGGCTGGACCCCGGAGGGCGACATTCTCGCGGTGGCCTCCCAGGAGCAGCCGTTCTCCTATTTCACGTGGGCCTACAAGGTGTTCCCCGACGGCGACCCGGGCCGCAAGCTGCCCTGGGGGCCGGTCTCGGACATCCAGGTCGCCGACATCGAGGGCGAGCGGAAGACCCTGCTGCTCACCGGCACCCCGCCGCACGAACCGGCCGCCTGGAAACGCTACCGGGGCGGCGCCATGGGCCGGCTGTGGCTGCACGGGCAGCGGCTGCTCGCCGACATCGGCGGCCATCTGCACTCTCCGATGTTCGTCGCCGGCCGGATCGCCTTCCTCTCCGACCACGAGGGCGTCGGCAACCTCTACTCCTGCGCCTACGACGGCTCCGACCTGCGCCGGCACACCGACCACGACGCCTTCTACGCCCGGCACGCCGCCGGCGACGGCACCCGGGTGGTGTACCAGTGCGCGGGCGACCTGTGGCTCGTCGACAACCTCGGTCCGGACTCGACGCCGCGCAGGCTGGACGTGCGGCTGTCCGGGGCGCGCGCCGGGCGCCGCCCCTACCAGGTGCCGGCCGCGCAGCACGTCGACGGCGTCTCCGCCGACGAGACCGGACGGGCCAGCGCCGTCGTCGTACGCGGCAGCCTGTACTGGCTCACCCACCGCGACGGCCCGGCCCGCACCATCGCCGACACACCGGGGGTACGGGTACGGCTCCCGGAGATGCTCGGCTCCACCGGGCAGATCGCCTACGTCACGGACGCCGGCGGTGAGGACGCGATCGAGATCGCCCACCTGCCCCGGGCGAGCGGCGACCGCCCACCGCGTCGGCTGGCCTCAGGGAAGCTGGGCCGGGTCCTTGAACTGGTGTCCGACCCGCTGGGCGAGCGGCTGGCGGTGGCGGCGCACGACGGGCGGCTGCTGCTCATTGACGTGACCGAGGACGTTGAGGACGTCGAGGGATCTGTTGATTCCATTGACGCCGTTGACGCTGTGGATGTGGTGGATGTTGATTCCGCCGATTCCGTCGACCCTGCTGATTCCGTTGATTCTGTGGACGGTATTGACCATGTTGATGCCGCTGCCCCCGTCGACGTTGATTCCGTCGACGGCGAGGGCTCCGACGGCGTGGTCACCGAGTTGATCCAGTCGGTCAACGGTCCGGTCCGCGATCTGGCCTTCTCACCAGACGGGTCATGGTTGACCTGGTCGCATCCAGGGATCGGCCGTTCGCTGCGGCAGATCAAGCTGGCCCGCATCAGCGACCGGCTCGTCATCGACGTCACCAACGGCCGCTTCGAGGACGAGAACCCGGTCTTCACCCGCGACGGCCGCTATCTCGCGTTCCTGTCCTGGCGCGGCTTCGACCCGGTGTACGACGTGCACACCGGCGACCTGTCCTTCCCGCTCGGCTGCCGCCCGTACCTGGTCCCGCTCTCCTCGGCGACCCCCTCCCCCTTCGCCCTCAGCCCCGACGGGCGCCCGGCGGCGGGCGGTCTGGACCCCGTCGAGGACGAGGAGCCCGGCGAGGGCGGCGCGGTCACGGTCGAGGTGGAGGGGCTGGAGAGCCGGGTGACCCCGTTCCCGGTCACCGCCTCGAAGTACTCGGCGCTGTACCCGGTCGCGGGCGGCGGTCTGGTCTGGCTGCGCTGGCCGATCTCGGGCGCGCTCGGCGAGACCTTCGTCAACCCCGCGGACACCAGCGGCCGGCCGACCCTGGAGTACTTCAACATCAGCAAGGCGAAGAAGTCCGAACTCGTCGACCACCTGGACTGGTTCACCGTCAGCGGCGACGGCAGCCGCCTCGTCGTGGTCGACGAGGGCGAGCTGCGGGCCGTGCCGTCGACCGAGTCCGGCGACGCCGACACGACCGTCTGGATCGATCTGCGCCGCATCCTGCACCAGGTCGATCCGCCCGCCGAGTGGCGCCAGGCGTACGCCGAGGCCGGCCGTCTCATCCGCGACTACTTCTGGGACCCCGGGATGTGCGGCATCGACTGGGACGGGGTGCTCGACCAGTACCGCCCGCTGGTCGAACGGGTCGCCTCCCCCGACGAGTTCGCCGACCTCCTGCGCGAGGTCCTCGGCGAACTGGGCACCTCGCACGCCTATGTCACCCCAGCCCGCCGCAACGAGGGCCCACCGCACTACCAGCGCTTCCAGGGCCTGCTCGGCACCGACTTCGTACGCCGGGACGGCGGCTGGACGGTCAAGCGGATCCTGCCCGGCGACTCCTCCGACTCCAAGGCGCGGTCACCGCTCGCGGGCACGGGGATCCGGGAGGGCGCGGTGCTCACGCACGTGGACGGCAGGCCGGTGGATCCGGTGACCGGGCCGTATCCGCTGCTCGCGGGGGCGGGCGGTACGACGGTGGAGCTGACGTTCGTGCCGGGCGACGGCGAGCCGGGGGCGCCGCGCCGGGTCGCCGTCCTCCCGCTGATCAACGAGCGGCCGCTGCGTTACCAGGACTGGGTGGCCAAACGCCGTGCGGTGGTACGGGAGGTGAGCGGCGGCAGCTGCGGCTATCTGCACATCCCGGACATGGGCGGCTCGGGCTGGGCCCAGTTCAACCGCGATCTGCGCATGGAGGTCTCGCGGCCCGCGCTCATCGTCGACGTGCGCGGCAACGCGGGCGGCCACATCAGCGAACTCGTCGTCGAGAAACTCACCCGGACCATCCTGGGGTGGGACCTGACGAGGAACGCCCAGCCGGTGTCGTACGCCTCCAACGCCCCGCGCGGCCCGATCGTCGCGCTCACCGACGAGGCCACCTCCTCCGACGGCGACATGATCACGGCCGCGATCAAGCTGCTGAGGCTCGGCCCGGTCGTCGGGCAGCGCACCTGGGGCGGGGTCGTGGGCATGACCGGGCGGCACCGGCTGGGCGACGGCACGGTGATCACGGTGCCGATGAACGCGGCCTGGTTCGAGGAGTACGGCTGGTCCGTCGAGAACCACGGCGTCGCCCCCGACGTGGAGGTCCTGCGCACCCCCCTGGACTGGGCGGAGGGCCGCCACGTCGAGATGGACGACGCGATCCAACTGGCCCTGGACCTCCTGACCGACCACCCGGCGGCAGTCCCCCCTGACTACAGCGAGGTCCCCGACAGATCCCGCCCCAAACTGCCCCCACGACCGACAGCTCCTTGAGACGCCGGTGCGCATCCCAACACCGCGCCCCCGCCCCGTGGGCGCCCAAAAACGCAGGGCACCCCTCCAGAAGGAAGGGCGCCCCACACAATTCGGCCAAGCCAGTGCGACGACTACGCGTCGTAGTCCTGGTTGAACCGGTCCTGCATCTCCTGCTCGGTGTCGTCCATGTTCTGGCGACCACGCTCACGCGTCTGCTGGCCACGCTCACGCATCTGCTGGCCACGCTGCTGCGTCTGCTGGCCACGCTCCTGCGCCTGCTGGCCACGCTGCTTGGCCTGCTCCTGGCCCTCGTGCGTCTTCTGCTTGGCCTGCTCCTGGCCTTCGTGCGTCTTCTGCTTGGCCTGCTCCTGGCCTTCGTGCATCTTCTGCTTGGCCTGAGCCTTCGTCTTGCCGGCCTTGTCCTTCATACCCATGTGGGTTCACTCCCGTGGAGGGTGAGGGGATTGGCCCATCGGTGGGGCCTCGACCAGACTCACACGGGGCGCTACAGCCCGCATTTCGATCAATGACGGTGCGTAGCGCGCGCCTCCTCATCAGCTGCCCCACCTGCGCCGACGAGTCCGGTGCGCATGCCCTGCAAGCGGGGCGCGAACCGCTTCATCTCGCGTTGCCCGACCGTCCCGACCAGCGTCGGCAGGTACCCGCGCACGCCCTGCATCCCACGCAGCCACCACTGCCCGTACACATGTGCCGAGCGCCGCTCGATCCCGGCCACGAGCCGGTCCACCGCCGGGCCCAGCGGATACGTCTTGTTCGACGGCCACGGCAGCCGCTGCCGCAGCTCCCGCATCACCTCGTCCTGGTCGGCGCCACGCACCATGTCGGTGTCCGTCCAGGACAGGTACCCGACCCCGACGCGCACCCCCTGGTGGCCGACCTCGGCGCGCAGACTGTGCGCGTACGCCTCCACGCCCGCCTTGGACGCGCAGTACGCCGTCATCATGGGCGCCGGCGTGATCGCGGCCAGCGACGCAATCTGCAGCAGATAGCCCCGGCTCTCCGTGAGCACCGGCAGGAACGCGCGTGCCGTCACCGCCGAGCCGATCAGGTTGACCTCGATCACCCGCCGCCAGGCCTCAGGATCCGACTCGGCGAACGGACCGCCGTTCGCCACCCCGGCGTTGGCCACCACGATGTCGGCCTTCCCGAACCGCTCCTTGACCTCCCGCGCCACCCGGCTCATCGCCTCGTGATCGGTGACGTCGGCGTACCAGTACGCACTGTCGGTGTGCAGCCGCCCGGAGACCTCCTTGAGCGCCTCCTCCTCCAGCCCGACGAGTGCGACCTTCGCCCCGCGCGCGGAGAGCTTGCGGGCGAGCAACTCGCCGACCCCGCGCGCCGCTCCGGTGACGACGGCGACCTGTCCTTCGAGACCGACCCTGCTCATGAGCCCTCCTTGATCCGCTCGGGCGCCTCGGCGCCGGCTCCGCCGGGGGTCTGCGTCACATACGCGGTGACCAGTTCCCGGATCTTTCCGTTGACCAGTTCCGGCGCCTCGACCGGAGTCATGTGGCCCATGCCGGGCAGCTCGGTGAGACCGAGGGAGTGCGGCAGCGCCGCGGCCAGCGCGCGGGCGTGCAGAGGGGGCGTGAGCCGGTCGGACGCGCCGCTGATGATCGCGGTGGGCGCGCGCAACTCCCTTACTCCGTACTCGATGTCGAGCTGCGCGAGGACGCGCGCCCAGGCGTGGCGCACGGCGCGCGGGCAGGCGTGCACGATTCGCGCGCACGCCTCCACCATGTGCGGGGCGGAACCGGCGCCCATGGTGGCGTACTTGAGGATGCGCCGGGCGACGGGCGTGACCGGTCCGAGCGGGAGGCGCGAGGCCAGGACGTGCGCCGTGAGCCAGGTGCGCACAGCTCCGGCGCGCAACGGTATGACGAGCGCCTCCGCGACCAGCCGCGAACTGCCGGTGCTGCACAGCAGGACCGCGGCGGCGTGCTCACGGAAACGCGGGCGCGCTGAGGCCGCCATGACGCTCATGCCGCCCATGGAGTGCCCGACGATCACGGCCCGCTCCCCGCGGGCGAGCGTGTGCGAGAGCACCGCTTCGAGGTCGTCCGCCAGCGCCTGGGTGGTGCACGCGGGGCTCGCGGGACTGCGCCCGTGCCCTCTCTGGTCGTACGCGATGACCCGGTGGTCGGCGGCCAGTTCCCGTATCTGTGCCGCCCAGAAGGCGGTCGAGCAGGTCCAGCCGTGGGCGAGGACGACGGGAGGCGCGTTCTCGGGACCGTGCACCTCGACGTGCAGGCGCGCGCCGTCGGCGGAGACGGCGATGAGTTCCCGCGCCGGTACGGGCGGGGCGTACGGCCCGGTGGTCACGTGGGTGAGCCGGCTCACGCGCCCACCTCCGCACCGGACTTGGCGCCGTGCGCGCCGCCCCCATCGCTTGTCAGGGGCGCGCGGATCACCTCGTACTCCGTGAGATCCACCCGCTGGGTCGCGCGCCGGAACTCCGTCGTCGTACCGGGCCAGATGGTGGTGTTGCGGCCGCTCGCGTCCAGGTACCAGCTGGTGCAGCCGCCGGTGTTCCACACGGTGCGCTTCATCCGCTCCTGGACCTTGTGGTTCCAGGCGGCCACGGCGGCGGGGCGCGCGTCGAGGGCCGCCCGTCCCCCGAGGACACGGAGCTGGCGCAGATAGTCGGCCATGTAGTTCAGCTGGGACTCGATCATGAGGATCATGGAGGAGTTCCCGAGGCCGGTGTTGGGCCCGATGATCGTCATCCAGTTGGGGAACCCGGCCGCCGACGCACCGCGCAGGGCCTCCATGCCGCCCTTCCAGGCCTCCGCGAGGGTCCGCCCGTCGGCGCCGACGACCCGCTCGGCGATGGGCATGTCGGTGACATGGAAGCCGGTGCCGAAGATGATCGCGTCGACCTCGGCGCTGCTGCCGTCGGCGGCGACCACCGTCGATCCGCGGATCTCGCTGAGCCCGCTCGCCACCACGTCCACGTCGGGCTGGGCCAGCGCCGGATAGTAGGTGCTGGACAGCAGGATCCGCTTGCAGCCGATGCGGTAGTCCGGGGTGAGCTTGGCGCGCAGCGCGGGGTCCTTGATGGCGCGGGCCATGTTGCGCTTGGCGAGACTCTCGACCAGGCCGAGTTCGTCGGGGCGCTTGGTGAACGCCTGGACCTGGAGTTCCCGGATGCCCCACAGGAGTCCCCGCCGGGCCTGGGCGGTGAACGGCAGCGCCCGGTGCAGCCGGCGTTCGGCGGCGCTGATGGCGCGGTCCACGCGGGGCATCACCCACGGGGGTGTGCGCTGGAAGAGAGTGAGTTTCGCGACCTCGGGCTGGATGGCGGGCACGATCTGGATCGCCGAGGCGCCGGTGCCGACCATGGCGACCCGCTTGCCGCGCAGGTCGTAGTCGTGGTCCCAGCGGGCCGAGTGGAAGACCTCGCCGGGGAAGGAGTCCAGCCCGGGGATCTCGGGGATCTTCGGGTCGGACAGCGGCCCGGTGGCGGAGACGACGACGTCGGCGGAGAGCGAACCGGCGGCCGTCTCGATGTCCCAGCGCAGCTTCTCCGGATCCCAGGTCATCCGCTTGACCTCGGCGTCGAAGCGGAGGTGGGGCCGGAGCCCGAACACGTCGGCGACATGCTCCAGATAGGCGCGGATGTGCTCCTGCCCGGAGAAGGTGCGCGGCCAGTCGGGGTTGGGCGCGAAGGAGAAGGAGTACAGGTGCGACGGCACGTCGCAGGCACACCCCGGGTAGCTGTTGTCCCGCCAGGTGCCGCCGACGCTGCCGGCCCGTTCCAGGACGACGAAGTCGGTGATCCCCTCCCGGCGCAACCGCACGGCCGCGCCCAGTCCGCCGAACCCGGACCCGATCACCGCCACCCGTACCTGCTCGTGCTGGGCCATCCGGAGCCTCCACGCATCGACCATGATTACGCCAGTGAACACTGGCGCAATGGGACTGTAGAGCAGCTCCGTACCGATGGGTAGGGGGCGCGCACACGAAAGTTACCGGCGGTACAACATAGGCTTCGCACGTGGCAGACGACGGTGGACGAAGCACCTCCGCGGACCGTGGCCGGCTCCCGGGCCAGGGCGGACCGCGCGAGTACCGCATGGAGGAACTGGCCGGCCTGGCCGGCATCACCGTGCGCACCCTGCGCTTCTACCGCGAACGCAAGCTGATCCCCCCGCCGCGCCGCGAGGGCCGTATCGCCTGGTACGACGACCATCACCTGGCCCGGCTGCGCACGATCTCGGCGCTCCTGGAGCGCGGCCACACCCTGAACGGCATCGCGGAGCTGGCGGAAGCCTTCGACCACGGCCGCGATGTGGCCGACCTGCTCGGCGTCGGCACCCCCAGCGAGGAGGAGCCGGTCCGCCTGACCCCCGCGGAACTCGCCGCCCGCTTCGAGGGCGAGGCCACCCCGGAGAACCTCGTCGCCGCCCTGGACCTCGGCTACCTCGGCACCGACGGCGACGACATCGTCCACATAAGCCGACGCCTGCTGGACGCCTCGGAGGCACTGGTCCGCGAGGGCTTCCCGCTCGCGGAGGTCCTGGCGGCCGGCCGAAGCGTCCGCGAGCACGCCGACGCCCTCGCCGAACTCTTCGCCGAGCTCGTCCTGCGCCACGGCCCCCAGGAAGAGATGGAGCGCCTGCGCCCCCTGGCCCGGAGCGTGGTGGAGGCGGAGGTGTCACTGGCCCTGGACCGGCGGATGAACAGGATGGACAAGCGGGACCAGCCCGTCAGAGGTCGTACACGACAGTGACCGGCGCATGGTCCGACCAGCGCTCCCCGTGTGTGGCCGCGCGCTCCACGAACGCCTTGACCGCCTTGCCTCCGAGCCCGGGCGTGGCCATCTGGTAGTCAATGCGCCAGCCGGTGTCGTTGTCGAAAGCCCGCCCCCGGTACGACCACCACGAGTACGGCCCCTCGACCTCCGGGTGCAGAGCGCGTACGACGTCGACGTACCCGCCGTCGGCCGGGTCCAGGACGCTGCCGAGCCAGTCCCGTTCCTCCGGCAGGAAGCCGGAGTTCTTGGTGTTGCCGCGCCAGTTCTTCAGGTCGGCCCGCTGGTGGGCGATGTTCCAGTCGCCGCAGACGACGACCTCGCGCCCGTCGGCGGCGGCCCGCTCCCGCAGCTCCTTCAGATGGGCGCGGAACTCGCCCATGAACCGGTACTTCTCGTCCTGCCGCTCGGTGCCGACCTCCCCGGAGGGGAGGTAGAGGGAGGCGACGGTGACGCCGGGCAGGTCGGCCTCGACATAGCGCCCGCTCGCGTCGAACTCGTCGGAGCCGAAGCCGACGCGCACACTGTCCGGCTCGCGCCGGGTGTACAGGGAGACACCCGCGCGCCCCTTGGCGGCCGCGGGGGCGTGCACGACATGCCATCCGCCGGGCGCGCGCACCTCTTCCGGGAGCTGCTGCGGCTCCGCGCGCACCTCCTGCAGGCAGAGCACGTCCGCGGAGGTCTCCGCGAGCCACTCCACGAAGCCCTTCTTCGCGGCGGCCCGCAGCCCGTTCACATTCACCGAGGTCACAGTCAGCACCAGGGCACGATACCGGCACACTGGACGGAGTCCCGATGTCCACCGCGCTTTCGCCTGCACGAATATACGATGCCTCACATGAATATACGTCCTGTTGCCTTCGACCATCCCGACGCCGTGAAGCTCAACGACGAGGTCCAGGCCGAGTACCACCTGCGCTACGGCGACGGGGGCGACGCCACCGTCCTGGACGCGGCCGACTTCGCACCGCCGAACGGCGTCTACCTGATCGCGTACGACGAGTCCGACCGCCCCGTGGCCACCGGCGGCTGGCGCAGCCAGGACGAGAACGGCGAGGGCAACGAGGACGGCGACGCCGAACTCAAGCGCATGTTCGTCATCGACGGGATGCGCGGCCGGGGCCTGGCCCGCCGTATGCTCGCGGCCCTGGAGGACGACGCCCGCGCGGCCGGCCGGCTCCGCATGGTCCTGGAGACGGGCACCGAGCAGCCGGAGGCCATCGCGCTGTACACCTCCAGCGGCTACGAGCCGTGCGTGAAGTTCGGTTACTACCGCCACTACGAGTCGAGCCGCTGCTACGCGAAGCCCCTGCGGGCGGACGCGTAATCCGCGTCACACCCGGTCGCTCGGTGCGGGGCCGCCATCCGGCTCCCCCACCGCGGCTGTCGAGCGCATGGATCCGTCCCGGACGGTCCTGCTCAAGTCGCCGAGCCGGACCTCGTTCCCGGCGCCCGGCATCGCGGGGATCGTGGTGCCGCCGCGCCGGCTCCAACTGCCGCAACGCGCCGACCGGGTGGCCGCCCGGCCCTCGCCCCTGGACCAACTCGCCTTTCGGCGCCCACCGGGTCGAAAGGCCCCGGAAACGACGGAGATCCCGGCGATCGTCATGATCGCCGGGATCTCATCGTGCAGTGGACCTGAGGGGATTTGAACCCCTGGCCCCCTCGATGCGAACGAGGTGCGCTACCGGACTGCGCCACAGGCCCTTGCAACGAGTGAAACTCTAGCATCCCCGTCGGGCTGCTTGGAAATCCGTTCCCTGACTGGTCAGGGCCGGGGTCCCGCGAGGCGCGCCGCGCTCTCCTCGGGTCACTCGTTGGCCGCGCGCGGGCGGTCGCCGTCCTCGTACTGGTCGAACAGGGGCGTGCGGCCGCGCTCGCGCGCCCGGCGCGCGGAAGCCGCGCGGCGCGCGTCGGTCCGGCCGTCCGCCGACCTGTCGTCGGCGGCGGACTCCGACGCCTCCGCCTCGGAATCCGGTGCGACCGGCTTGGTCTCCTGTTCCGGCGCGACGGAGCTGGACCGCGCCGAACTCCAGGCGTCGGGCGCCCCCAGGTCCACATCCGAGGTGGCGCGGGGCGCGACCGGCGCGGTCACGTACGTCGGCAGTGGCACCGGCACCGGGTCCCAGCTGTCCCCGTGCCCGGGCCGCCGCTGCCGCTCGCGCTGCTGGTCGACCCACTCGGCGTGGTCGGTCTGTTCGACGAGGGCGCGCCGGTCCGCGGCGAGCGCGGACAGGCCGGGGTCCGTCTCGGTGCCTGGTCCCCCGTCCGGTTCGTCGGCGACCGTGCCCGGGTCCAGGGGCGCGCGCCGCCGCGGCTGGCGCTCCCGCAACCGCTGGGCGGCGGCCTCGGCCTGACGCCGGTCCATGTGGTAGGCGAACCGCCGGCGTTCCTGGGCGCGCAGGTAGGCGATGTAGGCGCTCAGCATCACGGCGGGTACGCCCGGCGCCCACAGGAACGCCAGCCCCCCGACGGCGGCCACGATAGCGCCCAGTGTGAACGCGACGAAGAGCAGCACGGTGGTGCGCCGGCGGCGCGCCAGTGCCTTCGTACGACGGGCGCGCGCTGCGGCCGCCGTCTGTGTCGAGGGCGCGCGCCGCGCGGCCGGAACTCGCTTGCGCGCGGAGGCGGATGCCGGGGCGGGCGTGGCGCCCGTCTGACGGGCCGGTGCGGACGGGGACTTGGCCGCCGGTGCGACCGCGTGGTCGCGCGCCGGTTCCTGGCGCCCGGGCGCCTCCGGCTCCGCCTCTGCCCGAACCTGACGGCGGGTCGGAGGCATGGCGAAGGCCCGGACGTCCACCGAGTCGGTGGCGGCGTCCGTGTCACCGGCGCCCTGCTCCCCCTCAGAGGCGGAGCGCGCCCGCAGGTCCCTGGCGTACCGACGCTCCATCCCCGCCCGTCCGGACAGCAGCCGGATGGCGGTGCTGAAGCGTTCCGTCGGACGGGCCTCGTTCAGCTCGTCCTGCCTACGGAGCCACATCGGCACCAAGTAGGCGGCCCAGGCCCCGACAATGACTGCGTAGATGAGGCCGCTGCTGCTCACGCCTCACACGGTAGAGGGGTTTGCATGGGGCCATCTGCCAATTGCGCCGGTGTGTCGCACGATCTGGCTGATATTTCGAGCTTTTTTTGTGACCGATGCGATCAGCAGGCCGTCGAAGCCGCGAATTCAATGCCCCTAGACGGTCACCAGTCGATCATTTTCGAACACGTATTCCATTTTCCGGCTAGGCGGGATTCCCTGGAGTGTTCTGCGGATTCCAGGGCACCTGCGGAGTGCCGGTGGTGCCCGGTGTCTTCGGCGACCCGCTCCGGGAGCGTTCCCGCCGCCAGCGGCCGAGCAGCCCCTCGGGCACCTCTTCCGCGGTGAGGGCGAAGACGAGGTGGTCGCGCCAGGCTCCGTCGATGTGGAGATAACGCGGCCGCAGCCCCTCCTCACGGAATCCGAGTTTCTCCACGACCCGGCGGCTGGGCCGGTTCTCGGGGCGAATGCAGACCTCGATGCGGTGCAGACCAACCGTGCGGAAACAGTGGTCCACCACGAGCGCGACGGCCGTCGGCATCACCCCGCGGCCGGCCACCCCCTGGTCCACCCAGTAGCCGACGTGTCCCGAGCACATCGACCCCCAGGTGATCCCGGCGACGGTCAACTGCCCGACGAGGCGCCCCTGGTACTCGATGACGAAGGGCAGCATGCGGCCCGCGTTCGCCTCGGCGCGCAGATGCCGGACCATCTGCCGGTAGGTCGGGCGGTGCGCGATCGGGCCGCTGGGCGTGGGCGGCGGGATGGTCGCCTCCCAGGGGCGCAGCCAGTCGCGGTTGCGCCGGTTGACCTCGCGCCAGGCACGCTGGTCGCGCAGCCTTATGGGCCGGAGGACGACATCGCCGTCCCCCAGCACGACGGGCCAGGACGGGCTGTTCAGCTCGCACCCCCGGTGCTGGGTCTGGGGTGGTCGCCGCCTCGGATCTGGTCGACGGCGTGCGCCAGCAGCGGTTCCAGGACGGCCAGGCCGTCCCGCACCCCGCCGGTGGACCCCGGAAGGTTGACGATCAGTGTCCGGCCCGCCACCCCGGCAAGGCCCCGGGAGAGCGCGGCGGTGGGCACCTTCTCCCGTCCGAACGCGCGGACGGCCTCGGCGATGCCCGGCACCTCGTGGTCGATCACCGCGCGGGTCGCCTCGGGCGTGCGGTCGGTGGGCGAGATGCCGGTGCCTCCGGTGGTGACGACGACGTCGTACCCGGCCTCGACGGCCGCGCGCAGGGCTGCCGCCACGGGGTCCCCGTCGGGCACGACCTGCGGCCCGTCCACGGCGAATCCGAAGCCCTCCAGGCCCGCCGCGATCAGCGGTCCGCCCTTGTCCTCGTAGACACCGGCGGCGGCGCGGTTGGAGGCGGTCACCACCAGCGCACGGTACGGCGCACGCGGCGCACCACCGGCGGACGGCCCGGCGTTCACGCCCGGCTCCAGTTGCCCGACTTGCCGCCGGTCTTCTCCTCCACGCGTACGTCCGTGATGACCGCTCCCTTGTCGACCGCCTTGACCATGTCGATCACGGTGAGCGCGGCGACGGAGACCGCCGTGAGGGCCTCCATCTCGACGCCCGTGCGGTCCGTCGTCCTGACGGTGGCCTGGATCTCCACGGCGTCGTCCGCGACCGACAGATCCAGTTTCACACCGGAGACCGACAAGGGGTGGCACAGCGGGATCAGGTCCGGGGTGCGTTTGGCGCCCATGATGCCCGCGATCCGCGCGGTGGCGAGGGCGTCACCCTTGGGGACGCCCTCGCCGCGCAGCAACTCGATCACGCGGGGCGAGACGAGGACGCGTCCGCTGGCGCGTGCGGTGCGCGCGGTCACGTCCTTGCCGGACACGTCGACCATCCGGGCGGCGCCCGCGTCGTCGATGTGCGTCAGGTGGTCTGGCACAGGGCGTCCGGGGGTCTCCCCCCGGGAAGGCTCAGTCATGCTGTGTGGCGCTCCCGGTCCGGGCCCGTCGCGATGCGGCGCTCGGGCCTGCTGTGCGCGACACGGTACCGCCAAGCCGGCGCTCGCCACCGGGCAGGACCGCCCGGCGGACGGGTACGCGCGCGGATCAGCCGAGCAGGACGACCTCGACCTCGCTGCCGGGCTCGACGGACTCCACGTCCTCGGGTACGACGATCAGCGCGTCGGCGTGCGCCAGGGCGGCGACCAGATGCGAACCGGCGCCGCCCACGGCGGTCACCTCGCCGTCGGCATACGCCCCGCGCAGGAACTGCCTGCGCCCCTTGGGCGAGCCGAGCGCCTTCTTCGCCTTGAGGATCGCCGTGGTACGGGGCCGGTGCACGTCCGGGAGGCCCATCAGGGAGCGGATGGCGGGGCGGACGAACAGCTCGAAGGAGACGTACGACGACACGGGGTTGCCGGGCAGGGCCAGCAGGGGCGTGTGGTCGGGGCCGATGGAGCCGAAGCCCTGGGGCTTGCCGGGCTGCATGGCGAGCTTGCGGAAGTCGATGCCGCCGCCCGCCTCGTCCTCGTCGCCGACGTGCGACAGCGCCTCCTTGACGACGTCGTACGCCCCCACGCTCACGCCGCCGGTGGTGACCATCAGGTCGGCGCGGACGAGCTGGTCCTCAATGGTGGCGCGCAGGGCGTCGGCGTCGTCGACGACCGCGCCCACCCGGTAGGCGATGGCACCCGCGTCCCGGGCGGCGGCGGTGAGGGCGAAGCTGTTGGAGTCGTAGATCTGGCCGCTGCCCAGCTCCTCGCCGGGCTGGACGAGCTCGCTGCCGGTGGACAGGACGACCACACGCGGGCGCGGGCGCACCCGTACCGAGCCGCGGCCGATCGCGGCGAGCAGCGCGATCTGCGGCGGGCCGAGAACGGTGCCCGCCTCCAGCGCGCGGTCGCCGGCCCGCACGTCGCTGCCCTTCGCGCGCACGTGCGCGCGTGCCTCGGCCGGCCGGTGCACGCGCACGTGCCCCTCGGCGCCCTCGGGCGCGAGGCTGCGCGCTCGCATCCCCCCGACCGGTCCCTCGCCGAGTCCGCCGTCGGTCCACTCCACGGGGACGACGGCCTCGGCGCCGGGCGGCAGCGGGGCACCGGTCATGATCCGGGCGGCCTGGCCGGGGCCGACCGGGGTGAGCTCCGCCGCGCCCGCCGCGACGTCCCCGACGACCTCCAGGACGGCCGGGAACTCCTCGCTGGCGCCCGCCACGTCCGCGACCCGTACCGCGTACCCGTCCATGGAGCTGTTGTCGAACGGCGGCAGCGACACCGGCACCATGACGTCGTCGACCAGGACGCAGCCCTGGGCGTCGAGGAGTTGCAGCTCGATGGCTTCCAGGGGGCGGACGGTGGTGAGGATGTCCTCCAGGTGCTCGTCCACCGACCACAGGTGGTCCGGGCCGGCGGGGCGGGTCGCGGCGCTGCTCAACTCTGCTGCATCTCCTCGGCTACGTAACTGCGAAGCCAGGTCCGGAAGTCCGGGCCCAGGTCTTCACGTTCGCACGCGAGCCTGACAATGGCACGCAGGTAGTCGCCGCGGTCGCCGGTGTCATAGCGGCGGCCCTTGAAGACGACGCCGTGCACGGGGCCGCCGACCTTCCCCTCGGCGGTGGCCGCTGACGAATACGTCTGGGCGAGGTGCTGGAGGGCGTCGGTGAGCTGGATCTCGCCGCCGCGGCCCGGCTCGGTGCGCCGCAGTATGTCGAAGACGTGCGGGTCGAGGACGTAGCGGCCGATGATGGCGTAGCTCGACGGGGCGTCCGCCGCGTCCGGCTTCTCCACCAGGCCGGTCACCCTGACGACATCGCCGTCGACAGTGGTCTCCACTGCGGCGCAGCCATAGAGGTGGATCTGCTCGGGGTCGACCTCCATGAGCGCGATCACGCTGCCGCCGTACTGCTCCTGGACCTCGATCATGCGCTGGAGCAGCAGGTCGCGCGGGTCGATCAGGTCGTCACCGAGCAGGACGGCGAAGGGCTCGTGGCCCACGTGGGGGGCCGCGCAGAGCACGGCGTGGCCGAGGCCCTTGGGGTCGCCCTGGCGCACGTAGTGCATGGTGGCCAGGTCGCTGGACTCCTGGACCTTGGCGAGCCGGCTGGCGTCGCCCTTCTTCTGGAGCGCCGATTCCAGCTCGTAGTTGCGGTCGAAGTGGTCTTCCAGCGGACGCTTGTTGCGTCCGGTGATCATGAGGACGTCGTCGAGCCCCGCCGACACGGCCTCCTCGACCACGTACTGGATCGCCGGCTTGTCGACGACCGGCAGCATCTCCTTGGGAGTGGCCTTGGTGGCCGGCAGGAACCGGGTGCCGAGGCCTGCCGCGGGAATGACAGCCTTGCTGATCCTGGGGTGCGACTGAGTCATGTCCGCAACCTTATCCGGTGCCTTTGCGAAGAATCTGAGGCTCCGGTTAATTGGCACTCATATGAGCTGGTTGGAAAGGATGCGGGGACGACCTGTGCAGCACGGTGAACCTGGGGGCGAGACTGACAAGCGAACGTTGCGGCGAGAATTCCTGGGGGTGAGAAACAGGTTGACGACCGATGTCGTCAGGGAGTCCGCCGACGCCCTGGCCGAGCACGCTCTGGAACTGCCCGAGCTGGCGCGTGCACGCACGGTAGCAGCGTACGTCTCCGTCGGGAGCGAGCCCGGCACCCTCACGCTGCTCGACGCGCTGCTCACACGGGGCGTACGCGTCCTGCTCCCCGCGCTCCTGCCGGACCACGACCTGGACTGGGGCGCCTACGCCGGGGAGGGCTCCCTCACGCGCGTCCAACACGGCGGGAAGATGGCGCTGTTCGAGCCCTCCGGTGAACTCCTCGGCCCGGACGCCGTGCTCTGCGCCGACGTCGTGCTGCTGCCGGGGCTCGCGGTCGACGCGCACGGGATGCGGCTGGGGCGCGGCGGAGGGTCGTACGACCGTGTACTGGCACGTCTGGATCGCGCGGGCGCGCGCCCGGCGCTGGTGGTGCTGCTGTACGACACGGAGGTCGTCGAGCGCGTGCCGGTGGAGGCGCACGACCGGCCGGTGCAGGCGGTGGTGACGCCGTCGGGTGCCCGCCGGTTCGCGGGCTCCTGCGGCCCTTGAGGCGCGGGGCGGCGGGCGCCGGTACGTGAAACGGCCCTCCACGCGTGCGTGGAGGGCCGTTTCAGCGGCGTTCGGTCAGCGGGGTCAGGGCTTGAGGACGAGCGTGTCGTCGGTGCTCTTGTCGACCGCCTTGTCCGAGAACGACCACGGGAGCAGCTCGCCGTCGGCCCACTTGCTCGTCTGGTCGGTGTAGTGGGCGCTGAAGGCGTGGCCGGAGGCTCCGGTGAGGTTGATCCACTTGGATTTGTCGAGGTCGTCGAGGTTGACGACCATCCGCATGGAGGGGACCCAGACGACGCCGTAGCCGCCGGCGGCGTTCCAGCCGGTCGCGTTGACCGTGGCCTCGCCGCCGCTGAGCTTCCAGGGGCCGCGGTTGAGGACGTACTGGAGGATGCTCGGGCCGTCGGTGCCGAGGGTCTGGTTCTTCAGGAACAGGCGGTGCAGCCGGCCCCAGCTCCAGGTGTCGATGTCCTTGCCGAGCTTGGCGGTCAGCTCCCAGCGGGCGTCAATCATGGCGCGGGCGAACAGCTCGTCCATGTTGCCGGCCTTGGGGCGGGTGCCGGACGCGGGCGTCTTCCACCAGTCGCTGTTCGGCTTGTCCATGAGGGTGCGGACCACCTCGAACCAGCGGTCGCCGCCGTCCGGCTGGGCCTGGTCGGCGGCGCGCTCGCCGCACTCGCGGACCTTGCTGTCGTCGTCGATGGGACCGGTGCTGTCGGCCTTCTCGACCCACAGGCACTGGCCCTCGACCCGAAGTTCCTTGGGCAGTTTGTTGCCGAAGGCCAGCTTGAGGATGTTGCGCCAGACCGAGTTGAAGTAGGCGGCGGCCGCGGAGTCGGCGTCCTGGGTGTAGTCCCAGCCCTCGAGGAGTTTCTGCGCCTCGCGGACGTCCTTGTCGTCGAGGTTGATCTTCAGCAGCTTGGGCACCAGCAGCTTGGCGATCTCACTGCTGTTGTCCAGCTGCATCTGGCGCATGTCGTCGGTGGAGATCTTGCCGCCGTCCTTGATCTTCGACTCGATCAGGTCGGTGATGCGCTGGCTGCGGGTGCCGTAGCCCCAGTCCGTGGTGAGCGTGTAGGGGTACTTGTCCTTGTCGACCACGGCCTGGTTGGCGGTGACGATGTACCCGCGCTTCGGGTCGTACTCGTAGGGCAGCTCGTCCTGCTTGATGTAGCCGGTCCACCGGTACTTGGAGTCCCATCCCGGCGCCGGGATGGAGCCGTCGTCGGCCGACGAGCGCGTGGGGATTCTGCCCGGCAGGGTGTAGCCGATGTTGTTCTTGGTGTCGGCGTAGACCAGGTTCTGCGAGGGCACGTCGAACTGAGCGGCCGCGTCGCGGAAGCTGCTCCAGTCGGACGCCCTGTCGAGGGCAAAGACGGCGTCCATGGTGGTGCCCGGTTCGAGCGCTGTCCACTTCAGGGCGACGCCGTAACCGTCGCCGCGGTCGGGTGCGGCGGTGTCGACGGAGGCCTTCTTGCCGACCTTGACGAGTTCGTCGTCGCGGTCGGACAGCAGGGGCATGCCGTCGGCGGTCTGCCGTACGACGATCTTCTTCGACGTGCCGCCGGCGACCTTGATGGTCTCCTCACGGCTCGTGAAGGGCTTGGTCTTGCCGTCGTACAGGTAGCCGTCGCCGGAGAGCTTCTCGAGGTAGAGGTCGGTGACGTCGACACCGGAGTTGGTCGTGCCCCAGGCGATGTCGGCGTTGTGGCCGATTATCACGCCGGGCATGCCGGCGAAGGTGTAACCGGTGACGTCGTACTGGCACTTGCTGGAGACCGTCGTGCAGTGCAGGCCCATCTGGTACCAGACGGACGGCAGCGACGCCGACAGGTGCGGGTCGTTGGCGAGCAGCGGCTTGCCGCTGATGGTGTACTTGCCCGCGACGACCCAGGAGTTGGAGCCGATGCCCTGGCCGTTCACGCCGACGGCCGTGGGGACGTCGTCCAGGACGTTGTAGAGGCCCGCCAGCTGGCTTGTGAGCGCCGAACCGGTGGTCGACGAGGTGGAGGAGCCACTTGCGTCCGTCGAGGCCCCAGAGCCGCTTGTGGAGCCGCTCTGCTCGAACGTCTTGGTGAGCTCGTCGTACTGGCCCTCCTGGACGATCGCCTTGTTGCGGCCGTACGGGTACTCCGGGTAGAGGTCCTTGATCTGCTGCGGGCCGAGGCGGCTGGTCATCAGGGCGCGATCGATCTCGTCCTGCATGTTGCCGCGCAGGTCCCAGGCCATCGCCTTCAGCCAGGAGACCGAGTCGACGGGGGTCCACTGCTCGGGCTTGTAGTCGTTGGTGAACCCGAGGGCGGCGTACTCCAGGGAGATGTCCTTGCCGTCCTTGCCGTCGAGGTAGGCGTTGACTCCCTTGGCGTACGCCTGGAGGTAATTCTTCGTGGAGTCCGACAGCTTGGTGTCGTACTCCTCCTTCGCGACCCGGTCCCAGCCCAGGGTGCGCAGGAACTCGTCGTTCTTCACCTGGCCCTTGCCGAACATCTCCGACAGGCGCCCGGACGTCATGTGACGGCGCACGTCCATCTCGTAGAACCGGTCCTGCGCCTGGACGTAGCCCTGCGCCATGAACAGGTCCGCGTCGGACGAGGCGTAGATCTGCGGGATCCCGTAGCCGTCCCGCTTCACGGTCACGGGTCCGGACAGGCCCTTGAGCGTCAGCGAACCCTTGGTCTGCGGAAAGGACGCGCGGACGGTGCTGATCGACCAGTACGCCCCGTAGGCGATGCCCCCGACGATGGCGAGAACGAGCACCAGAACGAACAGGCGGGCTCTGCGCCCCTTCTTCCTGCCGGACTTGCCAGGCTTGTCACCCGTTGTGGCGGTGGTGTTGGGGGGCATCGCTGTCCTTGCTGTCCTAACGCGAGCGGCAGGCGGTCCTGGAGTGCTGGAGCAACCATAGGCGCAGGGTCTGACGCGCCTTGACGCGGAGTCGGGAACCGGCGGGCACGTGCGTTCGATCTTGTCCGGCGGAGTGTCAAGAAAGCGTCAAGAGTTAGGTAAGGTAACGAAGTACTTGGGTGTGCAGTGCCGCACCCTCGGGTCCTGTGTACGTGAGCTTCCGCGTCGCCCGCGCGCGAGCCGACGAAGGGAATCGCCACTGACTGTCCAGCACCTCAACCAGCTCCTGCTCGTCTGCTCCCTGGTCCTGCTCGTCGCCGTCGCGGCGGTCCGGATCTCCTCCCGCAGCGGGCTCCCCAGCCTGCTCGTGTACCTGGGGATCGGCGTCCTCATGGGCCAGGACGGCATCGGCGACATCCACTTCGACAACGCCGAACTGACCCAGGTCATCGGATACGCGGCCCTGGTCGTGATCCTGGCCGAGGGTGGTCTCGGCACGAAGTGGAAGGAGGTCGAACCGGTCCTGGCGCCCGCTTCCGTGCTGGCCCTGGTCGGGGTCGGGGTGAGCGTCGGGGTCACCGCGGCGGGCGCGCACTACCTGGTCGGGCTGGAGTGGCGGCAGGCGCTCATCATCGGAGCGGTGGTGTCCTCGACGGACGCGGCGGCGGTCTTCTCGGTGCTCCGGCGCATTCCCCTCCCCGCGCGCGTGACGGGCACGCTGGAGGCGGAGTCCGGCTTCAACGACGCCCCGGTGGTCATCCTGGTCGTCGCCTTCTCCACCGCGGGCCCGGTCGAGCACTGGTACGTCCTGGTGGGCGAGATAGCCCTGGAACTGGCCATCGGCGCCGCCATAGGGCTCGCGGTGGGCTGGCTCGGTTCCTGGGGCCTCAGGCATGTCGCCCTGCCCGCCTCCGGCCTCTACCCGATCGCCGTGATGGCCATCGCGGTCACCGCGTACGCCGGCGGCGCGCTGGCGCACGGCAGCGGCTTCCTCGCCGTCTACCTCGCCTCCATGGTGCTCGGCAACGCCAGGCTGCCGCACTGGCCCGCCACGCGCGGCTTCGCCGAAGGACTCGGCTGGATCGCCCAGATCGGCATGTTCGTCCTGCTCGGCCTGCTGGTCACCCCGCACGAACTCGGCGACGACATCTGGCCGGCCCTGATCATCGGGCTTGCGCTCACCATGGTGGCGCGGCCCCTGAGCGTGTTCGTCAGCCTCGCGCCGTTCCGTGTGCCCTGGCGGGAGCAGACCCTGATGTCCTGGGCCGGGCTGCGCGGCGCCGTGCCCATCATCCTGGCGACGATCCCCATGGTGAACGGCGTCGACACCAGCCACCGGATCTTCAACATCGTCTTCGTCCTGGTCGTCGTCTACACCCTCGTCCAGGGGCCGACGCTGCCCTGGCTGGCCCGCGAACTGCGGCTCGGCGACGGCCCGGAGGCGGCCGACCTCGGCATCGAGTCCGCGCCCCTGGAGCGGCTGCGCGGGCATCTGCTGTCCGTCTCCATCCCCGAGGGCTCGCGGATGCACGGCGTCGAGGTCAACGAGCTGCGGCTGCCCGCCGGAGCCGGCGTCACCCTGGTCGTCCGCGAAGGAAAATCGTTTGTTCCGCTGCCCGCGACGGTGCTGCGGCGCGGGGACGAGCTTCTCGTGGTCGCCACCGACCCGGTGCGCGACGCCGCGGAACGGCGGCTGCGCGCGGTCGGGCACGGGGGCAAGCTGGCGGGCTGGCTGGGCACGAACGGTACCGCGGGCGCGGGCCCCGGTGCGCCCTCCGGGCGGTGAGCGCGGGCGCGAACGGCTGCGGGGCCCGCGAGGCGCGTGTTAAGGGTGCGTTTCGGGTGGTTCACACCCCGGCCAATCCCAGGTGAACGACCCCCATGGTGCCCGTTTTCACAGGTGTACGAGCGGTTGAGCCCTGTAGGATGAAAGCACCTGATCGAACCAACTCTGCCTGACGCAGAGCTGGCGCGACCGTATGGCGGCCGGATCGCTCTTCGCAGTGGACACCGGTATCTACCGCAGTTCCGCGCAAGAGGACAGCTCTCGGCGCCGCCCCCCACCTGAAGGGGCCGCGCTACCAGGCGGCAGAAAGGCACGGGCCGTGGCATCCACGGTCACCACCGAGCCGTCGCAGAACCCGGCGGCGCCGTCCCGCCCGGGATACGGCCGACTGCTGCGCACCCGCGGCGCCTGGACGTTTCTGCTCCCCGGTTTCGCGGCGCGCCAGCCGTTCGCGATGCTCACCATCTCGATCGTGCTGCTCGTGCAGCACACCACCGGCTCGTACGGCGCCGCGGGCGCCGCCGCGGCGGTCACCGGCGTCTCCATGGCGCTGTTCGCTCCCTACAGCGGCCGCCTCGCCGACCGCTACGGGCAGCGCGCGGTGCTGATCCCCGGAGTGCTGGTCCACACCCTGTCGGGCCTCGCCTTCACGGCGCTCGCGCTGGCGCACGCGCCCCTGTGGGCACTGTTCGCGGCGGCCGTGCCGACCGGCGCCTCGGTGCCGCAGATCGGCCCCATGGTGCGCGCCCGCTGGGGTGCGAAGCTCCAGGACTCGCCCCTCATGTCCACCGCCGCCGCCTTCGAGTCCGTCACTGACGAGCTCACCTTCGTCTTCGGCCCGCTGCTCGCGACCGCCCTGTGCACCACCGTGACCCCGGCCGCCGGCCTGGTCACGGAGGCCGCGCTGACCCTGGTCGGCGGTCTCCTCTTCGCCGCGCGGAAGAGCACCCAGCCGCGCGTGACCGGCACCGGGCACGCGCGCGTGCGGCACGTCTCCGCGCTCCGCGTCCCCGGCGTGCGCGTGCTGGCCGTCGCCTTCCTCGGCATCGGGTCCGTCTTCGGCGGCATGCAGGTCTCGCTCGCCGCGTTCACCGAGTCGATCGGCGAGCCCGGCCTGAACGGCGTCCTGTACGGCACCTTCGCCGCCGGCAACATGCTCTCGGGCATCGTCTGCGGCGCGATCGCCTGGAAGACCGCCCCGCACCGGCGCCTGGTCGTCGGCTACGCGGCGCTCGCGCTGACCGCGTCCGCGCTGTGGACGTCGCACTCGGTGCTCGTCCTGGCCGGCCTCGGTCTGCTGGTCGGCACGTGCATCGCACCCGCGCTGATCACCGGCTACACGCTGGTCGAGGGCCTGGTCCCGGCCGGCGCCCGCACCGAGGCGTTCACCTGGCTGACCGGCGCGGTCGCGCTCGGCCAGGCGGCCGCGGTCACGGTCGCCGGACAGCTGGAGGACCGCCTGTGGGGCGGCGCCGGGTTCCTGGTGCCGATGGCGGGCACGGTGCTCGCCCTGGTGACCCTGCTGGCGCTGCGCTCGCGGCTCGTCACCCGGCCCCGGAACCGTACGGTCGCACGTGGCGTCGGTCACCGCGTGCCGGTGGCGGTGGACTGATCCTCGGGAATACGTCACTATGGACCGTCGTTAGCACTCATCGAGTGAGAGTGCCAGGAGGAAGACAGTGCCGACCTACCAGTACCAGTGCACCGAGTGCGGCGAGGGCCTCGAGGCGGTGCAAAAGTTCACCGACAACGCCCTGACCGAGTGCCCCACCTGCGGTGGCCGCCTGAAGAAGGTGTTCTCCGCCGTCGGCATTGTCTTCAAGGGCTCGGGCTTCTACCGCAACGACAGCCGCGGCTCCTCGTCGAGCAGCAGCCCCGCGTCGAAGACGCCCGGCTCCGGCTCGTCGAGCACGTCCGACGCGAAGTCGTCCGACTCCAAGGCTTCCGACTCGAAGTCGTCGTCCTCGACGTCGTCCTCGTCGGGCTCGGCCAGCAGCTCCGCCGCCTGAGGCCGCCTGAGACCTCACCCCCCGGACCCCGCGTCGAGCGACAGCGGGGTCCGAGGCGTTCCCGGACCCCGGCACCTGCCCGGGCGGCCGGTTCGGGCGGGCGGCTAGTGTGCTGAGCATGGTGAACGCAGAGATCGGCGTAATCGGCGGCTCCGGCTTCTATTCCTTCCTCGACGACGTGACCGAGGTCCAGGTCGACACGCCCTACGGGCCGCCCAGCGACTCCCTCTTCCTCGGCGAGATCGCCGGCCGCCGGGTCGCCTTCCTGCCCCGCCACGGACGCGGCCACCATCTGCCGCCGCACCGCATCAACTACCGGGCCAACCTGTGGGCGCTGCGCTCCGTCGGCGTGCGCCAGGTGCTCGGCCCGTGCGCGGTGGGCGGTCTGCGCCCCGAGTACGGGCCGGGCACGCTGCTTGTGCCGGATCAGCTGGTGGACCGTACGAAGTCCCGGGTGCAGTCGTACTTCGACGGGCTGCCGCTGCCCGACGGCGCCGTGCCCAACGTGGTGCACGTGTCCCTGGCCGACCCCTACTGCCCCACCGGGCGGGCCGCTGCGCTCAAGGCGGCCCGCGGCCGGGGCTGGGAGCCGGTGGACGGGGGCACCCTTGTCGTGATCGAGGGACCGCGCTTCTCGACCCGCGCCGAATCGCTGTGGCATCAGGCGCAGGGCTGGGCCGTGGTGGGCATGACCGGCCATCCGGAAGCGGCGCTCGCCCGTGAACTGGAGCTCTGCTACGCGTCGCTGACGCTGGTCACCGACCTGGACGCGGGCGCCGAGACCGGTGAAGGCGTCTCGCACGACGAGGTGCTGCGGGTGTTCGCGGCGAACGTGGACCGGCTGCGGGGCGTGCTGTTCGACGCGGTGGCGGCCCTGCCGGAGAACACGGCACGGGACTGCCTGTGCACGAACGCGCTCGGCGGGATGGAGTCGGGGTTCCCGCTGCCGTAGCACGGCTGGCGGGCGGTTGCCGAGCGTCCGTGCCCCTGTGGAAAACGGGCGGAACTCCTCGTTCGGGTGGCGGAGTTGTCCACAACCCGTGGGTAGCGCACCGGCTCCGACGCGTTTCGGCGCGAGGCCTCATCGTGGCCTCGCAAGCCGATTCCTCGTCGCAGGTGGTGATCCACATGTCCGTTCCCCCGCCCTCGTCCCCCGTCTTCCCCCCTCCCCTCCGCGTCCCGCGCCCGCTGGGCACGGACGCCCCCGCGACCTGCGAGATCCCGCAGTTTGAGCCGGTGCGCGTAGGCGGCGGCAGGTATCGGCTGGGGCGGCTGCTGCGGCACCGCGGGCGGCCCCTCGCGGTCGGCCTGGCGGTCACGGCGGCGGCGCTCGTCGCGGCCGGACCCCGTGCCGCCACGGATCCCCAGCGCGCCGAGCGGCCCCGGAAGCATCAGGTCACTCAACCGGTACGGCGGCACGCCCCGCCCGTGGACATGGTGACGGCGCCGGTGCGGATCGCCGACGCCGCCACGGTCCGGTTGCTGCGTTCGGGCGACCGGGTGGACGTCATCGCCGCCGGGGATCCCGCGACGGGCGGGGACGCCCGGGTGATCGCGCGCGGGGTGCGCGTCACGGAGCTGCCGGAGCCGATCGACGGGACCTCGGAGAGCGGGGCACTCGTCGTGCTCTCGGTTCCGCGTGCCGCCGCGGCCCGGCTGGTCGGCGCGAGCGCCACGGCGCGACTGGCGGTGACGTTGTGCTGAACAGCCTGGGAAGATTTCTTGGTCGAATCCTGTCAAGTCCCTCGTTCGAGCTACCGGACTGGGCTCAATGGACGCACGGTGGCGTAGGTTGCGGAGCGTTTTGTTCCACACCCTGTGCATGCGAGGAGAGTCCCCGAGGTGAGCGAGAAGAAGGATCCGGGCATCTGGCACGGCTTCAAGGCCTTCCTGATGCGTGGCAACGTCGTCGATCTGGCAGTCGCGGTGGTCATCGGCGCCGCCTTCACCAACATCGTGAACTCGGTGGTGAAGGGGCTCATCAACCCGCTGGTCGGCGCGATCGGGACCAAGAACCTCGACAGCTACAGCACGTGCGCGAAGGAACCCTGCAAGGCAGCTGCGGACGGCACGGTCACGAGTGGCATTCAGATCATGTGGGGTTCCGTCCTTGGCGCGACTCTCAACTTCGTGATCACTGCAGCGGTCGTGTACTTCCTGATGGTCCTGCCGATGGCGAAGTACCTGGCCCGGGTGGAGGCCCGCAGGAGGGCGAAGGAGGGCACGCGCGAGGTCGTCGAGGTGACCGAGCTGGAGGTGCTGAAGGAGATACGCGACGCCCTGGTCGCGCAGCGCGGGTCGGGGCGCGACGAGCGCTAGCGGCGCTGCCGGGTGCGGTCCGGGCGGTGGCGCGAGCCGCTCGTCGGCGGTGGGTCCGGGTGGTGGCGCGGACGGTTCAGAGGTGGTGGGGCGGCTTCTCGTCGAGGAAGCGCTTGAGGTCGGCCGCGGAGTCGCCCTCCGGGCGCTCGCCCCAGCCGCGGTCCGTGTCGTCCGATGACTGCCGGTCCAGCGGGTCGTCGAAGATCAGCGCGGCCTTCGGGTCGCGCGGCTCGGGCTCGGGGGCGGCGGTGCTCATGCCTCAAGGGTACGGTCCGTACGGTCCCGGCCCGGCCGAGGCGACCGCCCGCCCCGGCCCTGCCGCCCGCCCCGGCCCTGCCGCCCGCCCCGGGCCTGCCGCCCGGTCTGACCGAGGCGAGGCCGCAGCCGCGGTGGCCGCGGGAGAGGGCGGTGGCTTCGGCAACGGGGAGTACGCCGTCCATCCGGCGGTCCGGTCAGGACTGCATCTGCACCCCTTCTGTCCCTCGCACCCCTCTCCACTCGTGAATCCGTTCACAAGCTTTCGGTGCCCATTTCTGCTGTGCTGGACGTATGACGTCCAGTTCCGCTCCGGCGCCCGCCTCCAAGGGTGCGCCCCAGCCCCTCCGGCCGCTGCGCCGGCTCACCGCGCGCGGGCGCGACGAAGCCCACCGCGTCGCCTCGCCGCTCGAGCTCTTCTTCGACCTGTGTTTCGTGGTGGCCATCGCACAGGCGGGCGCGGAGCTGGTGCACTCCATCACGGAAGGGCACGCGGGCGAGGGCATCCTGAACTACGCGATGCTGTTCTTCGCCATCTGGTGGGCGTGAACCAACAGGGCAACAGCTTACCGCCAGCCGTCTGGCCAGCGTGAACAGCCTTCCGGCCAGGGCGAGTTGAGCCCACACGCGCGTTGCGCCGTCGGGCACGCCCAACGACCCAGGGTTAGCGAGGACTCCATTTCTCCAAGAAACCCCCCGCGCAAGCCGGACAAGGAACCTCACCTGTCCTACGGCAGCCGGAACAGTCGGAACTGTCGAATGCTCCACAGTCCGGACACCACACAGCACAGCGCCCAGCGCAATACCCGCAGAGGTCGCCGTAGTTCCACAGCGACCACGGCGGGATTCCTCCCGTGCGACCGGCGCGCGGAGTGTCGGCCGAGCGGTAGGCGGCACGGGGTTTCGCCGGTCTCTCCGGGGCGGTGGTCATCAATGGCCGTCGGGGTGCCTGACCATCAAGACATTGCAGTCTGTGACAGTCGTCTGGTCATTACCCGCACGCGCCCAATCCCGGACCCGCGCAAGCTCGGCGCAGCCTGCGCACCCCTCTACCGGCGTCGGCTCCAATACTGCTTCCCTCAAGGGCAGTTGAACCGGCGCACTGGGGTAACTCCGTGGCTCAGTCATGCCCCCAGGTTCCGCCCGAAGTGGATCTAGAACTAGCGGCCCGCTGTCGGCCCGGTGTCGGCCAGAATTGGGGCATGGGGACCAGCATCGGGGCCAACATCCGGCGGCTACGTGAAGCGCGCGGATGGAGTCAGGCACGGCTAGCGCGCGAGGTCTGCGAGGCAGCGCGGGTAACCGGCGAACCAGTCGGCCGACAAGAGATCAGCCGGTGGGAGACAGGCAAGCGGACTCCCCGTGAATGGCTGCCGTTCCTCGCTGCCGCCCTGGGCGTGCCCGTAGAGACCTTGAAAGAGCCACAGGCGCCCGCTGAGCCCCCTTTTCCGACGCTGGCCGACTTCCTGCCCGAGGGTGACCCGCTAGCGCCTCTCAGCGCAGCTACAGGGCGCCGGATTGGCATGGTCCAGGTGGACGACTTGCAGCAACGCGTACACGGCCTACGACTGGCTGATGACGTGTTAGCCGGTGGCGACCTAATCCGCCCGGCACTCCGGGAACTCCGCTCCGCCGTAAAGCTGTACCGCGAGGGAACCCACAGCGGCGAGGTAGGGCGTCAGTTGCTCCGGCAGATCGGCGAGCTAGCACAAATCGCCGGATGGATTGCCAGCGATGCCGGGAAGCACAGCGAGGCGGAGCGCATTTACAGGCTCGGAATCAGCGCGGCTACTCAGGCGGAAGATCACACCCTTGCCGGGAATCTCGCCGGATCGCTGGCCTACCAAATGAGCAATACCGGCCGTGAGGCGGAAGGCTTGACGCTGGCACAAGCCGCACTGCATGACGCTGGCGCGGACGCTCCGCCAAAGGCTCGCGCGCTATATCTCGACCGGGTGGCATGGGCGCACACGAAAGCCGGTGGGGTCGAGAACGGCCAAAAGGCCATGAGAGCACTAGGCGAAGCCGGTCAAGCGCTCAGCGAGGACAGCTCCGGAACTGAGTCACCGGCGTACCTTTATTGGGTCGACGCTGGCGAACTCCGCGTCATGGAATCGCGCGTCTACACAGAACTGCACCGGCCCTTGCGCGCTGTGCCCTTGCTCCGGGAAGTCCTCAGCGGCTATGACGCCACGCATACGCGCGAAATGGCTCTGTACCTTTCGTGGCTTGCTGTAGCGCTGGCCGATGCCAACGAACCGGAGGAATCGGCAGCCGTCGCGGAACGGGTCATCACGCTGGCTTCCGACATTCCCTCAGAGCGGACGGCGGAACGGGTGCGCGTGATCCTCCGCCGGTTGCAGAACTTTGCCGAAGTGCCGGAAGTCGCTGCACTACTCGCCGAGCATCAGGCAGTCTAGCGAGATGGGCGGCGACCTAGCGGTTTTTGATCCGAAGCCTCACCGCGAACGCTTGAAAGTCGATAGCATACCGGCATGGTGACCTGTTTCGAGTGCAAGAGAGAATTCGACGTCGAAGACGAGCGAGACGAGTACGAATCCTACTTCAATGGAGAACTCGATTACGACGAAGACTGTGGCGGCGAACCCGGCGAAGGACTCTGCGCAGGTTGCGGCATAGTGCGCAGTGAAGGGCTCATTAACCAAGGGCGTGCAATCTTCATGATGAACGGCGATGAAGATTACGACGATGACTTCGCGCAAAAGTGGCTCTGAGCAGCCAGGCGGAATTTAAAGGCCCCGAGCCGGCTCGGATACCCAACTTTTCTTCGAAAGGTACGATAAAGCCCCCGACAGCCGGGCGGACCATCGGGGGTTCGTGGTCACCCTAAACGTTTTAGGGTGGTGGTGATCACCGAAAACCGGGCGAGCGATCGGGAGCGGGCCTAGAACGCAACTCGGCCAAGTGTTGGCGATAGAGACGGCGTCTAGCGAAGAAGCGAATGCGCCGCTGTCGTAGCCGTTTGGTGCCATCATCGTTGAGAGCATCGCTAGCAGCGAGCGCGAAATCATCAATTGCTTTGGCCAGAGTACGCGCACTAGATTGCACATAATCGACGGCTCGGCCCGCCACATCTTCCGCCTCTTGCAAAATCTCCGGCGTGTAATCATCGGGCAGATTAAGTAACTCATATTCTCTCTGCCGAGCTGCGGCCATCGCGTCAACTACTGCACGCGCACGCTCACGTACCAAAACACCGTCTGTCGCACTAACGACGGGTGGGCCATAGAGGCTAAGCTCAATCCACCGCTCATTTATTTCCTTCCTGAAAGCGACCTCTTCTTGTGGAGACGTACTCTGGTAGCTCTCAACGAGGACTCTGTCTTTCAGATCGGTCATCGACCGCAGGAACACCTTGTAAGCGTCATGACGAGGTTGGCGTCTTTCCTTCAAATGCTCGGCCCGTACAGACATCAGCACGCCGTCTCGCTGGACCCTGCCGGTCACTATCGAACCAGCGATGCCTCCCACAGAGCCCGCCACCGCACCCAATACCGCTGCAAGTCCCGCGTCCATGGCGGCATTGTGGGGGTTCCGGCGCACTCCTGTCGAGAGCACCTAGGAAAGTTTCTGGGTGGCTGAAAATTGCATATTTATTCGAATTCGATGTCTTTCGGCCTGACCCCCCGGGTCAGAATTTCGCAGCCGTGCGCGTTTCCATGGGAGCCGGGTCCCCGTAAAACCGCAGGCCAGAGTCTCGACGGCCCCGGTATGCATACACATGCAGAATTCATGCATAATCCAGGACTGCGGAGAGTAACCAAAATGGCTGGCGATAGCTGTCGAGCAATGCAAACAGCCCCGGTACAGCAGCAAGGGAGGTCGCTGTGTACCGAGGCTGATTTACAGGCTGGCCGTTAGAACGACGGGGTCACCAAACCAGTGCCGGTGATCTTGCCGACCGAACCAGCAAAGCGAGCAGCGAGACCACCGTAGGCGTAGGCACGGAAGAGAACTCCCATAGAGCCCGCGTAGGGCGCCGTGAAGGTCTCGAATCGAGGCACCGACTCCCAACGCATAACGTCAGCCATTCGGGCCACGATGATGATGTCCTGGTTAGTACCGGCACCCAGGTTGGTCGGAATCAGTGGGTCAACGAATACCGGCAGACCCTGAAGAGTTCCCACATGCCCCTGAGCAGCAACGGCAGCCGCAACACCCATCGCGTTATTCGGACCATTAAGGGCCGACGGCGCAATAAGCGGGCGGTTGGTGGTGTCGATAGCCGCTTCAATCCACGCCCAGCGACGCGGGTGCATGATGATGCAGTCCGGCGACGCATACCGCGCAGAATGAATCTGGGAAATCGTGTTGGCGATGGTTCCCCAGAGCTGACCGGAACCAGTTACCGCCGGGCTGGCCTGAGTCCAGGCAACCGACGTGGCCCCGGAAAGCGTGAGCAGTCCGGTGAGCTGACCATTCGACCCGGTGCCGTTCAGCACCTGGTTATCCAGCGCGCGTCCGTATTCGGCAGCGAGGTCGGCCATAATCACCTGGTCGACGCTTCCCGCGCTCTGCTCCAACATCTGAACAGAAACGAGCTGCGTACCGCCCAGAGTGATAACGGGGCTCGTGACGCTGGTGGTCGCGATATCGGTCTGGCTCAGCGCGGTGAGTTCGCCGTTCTGGGCAGCGACGCTAGAACCAGTGGTGATCTTAGGGACGGACAACAGGTCCGTTCCCGACGGCAGATCCTGACTGAAACAGAGGTCCGCCGAGGTCCTTCCCGGACGTGCCAGCGAAATCCACGAATCCACCAAATAGGCCGGGGGCACGAAAGATCCGCCGGAACTGGACCCGGTCGTCACTCCGCGCTGTTCGGCAGCATTGCGGCGCAGTCGCTCGGCAGCGTCAAAGTCGCCATTACGCGCGCCATGCAGATCACGGAAGTACGAGAATTCGCCGTCTCGACGGTAAGTCCCGGACTCCCTTACGCTTGTGATCTTCGGAGCGTACTTTCGAGCCATGGGCGCGGTAGCCTCGTCGGCGGCAATCTGTCCTTCAAGCTCCGCGATTCTCTCGTCGTAAGCCTTGACGTCGGAAACGTGACGGTCGAGCCGTTCCTTGTCGCCGGTCGAGAGACTCCGGTTGAACTTCTCCGTGATGGAGAGAATGCGCTCGACCTCGGCCTGAGCATTTTCACGCTTAACGCGCAGGTCAATGACCATGCTGCGCTTATCCATTGGGGCTCCTTGTGAGCATTGAAACGGGAATTGCGAACTCACTTCGGCGAAGCCCGGCGGAGCCCCCATCCAGGGACCGAGCAGCGCGCGGCAGGTATCCGAGTCCACGGACCGGCCGCTTTTCACAGCGAGATGGACAGCAGACAGGCCCAATCGCCGATGGAATCCACCACCGCAAAAGGGCCTGCTAGCTGGGCGCGCTTACGCGCTTATTCAGTTGTGCCGGGCGCCGGTAGATCAGCGCTTGCGGCTTCCGATTCCGCTGTGCGGTCACGGATGAGTTCTGTTTCGATCTCGGCGAGTCGAGCCGCCTCAATCGCGTTCGCTGCGAGCAGTTCACGGGCCAGCACGCGCAAAATTGGCTGTTCCGAGGTGGCGAACACCTGCGCCGCAATCGCGCGGTCTCGCACGGACATGGCGCCGATGACGCGTTCTAGGTTTTCCAAGCGGTGCGTCATTGGGCAGCCTCGCGGCGGGGGGTATTAATACCCCCGGAGAGGTCGCGCTCGATCCGGTCGCGCGCTGCACAATGAGCCTGCGGCGTAGCCGAGAGCTGATCGGCCAACGTGCGGGCATCGGCCAAGGAAAAGCCGCGACGGAAAAGAGCGTCAATGAGCCCGGCTTTGCTATGGGCGGCGCAGGTTTGCATGGTTTCCATGGGGAGCGCCCTCACGCCGGTCGACGCGTTCTATAGCTGATGATCTCCCCGCCAAGTCGCCGTTCCATCGCCAGCCGTCGCAGCTCAGTTCCGGAATCAACAGCGGCCAGCGCAAGGTCTAGGAGCGGGTGAGGCGAACCGTTCGACTGGATTGGTCCACCGTCGGTGTCGATTCGGTCGAACATGGCGAGCGCATACCGCGTAAGCCTTCCGCGTAGCGTGCTGCTGTATTCGACAGTCTCAGCATCGGGGGCACCGGGATTTGAATTTCTGGCCAAATCGGCCGGCCTCGGGTCTTCGTTTTCACTCATTGGCTTTGTTTTTCTGGTGAGTTGGGAGCCTTATCGGCGGCGGTTGCGGTGTCGCTGGCTCGCTGGCTTTGTGCCCAGCAATCTGAAAACTGACGGCCCGTCACCATGGGCAGCAGTCAGCGCACACGAGATGCAGCGAGATGCCAAGCCATCCGGTCGGCCAGGGTGCCTGTAGAACGCAGGAGCGTCCCGCCCTCTGCCGCAGGATTCGCAGAATTTGAATGTGGTCAAGGGGCTTCCCTCGGAAAAAGAGAACCCCCTAGACGCAGGGACTCGCCACGGCGGCAACCGCGAGTCGACCTGTATCTAGGGGGTCAGATAATGGGGCGCGGGTTGCCGTATCACGCGAATGAGGGGGGCGCATGACGCGCTTGCCTCCCTGTTGGTACTGGAACGCAAGGGCTTCCTGCTGGCCGCAGAAAAGTCAGCACTTTACATGCACATGACCAAAGCGTTGCCTGATATTGGGAATTGCAGCCGTCGCCAGATTCCGGAAGCCGTACGTGGCCCCGTGAGCGACTGCGAGAGGTTGGCCGGAGGGGATTTACCGGCGGAGCCCTCAGCGGCCCGCAGAACGGCGCTCAGCGCGATAGAGAGCGGTCCGGCAGCGAGGGGCACAGAACCGGCGAGGACGGCCCGCACCACTCCACCCGGCATGCTCCCCGCAGTGCGCACAGGTGGAGTCCCAGCGTTCGTCTTCAGCCTCCCTGCTGCGCTGGGCAAGTTCGTCCTGAAGCGACTTGCACGAAGTCACCGCCTGGTCGTTGTAATCGCAGACGTTCTGACGCCCTCTCAGCGGACGGAACTCACGGCCGCACAGCTCGCAGGGAATCAGCGTGGCGCGGGCATAGCGGTAGTCAGCTTGCCGACAGCGGGCCGAGCAATATTTGCGATGGGATCGCGCGCTGTCGGGAAGCCAGCGATGGCAGTAGGCGCAGTCATCACGGCGCTCGGTCATGGTCGGCTCTCTCTCGGCTCGACAGCGCGGGAGGGGCGCTGCGTGGCGTTTGGTGCTGGGAGTGGTGAAAGCGAGGTCAGTTCGGTATTAGCTATAGGTTTTTATACGCGACATGAGAAAAGGAATACGTCTCTAAGGAATAGAGAACAGGGCTAGTGGGAGGAACCCTCAGCGCTGCCTTGCTGCCCTGTGTGCTGCCTTCCGGTGCGCGTCCGAGCAGTAGAGCCGTGGCCGCCCTGTTTCCGCCTGTGTAAGCGCTGCCCCGCAGGACAGACAGGCTCCGCCCGGCGTTCCCGTCTCGTTGGTGCGAAGTGCAAGATGGATCTTTCGCTGTACTGCGTCCGCTGTGGACGTATGTCCCTGGGCGACAAGCCATAGGGTTTCCTCAGCCAGGCGGAGCAGGCGTATAGCTTCGTTCTTGGTCACGGAAGTAGTTCCTTTCGTCGTTTGGGTGAGTCCGTAAAGGGTGGTTGCGTCGCACGGCAGTGGCCGTTAACTGTGGGTTGCGTGACAGGGCATGTCCGCAAAGGGACGTAACCAGGGAAAAGAAAAGGGCCCGATAGGGGGCCCGTTCCTTAGACCAGCGAGAGACCGGCCTTGCGTTGCGCTTGCCGCTCAGCGTGAATGCTCAGCAGTCCAAGGCGCTTTGCCTGAAGTCGCGCATCGTTGCCGAGGTTGTCCCGGAGTGCGCGCGCCAGAGCGCCCCGGTGCGAGTCCTCGGATACCCACGAGAAAATGACGGCCATGAGCTGATCTGCTGCCATGCGCTCTCTCCCTGTCTGCTCGGTCGCGCATCCCTTGCTGATGGCGCTGGACCGCAAAGGCTTCCCGCGCGCTGTGTGGCCGTCTGAGGGCATGAAAGAGCCCCGCCGAAGTCCACCAAGGACCGGCCCAGCGGGGCTCAGAGGGGCGCACAGGGCACGAGAAAACCCCCGGCGGGATCACTCCCAACCGGGGGCCTGTTTCCTCGCTACTGCTGGAGCTTTGCCCACGCGTCGAATGCGGCGTCTATTCGGGTCGTGTCGGCGCTGTCTCGCCAGTCGACTACCAGCCGCTCAAGGATCGGTGTCCTGTCGCCCTTGTATTTAGCCGGTGTGATCGTGACTGACTTGATGGCGGCTTTCAGCAGTGCGCGCCGTCCCTCGATTCCCTCACCCTCCCAAATGGTGATGAGCGCTTCGGGGTCCATGAGCGGGGATAGGTCAGCTTCTCTGCTGAGTTCCGCAAGCTCGGCTTTCAGTCCGGCAATCTGCCCGGCGAGTTGTTCGCGGATTCGGTCGTATTTCTCCTCGTCCATCCGACCAAGGACGAAGAACTCTTTTTCCAACTTCAGTTCTCGCCCGACGGCGCTTTCCAGTGCTGCCGCGACATTGCGCTTGCGATCTTCCGTGGCCGGGTCCTGGTACTGGAGCCAGCGCCGGGCAATCTCGTGGATTGTGTCGGAGTCGGGGGCGAGATTGAGGATGCGGCTAATCCACAGGGTCACAATCCCCTCGTCCGCTCTGTCCCGCTGAGTGGCGGCCCCCTGACACACGGATGGACCCTGCAATGCCCGTGCCCGGCAGTTGTAGTTCCTTCCGCCGTTGCCCATGGGCCCGTTGCAGTTTGGGCACTTAAACAGGTCCGTGAGAATCGTTACCGGCTGGCGAATCCCTCGCCGCTTGTCTCCGATAGCGGAACCGGAGGCAGCGCGAGAGCGGCCCGTGATCAGTGCCCGGATTTTCAGGAGGTCGTCATAGGTGACAACTCCCTTACCGCATTCGATGGGGTGGCCCTTGGCGTCCGTGAGGGGGTCCGAGCCCCGGTGGTATTTTCCCGTCGGGTTTCCGTGTTCGTCCAGCACCCTTTCTCGCTGTGGCATGAGCCCCGCCCAAGCTACGGACATGCTCATGTGAATGATTGTCTGCGCCCGCCAGTTCTTCCCGTGTCGAGTGCGGATCTGTTCGCGGTTCAGTTCTTCCGCAATGCTGGCCGGTGTCTGCCCCGCCAGCAGCAAGTCAGCGATACGGCGAGAGTGCCGGTATTCATTTTCCTTGTGACGTAGCTTTCCCGTTCCCTTGGGGCATTCGAGCCCGTACGGCGTCACTCCACCCGGCCAGCGCCCCTCAGCTTTGTGAGCGTCTATGCCGAGCTTGGTGAACTGCGCGATATCCGCCGCCTGTTCGCGTGCCTGCTCGCTGAGGAAAGCAAGGATCATGCGGGACTTGCGAGAGTCGAGACTTTCAGCACAGACGTAGATGCGTGCGTGCCGTTCCTCGAATGTGTCCAGCAGTAGACCGACCTGCCCCATGCCCCGGCGGGATAGCCGGGAGGTCTTGAATACGTACAGGGTCTTGGACAGTCCGACCTTGGTGATCGTCTCTGTGGCTTTCTCGAATTCCTCGCGCCGGACGTATGCCTTGCTGGCACTCTTCTGCTCAAACCACACGTGCCGGATTTGAGTCTTGTCCTTTGCGGCCTGAGAACACATGCGGCGCACCTGTTCCCGCAGCGAGGAAAGCGTGTCTTTCTTCTTGCTGCGCCGGACGTACATTTCCGCCAGCGTGGCCGGGTTGCCGGTCGCTACTTCCCAGAGGCCAAGCTCTTTCAGCTCGCTGTCTTCAAAGCCCAGGGCACGCAGCGCCGGGAGGTCTTCCCGCTCCATCGTTCGTTCCGTTCGCCGAAGCCGTTCCGCTTCGTCTGCTGGACCTCAAAGGCTTCCCACCGGGCCGTTTCCGCAGGTCAAAGCGGTGTTGGTCCGTCGGCTCACGGGTGGGCCTGGATGAACTTCACCTGGTTCTCCTCGGCGTACGACAACGACGACGCGCTCTATCGGGTCGTCACCCTGATCCAGATCGCCGGCGTCCTGGTCCTGGCGGCCGGTATCTCGCGGGCCTTCGCGGACCACGACTACATGGTGGTCGTGCTGGGCTATGTGATCATGCGGCTGGCGATGGTCGCGCAGTGGCTGAGAGCCGGGCGATCGGCCGAGGGCGCCGAGAGAACCGCGGACCTCCGGTACGCGGGCGGCGTGCTGCTGTGCCAGGTCGGCTGGCTCGGTCTGGTGCTGCTGCCGGAGCACGCCCGTCCCTGGGTGTTCCTGGTGATGGCGGTCGTCGAGATGTGTGTGCCGCTGTACGCGGAGAGAGCCTGGGCCACCTCCTGGCATCCGCACCACATCGCCGAACGCTACGGGCTGTTCACGATCATCGTGCTCGGGGAGACGATCGCGGCGGCGACCGTCGCCGTGAAGTCGGCGGTGGCCGAGCATGACGCGCTGGGCGAGCTGCTGCCGATCGCAGCGGGCGGTCTGCTGATCGTCTTCTCCGCGTGGTGGATCTACTTCGTGGTGCCGATCCACGGCCATCTGCGCTCCAACAGGCAGTCGTTCCTGTGGGGGTACGGCCACTATCTGATCTTCGCGTCGGCGGCCTCGATCGGCGGGGGCCTGGAGGTGGCCGTCGAGCAGGCGGTCGGTAAGGCGCACCTCTCGACGCTGGCCGCCTCGGCGGCTGTGACCCTGCCGACGGCGCTGTACCTGCTGACCGTGTGGGCGCTGCACTCGCGGTACTTCAAGGTCGGCATCGCCCAGCAGTCGGTGCTGCCGATGACGGCGCTGCTGGTGATCTGCTGCACCTTCCTGGGCGACTGGGCGGTGCCGGCGGCGGGCCTGGTGTCGGCGCTGGCGGTGGCGACCGGGACGGCGCTGACGGCGCGCACGGCCGGCCGCGAGCGCCCGGCGGACGCCCCTGCGGCCGCCTCCTGACGCTCCGGGACCACATCGGGCTGAGCCAGACTGGCCGTCATGACAGTTGACGCATTGACGGACGTGGCGGGGTTGCGGGTGGGACATGCGACCCGCAGCGGCGACGGCTGGCTCACCGGCACCACGGTGGTCCTCGCGCCCGAGGGCGGCGCGGTCGCCGCGGTGGACGTACGCGGCGGCGGTCCGGGTACCAAGGAGACGGACGCGCTCGACCCGCGCAACCTGGTGCAGCGGGTGGAGGCGATCGTACTCACGGGCGGCAGCGCCTACGGGCTGGACGCGGCGTCCGGGGTGATGGCCTGGCTGGAGGAGCGGGGGCGCGGGGTGCGGGTGGGGGCTGATCCGGCGCATGTCGTGCCGGTGGTGCCCGCCGCCTGCGTCTTCGACCTGGGGCGGGGCGGGGACTTCCGGGCCCGGCCGGACGCGGCCACGGGGCGCGCGGCGGTCGAGGAGGCCGCGGCGAGCGCGCCCGGGGCCCCTGTGCGGGAGGGGTGCGTGGGGGCCGGTACGGGCGCCGCGGCCGGGGCGCTGAAGGGCGGGGTGGGCAGCGCGAGCGTGGTGCTGGACTCGGGGATCACGGTGGCCGCGCTGGTGGTGGCCAACGCCGCCGGCGCGGTGATGGATCCCGAAACGGGCGTGCTGTACGGGGAGTTGTTCCGGGGGCGTGTGGAGTACCCCGAGGAGCGGGTGCACGAGGCCGCGCGCCGGCGGCTCGCCGGGACCGCCGCCGAGAACGGGCTCCCGCCGCTCAACACCACCCTCGCGGTGGTCGCGACCGATGCCGAACTCTCCAAGGCACAGGCGCAGAAGCTGGCCGGGACGGCGCACGACGGCATCGCCCGCGCCGTGCGGCCGGTACACCTGCTGCACGACGGGGACACGGTGTTCGCGCTGGCCACGGGCGCGCGCCCGCTCGACGCGAGCCCGCTCGCGCTCAACGAGCTCCTCGCGGCCGGCGCGGATCTGGTGACGCGCGCCATCGTGCGCGCCGTACGGGCCGCCGAGTCCGTGGCCGGGCCGGGCGGAGTGTGGCCGTCGTACGGGGAGTTGTACGGGGAGCGATGACAGCGGCGAGGGGCGCGCCCTGGTTGTCGCGCGCCCCCGCTGATTGTCCCGGTTCTGTCACGTGGTGGCGTTCACGGCCGTTGGGGGGAACCCGAACCCGCGTCGGCGCCCTCTTTCTCCACGCACTGGAGCGGATCACCCACATCACAAGAACCTGGAGCAGCCCGTGACAACGCCGGACATTGCAGCGCGGCGCGTACTGGGGGCCTGTGCCGCCCTGATGGTCGGCGCCCTCGCCCTGACCGCCTGCGGCGGCAACGCCAGCGCCAACAGCGACGACAGCAAGGGCGGGCAGGACAGTGCCGCCAGGACGTCGACCGCGAAGATCGTGATCTCGGCGAAGGACGGTTCGACCGGCGCGTCCATCAACACGACCGGCGTGCAGGTCAGCGACGGCAGGCTGACCGGCGTGAAAATGACCGTGGCGGGGTCGGGGCAGGCCGTGGACGGCACCCTCTCGGCGGACGGCAGCACCTGGAAGCCGAAGGAACGGCTGGAACGCGGCACGAAGTACGAGATATCGGCGACCGCCAAGGACTCCAAGGGGCTCACGGCGGCGGCCAACTCCATCTTCACCACCGTCAATTCGTCGAACAGCTACATCGGGACGTACACGCCGGACAACGGGACGACGGTCGGTGTGGGGATGCCGGTGTCGTTCAACTTCGACAAGGTCATCAGCGACAAGAAGGCCGTGCAGTCGCACATCACGGTCACGTCCAGCAGCGGCCAGCAGGTGGTGGGGCACTGGTTCGGTTCGCAGCGGCTGGACTTCCGGCCGCAGGAGTACTGGAAGGCCGGCTCCAAGGTCACGATGAAGATCGACCTGGACGGGGTCGAGGGCGCGAACGGCGTCTACGGGGTGCAGAAGAAGACGGTGACCTTCACCGTGGGGCGTTCGCAGGTCTCCACGGTCGACGCGAACACGCAGACCATGACGGTGGTCCGGGACGGCAAGACCCTCAGGTCGGTGCCGGTGTCCACGGGCAGCCCGGAGCACACGACGTACAACGGGCAGATGGTGATCTCCGAGAAGTTCACCCAGACGAGGATGAACAGCCAGACGGTCGGGCTGGGCGGGGAGTACGACATCCCGGACGTGCCGCACGCGATGCGGCTGACGCAGTCGGGGACGTTCATCCACGGCAACTACTGGTACAACAAGGGCAACCCGCCGTTCGGGCGCGAGGGCACCAGCCACGGCTGTGTGGGGCTCGCGGACGTGCAGGGCGCGCAGGGGGACACGACGGCCAAGTGGTTCTACGACAACTCCCTCGTCGGGGACGTCGTGATCGTGAAGAACTCCCCCGACAGGACCGTGCAGCCGGACAACGGGCTCAACGGATGGAACCTGTCGTGGAGCGAGTGGACCGCCGGAAGCGCGGTCTGACCGGCGGGTTTTGACAGATCGTCGGGCCGCGCGGGAACTTTTCGCGCGGCCCGCGTGTTTTCCCGGCGTACGTTTTCTCGGTTCCCGGACATGATGTCCGACCGAGGAGCTACGGTATGCACCCACAAGGTGACATGCAGCAACGCCGGGAGAAGCCTTGAGCGTTCCGTACGAGACGGCAGCGTACGAACCAGCCGAGTCGCCCGAGTCTCCGGAGGAGCATCTCGCGCGTCTCCTCGGCCGTGCCCTGAACTCCTTCGAACTGCCCGACGAGGCCCTGAGGCAGCTGGACTGCGCGCTGGCGCACGACAGTTCGCTGCACTCCGCGCACCACAGTTCGGGGCTGCACCGGGAGACGTACCGGCACACCTGGCTGCTCGCCGACGGGTCGGCGGTCACTCTGTGGGAGCTGGTGCACAACACCGCGCCGGGCAGCGACCCGCAGGCCGAGGTGTACGTCGACGAGGAGGAGCTGCGGGCCGCGACGGCGCGGTTGCCGTTGCCGCCGGACGCCCCGGACTTCGAGCTGCCGGTACTGATGACGCTGGCGGCGGTCCCCGAGCCCCGGCATGTGTATGTTCCGGACGACTCGGCGGACCACGCGCGGCGGCTTCTGCGCCGTGCGGAGAACGCCGACCGGCCGGACGAGGAGACGGCTCGGGTGCTGGCGACGGCGTTCGCGCACCAGATCACCCAGGCGTTCGGACGGCCGGGGCGGGCGGGCCGGACCGGCCTGAGCTTCTCGCTCTACGAGCACGCGTTCCTGCTGAGCGACGGCCGGGAGCTGTCGCTGTGGGAGGTCGAGCACACGGCGACGTCGGACGGCCGGCACATGTGCGAGGTGTACCCGTCGGAGACCGCGGCCCGGGAGGCCATGGAGCGGCGGGCGGCGCGGCGGTCCTGAGCCGAGCGCGCCCCGCCTCGGCGGCGAGCGCACCGAGCCTCAGCGGCCGCCGAGTCGGCGGACCAGGCCGGCGAAGGCGTCCTGTTCGGCCGGGGTGAGTTCCACGGACTCCCGTGGCGGGCCGGCCTGGAGCTGGTGCGGGTGGAGGGGGAGGACGCGGGCCGTGTGCCAGGCGGCGGCCTCGCGGCGGGTGTGGCGCAGCACGCGCGTCAGGACGACCACCCAGGCGACGGTGGCCAGGGCGAGGGCCGTCACTCCGATCAGCTGGAGGGGCGCGACGTGCTCAGGCATGCGCCCCAGTACACACCACGGTCCGGGACCTTGGTCCCGGACCGTGACGTATCTCGCAGGTGCCGTGAACAACTCACAGCGAATCAAAGGGACAAGAGGGTGCGGGTGATCAGGCCGCGACGGGCTGCTTGGTCTCCTTCGTGGTGGCCGGGCCTGCGGCGGAGCCGCCCGCCGGGGTCTGCGGGGCCGGCTTGCGCAGGCCCTTCAGGATGACGACAAGGGCCGTGGTGACACAGACACCGGCGGCGATGGCGATCAGGTAGAGGAACGGGTTGCCGATCAGCGGGACCACGAAGATGCCGCCGTGCGGGGCGCGCAGGGTGGCGCCGAAGGTCATCGACAGGGCACCGGTGACCGCGCCGCCGACCATCGAGGACGGGATGACGCGCAGCGGGTCCGCGGCCGCGAACGGGATCGCGCCCTCGGAGATGAAGGAGGCGCCCAGGACCCAGGCGGCCTTGCCGTTCTCGCGTTCGGTCTCGGTGAAGAGCTTGCCGCGCACGGTGGTGGCGAGGGCCATCGCCAGCGGCGGGACCATGCCGGCCGCCATGACCGCCGCCATGATCTTCATCGCGGAGTCACTGGGGTTGGAGACCGCGATACCGGCGGTGGCGAAGGTGTAGGCGACCTTGTTGACCGGGCCGCCGAGGTCGAAGCACATCATCAGGCCGAGCAGGGCGCCGAGCAGGACGGCGTTGGTGCCGGTGAGCCCGTTCAGCCAGTCCGTCATCCCCTTCTGGGCCGACGCGATGGGTTTGCCGATGACGACGAACATCAGGAATCCGACGATCGCCGAGGAGATCAGCGGGATCACCACCACCGGCATGATGCCGCGCAGTGCCGCCGGGATGTTGACCTTCTGGATGCCCATCACCACCGCACCGGCGATCAGACCGGCCGCCAGGCCGCCGAGGAAGCCGGCGTTGATGGTGAGGGAGATCGAGCCGCCGACGAAGCCGGGGACCAGGCCCGGCCGGTCCGCCATGCCGTAGGCGATGTAGCCCGCGAGGACCGGGACGAGGAAGGCGAAGGCCACGCCGCCGATCTGGAAGAACAGCGCGCCCCAGCTGTCGGCCTGCGTCCACAGGAAGTGGTCCATGACCGACGGCGCCTTGTTGATCTTGTATCCGCCGATCGCGAAGCCGATGGCGATCAGCAGACCGCCGGCCGCGACGAAGGGGACCATGTAGCTCACGCCGGACATCAGCCACTTGCGCAGCTTGGTGCCGTAGCCCTCGCCGGCATCACCGGCGCGTTCGACCGGGGTGGCCGGCGCGGAGCCGGAGGTCACCTCGCCGCGGGCCGCCTTCTCGCGTACCTCGCCGATCAGCTGGGCGGGGCGGTTGATGCCCGCCTTCACGCCGACGTCGACGGTCGGCTTGCCGGCGAAGCGGTCCTTGTCGCGCACGGGGACGTCGTGCGCGAAGATCACGCCGTCCGCCGCCGCGATCGCCTCGGGGTCGAGCCGGGTGAAACCGGCCGAGCCCTGTGTCTCGACGACGAGTTCGACGCCCGCCTCGCGGCCCGCGTTCTCCAGCGCCTCGGCCGCCATGTAGGTGTGGGCGATGCCGGTGGGGCAGGAGGTGACGGCGACGATACGGAAGGGGCGCTCGGCAGTGGTATCGGCGCCGGAGCCCTGGGCGGGCGCCTGCGCCGATTCTGCCGCTGCGGCGCCGGCGGAGGCCGCCGCCGGCGTCGCAGCGGTGCTCTGGGGGGCGCTCACGGCGCCCTCAGCGGCGCTCGCAGCGCCCTCCGCGCCCGCGGCGACGCCCGTGTCACCGGCGCCCGCGGCCGCCGCACCCTTCGCGGAGGTCTCGTCGCCGCGGATCAGCGCCGCGGCCGTCTCCGCGTCGACCGCCGACCGCAGCGCGTCCGTGAACTCGCTGTTCATCAGCTGGCGGGCCAGTGAGGAGAGGATCGTGAGGTGGGCGTCGTCGGCGCCGGCGGGGGCCGCGATCAAAAAGATCAGGTCGGCGGGGCCGTCCGCCGCGCCGAAGTCGATGCCGGCGGCGCTGCGCCCGAAGGCGAGCGTCGGCTCGGTGACGTGGGCGCTGCGGCAGTGCGGGATGCCGATGCCGCCGTCGAGACCGGTGGGCATCTGGGCCTCGCGGGCGGCCACGTCGGCGAGGAAGCCCTCGAGGTCGGTCACCCGGCCCAGGGCCACCATGCGCTCGGCGAGGGCGCGCGCCGCCGCTTCTTTGGTGTCGGCGGACAGGTCGAGATCGACCAGGTCCGCGGTGATCATGTCGCTCATCGCGGGCTCCTATGCACGCGTATCGCCCGGGGTGTGGGGTGGGCGGTGGGGACGGGGATGCCGTGGGGGGCGGGGTGGGAGACGGGGCCGGGGAAGCCCCGCCTCCCGGGGACGGCGGGGCGGCTCAGGGTGCCCCGTCGGCCCGTCGGCGCGGTGAGTAAGGAGGAACCTCGCCGCTCCTGGGCCGGTTGTCGGCGGACGGCGCCGGGGAGAAGCGCGGCCGCGTGCGGGGTCGTACGAGCATTCATGACACCGGCTCCGTCAGTTGGCGGTCGACGGGGACGCGGTCGGTGACGGTCACCGCCGTGGGGTCCAGGTCGGCGGGGGTGGGCATCACGCTGCCGGGCAGCTGGACCGCGGCGGCACCGTGGGCCACGGCGGAGGCGAGGGCCTCGGGGCCGCTGCCCCCGGCGATGAGGAAACCGGCGAGGGAGGAGTCGCCGGCGCCGACGTTGCTGCGGACCGTGTCCACGCGGGCGCTCGCGAACCAGGCGCCCGTGTCCTCCACGAGCAGCTGGCCGTCGGCGCCCAGGCTCGCGAGGACGGCGCGGGCGCCCATGCCGCGCAACTCCTCGGCCGCCTTCAGCGCGTCGCCGACCGTCGCCAGGGGGCGCCCGACGGCTTCCGCGAGCTCCTCGGCGTTCGGCTTCACCACGTCGGGGCGCTCGCGCAGCGCTTCCAGCAGCGCGCGCCCCGAGGTGTCCAGGGCGATGCGCGCGCCCCCGGCGTGCGCCCGGGCGACCACATCGGCGTACCAGGACGGCGCGAGCCCCCGGGGCAGGCTCCCGCAGCACGCGATCCAGTCCGCGTCACGGGACTGCTCGCGCACCGTCTCCAGGAGCAGTTCCTGCTCCGCCCGCGAGAGTTCCGGACCCGGCGCGTTGATCTTGGTGAGCACCCCGTCGGACTCCGCGAGGGCGATGTTCGAACGGGTGGCTCCGGCGACCGGGACCGGCGCGACCTCGATGCCCTGCGCGTCGAGCAGGTCGGAGACGAGCGCGCCGGGCGCACCACCCAGGGGCAGTACGGCCACCGTGCGCCGGCCGGCGGCCGCGACGGCACGGGAGACGTTCACGCCCTTGCCGCCGGGGTCCATGCGCTCGGTGTCGGCGCGGATGACCTCGCCGCGCTTCAGGGCCTGGACCTCGTAGGTGCGGTCGAGGGAGGGGTTGGGGGTGACGGTGAGGATCATGGCCGTGCTGCTCGTGCCGTTCGTCGCGCTCGCGCTGTTCGTGGTGCTCATGCTCGTACTACTTCCGTGCCGCCGCGCTCGATGGCGGCGGCGTCCTCGGGGCTCAGCCCGCTGTCGGTGATCAGCAGGTCCACGTCGCTCAGGTCGCCGAAGCGGGCGAAGTGCTCCTGGCCGTGCTTGGCGGAGTCGGCGAGCAGGACCACCCGGCGGGCCGCGGCGACGGCCGCCCGCTTGACCGCGGCCTCGGCGAGGTCGGGGGTGGTGAGGCCGTGGCCGACGGAGAAGCCGTTGGCGGCGACGAAGAGGACGTCCGCGCGGATCTCGCCGTACGCGCGGAGCGCCCAGGCGTCCACGGCGGCGCGCGTGCGGTGCCGTACGCGCCCCCCGACCAGGTGGAGCTGGATGCCCGGGTGGTCGGCGAGGCGGGCCGCGATCGGCAGGCTGTGCGTGACGACGGTGAGGGACGCCTCCAGCGGGATGGCCGCGGCCAGGCGGGCGACCGTAGTGCCGGCGTCGAGGATCAGGGTGCCCTCGGTCGGCAGTTCCGAGACGGCGGCCTTGGCGATGCGGTCCTTCTCGTCGGCCGAGGTGGACTCGCGTTCGGCGAGGTCCGGCTCGAAGTCGAGCCGGCCGGCCGGGATGGCACCGCCGTGCACCCGGCGGACCAGGCCGGCGCGGTCCAGGGCCTTCAGGTCGCGGCGGATGGTTTCCGCCGTGACCTGGAACTCCTCGGCGAGCGACACGACGTCCACCCGGCCGCCGTCACGGGCGAGCCGGAGGATCTCCTGCTGCCGCTCCGGTGCGTACATGTCCGTTCACCTCCGCTTCATGCCCGAACTTGTGGTTTCGCTCGGAGGCTACGCCCGGATTTCCGGAAAGTAAACAGGTTCGGACGTGATTCGGGCATGCCCGGACTTCCGGTGAAGAGCATGGCCGGACTTCCGGTGAGAGAGTGCGCGGTCCCGGGCGCGCGGAAGGCCCGGCGCCTTTCGGTGCCGGGCCCGTGGTCGTGCCTGGTCAGGGCACGAGTGCCGGTTCCTTCTCCGGTGCGGGGTGAGCCGCCTCGGCCGCCTCCACATGCTGCGCCGGGCGCTTCGGCAAGGCGGACATCAGCAGGAACATCACGGCCATGACGGCGGCCACCCAGAGCAGCGCATGCTGGAAGGCGTTCGCGTAGGCCGGGCCGAGCCGGGCCGGGGTCAGGCGGTCGTCGATGACGCCGAAGAAGACGACCGAGACCAGGCCGAGGCCGAGCGCGTTGCCCATCTGCTGCACGGTGTTGATCAGACCGGAGGCCGACCCGGCATGCTCACGCGGCACCTCCGACAGCACCGCGTCGGTCAGCGGGGCGACGATCAGGCCCATGCCGACGCCCATCACGACCAGCGGCAGGGCCATCTGCCAGGAGGCGATGGCGAGGCCGTAGCGATGGGACTCCCAGATGTAGAGCAGCACGCCGAGGCCCATCACCAGGGCGCCCGCCTGGAGCACCCTGCGGCCGAAGCGCGGGACCAGTTTCTGCACGGACAGGCCGGCCGCGACGGAGACGGCGATCGAGAACGGCACCCCGGTCAGGCCCGCGTGCAGCGGGCTCCAGCCCAGTCCGACCTGCATGTACAGCGTCCAGACCAGGAAGAAGACGCCGAGCGCGACACCGAAGACGGTCTGCACGGCGATGCCCGCGGCAAAGCTCTTCACCTTGAACAGGGACGGTTCGATGAGCGGGGAACCGTCGCTGGCGGCCTTACAGCGTTCGTAGGCCACCAGCGCACCGAAGACACCGAGCGCCCCGGCCATCGACACATACCCCCACAGCGGCCAGCCCAGCTCGCGGCCGCGGGTCAGCGGGTAGAGCAGCATCAGCAGGCCGAGGGTCACCAGGGCCACACCGACCAGGTCCAGTTTCAGGGCGTGTGAAGCCTTGGATTCGCTGATGTAACGACGGCCGAGGAGAAGGGCCGCGATGCCGACCGGGAGGTTGATGAGGAAGATCGGGCGCCATTCGAGGCCGAGGATGTTCCACTCCGTGAGGAGGGCGCCGAGCAGTGGGCCGGAGACCGCGCCCAGGCCGACGATCGCGCCGAACAGGCCGAAGACCTTGCCGCGTTCGTGCGCCGGGAAGGTGGCGTGCACGATCGACAGGACCTGCGGGACCATCATCGCGGCCATGCCGCCCTGCAGGATGCGGGAGGCGACCAGCATCTCCGGGTTGGCGGCGAAGCCGCACAGGGCCGAGGCGAGGGTGAAGCCGCCGACGCCGATGAGGAAGATCCGTTTACGGCCGTGAATGTCGCCGAGGCGGCCGCCGGTGATCAGGCCGGCCGCGAAGGCGAGGGCGTAGCCGGCGGTGATCCACTGGATCTGGCTGAACGAGGCGTGGGCGCTCCGCTGGATGGACGGGATGGCGATGTTGACGATCGTGACGTCGACCAGGTCCATGAAGGCGGCGGTCATGACGATCGCGAGGGCGAGCCATCGGGTTCGGCCGGACGGGGGTGCGGGGAGCGTCGTGGGGGTGGAGGTGATGTGCCGAGTGGCTGTCGTCTGTGGCCGGGCGCGCCCCGCGGCGGAGCCGCTGATGGATACGGTCTCGCGCCCCTTGAGGGCGTCGATGCCGCCGTCGGTGAAAGTCATGCCGACAACCTAGGAGCCGATTAGGCCAGATACTGTCCTAGCCGTACGGCATCCTCGGACGCATGACGACGGACACTCCGGCTCGGCTTCTGCAACTCCTCTCCCTGCTCCAGACGCCCCGTGAGTGGCCCGGCGGTGAGCTGGCCGATCGGCTCGGGGTGTCACGGCGCACCGTGCGGCGGGACATCGACCGGCTGCGGGAGCTGGGCTATCCCGTGGAGGCCAGCAAGGGGGCCGACGGCGGGTACCGGCTGGTCGCCGGGAAGGCGATGCCACCGCTGCTCCTGGACGACGAGGAGGCCGTGGCCATCGCGGTCGGGCTGCGGGCCGGGGCGGGGCATGCCGTGGAGGGGGTCGACGAGGCCTCGGTACGGGCACTGGCGAAGCTGGAGCAGGTGCTGCCGGCCCGGCTACGGCACCGGGTGACCACGCTCCAGGCCGCGACCACGCCGCTGACCAGCGGGGACGGGGCGAGTATCGCGCCGGAGACGCTGACCGTGATGGCGTCGGCGGTGGCGGGGCAGGAGCGGTTGCGGTTCGCCTACCGGGCGGCCGACGGAAGCCAGACGCGACGGCAGGCCGAGCCGTACCGGCTGGTGTCCACGGGACGGCGCTGGTACCTCGTGGCGTACGACCTCGAACGCGACGACTGGCGGACGTTCCGGGTCGACCGGGTGAGCGAGCCGTTCGCGACCGGGGCGCGGTTCGCTCCGCGCGAGATGCCGACGGGCAGTGCGGCGGAGTATCTGCGGCGGTCCATCCAACGGCACCAGGAGACGTACGAGTTCGTGATCGCGTTCGCCGGGACGGTGGAGGAGGTGGGGGCCCGGGTGCCGCGGTGGGTGGGGACGCCGGAGGACGAACCGGGGATCCGATGGAGTGGCTGGCGGTGCGGTTGGTGATGACAGGACATGAGTTCGTGGTGCGGCAGCCCCGGGAACTCGTGGAGTGCGTCCAGGAGTTGGGGAATCGGTTGGTTCGGGCCGGAGCCGGTGAGTGACTGTCCCCAGCGGCTGAGCAGCCGTACCGACTACGCCCGCTCCTCCCAGGCGAACCCGCGCAGATCCCCCAGGTTCCGCAGCGCCAGCGCCGCCGGTCCCTGCGCGCCCGACGGGGACGCCGTGCCCGCCGCCCAGGACTCCACCGCCACCCGGACCGCCGCGCTGGCCACCGCCGAGGTGAAGCGGAGGTGAGGGGTGGGGGCAACGTTGTCGGACTTGGTGCCGGGTCCGGTGTCCGGTGCGGTGTCCGGTGTGGTGCGCTCCGCCAGGATCGTCGTCAGGAGGTCTTCCGAGGACTGGCAGACCTCCGCCCACACCTTGCGCAGGGCCGGGCTGGTGTCGGCGAGGTGGATCAGGGTGCGCACCCATTCCCAGGAGGCGGCGGAGACGCCCACGCCGGGGGTCAGGGTGTGGTGGACGGCGTGTTCGAGTGCCTCGGGGACCGAGAGAGCCGCCGGAGCCGACCGTACGGCCTCCACCCAGCGCTGGGCGCCCGCGGCGTAGAGCGGGGCGACCGCCTCCTCCTTCGTGGCGAAGTAGCGGTAGAACGTGCGGGGGGCGATGCCGGCGGCGTGTGCGATGTCCTCGGCGCGAGTGGCCCTCAGGCCCCGCCGTACGAAGAGGCCGGCGGCCGCCCGGGCGATCTCCATCCGGGTCTCCGCCTTGCGCCGCTCCGTCAGGGAGACACCGGGAGGACCGTGCCGGGGAGTGTTGCCGGTGGGGCTGGGGGTGCTCACCTCGGCAGGCTATGCCGCTGTGGCAGAATCTGCCATCCGGTGGTTCACCCCGTGGTTCAGGTACGGGGTGAGCCACCGTTCCAGCATGCCCAGGAGGGACGGAACCCGGCAGACCCACCGAGCGAGTCGCCCCACGCACGCACGGAGCACGTCCACAGCAATGGAGCCGGGCTCCGGCGCCCGGGGGGGTTAGGCGCCGAAGCCCGGCTCTGCGGAAGTCCCGGCGCCGGGGGGATGGCGCGTCGGGACGAGGCTCACCGAGGGTTCGTCATACGTCGTCAGAGGTCAGAGGCGGTCGGAGCCCTCGACTGCCCGGGCCCGGAATGGTTGTTCCCTACACACGGAGCCCTGAAGCGGCGGTACCGCGCCATGTTTGCGCCGTCTTTCGCCACCCAGCGCACGCGCCCGGCGCGAGCATGGCCACGCACGCCCCCAGGCACATGAACCACGCACGCCCCCAGGCTCGTGAGCCCGCACGAACCCCGGAGCCCCACAGACCCCGGAGCCCCACAGACCCCGGAGCCCAGCGACCCCGGACGCCCCCGCAGACGGCGGGAGCCCCAGGCGCACGCCCCCCTCGCGACTTCCTTACGCCGCCGGCTCGAACCCCGTGCTGCGGGCCAGCTTCTTCAGCTCCAGCAGCGCGTGCTTCTCGATCTGGCGGATGCGTTCGCGGGTCAGGCCGTGCTCCTTGCCGACCTCGGTCAGCGTGCGCTCGCGGCCGTCCTCGATGCCGTACCGCATCTTGATGATGGAGGCCGTGCGCTGGTCCAGGCGGCCGATCAGGTCGTCCAGTTCCTCGCTGCGCAGCAGGGTCATGACGGACTGCTCGGGGCTGACCGCCGACGTGTCCTCCAGAAGGTCGCCGAACTGGGTCTCGCCCTCGTCGTCCACCGACATGTTCAGCGAGACCGGGTCACGGGCCCAGTCGAGGACGTCGATGACGCGCTCCGGGTTGGAGCCGAGCTCCGCGGCGATCTCCGCGGGCTCCGGGTCGCGGCCGTGCTCCCGGTTGAACTCGCGCTGGACGCGGCGGATCCGGCCCAGCTCCTCCACCAGGTGGACGGGGAGCCGGATGGTCCGGGACTGGTCGGCGATGGAACGGGTGATCGCCTGGCGGATCCACCAGGTGGCATACGTGGAGAACTTGAAGCCCTTGCGGTAGTCGAACTTCTCGACGGCGCGCACCAGGCCGGCGTTGCCCTCCTGGACCAGGTCCAGCAGAGGCAGGCCGCTGCGCGGGTAGCGTCGGGCGACGGCCACGACCAGGCGGAGGTTGGAGCGGATGAAGACGTCCTTCGCCCGCTCGCCGGCGGCGACGAGCGCCTCCAGCTCCTCGCGGGTGGCGTCCGACGCGGACTCCTCCTCGCCGTCGAGGACCTGCCGCGCGAACACACCCGCCTCAATGGTCTGGGACAGCTCGACTTCCTTGGCGGCGTCGAGCAGCGGTGTGCGCGCGATCTCGTCGAGATACATGCCGACCAGATCGCGGTCGGCGATCTCGCCGCCATGGGCGCGAACACTGCTTGCCGAGTCGGCCGTCTCGCCGGTGGCGGACTGACGACGGGCGACGGCACGGGTTGCCATGCGGTGCTCCCTTGCGATGGTGGGCGGGCGGGTGGTCCTATCCGGTTCTTCTCGGTCTTCTCATGGATGTGGGCGCTCGGCTCTCGGCGCCGCGGAAGTCCGCTTCTGGAACTCCCGCGTCCTGGTCGGGTGCCCGGCATCCGAAGGAAACAACGACTGGAATCCGGACAGAATTCCCATGCCGCCCCCCGATTTTTCTGATCATGCAGTACCCTGTCCGACCAGCCGAGGGGACGTAATGTCATCGGAACGTACAGAGGTGCAGGTCAGGCCGGGATTCGAGGGGGACCTCGAAGCCCTCACGGAGCTCTACAACCACTACGTACGTGAGACGTCCATCACATTCGACACGGTGGTCTTCACACCGGAAGAGCGTCGTGCGTGGCTGCTCTCCCACCCGGAAGACGGCCCGTACCGGCTGATGGTTGCCACCTCGGCGGACTCACAGGAGATTCTCGGGTACGCCACATCCAGCCCTTACCGCGCGAAACCCGCCTACGGGACCTCGGTGGAGACCACGGTCTACGTCGCCCCGGACGCCGGCAGGCGCGGCGTCGGCACACTCCTCTACAGGGCCCTCTTCGAGGCGCTGGCCGGCGAGGACCTGCACCGCGCCTACGCGGGCATCGCGCAGCCGAACGAGGCGTCCACCCGGCTGCACGAGCGCTTCGGGTTCCGGTACGTCGGCACGTACCGCGAGGTGGGCCGCAAGTTCGGCCGCTACTGGGACGTGGCCTGGTACGAGCGCCCGCTCTAGCGGGGGGCGGCTGCGGCTCAGCCGAACTGCACCGACCGCTTGGCCATCCCCATCCAGAACCCGTCGATCACCGACTTCTGCGCGTCCAGCTCGCCGCCGGCCTCCGCCGCGCCCATGGTGACGAAGAGCGGGGCGAAGTGCTCGGTGCGCGGGTGGGCGTAACGGCCCGCCGGGGCCTTGTCGAGGAAGTCGAGGAGCGCGTCCCAGTCACGCCTCTCCAGGGCCCGGTGTCCCCAGTCGTCGAACTCCGAGGACCAGGTCGGCACCCCGGCTCCGGCGTGGCGGAGGGCGGCCAGGTTGTGGGTAAAGAAGCCGGAGCCGACGATCAGCACGCCCTCGTCGCGCAGCGGGGCGAGCCGGCGGCCGATCTCCATCAGGCGGACCGGGTCGAGGGTGGGCATGGAAATCTGGAGGACAGGGATGTCCGCGGCCGGGAACATCTCCACCAGGGGCACATAGGCGCCGTGGTCGAGCCCGCGGTCCGGGATGTCCTGCACGGGGGTACCGGGGGCGCGCAGCAGCTTGCGCACGGACTCGGCGAGGCCGGGCGCGCCGGGGGCCGCGTACTGGACCTTGTAGTAGTGCTCGGGGAAGCCCCAGAAGTCGTAGACGAGGGGGACGGTCTGTACGGCGCCAAGGGCGAGGGGGGCCTCCTCCCAGTGCGCGGAGACCATCAGGATCGCCTTGGGGCGGGGCAGCCCGGCGCTCCAGGCGGCCAGTTCGCCGGGCCAGACCGGGTCGTCGGCGAGCGGCGGCGCGCCGTGGCTCAGATAGAGGGCGGGCATGCGCTCCTGGGAAGCGGCGGTTCGCTCCTGTGCGGCGGCGGTCATGACGGCGGCTCCCTCCACGGACGGCGAGCGGGGACCTCCACCCGGCCCCGCACTACCCTCATGCTTTAAATCTCAAGCTTTCCGTCGTACACCATACGCCCCACTTGTTTAACCTTCAAGGAGAGGCCTCGTACAGTGGGATACATGAACACGGCATCCACATCCGCGACCGCCGCCCGGCACCGCTGGCTCAGCGACGACGAACAGCGCGTCTGGCGCTCGTATCTGCACGCCACGACCCTGCTGGAGGACCATCTGGACCGCCAGCTCCAGCGGGACGCGGGGATGCCGCACATCTACTACGGCCTGCTGGTCGCGCTCGCCGAGGCGCCCGGGCGGCGGCTGCGGATGACCGAGCTGGCCATGGGCGCGAAGATCACCCGGTCCCGGCTCTCGCATGCCATCGCCCGCCTGGAGAAGAACGGCTGGGTACGCCGGGAGGACTGCCCCTCCGACAAGCGGGGCCAGTTCGCCGTCCTGACCGACGAGGGCACCGAGGTGCTGCGGCGCACCGCGCCGGGCCATGTGACCGCCGTACGGCAGGCGCTGTTCGAGCGGCTGACCCCGGAACAGCGGCAGACCCTCGGCGAGATCATGCAGATCGTCGCAGAGGGCCTGCAGCCCAACGAAGCGGGCGCGGACCTGCCCTGGCTCCGCTGAGGAGCTCAGGACAGGCCCGCGTGCGGGTACCCGGTCGGCCGGTGGTGGCTCAGAGGATCAGTGGGCGACCACCGGGATCGCCAGCTCGTCCTCCGCGCCTTCACCGGAGGCCACCGGGGTGGCGCTCGGCGTACCGGCGTTGACGAAGGTCACCACGATGACCGCGGCCAGCACCAGCATGCCGACGGCGAACCAGATCGCGTTGGTGTAGCCGTGCACCTGGCCCTGGAGCTGGACCAGCTGCTGCTGCGACTTGGAGGTCGCGGTGGCGATGTGGTCCTTGATGTACGCCGTCGTCGCGGACGCGGCGATCGTGTTCAGCAGGGCGGTGCCGATCGCGCCACCCACCTGCTGCGAGGTGTTGACCATCGCGGAGGCGACACCGGCGTCCCGGGGCTCGACACCGAGCGTGGCCAGGGACATGGCCGGCATGAACGCCGTACCCATGCCGAGACCGAGCAGCAGCATCGCCGGCAGGATCGTCGAGGCGTACGACGAGCCGATCTCCAGCCGGGTCATCAGCAGCATGCCGACGGAGGCGACCAGGAAGCCGGGGCCCATCAGCAGCCGGGCCGGGACCCGGGTCATCAGACGGGCGCCGATCTGGGTGGAGCCGATCATCATGCCCGCGATCATCGGCAGGAAGGCGAAGCCGGTCTTGATCGGCGAGAAGCCCTTCACGACCTGCAGGTAGTAGGTCAGGAAGAGGAAGGTGCCGAACATCGCGATGATCGCGATGCCGAGGGAGAGGTAGATACCGCCGCGGTTGCGGTCGGTGACCACGCGCAGCGGCAGCAGCGGGGCCTTGACCCGGGTCTCGGTGACCACGAACGCGAGCAGCAGCACCACGGCGGCGACGAACAGGCCGATGGTCGTGACATCGCTCCAGCCGTCGGACTCGGCGCGGGTGAAGCCGTACACGAGCGAGACCAGGCCGAGGGTGGACAGGAGCACGCCCGGGATGTCGAGCGGGTTGCGGTTGCGGCCGCCCTCCGGCTCGCGGATGACGAAGTACGCGCCGAGCGCGGCGACGATGGCGAACGGGATGTTGACGAAGAACGTCCAGCGCCAGTCAAGGTACTCGGTGAGCACACCACCGAGGATGAAGCCGACGGCGCCGCCGCCACCGGCGATCGCGCCGTAGATGCCGAACGCCTTGGCACGCTCCTTGGCGTCCGTGAACATCACGGCGAGCAGGGAGAGCGCGGCCGGGGCGAGCATGGCGCCGAAGACGCCCTGGAGGGCGCGGGCGCCGAACATCATCGCGCCGCTGGTCGCCGCGCCGCCGAGCGCGGAGGCGGCGGCGAAGCCTGTCAGGCCTATGACGAAGGCCCGCTTGCGGCCCCACAGGTCGGCGATCCGGCCGCCGAAGAGGAGCAGACCGCCGAAGGCGAGGGCGTAGGCCGTGACGACCCACTGCCGGTTGCCGTCGGAGATGCCCAGGTCGGTCTGGGCGGAGGGCAGCGCGATGTTCACGATGGTGGCGTCGAGGACGACCATCAGCTGGGCGAGCGCGATGAAGACGAGCGCTTTCCAGCGGTTGGCGTCACCGGACTGCGCCGGTGCGCCGGTGGCCTTTGCGGCTGTTTCAGACATGGGGGTACCCACTTCGTGACTTCGTGACGGAAAGTCGATGATTCGTGATTCGTGATTCGTGACGGAGAGTCGGCGTTCGTTACGGAAAACGGGATCGGTGCAGCGCAGACGGTGGTCAGGCGCCGACGGTGGTCTGACGGTGGTCGGTGCGGATCAAGGGGCGCGCGAGATGAAGGACCGGTGCCCGGTCCGAAACTGATCGGCCCCTACGGGACGGTGCGGTCGCTCTCGGTCGTTCAGGCCTGGCGGAGGTCCTCCATGGTCACGGCCGCGCCCGGCAGGGCGGAGCGGGCCGGGGCCCGCAGTCCGTCCAGGAACAGCTGCAGATGACGGTGGACGAAGCGGTCGTTGACCAGGCAGCCAGTGCCGGCCGGGGGCCGGCTGAGCTGGGCCGCGGCGATCATCACATCGCCGACACCCACGTCCGGACGGAGCTGTCCGGCCGCCTTGGCGCGGTCCATGAGCTGCCCGATGAGCTGCTCGCACCGCTCGCGCGCCGCCTCCAGGTCGGGATGGTTCTTGTCGAAAGTGCTGGAGACCATCGGGCACAGCGCGCTGACCCGCTCGTCGGCGGAGGCGTGCACGAAGCGTTCCAGCGCCCCGAAGGCGTCCCCGGTCTCCGCGAGCGCGAGTTCGGCCGCTTCCGACGTCCGGTCCATCACGGAGCAGACGACCTCACGGACGAGCGCGTCACGGTCGGGGAAGTTGCGGTACACCGTGGCATTGCCGACGCCGGCCCGGCGGGCGATCTCGTCGAGCGGCACGTCGGGGCCGTACTCGGTGAACATCTCGCGGGCGGCGGTGACGATCCGCTCCCGGTTGCGCAGGGCGTCGGCGCGGGGCCGGGGTGCCTTGGGCACGGTGGGGATGGCGGTCGCGGTCTGCACGGCGCACTCCTGGTCTGGTGGTCTGGGTGATCCTCTGGGCTTCCACGATCCGGGGATCCGCTCCCCGTTTCGCGCGGACACAGGTCTAAACGGGGAAAGGGTCCCCGGTTATTTCCACGCCTTCTCCTCATTCCTTGTGACCTGCATCACACCTCTTGGCCCGGGAAATCCCACGATCGGCCTCTCCAGCGCGCGCCCGCCGCCCCGCAGACACAGGGTGATCGAGAGGGTGCAGCCGGAAACCGGCGGCTGCCGTGGCGCGAAAGGTCCATGCATGCAGCCGCAGCCCAGCCGCCCGATACCCGCGCACCGTCGCACCCCACGGGCCCCGCGCACACCACGCGCCTCGCGCACGCCCCCGACCCGCCCGATACGCCACCGCCGTGCGGTCTCCCTCGCCGCCGTGACCGTGCTGATCCTCGCGGTCGGCACCTCGGCGGGCACCGGACTCCCCACGGCGGCGCCCACACCGGCCGGCGCCGGCCCGATCGCGCTGGCCCGCTCCTCGGCCTACGGACCCTGTCTGATCAGCGGCGGCCACGAGGTGCAGATGACCGAGGGCATCCCCACCCCGGGCGGTTACTCCCGCTCCACCGGCACCGTGCACGCCCTGACCCTGATGGTCGACTTCTCCGACGCGCCCGGCCAAGGCAGCGCGCTCGACCGCTACCACGAGTTCTTCCCGCGGACCCAGGACTGGTTCCGCACCGCCTCCTACGGCAAGCTCGACTACCAGCCGGCGGCACCCATCGACCACTGGCTGCGGATGCCCAAGCCGTTCGCGGCGTACGGAATAGAGCGCGGCGCCCCCTTCGACCCCGGCTACCGGCAGCTGGTCCAGGACATCGTGGCCGCCGCCGACCCGGACGTGGACTTCCGGTCGTACGACCTCCTGAACGTGCTGATCACCCCGAACGCGGGCCCCTCCGCCCTGGACACCGTGCTGTCGGTGACCTTCGCCGGCAACTCCGACGCCCCGGTCGCCGACGGCGTCCCGGTCGCCAACGCCTCCTTCGTCTACTCCCGCCAGGACGACGGCTCCGGCTCCTACGCGCAGACGGGCTACCGCGTCCTCCCCCACGAGAACGGCCATGTCTTCGGCCTGCCCGACCTCTACACCCAGGAGGGCGGGGGCGCGGTCGGGCACTGGGACATCATGAGCGAGGACTGGGGCGCCGACAACGACCTCCTCGCCTGGCACAAGTGGAAGCTGGGCTGGCTCGACGCCGACCAGGTGAGCTGCGCGGCGGCCCACGGCACCACCGAGTACACGCTGACCCCGCTCTCCCGCGCCGGCGGCCAAAAGCTGGTCTTCGTCCCCGTCGACGCCCGCACCGGCTACGCCCTGGAGGTGCGGACCAAGGGCGGCAACGACCAGGAGGTCTGCCACCCCGGCGTCCTCATCTACAAGGTCGACGCCAACGTCGACACCGGCCGCGGACCGATCAAGGTGTACGACGCCCACGGCGACACCGGCGGCTGCACCCGCAGCCCCAACGTCCAGGCGGAACTCTCCGACGCCACGTTCGGGCCGGGCGAGACCTTCAAGGACCCCAAGCACGGGATCGAGGTGCGGGTGTCGGGGGTGGACGCGGCGGGGGACTATCGGGTGCGAGTCACTCGGGGGTAGCGCTTCAGGCGGGATCGGAGGGGGGCGGCTGGATCGGATGGGGGCGGGCGGGATCGGACGGGGCCGCGCGGGATCCGAGGGGGGCGCGCTGGATCCGAGGGGGGCGCGCTGGATCGGAGGGGGGCGCGCTGGATCGGAGGAGGCCGGGCGGGATCCGAGGAGGCCGGGCGGGATCGGAGGGGGGCGCGCGCTGGATCGGAGGAGGCCGGGCGGGATCCGAGGAGGGCGCGCGCTGGATCGGAGGAGGCCGGGCGGGATCCGAGGAGGGCGCGCGCTGGATCGGAGGAGGCCGGGCGGGATCCGAGGAGGGCGCGCTGGATCCGAGGGGGGCGCGCTGGATCGGAGGCGGCCGGGCGGGATCCGAGGAGGCCGGGCGGGATCCGAGGGGGGCGCGCGGGATCGGAAGAGGCCAGACGGATCGGACGGGGTGGGACGGGGTCGGCCACGGTTTACGGTAGGCGTGCCCTGACCGAGGCCTGCGCTGATGGCCGTACCGGAGAGTCGATGACCGCCGCCGCCCCCCTGCCCTCCTCCGCCGCACCGCACGAGCCGCCCGTCGAGGCGGTCGCGCCGCTGATCCGGGGCGTGGCGGTGCTGGAGGCGCTGACCGAGGCGGGCGGGACGCTGAGCGCGAGCGCGCTGGAACGCCGTACCGGCCTGGCCCGTTCCACGGTCGACCGGATCACCGCGACCCTCGCCCGTATGGGATACGTCCGCCAGGCCGGCCGGGACGCGGTGCTCACCCCCCGCGTGATGGAACTCGGCAACGCCTACCTGGCCGCCCTCCGCCTGCCCGCCCTCCTCGACCCGCACGCCGACGCGCTCGCCGACGAGCTCGACGAGTCGGTCTCGCTCGCGGTCGCCGACCGGGACGGCATCCGTTTCATCCACCAGGCCACGCGCCGCCGCGCGATGTCCGTCAGCTTCCGCATCGGCGACCTGTTGCCGGCCGAACGCACCGCCCCCGGCCCGTTGTTCGCGGCCGAGTGGACGCGAGAGGAATGGCACGCCTGGCGCGCACGGCGCACAGCGGACCCGACCGACGCGGGATTCCCGGCCGTACCGCCCCGCGCACCCGGTGGCGAGGACGACTTCCAAGCGAGGGCGGACCGGGCCCGCAGGGACGGCTGGGCCCTGGACGACCAGTTGATCGAACCGGGCCTGGTCGCGGTGTCCGTCCCCGTCCGCGACCCGGCCACCGGCAGGGTCGCCTGCGTGGCGAGCGTCGTCAGCCACACCAGCCGTCACACGGCGGCGGACCTGCGCGACACCCTGCTCCCCCGTCTGCGTACGGCGGTCACGGCGATGGAGACGGAACTGCGCAAGGCCCCGCCGCCCCAGCCGGGCTCGCCGCCCTCCGGCCTGGCCGGCTGGACCACGGCCTCCAAGCACGAGTTGGGCCGCGACTTCGTGGAGTCCCTGGCCCGCGGCCTGACGGTCCTGACGGCGTTCGGCGAGGGCCGCCCTGCCCTGACCCTGACGGACGTGGCGAAGGCGACGGGCCTTGCCCGGGCGACGGCCCGACGGGCACTGATCACATACGAGCACCTGGGTCTGGTGACGGCAGAGGGCCGAACCTTCGCCCTCACGCCCCGGGTCCTGTCCCTCGGCTACCCGCCGCTGTCCCGCACCACCCTCGCCCGCCTGGCGACCCCCCGTCTCCGAGCCCTGGCCGACCACCTGCACGAGCCGACGGCTCTGGCCGTGCTCGTTCCCGGGACCGACCCGCCGGAGATCCAGTACATCGCGGTGGCGACCGCGAACCGCGTCCTGACCGTGGACGTCACGGTCGGCACCCGCCTCCCGGCACGCCACACCTCCCTCGGCCGGGCCCTCGTCGCCCCCGACGGGCCACCCGGATACGCTCTGGCGGACGAGGAACTGGAGTCGGGCCTGCGCTCGATCGCGGTACCGGTACGCGACCGCACAGGCCGCCCGGCAGCCGCCCTGAACGTGGCCACCCACGCGGCCCGCCGCACCCTGGAGGAGTGCGTGACGGAACTCCTCCCCGACCTCCGCACCACCGCGGCCGGCATCCAGACCGACCTGCGCATCGCCTCCCGCTTCACCCGCGTCCCGCTCACCTGAGATCCCACCCCGATGACGGGTCGTCGCGGTCGGCCGGCCGGTCACCGGCAACCGCAACGACCGCAAGGCGTGGGAACCGTCCGGTGGTAAGGCCGCCATCGGCTGCACAGACCCGGGCCGGACAGGGCTGCCGGGCCCTCGCCCGTTACCGGCTCCAGCAGCGGACCACGGGTAGGGAGGAGCACAACACGTCCCACCGCAAGGCCCGGACCCGCGTCGAGCACGCCTTCTCACGCACGCCTTCGCACGCACGCCTTCTCACGCACGCCTTCGCACGGATGAAGACCTGCCCCGGTCTCGCCGTGGCAGAGGACGCTCAGTCGAGACAGAACTCGTTGCCCTCGATGTCCTGCATCAGGATGCACGACTCGTTCTCGTCATCGGCGAGCAGCGTTCGCACGTGTACCGCACCGAGCGCGACCAGTCGTGCGCATTCGGCCTCCAGTGCGGCGAGGCGCTCTTCACCCACGAGCCCGGTGCCGGCCCGCACGTCGAGGTGCACCCGATTCTTGACGACCTTCCCTTCGGGAACCCGCTGGAAGAGCAGACGCGGGCCCACACCCGAGGGATCACTGCACGCGAAGTAGGTGACCTGATCCTCAGGCGGCAGCGAGCGATGGTAGTCCTCCCAAGTGGCAAAACCCTCCGGGATCGGCGGTACGACATACCCCAACACCTCGCACCAAAAACCGGCGAGGCGCGCAGGTTCCGCGCAGTCGAAGGTGACTTGGAACTGCTTGGTCGACGACATCGGCGCACCATAGCAAGGGGACTCGGCCGCGCATCTCCCGGCGTGCATCAGCATGTTGTCGGGAGGACAGCCTCTGCTGGCCGCTGCCCCGGCCCACGCCGCGTTTCCCGGCGGCAGCGTGCCGACGCGGGCCGCACCCACGGACCCGTACACATCGCTTCCTGGACGCAACAGAGCGGGCACATAGGATCGCCGGAATGGCACTGCGACCTGTTCATGTGAACGTCAAGGCTGTTGACGCCTCGGCGATCGGCCGGTTCTGGGCGGAGGCGCTCGGCTGGAGTGCTTACAGCGCCGGCGTGACCACCTACGTGGGACCCGTCGGCGGACTCGTCTGGCCGGACCCGGTCGCCGTCGGTATCGATGTCGTTCCCGTTCCGGAACCCAAGGCAACGACGAAAAACCGTGTACACCTCGATCTCGCCACCACCTCCGCGGCCCATCAGGCGGAGTTGGTCGCGCACCTCCGGGCTCTCGGTGCGACGCCCGCCGACGTGGGCCAGGGCGAAGTGCCGTGGACGGTCCTCGCCGACCCGGAGGGCAACGAGTTCTGTGTCCTTGAACCCAGGGAGATCTACCGGGACACCGGGCCGATCGCCGCGGTGGCGGTGGACTGCACGGATCCGCGGGCCATGGTCCGGTTCTGGAGCGAGGCGACGGACTGGACCCTGCACGAGGTGACCGACGATCACGCGACGTTGCGCTCCGCCAAGGGCGTAGGCCCGTATCTCGAGTTCCTCCGCACGCCCGACGTGAAGACCGTGCCGGACCGCGTCCATCTCGACCTGCTGCCGTACCCCGGCGACGACACGGCGGCCGAGGTGGCCCGGCTGCGGGCCCTCGGTGCCACCGACCTCGACCTCGGCCAGGGCGACGTCCCGTGGACGTGCCTGTCCGACCCCGAGGACCACGAGTTCTGCGTCCTCGCCCTGTCGTGACGCGGCGAACATCCACTACCCGGACGAACCCGCAGGCCCGCCCCTCAACACCAGCGCCCGCCCGAGCCCCGATCCGGTACCCTGTGGATCGAGCGCTCTGACGGGCGTTGCGCCGTGCCACGCGGAATCCGCGTGACCCTACGACGTAGCCACCCCAGATCGCTCAGGGCTTGACCAAGAGCGTTTCCTACAAGCCCCGCCTTCGTAGCTCAGGGGATAGAGCACCGCTCTCCTAAAGCGGGTGTCGCAGGTTCGAATCCTGCCGGGGGCACACGACTAAGGGCCAGTTCAGGGGCATGATCCCCTCGAACTGGCCCTTAGCTGTGATCACGGCCGTGCCACACACGTGCCAGAAATGCCACTACGGTGCCACATCCCCACGCTCCTTCCGGATCATCGAGCCGAGCCGATCGGCGATCTCGCGGTCACGGCCGTTGACCATGTGCTGATAGATCAACGCGGCGCGGGGAGTGCTGTGCCCCATCCTGGTCATCAACTCACGCAGGCTCGCGCCGGACGCGGCGAGCGTGTTCCCCGTGTGCCGAAGATCGTGGAAGTGGGCATCCACCGTGACCCCGGCGCCCTTCCTGGCATCGATCCAGTCGTCGCGGAAGTTGCTGCGCCGCAGTCGACCCCCCTGAGGCCCGAGGAAGACATGCCCGTCACGACCACGCCCGGCGTAGGCGTCGAGATGCCGCTTCACGTCCGGCAGGAGTTCTGTCGGGAAGGCCACCGGTCGGACCCCGGCATCCGACTTCGGCGCCTTGTCGAAGAGAGCTCCCGTCTGCATTTCCGCCTGTGAGCGCCGGACCATGAGCACCGCGTTGTCCGTGTCGACGTCGCGCCGGCGGAGCGATGCCAGCTCCCCGAACCGCAGGCCCGTGAAGGCCGCCAGGAGGACGAGCAGCCGGTAGCGCGGGGCGATCGAGTCGGCCACGGCGAAGACTTCGGCCACGGTGAGGACGGGACGTTCCGGCACGTCGTAACGGTCGGCGCCCTTGATGCGGCACGGGTTGCGCCGGATCAGCTCATCATCAACGGCCGTGTTCAGGATCGCGCGCAGGATCTGATAGGCCTTCACCACCGTCGGCTCACCGGTCCGCGTCAGGCACTCCGTACGCCAGGCCCGGACACGCGCCGTCGTGATCGAGGACAAGGGCCCCTCACCGAAGGTAGGCAGCAGGTGAAGCCGGATCACCGACTCGTGACGCTCCGTCGAACGGGCCGCCAGCTTGCGGTCTTTGAGCCACGCCGTGGCGTACTCGCCGAAGAGGACTTTGCCCGCGTCGGGGTCGTGCCACTGGCCACGGGTGATGTCCGCCTCGATGTGCGTAAGCGCGACCTCAGCATCGGTCTTGGTCGCGTACGTCTGCTCAGCGCCCCGAAGCTGACCGGTGTTCGGATCCGGATAACGGGCTTGCCAGCGACCGGACTTGAGCTGCCGGACCGATCCGAAGCGGCGACGCTTCCCCTGGTTGTTCGCCATCAGGCAACCCTCCTGAGCACGGCACGCCGAACGGTCACCGGCTGCACGGTGTGCTCAGCGATGTAGGCGGACACCGCGCTCTCAGGGATGCGGACGTGCCGCCCCACCTTGACGAAGGTGATCCGGCGTTCCTCGATCAGGCGCCGAGGGAAGCGGACGCCCGTCCCGAGCACTTCGGCGACCTGCTGCACCGTCAGAAGCCGATCCATGGTCACCACTCCCCCTCGGTCTCAAGGTCGGGCATGTCGGCGAGCGCTTCGCGTGCGGTCTCTCGGTTCAGTCGGATCTCCTTGGCGATCGTTGCGGCCAGCCAGGACTCTCCCGGCGTGTGGCCTTGTCCGGCGTAGACCCAGTGGGCGAGCACCAACGTGGAGCCCTCCGAGTCGTCGAGGTCTTCGGGAAGGCCCCGTTCGCGGCGTTCCTGGCGTGCGCGGAAGTCAGCGCGGACCTGGCGACGCTCGCTGAGGGTGGTGGAGTAGGCCCGCGACTTGGTCATGAAGTGCCCGCGGAAGCCGAGCATGTGGGCCCAGCGCCACAGCATCCGGTCCGGGTAGGCGTCGTCCAGATCCCGGCAGGCCTCGATCAGGCTCCGGGTGTGCGCGGGCAGAGACAGCTTGTCGAGTTCCGAAAGCTCCCCGATCCGGTGGTCAACGGTCTCGGTGGCTTCGGCCGCCTTGGTCGCGTACTTCGCGACGTAGGAGGCGACCGCACCGTCGGTCAGCTCGACCCCTTCCAGGCCGCCGATGGCCTGGACGTCGACCTGGGAGCCCCACCGCAGCACACGCGCCGGGACCTCCCCGGAAGCCGGTACCGGGACAGAGACGCGGGCGGCAGCCGCCTTGATGGAGTCGTCCAGGAGAGCGACCGTGGCCCACGCCGGCGGAGGAGCATCGGGCCCGTCGGGACCGTCCAGGCGCACCACCGCGTGGAAGTGCACGGCGCCCCGCTTCTGGAACTCGGCAACCTTGCCGAAGGAAACCCGGCACACCTCCTTCATGGCCGACTGGGTCAGGCCCGCACGGGCGGCGACCTCCCGGCGGAGGTAGATGGTGAACCGACGCCACAGGTCCCCGGCGTGGTTGTTCCACAGCACCGCCCCGGCATAGTCGTAGCGGCTCGGGTCGAGGGCCGTGCCCAGGGCGGGATCGTCCTCCGCGTGGGAGCTCCCGCAGCGGCACCGGCCGGACGCCGGGCGGTTATGGACCGGCCCGAACGACGGGGCGGTGAGCGTGGCGAACACGCCGGGATGCTCGCGGATCTCACCGGGGATGCCCATCCGGGAGTCACCCGTGATCCCGGCACGGATCAGGTGGTACACGTCCCCGGCGTACATCCACGCGCAGGAAGGGCAGCGGGAGGCCCGCCGGTTGCCGCACGCCACCCGCAGCATGCCGCCCGGCTCGTTCTCCGTGCTGTAGGAGTAGAGGACATCACCGGTCGCGCGATCGCGGGTGACAGTCTGGCCCTGGAGCCGGATCGGGTGCGAGCAGCCACCCGTACGGCGGATCTGCTCTTGCCAGCGGTCGAAGCCCGGCGAGTTCGCCACCCGCAGCAGGTCAGCCAAGGTCAGAGGGTCGGTGCCCAAAGAGGCCGCAGCACCGGCCACGGCCTCAGGGGCGACGGGGAACACCGTCACGCGGCGACCTCCAGCCGGACCAGGGAGACGACCGGAGCGGGCTGCGTTCCGGAGCCGAAGTGGCGATCCTTCGGGCAGATCACGTCACCGTCGTGGGTCAGCACGCGCAGACCGTCGACAGTCACGCGGGTCCAGGCCGGGGCGTGCGCAGCACAGCCGGGGCAGGAAGCCGAGCGGGCCGGGGCGTCGAGGAGATCGAGGACGGAGGCGAAGAGGCTCATGCCGCCACCGCCAGCGGAGCCGAGGACGCGGCGACCAGCCCGGTCAGGCGGGCGACGTGCGCGGCGTGCCGGGCCTTCGCGTCGTCGCTGATCTCGCCCAGGTCGATCGAGTCGTGGGTGTGCTCGCTCAGGCCGGAGCCGTTGCAGCCCTCGCAGAAGACCGCGAGCGGGTTGTAGAGCGGCGCGGACTCGCAGGCCCAGCCGGACCCGGCGCACCAGGTGCAGTCACCCCACGGACGCGACGTGAGGAAGAACAGGCACTCCGCCGGGTCGGCGCACCGACCGTTGCCGCACGCCGGGCAGCCACGGTTCCGGGAGATCGACACTGTCAGGGCAGAAGCAGGCATGATGGAAGCTCCCTCAGGGGACAAGGGGGCGGCGAGTCTGCTTGGCGGTAGGAGCGCCGCCCCCGGGTTTGAGAGGCGATGGACAACCTCTCTAACTTCTCTTGTGTTACCTAGATTAGTTGCCACAGGGCGATGCGCAAGACCTAGGGGCAGATTTCTTTAGATCACTTAGGTAACCTGGAGGCGTGACCGTGAGCCCCGATGACCCTCGCAACGCCTACGAGCAGGTGGCGGATGACCTCCGGAGGAAGATCGCTTCCGGAGGGCTCAAGGCTGGTCAGAGGCTAGACGGCAACGCCAAGATGGCTGAGCGCTACGGCGTTGCAGCCATGACCATTCGTCACGCCCTCGACATCCTGCGGAGCGAAGGGCTGATCGTGAGCCAGCAGGGTCGAGGGACGTTCATTGCTAGCGATCCCGTGACCACCGATTCGACAGATGACGTCGGCACCATGGCCGATGAACTTGGACAGATCAAAGCCGCTCTTGATCTGATCAACTCACGGCTCGATCGTCTCGAATCGCAGGTTCGCGAGCGTTCTTGACCGAGGAAGACAGCCGGTCAACGCGCTGGCTGGCTTCGGCCAGCTTCCTCCTGATCTCGTGGAGCTCCACTAATAAGCGCGCCCGATCTGCGACCTTCACCGCCGCTTTCCCCCTCTCAGTGTCGTGATCAACCCAGCTTCATGCTCGTGGCGAGACGCCTGATGTCCGCCGATCGCGAGTGCCTGTCTGTCGACCTCAGGTCGTCAACAAGGTTCCGGGCGATGGGACGGTTACGTACGTGCTGAGGAGCGATGGCATCAGCGCGCAGGATCGCATCAGCCGCCGGTTCTGCCTTGCCGTTCATCATCTGGCCGACAGCTGCACAGACCCAGAAGTGGGATTGCCGCTCCCCCGACGCGATGTGTGCAATGTCGACCAGATCGGCCCGTGAGAGAACATCGCGCGGGTGGCCCAGCTCCAGGCTCACCTCAACCGAATGGATCGAGGCGTTCACGGCGTTGAACTGGGTCTGGAAGACGTTGCCGTCTGCCGGGAGCCCAGACGCAGCCTGCCGAGCCTCGTCCAAGTGCATCTCAGCCTCCGACCGGTCCCACAGCCGCGACCAGGCGACCGCCGCGCGAAGGTGCATCGCACCCCACAAGGCACGGATCACCTGATCGGAGTTGGCCAAGTGCGGCTCTAGGTCATCGAGAGCCTTCCGGGCCATGTCGCGCGCCGCGCCCAGTTCGCCCTCATGCAGCCAGACACCGCAGAGATCCCAACGGGCAGCAGCCTGGAGAACCGGCGACTCAGCCCGCTCAGCTGCGACCAACTCCCGCTGAACAGCACTCCAGCCGAGGTCATGATGCCCGAGCAGGTTGGACGAGACGCGCGCCATGTGGCTGGCCCTGAGCATCAGTCCCTCTGCCCGAGGCACGTCATCGCCGCCGGCCACATCACACAGCACGATCAGGTCGCGAAGGATCTGCGGGAGGACGTCTCCCAGGGCCGTGAACTTGGCGTCCTGGCGGAGCCGCTCAGCCGCCTCAACACGGGCGGTGAGGTCAGCAAGGGTGGGGGGATTGGTCGCGGCGATCAGCGCTGCACCACCGGGCATAGTCGCCTGTTGCAGGGCGAGGCGGAGACCGGGAATGGCGGAGTGACCGGAGTCGAGTTCGGCTGTTTCGTGGCGGTAGGGCTGCCCCGTCAGTTCGGTGACCTCAACGCCGAGCACTTCAGCAAGCTGACCGAGGACGCTCATTCGGTCCAGGGGGAGACGACCCGTTTCGACCTTAGAGACCCAGCTCACGGAGCGGTCGATAGAGGCCGCAAGTTGGCTTTGATCCCAACCCAGACGTCGCCGTGCCCTCGCTACACGCTGCCCGGTAGTCAGCTCTGTCGTCATCATGAGTCCTTTCGACACTTCGAAGGTACCCATGCCAAGCCGTGACGCTGTCAGTAAAAGTGACAGTGAGCGCGCGAACCCGCCCCACACAGGCCCGAGTTACGGGTTTCTCTACCTCATCAAGCCGGCTGCGCTCCGCTCCGCCGGGCGCGCTCCCGGCTCCGCCGCGGGCGCCGCTCCTGCCTTCGGCCCGCTCCGCCCGCGCTGCGCCGACGCGCGCCCACGTGGCCAGAGCCGGGGCATGAGTCGATCACCGTAGAGAAGCGGCCACGCTCAGAACAGCCTCCGGCGGGGGCGCTCAGGCTCCGAGATGGCGGGGGCGCCGTTCGCGAGTGCCGGCGGATAGTGGCGTGCGCGGGGTGCTCCCATCCCGTCTGCCATCGACCCAGGCAGAGCCGAGCAGACGCGGCCCATGGCGTCCAGGTCGTTCGTACAGTGGCGCGCTCCACCTGGACGCCATGAACCACGCCCGCTCCACATGCGTGTGGGTCGACGGCAGACGGGATGGGACCTGAGGTGAGTGGTGGGTTAGGAGGGTGGTGAAGGTGCAGCTCGAAGAATCAATCTTCGTCATCCGACGAGGAGCCCCGTCGTACGGAGTACACCAAGATCCCAACCAGCGTCAGGACGACCAGGACCGCGACCAGCCCCCATATCCCCGACGACCAACCCGCACTGTTGTCACCTTTTAGAGGCGACAAGCCGCCGGGACCAACGGCGAAGATCCCACGCCCCACATCCCCCAGGTTCATGGGCGAAGCGTATTGCCGCCTACGATCCACGGCTAGGAGCGCGGCGCCCGGCAGCCCAGCCCCAAGGGCGCACGTGCCCCTTGCGTGCCCGATCGTGCAGTCACGGACGGGGAACACCAGGGAACACCGGGAAGCGCGCCAGGAGGGCGCAGGTCACCGGCTCGCCAGATCAGCAGCCACCCACGTACGCGATCTTCCGGACTGGCGCTCCCGGCTGAGCCGCCGAGTTGACTGCGTCGTTGCGCCACCGGTGTACTTCCGCTCATGTCAGGTGCGGATGACGAACAGTCACTCGAAGCTCACCCCACCGTCTCCCGGACCGTGGCCGCGACGCAGGACTACGTGGAGGGGAGGCTGTCTCAGTACCAGAAGTGGTACGACAAGAAGGCCGTTAAGACGAAGGCCATGCATCTCCGGATGAGGACGATATCCGTCGTCGGAGGAGCGTTGGTCCCTGTGTTAGTCAACCTTGACCTGTCGTTCGCGAAACTTACCGCTACGGTGCTGAGCTTGATCGTTGTCGGTTCTGTCTCCTTGGAGAGCGTGTACCGCTATCGCGAGCAGTGGAAGAACTACAGGTCAACCGAACAGCTCCTCGGGCATGAGCGCGTCTACTTTGAAACCAAGGTGGGGCCCTACTCAGGTCTCACGGAGAGCGAAGCATTCACGACCTTGGTCGCCCGGGTAGAGAGCGCAATCGCCAACGAGAACTCTGCGACCCTCAACGTGATGACCTTGGGCGGCCAGGTAAGCGCTGACGTTCAAACACCGCCCGGCATCCCAGGTGCCCGGCGAGAACTTCAGTAGACGGGGCGTGCCACTCGTGTGCCAGAACGGGCGGGGAATCACGGGGAACCAGGGTGCGCACGGGCGCGGTCGGGTGATGCCACCGAAGACAGGAAACTCGCAGGTCGCGCCGGTCGCCACCCAACCTCGCTCCTAAAGCGGGTGTCGCAGGTTCGAATCCTGCCGGGGGCACCAGCCAAAAGGCCCCGGACCGATCATGGTCCGGGGCCTTTGACATCCAGCTTTGACATCAACGAGGGCGGTCACTCACGACCGGGCCGCCTCTTGAGCAGCCGATCCATGTGGCTGATGGCCTCGCGCTGGGTGTCCTGCACGACGTGCGTGTACACGTCCATGGTGATGCTGATCTGGCTGTGCCCGAGGATCTCCATCACGACGCGAGGAGCCACCCCGGCAGCGGTGAGGAGGGTGGCGCACCCGTGCCGGGCGTCGTGCAGCCGAATCACGCGGAGGCCGGCGGACTCGGCGACCCGGGTGAAGGAGCGGTAGACGTTCCGTGGCTCGACCGGACGGCCGGTCCGGGTGGCGAAGACGTACCCGCGGTCGTCCCACGACTCCCCCGCCCGCTCCTTGGCAGCCGCCTGCCGCATCCGATGCCAGCGCAGAGGAGCAATGCACATGGCCGGGAGCGGAAGCGCGCGGTTGCGGCGGTTCTTGGTGTCGTCGTCGTAGAGGACCCCGCGCCGTCGCTGGATCTGCTGGCGGACGTACAGGACCCGCTTGTCCAGGTCCACGTCGTCCCAGCGCAGGCCGATCAGCTCGCCCCGACGCAGCCCCATGGCGATAGCGAGGACGAAAGCCGCGTACAGCGGGTCCTTCCGGGAGGCGGCGAGGAAGTCCAAGGTCTCGTCGAGCGTCCAGGGACTCAGCTCACGCGACGAGGCCCGGGGCGGCTCGACAAGGCCCGCAACGTTCCGTGCGATCAGCTCTTCCCGGCAGGCAGCGGACAGGGCCGTACGGAGTACCCGGTGCGATTCCTTGGCGGTGGCCGCTGTCGTCCTGTTCTCCAGCTGGGTCAGGAAGCGTCGGACGTCGGCGACGCTGAGGGATTCGAGCCTCTTGGAGCCGAGCATGGGCACGAGGTAGAGCCTGACGTGCGCCTCGTACTTGTCGTACGTGCTGAGCTTGCGGCGGGGCCTGACGATGTTGTCCAGCCAGTAGGGCAGCCAGTCGGAGAGCTTGGCCGAGCGGGTGGGCACGGGCACGCCCTGATCGACCTTGGCCAGCAGCTCGCGGCGCTTGGTGTCGCACTCAGCCCAGGTCTTGCCATAGGCGAACTTGCGGGCGCGTGTGCCGTCCGGCTGGAGCACGTAGACCGCGCACTGATAGCGGCCGTCCTTGCGCTTGGTGATGGTGCCCGCGCCGTTGGGGTTGCGCTTGCGCTGAGTGGCCATCAGGCAGCCTCCTCGATCTGACCGAGGATGAAGTCCCGTACTGCGTCGGCAGGGATGCGGCGGGCGCCGTCAATCTTGATCGAGACCAAGCGGTGCGAACGGATCAGGTCGTAGACCTTGGAGCGTCCGAGCTTGAGCCGGTCCATGACGTCGGGCACGGTCAGCAGTTCGGGGGTGGCCGTGGTCATGCTGCGGCTCCTTCCAGGGCGAGTTGGTCACGTATCGCTTCTCGGGCTGTTTCGCGGTTGTGCTGGAGGTCGCGGGCGATGGTGGCGGCGAGGGCGGATTCGCCGGGGGTGTGGCCGTGGCCGGCGTACTGCCAGTCGGCGAGGATGAGGACGGTGTCCGGCTCGGCGTCCTCCAGGCCGAGGGCTTCGCGTTCTTGGGCTGCGCGGTAGTCGGCGCGTGTCTGGCGGAGTTCGCCGAGGGTGGTGGAGTAGCGGCGGGATTTGGAGGAGAAGTGGCCGCGGAAGCCGAGCATGTGAGCCCAGGCCCAGATACGGCGGTCGGGGTAGAGCGGGTCGAGCTGCTTGCATGCTTCGATGAGGCGGCGGGTGTGGTCGGGCACGTGGTGGCGGTCGAGTTCGGAGAGTTCGCCGATGCGGCGGTCGAGGGTGCCGGTGTTCTCGGCGGCTTAGGTGGCGTACTTGGCGACGTAGGAGGCGACGGCTTGTTCGGTGATGTCGGAGCCGTCGCCGAAGGCCTTGACGGGGCGGACGTCGAGCTGGGTGCCCCAGCGGAAGGTGCGGGCGGGTTGGTCGGCGGCGGCCGGGACGGAGACCGAGGTGTACGAGTGCGCGGCGGCGGCGCGGATCGCGTCGGAGAGCAGATCGACCGTTGCCCAGGCCGGAGGAGCCGTTTCGGGTCCCTCGGGTCCGTCGAGCCGGATCACAGCATGGAAGTGCAGGGCACCGCGCTTCTGGAACTCCGCGACCTTGCCGTACGAGACCCGCACATGGTCGGCGAGCTCGCGGCGGGTGAGTCCGGCACGGGCGGCGATCTCGCGGCGGAGGCGAGTCGTGAAGCGCTGCCACAGGTTGCCCGCGTGGTTGTTGAAGAGGACGGCGCCCCCGTAGTCGTAGGTGGTCGGGTCGAGGGCGGTGCCGAGGGCGGGGTCGTCGGTGGTGTGGTGGGTGCCGCAGCGGCAGACACCTCGGTCGGGCCGGTTGTGGACCGGGCCGAAGGACGGGGCGGTGAGGGTGGCGAAGACGCGGGGGTGGTCGCGGACGGTGGCGGGGATGTCGCGGCGGTCGTCTCCGGCCAGGCCCGCGCGGATGAGATGGTAGGTGTCTCCGGCGTAGGTGAAGGCGCAGGAGGGGCAGCGGGAGGCGCGGCGGTTGCCGCAGGCCAGGCGGAGCCGTCCGCCAGGCTCGGACTCGGTCGAGTAGTGGTGCAGGGTCTCGCCGGTCGTCTTGTCCTTGGTCAGGGTCCAGCCGGTCAGGTGGATGGGATCCGCGCAGCCGCCAGTGCGGCGGATCTGTTCGTGCCAGCGGTCGAAGTCGTCGGCCGAAGCCACCCTCAGCAGGTCGCCGAGGGTGGCCGGGTCGCGGAGCAGGTCAGGCACGGGCACCCTCCTGGACGGGCGAGCGGCGGGCAGTGCCGGTGCCGTGGCAGGCCGGGCAGTGCGCGGTGATGGTGCGCAGGTGGCCGTTCCGGTCGCGGCCGCCGAGGGTGATGGCGGCGGAGGCGAAGCCGTCGCAGGCCGTACAGATCCTCGGCGAGGGCGGGGTGGGCTGGGCCATGATGGTGGTTCCTTTCGATTGCGGTTGGAAGGAACGGCCTCGGGTGGCGGCGTGCTTGGCGGCTTGTGCGCCACCCGGTGGCCGGTCAGCGAGCAGTGCGGGAGCCCCGACGGCCACGGGCTTTCGCGGCGTACATGGCCGCGTCGGCGGCGGCGAGCGCATCGGGCAGGCAGGGCACCGGCAGATCAGCGATGGCGCAGGCTCCGACCGAGGCGGCCAGTTGCAGCGAGACGCCGTCGTGGTTCAGCGGCCGGTGAAGCGCGGCGGAGAGCGCGTCGGGGTCGGCGGCGGCCAGGTCCCGGATCACGACGACGAACTCGTCCCCACCTAGTCGGCCAGCGGTGCCGTTGCGTCCGCACCAGGCGCGCAGCCGGTCGGCGGTCTCGACGAGGGCGGCGTCCCCGGCGGCGTGGCCGTGGGTGTCGTTCAGGGTCTTGAAGTGGTCGAGGTCGACCAGGAGGACGGCCGCGCGCGGGTGCCGGCGGATGACGTCTTCGGCGCGGGCGGTCCATCCGGCTCGGGTGTGCAGGCCGGTGAGAGGGTCGCGGCGAGCGGAGGCAAGGCGGCGGGCGAGGATGCCGCCGTGCACGGCCCAGCCGAGTAACGGCACGATGCTCATGGTGCTGTTCAGGTCCACGGTGTACTCCTTGGCGATGGCGGTTGGCTGACTGACTCCGGTCCCAGAGGCGGCGGCGTGCTTGGCGGCTTGTGCGGCCCCCGGGGACCGTTCAGCGGCGGTGCTGGGAGGAGGCGAGCGAGCGGATGACCAGGGCGCAGACGGCGACAGAGGCGGCGGTGACGGCGACCGCGAGGAGCATGGAGACCAGGACGGTGCCGACGACCAGGACCACGGCAGTGCCGCCGCCGACCAGGGCGAGGACGGACCCCGGGGTGAGCTGGACAGTGGGCCGGGACGACGGGGCCTGCGCAACCGGGGTGGACGTGTCGGGGGTGTGCTGGACGACGGCGGTCGGCTCGACGGCGGCGGACGGGGTGCCGGGGCCGGTCGGGATAGGCATGGTGGGGATCTTCGGGCGGAGCATGGCGGTTCTCCCTACTTGATGGCGGTGTCGATGACGGGGGCCAGGAGGCTGTCGGCGATGAGGTAGCCGCCGAGGAGGAGCACCAGGACCAGCCAGAGCGGCGGGCGGATGAGTTTGATGCCGAGGTAGCCGACGACGGCGAGGGCGAACCAGAGGGGGACGTCCACGGGGTGGCCTCCTATCGGGCGGTGCAGCGGTGAGTGCGGGCGGCGAGCTGGGCGGCGCTCTGGCTGGAGTAGTCGGCGGACCAGCCGCAGCGGTCGTTGGTGCACACGGCGGCGTGCTTGGTGTGGCCGTGGCGGTCGCGGTGGGTGCCGATCTGCACGGGGCCGATGCGCATGACGGAGTGGAAGTGGTCGCGGGCAGGCATGTCAGTCGCTCTCCGTTCGGGTGTTGATCGGGGCGGGGAAACTGGCGCGGATACCGGCGGCGGTGGCCGGGTCGGTGGTGCGCTGGGCGGCTTCCTCGGCGAGCAGGTGGGCGAGGTAGGGCCGGTTGGCGGCGGCCATCTCGCGGGCACCGTCGAGGTAGTCGGAGACGGTCAGGTCGGCGGGGTCACGCAGCATCGGTCTTGCTCCCTTCTGGGTCAGGCGAGTTGGGCGGCGATGGCGTCGGCCAGCTGCGGCGGGACGCCGAGGCGGGCACGCAGGGTGTCGGTGTCGATCGGCGATCCGGTGCGGGTCTGGTGGTCGTCGGCGACCTTGCGGGCGTGGTCGACCAGCGCGGCCGGGACCGAAGGAGCCGGGACAGCAGGAGCAGTCGGGGCGGGTTCAGCGGCCGGAAGCGCGGGGGTTTCCTCGGCCTCGGTCACGGGGGCCGGGATGGCTTCCGGCTCAGGCGGGGCGACCGGTTCGGGGCCGGGCGTGGTGGCCGGCACTTCGGGTGCCGGGTGGTCGGTGGTCGAGTGGGCGAGGAGGGTGCCGCCCATGAAGGCCAGGGCGGGCCAGGCGGCGACCAGGATGCGCAGCCAGGCCGGGACCTGGATCAGGTCGAGGAGTCCGGCGGTGGCGACGTTGGCGCCGAGGGAGGCCACCAGCGCGATCACGAACCAGCACCAGGCCAGCCGGGACGGGCCATCGGAGCGCAGCCGCCGCCAGGAGGCGACCAAGAGCAGGTCGACCGAGATGGGGTAGGCCCAGGCTTTCCAGCCGTCTTGTCCGGCAGCGGCGGCGAGGTCGTGGAGGTGGGCGAAGGACAGTGCCCCGGCGATGACGGCCTGGACGAGCACGGCGTCGACTCGGAGGGCGGTGCGGGCCATCACGGCTCCTTCCGGTGATGAGGCATGGCGGGGGTAGGGACCTGGCGCGAGGGCGGTCGCGCCGACCGGAGTGCGGGAGTGGTCAGGCCGTGGCGGGGGCTGTCTTGGACAGTGGCACGCGGGCCGGGGGCAGCGGGGCAGCCGCGGGACGGAAGGCCGCCAGGGCGGGCAGGTCCGGGACGCGGTCGGCGTGCCTGTTGCAGATGTTGACGGCCTCGCGCAGCGAGGTGTGCGGGGCGCGGATGCGGGCCCAGCCTCCGGAGGAGTCCCCGGCGATGGCGACACCGCGCATGTCGGTGGGGATCTGGACGGCCGCCAGGACGGCGTCCGGGGAGATGTCGCCGAAGGCCATGTTCGCGGAGGTCTCGTCGTTCACGCGGTGGGCGGTGCGGCCAGTGAGCTGCGAGCGGAGCATCGTGATGCTCTTGCCCAGTTCGGCGCCGAAGCGCTGCCCGCAGATCTCCAGGTAGATACCGGCGGCGCGGCCGAGCTGGGCGAGGCGGACCAGGGCGGTGATGATGCGGTCCCGGCGCTTCTCCTCGTCCTTGGTGGCGAACAGGGCGAGTTCGGCGACCTCGTCGACCAGGACCACGACCGGGACCGGGCGCAGATCGGCGGGCAGGTCCCAGATGTCGGCAGCGATCTCCGCATCCGGTATCGCGACACTGATGCGCTGCTGGGCGCGGATGAGCTGGTAGACGTCCTCCATGTGGGAGACGAGGGCTTCCAGGAGATCGAGGGCGGTGTCCGGGTTGTCGGCGAGCGCAGAGAACCGCCGGGCCAACGGGAACAGTTCAACGCCCTGCTTGCAGTCGATGCCCACCAGCGCGACGTCCTGCGCGGCCAGTCCGGCGACCAGATTGCGCTGGTAGACAGACTTCCCGGACTCCGTGGCGCCCAGGGTCAGCCCGTGCGGAACGGCCCGGTAGTCGCGGTAGTGCACTGAGCCGTCCTCGCGCAGGGCGACCGGGACCCGCATCGGCCGGGTGTCGGTCCGGGCGGGCATCTGCACCCGCTTGAGGACGTCGTAGCCCGTCATCCGTACTTCGACAACGCCGGAGCGCAGCTCACGCGAGGTGACGCCGTACATCCCAAAGGAGTGGCGCAGCCGGTCCGAAGCGGCCGCGACGTCAAAGGCGTCCTGACCGGGGCGGAGCTTGAGCTGCAGGACCAGACCGGTCCGGGTGGGCCGCATTCGCAGGATGCGCGGCGGACGGGACTCGGGTGCCGGACGGTTGGTCATCCGGGCGAGAGTAAGGCGCCAGCGGGAGGGTGGGACTGTCAGGCCACAGGCGTCCATGACCGAGGTGTAGCGGACCAGGACCCGCAGAGTGGCGAAGGTGACCCCGAAGGTCAGCCAGTACCAGGCGGGGCGCCGCCACCGCAGGAGACCCGCAGTGGCGACGACCAGCACGAGAGCGACCGTGAACCAGGTCATGGTCAGGCCGCCTTGGGCTTCGAGGCAGCGGCGGCGAGCGAGGTCACGGCGACCGCGCGGAAGGCGATGCCGTGGCGCTTTTGGCCGTTGAACTCGTTCTCCCAGGCCGAGGCGACCAGGCCCGTCAGCGCGACGGGGGTCCCCATGGTCAGGTCCTCGGAGACGCCGGGCTGCGGGACGGTGAGCTTGAGGATCTCGACCTCGTCGGACGTGGAGAACATGACCTCCACGGTCATCAGCGTGACGCCGTCCTTGTCGGTGGCGATCTCGCCGGTACGGCGGTCCTTGACCTTGGGCTGCGGGGCCTTGGCGACCATCACGGTCGCGGCGGAGGTGTCGACGGGGATCTGACGCATGAAGCGCTCCTTGATCGATCAACTTGACGTACTTAGTACGTCGTCTCAGGTTAGAGAATGGACCTGTACTACTTGGTGTGTCAAGTGAATCTCGACGGCTGTCGGCGCGATGTGCTGCACTAGGTACGACAACCGCTGAGAGGGGCTATGGCCGACTTCACTGGACGGGCCGCGTACTTGCAGATCGCGGACGACTTCAAGCGCCGGATCCGCGACGGAGAGCTCACGCCGGGGGACAAGCTCCCCTCAGAGTCGGACCTGATGGCGCAGCACTCCGTGTCTCGCACAGTCGCCCGACAGGCGATCTCGCGTCTCCGCGAGGACGGCTACGCCATCTCCCACCAGGGCAAGGGAAGCTTTGCCGCGCTGCCGGGCGAAGGCAGTTCCGCCAAGCGCAGCCCCGAGTTCGAGCAGATCACGGAGTACCTGTCCGAGGTCCGCCGGGATGTGCGCCGCCTTGCGGAGCGGATGGATCAGCTGGAGGACCTGGTTCGGCAGCAGGCTCAAGGGCAATGACCAAGGCGTCAGCTCGACGCGCGACCTCTGCCAGCTCCTCACCAAGTCCCCTTATCTGGCCGATCAGTTCGCGCTTCTCTGCCGGGCTCAGCACGGTCACGGCCCCTTCGTCGCCCTTTCGATCTGACAGCCCCTCGGCCTATAAGCAACGCTAGGACCGGACGAACTCACCACCCCGGAAAATCTCTCCGGGGCCGTAGAGAGAGACGGGTGGACGCTCTTCCCATGCGAGGAATGACGACGAACCTGACGATCGGTGAGCGAGTTGCTTGGTACCGCCGTAGGCGCGGCATGTCCCAGGAGGTCCTGGCCGGGCTCGTCGGCCGGACGGTCGACTGGCTGAGCAAGGCGGAGAACAACCGGCTGGAGCTGGACCGACTCTCGGTCATCAAGGCTCTGGCCGACGCCCTCGACGTGTCTCTTGGCGACCTGCTCGCCGAGCCGACGCTCATGGAGTGGACCCCCGAAAGCGGCAACCGCACAGTGCCGGCACTTCGGTCGGCGCTGATGAACTACCGGCAACTCACGCCCTTGTTGGGAGTGCCGACCGAGGGCGCGCCCACGCCACTGGATGAGCTTCGTGCCAGCGTCGTCGAGATCATGGACGCCTACCAAGCCTCCCGCTACGGCTTCGCGACCCGCCGCCTGCCTCTTGTGCTGGCTGACGCTCTCATTGCAGCGCAGTCCTACAACGGCCGCGACCGCGAGCAGGCCAACGAGCTGCTTGCGCTGACGTACCAGAGCGCCGCGATGGTCCTCGGGAAGGTGGGCGAGGTGGACCTCGCTTGGATTGCTGCCGATCGCGGACTGGGCGCGGCGCAGCAGTCCGGCAACCCGGCGGTAATCGGATCGCTCTTCCGGTCCGTAGGTCACTGCCTCCTGTCGACTGCCCGCTTCGACGCCGCCGTACAGCTCATCGGTGACGCGTCCGACTACCTCCGGCCGGGCCTCTCGGGAGCCAGCCCGGAGTTCCTGTCGATCTACGGGACGCTCTTCCTCGCTGGCTCCATGGCAGCCGCCCGGGCAGAGGAACGCTCGACAGTGCGCGAGTTCCTCGCCGAGGCCGACCAGGCAGCCCGCCGACTCGGGCAAGACGCGAACCACATTGTGGACCGCGTTCGGGCCGACCAACGTCGACATCCACCGCGTGGCCACCGCGGCCGAGCTGGGCGACATGCAGGTAGCCGCCGACCTGGGGCCGCGTATCGACACCAGCAACCTCCCGACGGAGCGCCGGACGCGACACAACATCGAGGTAGCCCGTGCCCTCAGCGCACACAGCCGAGTCGATGACGCCCTGGCGATGATCCTTGAGGCCGAATCCTGGGCACCGGAGCAGGTACGGAACCACTACCTGGCCCGCGAACTCGTGCTCACGTGGGTACGCAACCAGCGCGGTCGACCGAGCCGGGCCATGGCAGATCTCGCCGATCGGCTGCACGTGGTGTAAGTGGGTACGCTCGGCTGCATGGCAGTGAACGAGCACGAAGCGAAGATGGCGCATCCGCGTATGGCAGCGGGTGCGCTCTTCTTTGATGCCGGCGGGCGCGTCCTCATGGTGGTGCCCACGTACAAGGACTACTGGGACATCCCCGGGGGCTACGTCGAGACCGGTGAATCCCCGCTCCAGGCTGCCAGCCGAGAGGTACAGGAGGAACTCGGGATCACGCCGACGCTCGGCCGTCTCCTGGCCGTCGACTGGGCGCCCAACGCCACCGAGGGCGACAAGGTCTTGTACCTGTTCGACGGCGGTGAGCTTGCCCCGGAGGCTGTAGAGGACATCCGCCCCCAGGCCGAGGAACTGAAGAGCGTCGTGTTCGTGGCCCCGAGCGAGATCACGGAGCGGACGATTCCCCGGTTGGCCCGACGCATCCTCGCGGCTATCGAGGCCCGAGCGGCAAGCGCCCCGGTGTACCTGGAGCATGGCCAGGCGCCGAGCGATGTAGCGGCGTAGCCGAGACGGAAGACCCTCATCCCAGCGGGATAAGACTTTCCCTACTTCATCAAGGCCCGCGCACGGCGCGGGCGCGCGCCGCCTCGACGGCGCGGCCTGCCTCTGTCTTCGCCCCGGCTGGCCGCGCCCGGCGGCACGCTGGCGAGCTGCGGGCATGAAGTGGGAGACACCCTCTGTGGCTGGGGCGGTCGGCTCCACGGCTTTAGGCAGCCACTTTGGGGCGAGCCTCTAAGATCATGGCCCCAACGTCGTGCTTTAACGGGCAGGTCCACAGACTGCCCGACTCGCCGGAAGCTTAAGGGGCCATGATCACTCGCCCCAAAGCAGCTCCAGCCCAAAGCCGCTCCGTAAGTTGTTTGGCGGTCCGGAAGAGTGGGGTGTGGCTCTAAAGTCGCTTGCCCAAGTGGCTCCGGTGGAGTGGCCGCCCCGCTCTTCGGGACGCCTGGCCGCTGATTGAGATGTGCGATCTGATCGCTGTTTACGGAGCTGACGGCGGGTGTTCCTCGGGCCGAACGGCACGCTGCCTGAACCGAGGAGACGCACATGGCCGAGCATCAGACTCATCTCTGGGTCGGGATCGACGCGGGCAAAGCCCATCACTGGCTGGCAGCGGTCGACGACTCCGGGGCCACGACCTGGAGCAAGAAGGTTCCCAACGACGAGAGCGCGATCCTGACCGCGCTCGGCGAGATTCTCGCCCTCGCCGACGAGGTGCACTGGGCGGTGGACATCGCCGGCACCACGTCCGCACTGTTGCTTGTCATTCTTCGTGATTACACAAGAGACTTCGAGACAGGTAAAGCGACCATGCTTGAATACCTGGAAGGATTGTGTAAGTCACCTTATAATCTTGAGCCTCCATCAGGATTCGTGGAATACGCCCTCAGCTCAGGGCGAGCTTTTGTAATCTTTGACGGCCTTGATGAGCTGATCGATACATCCCTTCGGAGGAGGGTGGTAGAGCTCGTAGAATCATTCGCGTACAAATACCCGATGACGCCGATCTTGGTGACAACGCGAAAGGTTGGATATGAGGAGGCACCGCTCGACGATACGCTCTTTAGCGCCGTCCAACTCGCTCAGTTGGGTGATTCGGGAGTGCGGTCCTACGCTGACAAATGGTTCGCTCTTGATAGCACGCTTAGTAAAGACCGTAGATCCGAACTTTCTCATAGCTTCTACCAGGACAGCAGGTTCGTTGCTGACCTAACCCGTAACCCGTTGATGCTGTCGCTCATGTGCGGCATCTACGCAAGCGAGAACTACATCCCAGCCAATCGACCTGAAGTTTACAAGAAGTGCGCGGAGCTACTCTTCGATAAGTGGGATAAGCAACGTGGAATCATTACACCCCTTCCCTTCGACGCACATGTTAAGCACGCCATTCATGCACTGGCCTTCTCGATCTACTCAAACCCTAAGAATCAGTCAGGAATTAAGCGCGACGAGCTGATCCGTTTCTTCAAAGATTTTCTTCTCACGAAGCGTTTCGAAGACGAGGATGAGGCTGAAGATGCAGCCACGCAGTTCGTGGACTTCTGCACTGGCCGCGCTTGGGTACTGTCAAATGTGGGATCGGACTCCGCGCAAGAATTGTACGGGTTCACCCATAGAACCTTCCTCGAATATTTTGCCGCTAATCAGCTAGTTCGACTAAACCCCACCCCTAAGAAGCTTTTCTCTCAGCTGTCACCTAAAATTGCGCGCGCCGAGTGGGACGTGGTGTCGCAGCTGGCATTGCAAATTATCGGAAATACGGCCGAGAATGGAACAGATGAGTTTTTGGCATACGTTATTACCGCTTCAGATAAGGCCAAGTTGGATGAAGGGGCCAACCTCGTAGCATTCGCAGCGCGAGCACTCGAGTTCGCCGTTCCGAGCCCAGGCCTTCTCCGAAAGATCACTCATGCCAGCGTAGAGCTCGCAGTCAAAGCGGACTCAACGAAGCAGGACCACTACTTCCATCTACGGGGAGTGAGGGCCCTGTTGCACTCTAATCGGGAAAACCTCCAAGCTGTTGCGAAGAATCTTCGCACTGAGCTTCACGCAGAAAAAGCCGAGCATGTGAACCGACGGGAGATCAAACTTGGATTGGCCACGAATATTTCTCTCGTCCAACATGCCGGATTTGACACCTCATATATGGACGACAAGTCCATCGACTTTTGGCGGACTTTCGAAGATGAAAACTTTGATATCTTTTCCTCAGAGTTGAAACTCATGGCAAAGGAAAGAGGTTGGGTGGCCGCGACAGCTGCCACTGCCGGTCTGATCTCGATTCGTGAAGCAATTGACAGATTTGGCCCGGAGGTGCTGTACCAGTGGCGTATGGGGCCTTTGACTCTGCGAGCTCCTATCATTCTGCGCCTAGCATATAGCGATCCAAGCATCGATGCTTCACGCAGCGATCGAGCAATGGCCCAATGTCTAACCGAGCTGTCAGACATCCTCCCTTCGTGGGAAGGGTGGTGGTTCAAGACGCCATATGACTACTCCGCTATCAGATATCCTGGATTTTTCAGCCCATGGAGGCGGCCGCTTTCCAGTCTCGATGAAACGCATCGAGACTCAATCGCTCTTATGCTCGTTGCCTGGTGCGAGTTGGTGGGTGGCAACTCCGCAGAGCGCATGCGTGAGGTCGATGACGCGCCAAACAATTCACTCGGTTCTCTAGTTAGAAAGTGGGCTAACGCGAGGTTCGATACCACTGTGCGCCAGTCGGGCTTGCGTTCAGTTCGAGCGTGTCAACTCAATCCGCAAACGATAGCGCTTCTAGCATCCTGGATTGAGGGAGAGAGGGACTTTGTCAGCCCCACTTTGGATAAGGTCCGGAAGAGCTCTTAACGCGATTTGACCGGCGACAGCCAGCCACGGAAGTACCGCAACCGCGGCAACCATCTGTCCCCTGGCGTCCCTCCAGGGCCGTACAGCGACCGGAATAGTCGCCGCTCACCGATCCGGCTAGAGCCACGGATCAAAGAGCTTCTGACATCCACGGCTGACATCAACGACGCCGGACGGAGACGCACACCAGTGGCTCTGTCCGGCTGTCGCACCAGTCAACGGCGGCAGCCGGAGCGGACCCGGATCGAACTCCTAAAGCGGGTGTCGCAGGTTCGAATCCTGCCGGGGGCACCATGCATTATCGCTCTGACCTGCATCGGAGCGTCAGAAAAGCCCCTCGGAGTTTCTCTCCGAGGGGCATTTTGACCTTCCATGGGAACGCGCCGTCAGCGAGGCAGAGCTTGCCGCCCTGCTCTGACCGAGTCTGCACACCACCGAACCGACCCGAGGTGCAGATACCTGAGGCCAGTGAGGAAAGCCTGCGGATCATCAAGGCATGGCTCGCCGAACGCCGAAGCCCGATCTGTCCTGTCGCATCGAGCTTGGCTGTGGATCTTGCGCAGAACTGCAGCGTTGCCAGGTTGATTGAGAACGCCCCGCCAGGAAGTCTCAACGAAGATGGCCTTCGCGGAATTCGAGGCGTTCTTGCGGCGGTCTCCAGGACGGCCAGCAACAGGCCGGGACGGGTGAGGAAGCCGCGTTGCCCCTTCAGGCCGTCTCCGGTGGCGGTGTACTCCTCGCAGTCATCGTGCGGGGATCGCCGTGTCGAGTGAGGCGGCGAAGGCGGCGGCGTCGGTCTCGGCGCCGAAGTGGTGGATCACGTGCTCGCGGACGTGTTCTTGTTGGGTGCGGGTGAAGGCCGCGCAGGCGTCGTGGATGACGTGGGTGGTGTAGCCGCGGTCGTGGGCCTCGCGCAGGGTGGATTCGACGCACACGTGGGTTGCGAAGCCGGCCAGCTACAGGTCGGTCACGCCGAGGCGGCGCAGGATCAGGTCGAGGTCGGAGGGTCCGGCGAAGGCGCTGGCACCGGCGCGGCCGCGCACGTTCGGTTCACCAGGGGCCGGCTGGAACGCCTCAGCGAAAACTCTACGCCGATACTGCCGTGGATCCACGTGCCGGCCTTGGGGATCGCTGCGCGCAGGCCGAGCCGCGCCGGGGTCCAGCCCTCCAGCTCCGGTACGCCGGGGGTGAGGACGAGCGGCACGTCGTGCACGACAGGGACACCGCGCGCGGGCTGCGGCGAGGGTGGGATTTCAAGGATCCTCATCAACAGGGCGTACAGCAACGGTCCCTGCCGTCAGCACCTGCGGCGGCGCGGGCATCCGGCACACAATCACGGAGAGGCCCGACAGCCGGGCCGCTCGCCTGCACACGGGATCAGGAAGCGCGGTTGAACCCGTATTGGCGGCCGATAACGACGACTGCCTTTTTGAGCTCTTCGCCGACATCGTCGAGACGATCCGCTTCTGCGGGCTCGACGGCTGCACTGATCGCCGCTATCGGACTGCCGTCGGATGCCAACAGGGGCGTGGCCACGGCAAAGGCGTCCTTGAACGTGACTCCGCGGTTGAAGGCGAGTCGGCTGGAGCGGATCTCGGGGAGCTCGGCGAGGAACTGCCGTACCTCTCCTGCCTGTCCCGCACTGGCCAGCTCCAGGAGCCGGTACATCTCCTCGTCGGGGACGTTGGCGAGCAGAGTCTTGCCGGCGGCGGTCGTGTAGAGGGGGCGGCGGGCGTGGGTGCGCGCGACGAACGTCAGGCCGGGTGACTCCTGACCCGCATGGTCGGTGTAGACGAGGGCGTCCCCGACGCGCACCCCGACGAGGACGGTGCAGCGGAGGACCTTGTTCAACTCGGCCAGGAACTGGTGATCGAGTGACAGTGCGGCCAGTTTGTTCGCGCGCGCGGCGAGGATGAACGGCCCTGGTCCGAGGTGGAACCGGCGGTCGTCCTCGATGAGGTAGCCACAGGCGAGAAGTCCGTTGGTCAGCTCCTGAACGGAGCTCTTCGCTGCGTCCAGGGCGGCTGCCAACTCAGCCAGCGTCACGCCCTGCGGGCTCAGGGCCACGGCTTCGAGGATCCCGATCACTCGGTCGACCGTGCGATGCGGGCGGACGGGCATGCGGCTGATGCTAGCACCGCCCTCCGAAAAGGTCCGTGCACGCGTCTTGTCAGAGAGACGTTGGTCACCCTAGCGTCTGCGGCATCCGGAAATCCGACTCAGCGTACGTAAATACGTACGCTCGTCGGCGACGAAAGGTCCATGAACATGACCGCACCCGTCTCTCCCGGCGTGGCCACCACCGGCAGCGGCGCCCCGCTGCCGCTGGTCGCTCTGCCGCAGGGTGAGCTCCTGACCGTCAACATCGACCAGATCCCGATGCTCAAGGATCTTGTTGCCCCCGGCATTCACATCCAGACGCTGCGCCTGGACCCCGAGCGCGGCGAGTGGGTTTTCCTGTCCACCCTGGCACCCGGTTGCGAGCTGCCGATCCACTACCACACCGGTTCGGCTCAGGTGTGGACGATCCAGGGCCGCTGGCTGTACCACGAGTACCCCGACCAGCCGCAGACCGCGGGCTCCTACCTGTACGAGCCCGGCGGCTCGGTGCACACCTTCTACTGCCCGGAGGACAACACCGAGGACACCGTTGCCCTGGCCTGGATCGACGGTGCGCAGGTCAGCTTCTACGAGGACGGCACCTTCCACTCGGTCATGGACGCGGTGACCCTCCAGCACCTGACCGAGACCGCGGCGGCCGCACAGGGTATGGAACCAGTCGGCTACATCCACGGCGGCGGCGCCGGTGTGATCAAGTCCTGATCGGTAGGTGAGCAGCCATGCGACCGGCGTTTGACGGCATCCGGGTCCTGGAACTGGGCCAGATCTACAACGGACCCTACTGCGGGCTCCTGTTCGCACAACTGGGCGCCGACGTCATCAAAGTCGAGCCACCCGGAGGTGAGAAACTGCGCTTCCGCTCGCACGAACCGACCGAGAGCCACGAGTTCGTGATGCTCAACTCCAACAAGCGCAGTGTGGTGCTGGATCTGAAGACCGACGCCGGTCGCCAGGCGCTGCTCGACCTGGCCGAGACCGCCGACGTGCTCATCGAGAACTTCGCGCCGGGCACGATGGAGCGCCTCCAGCTCGGTCCGGCGCGGCTCCTCGAACGCAACCCGCGTCTGATCGTGGCCTCCGGCAAGGGCTACGGGTCCACCGGCCCCTACGCCCACATGTCGGCCATGGACATCACCGTGCAGGCGATGTCCGGCAGCGCCTCGGCCACCGGAGTGCCCGACGGGCCACCGACCAAGGCCGGCGCCGCGTTCGTGGACTTCTCCGGCGGCATCCATCTGTTCGGCGCGATCAGCGCGGCCCTGTTCCAGCGCGAGCGCACGGGACGGGGGCAGATCGTCGAGGTCTCGATGCACGACACCGTCTACCCGATGCTGGCATCCAGCCTCGGCGGCCTGCACAACCAGCCCGACCGGCAGCTGCCCGAGCGCACCGGGAACCGGCATACGGGTATGGCGGTCACGCCATACAACATCTACCGGACCAGCGACGGATGGCTGGCAATCATCTGCGTCGCCGAGCGGCACTGGCGCGGCGTGGCCACCGCACTGGGCCGGCCCGAGTTGATCGACGACCCCAGGTTCCGCACGCAGAAGGACCGGGTCGCCCACATCGACGCGGTCGACGAACAGATCTCGTCCTGCACCAGGACCCGCACACGTGCCGAACTGGTGCGGGACCTGCAGGCCGCCGGTGTGCCCTGCGCGCCGGTCAAGACGATTCGCGAGATCGACACGGACGAGCACCTCATCCAGCGCGGCATGATCCAGTATGTCGAGCACCCGGCCAGGGGCCGGGTGCCGGTCCCAGGATGCCCCCTCAGGCTCAACGACTCACCGGTCGGCCCGCTGCGGGCCGCCCTGCCGCTGGGCCAGTCGACACAGGAGGTCCTCGCCGAACTGGCCGACCACGCGAACGCGGCCGGCGAGGCCGGCCCCCCGACCAACGGCAAGGAGCCCCGGCATGTCCTTCACCCCTGAACCCGGCACCCCGCTGGCCCAGTACTACGCCCAGACACAGCCGCGGACCGGATCGGTCCTCTCGCGCCGCAGCCTGGGCACGCTGGACGCGGTGAGCATCGGCCGCTACGCACTGACCATCGGCGCCACCGACCCGATCCACTACGACCCGGCGGCCGCACGCTCGGCCGGGTACGCCGATGTCGTGGCGCCACCGAACATGCTCGCCGCGATCGTGGAATGGGGGATCGGCACCCCCGAGGCCCAGCTCCAGGGCGACGGAACCCCCCTCGGCAGTGACACACCCCTCGGCGACGGCGACCTCGGGCTGCGCGCGATGGGCGCCGGCGAGGAGATGGAGCTGGTCACTCCCGTGACCGCGGGGACGGAGGTGGTGCTCGAGACCATCCTCGAGGCGGCCACGCCCAAACCAACCCGCGCCGGCACCTGCGTGTTCGTCACCACCCTCCACACGTTCATGTCCGCCCAGGGTGCCGTCCTCAACCGCAACCGGCGCACCGTCGTACTGCGCAACCCTTTGCAGGAGTCGTAGTGTCCATCAACTACCAGGTCGGGGACACGCTCCCGCGATTCAAGCACACGGCAACGCCCTTTCAGTTGTTCCGCTACAGCGCGGTCACCTGGAACCCTCACCGCATCCACTTCGACGAGCCCTACGCACGCCAGGAAGGCCACGCCGGTGTCGTGCTCCACTCCCACCTGCGCGCGGCGCTTGCCCTGCGCTGCGTCACCGAGGCTCTCGGCCCAGGGTGGCGCGTGGCGAAGGTCGCCTACCGCCTGCGCAAGCCCGTCTATGCGCCGACCACCCTGGCCTACACCGCCCGGGTGACCCACGTCGAGGGCGACAGCATGACCCTCGAGCTGGCCGAGGAGCACCCCTCCGGCGAGGTGGGGTTCGAAGGGACCGTACGGGTCAGCAGGACCGAGGGAGACAACACCGGCGGTCTTGGCGCCTCTACACCGGAAGAGTCAGCATGACATCAGCATCAGGACGGGGGCAGCGCCCCATCCGCGTCGGCAACTGCTCCGGCTTCTACGGCGACCGCGCCTCGGCCATGGCCGACATGGCTGAAGCGGGCGGCATCGACGTCCTCACCGGTGACTACCTCGCCGAGGTCACGATGCTGATCCTCGGCAAGGCGCGCGACAAGGACAGCACGAAGGGCTATGCGACTACCTTCCTGCAGCACCTCGACGCGGCGCTCGAGCACCTCATCGCAGGCGGGATCAGGCTCGTCGTCAACGCCGGCGGACTCAACCCCGCCGGCCTGGCCACCGCGACCCGCGAACTGATCGCACAGCGCGGATACGACCTGCGGGTCTCCCACATCGAAGGCGACGACATCTTCGGCCGCCTCGACACTCTCCACCAAGCGGGCCACTTGCTGCCGCACCTGACGACTGGCCAGCCGCTGTCGGACTGGCCGCACCAACCCCTGACGGCCAACGCCTACCTGGGCGGATTCGGCATCGCTCGCGCCCTCCACAACGGCGCCGACATCGTCGTCACCGGCCGCGTCGCCGACGCCTCCCTGGTCGTCGGCGCCGCCGCCTGGTGGTGGGGGTGGACGCCTGACGACCACGACGCCCTCGCCGGCGCGGTCGCCGCCGGACACGTCATCGAATGCGGGCCGCAGGCGACCGGCGGCAACTTCTCCGGCTTCCGTGCCATCCCCGACCTCGTGGAGCCAGGGTTCCCGATCGCCGAAATCGCCGCCGACGGCTCCTCGGTGATCACCAAGAACCCGGGCACCGGCGGCGCGGTCACAGCCGATACGGTCACCGCCCAACTGCTCTACGAGATCGGCGAACCCGCCTACCTCAACCCCGACGTGACCGCCCGCCTGGACACCGCCACCCTGACAGATCTCGGCGAGGACCGCGTCCGGATGAGCGGCGTGCGAGGCTCGGCGCCACCTGCGACGACCAAGGTCGCGATCACCGCGGTGGGAGGCTGGGCGAACAGCATGATCCTCGCGCTCACCGGCCCGGACCTCGACGCGAAGGCCGCCCTCGTCGAGCGATCCGTCCACCGCTACACCGAGGCCCTTGACGGGCTCGACGCGGTCGCCATCGAGCGAATCGGGCAGGCCCAGCACGATCCCGACACCCAGAATGCGGGAACCGAGCTGCTCAGGATCACCGTGCAGGGGACGAAGCAGGCCGCCGGGCGCGCCTTCTCCTCGCACATGGTCGAGCTGGCCCTGGCCAGCTATCCCGGGCTGTACTCCCTCGGCCCTCCGCAACCAGGGTCCGCGTTCGGTGTCTATTGGCCCGCGCTGCTCGAACAGCGCATGCTCCACCACACGGTCCACCACTACGACGGCACGACCGAGATCATCACCCCCGGCACCCCGCGCGGCGTCGCCGGGGGCGAGGGGACGCCGCAGGCCGAGCCGGCGCTCGCGCAACCGGCGCGAGCGCCGGCGGCAGACGAACTCATCGTCGCCCCGCTCGGTGAGATCGTGCATGCCCGCTCCGGCGACAAGGGTGGTGACGCGAACCTCGGCGTCTGGGTACGCGACCGTGAGGCATGGGACTGGCTCAGGTCCACCCTCACCACCGACGAACTGCGACGCCTCCTTCCCGAAACACGCGAACTGGAGATCTCCCGCTACGAACTCCCCAACCTCGGCGCGGTCAACTTCCTCATCCGAGGATTGCTCGGGACCGGCGCCACCTCGACACTGCGGCTGGACTCGCAGGCCAAAGCACTCGGCGAATGGCTGCGCTCACGCAGCACCAAGGTGCCGCGCTCCCTTGTCTAGACGTAGATCAACTGTCCCGCGCGGGAGAGCCGTTCGTGAGGTTTTGAACGGCTCTCCCGTCGCCTGATGGGGTGGGTGTGGGCAGAGTCGGCTGGTCCGCGGGCTTGGGCGTGTTGGGGTGGCGGAGTACCCAATGGAAGATGCCCAGGCCGGAGCCGTGTGGCTGTCCGCCCTCGGCCCTGACGGCGCTACATCCATCAGCCGTGGGGACTCACTGAGCAGGTTTGGCGAAGACCATGCGCACGGGTGGCGATCACCAGCCCTGGTGGTCCCTGCCCATCCGCCCCGGCGAGCGCGGCTACCAGTTCGACCCCGCCACCCCAGCCGCACCGCCGGCAGCGGACGCTCCTAACCGCACCCCTCGTCCTCCGTGGGATCGCCGCCCTCCGCGCCGCGTACGCCCAGCCCTGGAAGTGGGTTCCCTGCCCCCACGAGGTGCTACGTCGGCCAGCCCGAGATCCGCCCGAGCATCCTGTACGGACTGGCCCCGCAGATAAGCCCGAGCCGCTAGCCTGTGCCCACCGGCCATGTACGGCTCGCACAGACGATCCGAGGGCCCCGACCCCCTGATGAGGGGCGGGGCCTTTGTCGCCCCCAAGGGGTCTGCGGTGCTCACCGCTTCGACGACTGCAGCTGACCTCGGCCGACTCCCCCGCCCTCGTTCCCACGGGTTCGTGGAGCCCTCAATGGGGCCCTATGGAACGGAAGGCCGTGTAAAGGCGGGGAACGATCGAACGAGAACGGAAGGACGTACCGCTCTGACCAGCAAGAATGGCGAGCCTCGGGGAAGATCACCACAGACAGGGAAGACTATAGGGCCTCTCCTAAAGCGGGTGTCGCAGGTTCGAATCCTGCCGGGGGCACCATGTGGTACGCCGTTGACCCGGGGTTTATCTCCTGGGAGGCGCTCTCTTCGGCCTTGGGCTCCTTGTCCGGGGCCGTTTGGCGTGAGCGACGGGGTACTGCTGCATAGCGGGTCGGTCTGCGCAGGTCCCGAGTTCAGCCTCTTCCAGCGGTCGGGCCAGCGATCACGATGTCGTGGGTTCGCGGGTGGGATGCCGGCCGACTGGGAGGGTGCGTGAATGAGATCAGCGTGCCGGACGGGTGGCGGACAGTACGCTGAATCCAGCGGGATCGGGCCCGCAGCACAGTGTCCGGGAGGTGCTTCATGACGGCTGAGATGGTGGCCCCGGCGTGGATGCATGAGCAGATCACGGCGGAGGAGTACGAGTCCTGGTCCGAGGAGCAGTGCGCCGGGATCGAGATCGTGGACGGAATGGTCGTCGTGAGTCCGAGTGCGTCCAAGCGGCACAACCGGCTGGCCCGGATTCTGGCGAACGCCCTGGATGCCGCCGCGGGCCCGGAGTGGAACGCCGACACGGACTTCGACGTCCGGCTTCAGGACGTCCCACTCACCAATCGCCGCCCGGACGTCGTCGTGTACCGCGCAGACACGATCGACGTCACCCCCACCCGCCCGGAGCACCTGCTGCTGGTCGCGGAGGTGGTGTCGCCAGGCTCGGAGACCACCGACCGGATCGTGAAGGTCGACCAGTACGCCAAGGCAGGCATCGGCTTCTACTGGCGGATCGAGCAGGCCGCGACAGGCGTTCCTCTCGTGTACACCTACGTTCTCGACCCCGCGACGAAGACCTACCGGGACGGAGGCGTATTCACCGGTGTCCTCAAGGTAGCGGCCCCCTTCCCGGTGGAGATCGACCTCGGCCAGATCTGACCAGACACTGCTCGGCAGCCAAGCGTATCCGTCAGATCTCCACGTGCCATCCGGTGATCATCACAGACCGTGATCTACTTCGGGACATGGTGCCGATGAAAGAGAAGCCGAGGTCATGACCAGCCACTGCTGCGAGGCGATGGGCCGCCGTGTGAACGTGCGTTGCGACCAGCACGACGACCCCTTCGCCTGCCCGGACGCGCTGATCGACTTCAGTGCCAAGTTCCAGGAGTACGGGCTGATCATCCACGACGGCGGCACATCGAGCATCACCGTCGACTTCTGTCCCTGGTGCGGACGGCGTCTCCCCGAGTCACAGCGGGACCGATGGTTCGACGAACTCGAACGCCGTGGGATCGATCCGTGGGAGGACGAAGTCCCTGCCGAGTTCCAGGACGACCGCTGGCTCGCCGCCCTCCCCCGGGACTGACCAACCAACAGCCTCTCAGGTCACCTCTCCGATAACACGCCCTAACGCAGGCCCCCCCGAGCATGCCCGCTGGTCATGCTGGCGCACCGGGAAAGTCCGAGACCCCTCCCCACGACAGAGTCAAGCTCAGGTAGACAGCCACCCGACCGGTCACGCGCCATGCGGCATCGCCCGGTGGGCCGACGATTGACCACAAGGACGACCGGAGCGTCAGTCAGCCGACGGTCAGGCCTCCGGGCGATGCCATGGCCAGTCCTCACAGTCAGCCGAGACTGTTGCCCCACAGAGACGGGTCGGTGCTCTTGAGGCTGGGGACGCCGCCGTACGTACCGCCGTCGACGGTGACGAGCGGGGCGGAGAGCTGGTCTTCCAGAAGTCCGTCGCGGACCCGCACGATGGTGCTCTTGTGGTCGGTCTTGCCGGGCTTGAACGTCTTCCCGTCGACTGCGGCCTTCAGGTAGTACAGGGCGTACTTGGCGTAAAGGTCGACTGGCTGGGACACGGTGGCGTCGATGTTGCCGGCAGAGATGTTCTTGAGCTCCCTGGGAATGCCGTCGTTGGAGACGACGAACACGTGCTTCGGGTCACTCGGGCCGACCAACAGCCCCTGCTGCCTGAGCACGTGGAGCGTGCCGGAAAGGGCGAAGCTGGCCTGCATGTAGATGCCCTTGATGTCCGGGTGGGCGGTCAGGTCGGTCTGGAGCTTCTGCGCGGCGACGCCCCCGTCCCAGTTGGTGGCCTCTCCGAACACCTTGATGTCCGGGTATTTCGCCTTCATACATGCGTTGAACCCCTCGGTGCGGTCACGGCTGTTGATCGATGAGAGGTCGCCCTGGAGCATCACGACCTTGCCCTTGCCGCCGAGCTTGGTGCCCAGGTACTTGCATGCCTTCTCGCCGTAGGCGCGGTTGTCGGCGCGGACCACCATGTAGACCTTGCCGGTGTCGGGGCGGGTGTCGATGGTGACGACCGGGATCTTCGCCGCCTGCAATTGCGCCAGGATCGACGCGATGGCAAATGTGCTCTGCGGCGCCATCCCGATGCCCTTGGCGCCCTGGAGAATCAGTGTCTGCACATTGGAGGCGAGTTTGGCGACATCGTTCTGCGAGTTGGTGGTCTTGAGTGAAAGGCCGAGTTGCCTGGCGTACTCCGGCGTGTATTTGATGTACGCGTTCCAGAAGTCGGTGTCGGAGCGCGGGTAGTCGACGCCGACCAGCGGCCTGTCGCCGCTCGACGTGGCCGTGCTGCCGGAGCTGCCGCTGCAGGCACTGAGCAGCACCAGTGCGGAGAGGGCGGAAGCGGTGGAGCAGAGGACGGGTCTGGGCCTCATCGGTACTTCCTCGCGCTGGGTCCCGAAGCGCCTGCCGTCCACCCCTCGGAAGGGCCGGCTGTGAAATCCCGGCCCACTGGGGCCATGGGACGATGGCGGGCTCACTTGGCCGGCAGACACATGCCACCCGGCCGGCACCAAATTGCTTTATTCAATATACCTGCGACAGGATTCCATTCCTGTTCCAGTCATAGTCATTTACACGAGACCCTCCCCCGAGTTCCTCGGCAGTCTTGTGGCCCCCGCGCGCGAGGTACTGGTGCTGCCCGAGAACCGGACGCTGAAATCACCGCCCTTGGAAGTGTCAGGCGCGCCCGTGCGCCTGCTGGGTGTGTCGGGACAGTGAGTCAATGACCACCGCGGCAAAGAGCACCCCGCCCGTGATCACCAGCTGGACGGCGGTGGGCGTGTCGGTAAGGGCCATGCCCGATGCGATCGACTGGATGACCAGAATGCCGAGCACTGCGGACCAGGTCGTACCGCGTCCTCCGAACAGGCTGGTGCCGCCGATGACGGCGGCAGCGATGGCGTTGAGCAGCAGGACGCCGGAGCCGGAGTTCTGGCTCACCGACGTGATGCGCGAGGCCAGGAACAGACCGCCGGTCGCCGCCAGGGTGCCGGAGACGGCGAGTACGGCCGTCTGTACGCCGGTCACGCTGAGGCTGGCGCGACGGGCCGCCTCGACGCTGCTCCCCAGTGCGTAGACCTGCCGTCCGTAGGGCGTGCGCCGGAGGATGATGTCGAGGCCCGCCACCGTGGCGAGGAAGATCAGCAGAGCCAGCGGCAGGCCCTGGAACTGGTTCAGCAGATAGGCGGAGCCGAACGCGATCACCGCCACTGCTGCTGTGCGCGCCCCGAGGGTACGCAGCGGGCGGTGTGGCATGCCGACGGCCCTGCGGCGGCGCCTGTTCAGGTAGGAGGCGAGGAAGACCAGAGCAGTGGCGAGTGCCGCCACCGCGTAGGCGACGCCGGGGTTGGTGAAGTAGTAGCTGGTGAGGTGGGCGATGAGCCCGTTCTCGTCGAGGTTGACGGTGCCGCGGGTGCCGAGGATGGCGAGCATGAGGCCGTTCCACGTCAGCAGCCCGGCAAGGGTGACCACGAAGGCCGGCACCCGGGTCCTGGCGATGGAGTACCCCTGGAGGGTTCCCGCCACGGTACCCGTCAGCACGGCGGCGATCAGGGCGAGCCATTCCGGCACGCCGTTGTTGACGTTGAGCACCGCGAATACCGCGGCCGCGAGCCCGCTGATCGAGCCGACCGACAGGTCGAGTTCACCGAGCAGCAGCACGAAGACGATGCCGACCGCGATGAGGCCCGTGCCCACGATGTCCACGCTGAGGTTGGACAGGTTGCGGGGCGAGAGGAAGGTGGAGTTCAAGCCCTGGAAGATGATCCACACCGCGGCGAGGACGAGGGTGACGGGAAGGTAGCCCAGCTCACCGGCGCCCAGCCTGCGCCGCCGGACGGTGATCCAGCCCGCCACGGCACGGGGGACGGTCCGCCTGGCACGGCCCTGACGGGCTTTCGCCGTAGCTGCCGTGGGATCGGCCCGCGTCTCGTCCGGCATGTCACGCATCCCTTTCACCACTCGGCCTCGCGGTGGGCCGGCCGACGGGGCACGTTGTCCGTGGCGCCCGTGATGGAGGAGATGATCTGCTCCTGGGAGGTGGTGCTCACGTCGAAGAAGCCGTTGTTGCGGCCGAGCCGCAGCACGGCGGCCCGGTCAGCGAGGGCCTTCACATCGCCCATGTTGTGGCTGATGAGCAGGATCCCCAGGCCGTGGTCGCGGAGACGGTCGACGAGGTCGAGGACCTCGGTGGTCTGCTCGAACCCCAGCGCCGCGGTCGGTTCGTCCAGAAGGAGGACGCGCGGGTCACCGAGAAGCGAGCGCGCGATGGCGACGGTCTGCCGCTGGCCGCTGGACAGTGACACCAGGGGATCGCGCAGATCGGGGACGCTCCGGGTCAGGCGCTCCAGCAACCGCGTGGAGCGACGCTCCATCTCCACCTCGTCGAGGAAGCCGAACCTGCGGATCTCTCGTCCGAGGAAGAGGTTGCCGACGACGTCGAGGTTTCCGCACAGCGCCAGGTCCTGGTAGACGGTGGCGATGCCGAGGTCCCGGGCTTCTTGGGGACGCCGAATGTGAACGGGCCGGCCCTCCCACTCGATGCTCCCCTTGTCCGCGGGAGCGACCCCGGAGATCACCTTGACCAGGGTGGACTTGCCGGCCCCGTTGTCGCCGAGCAGGGCAAGGACCTCGCCGGCGTGGATCTCCAGCTCGATGTCCTGGAGGACCTCGACGACGCCGAAGCGCTTGCACACGCCGTGCAGGGCGAGCAAGGGGGGCGGCAAGGGAGTCATCTCCTTCCCGGGCCTGGGGTCGGCCGGTCCCGCCTGTCAGGTCAGCCCGGCCTTGTGGCAGTCGCCCGCGAGTGGCGGGGTGCAGATTTGTTGGAGCGTGTACACGCCGTCCTTCACCACGGTGTTCCTGATGGTGGCAAGGATCACGGGCACCGGAGTGAGCAGCACGGCCCGAACCTCCGCGCCGCTGCGGGTTTTCACCCGCCTGGTGGCCACCCCGTCGAGGCGCTGACCACGGGCGGCGGCCACGGCCAGGGCACCGCCGGCGGCAGCCTCGGGTCCGAACGGCTTGTAGACCGTCATGTACTGATCGCCGCTGACAATGCGCCGTACGGCTGTGAGTTCGGCGTCCTGCCCGGTGACAGGGGGCAGCGGCGTGACCTTGTCGGCCTTGAGGGCGGCGATACTGCCGGCGGCCAGGCCGTCGTTGGCGGCGTAGACACCGTTGATGCTGCCGGCGCCCAGGGAAGAGATGGCCCCGGACATGTTGTGGTTCGCCGCCTCCGTGCTCCACTGGGGTGTGTCGTACTCCTTGGCGATCGTCACCTTCCCCCGGAGTTCGGACAGTGCGCCCTGCTTGAACGACAGCGCGTTGGGGTCGCCGGGGTCGCCGTTCATCATCACGATCCGGCCGCTGTGCGCCTTGGCACCCATGGCCGTCAGCAGCGCCCTGCCCTGGAGCCTGCCGATCTCCTGGCCGTCGAAGGAGACGTAGCCCGAGATGGGGCCCTCGGCGAGGCGGTCGTAGGCGATGACCGGGATGTGCGCGGCAGCTGCTTTTCCGACCGAGGCGCCCATGGATCTGGCGTCGACGGCCGTCAGCACGATGGCATCGACCCCGTCGGCGATCGATGCGTCCATCTGTTCCTGCTGGATGGTCACGTCACCTTTGGCGTTGGCGCGCACGATCGTGCAGTCGCCGCAGAGTTGCCGGATCTTCCGCTCCAGCAGGGGCCTGTCCTGCGTCTCCCAGCGGGCCGTGGTGGAGTCCGGCAGCAGCACACTGATCTTCCGCGCGTCCCCTGCGTGGGAGGTGCTCCCGGGGCCCGCTCCGCAGGCAGTGAGAGACACGGCCGTCGAGACCGCGGCCAGGGCGAGGGCGCTGTCCCGAACGCGGGCTTTCATGCGCGAGACCTCCCTCGTCCCTGGAGCGCCGCGGCCGCAACCGCGGCGCGGCAGCGCGGCCCGCCGGGGCGTGGCGGAGTTCCGGCCGGCACCCGCCCGGACCAGGCGAAAGTCGCAAAACGACCACCCCGCCAGTGTGGCACCGGCCATGGTGAACTGCGAACCCGGTGCCGCGTGGCCGACTTGACGTCAACCTGTCCGGTTCATCCACCTATGCGATTCTGATAAGGGGAGTCACCAGCAGTAGCCGTGTCGGCACCCCGGCAGGGACGGGAGGTAGATGGGGACATGCCTCACGACGGCAGTGCCGGGGACGGGCTCTCGCAGGCGGTGACCGCCGAGGCCGGCGTCGCGGACAGCGGCGCACCACCGAGGCCGGAGTCCCCCGTGAGCATCCGCGCCCTGACGTTCGCCGGTGCGGCGTTGGCCGTGCTCTATGTGCCCGACGCGAGTTCTGACGACCTTCGGTCGGTGGACACGGCCGGATGCGCCCTGGCCGAGTACGGGCTGCCGGAGCGCCTGGCCCTGTCCGGCGGCTCGCCTGCGGCCCGCGCCTTCCGCGCCTCCCAGCCCGTGTGGCTGACCCCCGCGGCACTCGCCTCCTTTCCCGAGGGATCTCCGGCGCCGCCGCGAGCCCGGACGTCGCTCGGTGCGTTGCCCCTGGACGCCGAGGGCAGACGGCTCGGCTGCCTCGTCGTCGTGGGCGCCGGCGAGAACGGTTTCGAAGCCGAGCAACAGCGCTTCCTGGAGCGCTACGCCGACGCGGTCGCCGGCGTGCTGGCCACGGCCGGAGGAGGGCCGCCGCCGGCACCCCTGACTTCCGCCCTGCGCCGAATGCGCGTCGGCTCCTTCGTCCTGGTCCCGGAAACCGGCGTGATCGACGCGGACGAGACGCTGCGCGAACTGATCGGCATCGAGCCGGACGAATTCGACGGCAAGGCGGACTCCCTGCTCGCGCACGCACTGCCGGAAGACCTGCACGCGCTGATGTCGGTACTGGAGCCGTCCGCCCAGCCGTTCGGCCGACGGGAACTGGACTTCCGCGTCCGCTGCCCCACCGGTGAGATGCGCTGGCTGAGTCTGAGGTGCCGCGTGGCGGCGGGTGCCGACGACCGGCCGGAGCAGGTTCTGGGTGTGGTGACGGCGACCTCGGTCCTGCACCGGGGCACCGACGACGTCTCCCGGATCCAGTGGCTGACCGTCGCACTCGACGAGGCCACCACCGTGCGCGACGTCAGCCACGTGGTGGTCACTGCCCTGCGTGAACCCCTGAGCGCCGACCGGGTGGCGCTCGCCGAGCTGCAGCACGAACGGCTCCAGGTCACCCTGCTCGACCCGCCGCAGCCCGCTGCCTGGCCGCAGACATGGCGTCTCCAGTGGCGTTCGGAGTGGCTCGACGCACCCCTCAGCGCCCTGCCCAGCCTGCAGATGGCTCTGCGAGACGGACGTATGGACCTGTGGCCGACAGGCACCGCCCTCGAACCGGGACTCGACGGCATCGGCCCCGGAGGCCTTGCCGTCCTGCCGCTGCCCGCCAAGGGCCGGGTCGCCGGCGTGTGCCTGATCGGCTGGGACCGGCCGCACGAGTTCGTCCCCGAGGAACGTACGCTGCTGACCGCCACCGCCTCACTGGCCGGCCAGGCCCTCACCCGCGCCCACGCCTATGACACCGAACAGGAACTCGCGACCATGCTGCAGCGCAGCCTGCTGCCGCGACGTCTGCCCGAGCTTCCCGGCGGGATCGCCGTCGCCCGCTACCTGCCCGCCCGGCGAGGACTGCAGGTGGGCGGCGACTGGTACGACGTGATCGCTCTCTCCGAGGACCGGGTGGCGCTGGTCATCGGCGACGTGCAGGGCCACAGCGCCGCAGCCGCGACGATCATGGGCCAGATGCGTACCGCGGTCAGGGCGTACGCGGTGGAGGGCCACCCGCCCGACGTGGTCGTCTCGCACGCCAATCGCCTCCTCGTCGGCATGGAGACGGATCTCTTCGCCACCTGCTGCTACGCCGAACTGGACATGGACGAGGGCGACGTCCTGTTCGTCCGGGCCGGGCACGTCTCACCGCTGCTGCGGCATCCCGACGGCAGCACCGAGGAGGTCGAGGTCGAGGGAGGCCTTCCGTTGGGCATTTCCATGGAGGCGGAATTCCCGATGACCGCGATGGCACTGGCGCCCGGAACGATGCTCGCCCTCGTCACCGACGGGCTGATCGAGGCCGCCGATCTGTCCCTGGACGAGGGCATGCGCCGCACGCGCGCCACCCTCGCCGCGGCCGACCCGTCGGATCCTGGGCGGGTGGCCGACGACCTGCTGGGCGACTTCGGCCGTCGCGAGGACGACGTGGCGCTGTTGCTGCTGCGCTACGACGGCATGAAGACCCGGCCGATCCGGTCGGGCTGGCTGGTGTGGCGGCTGCCCGACGCCGTGATGCACGCACGCCGGTTCACCGCGCGCACGTTGCGCCGCTGGAAGGTCGAAGAAGCCATCGACCCGGTGCTGCTGGTGGTGTCCGAACTCGTCACCAACGCCCTGATGCACACCCAGGGCCCGGTCCGTCTCGACCTGATACTCCGCGGCGACCGGGTGCGTGTCTGCGTGAGCGACTCCTCTCCGCGGGCGCCCGCCAAGCCCGTGATCGTGGACTGGGAGTCGACCGGCGGCCGGGGTCTGCTCCTGGTCGAGGCGATGTCGGAGTCCTTCGGCACGGTGCCGGTGGCCGGCGGCAAGCAGGTGTGCAGCGAGATAGCGGTACCGCGTCGTGAACCGGCTTCGGTGGGCGCAGAACCAGGCGCAAGGAGGGGGACCGATCATGACGTGTCGTAGCAAATGCGTGACGCTCCGTGCGCGTCATGTCGTCGGGGTGCTGGTCACGGGCCTGCTGGCCATGCCCTTGGCCGCCTGCGCAGGAGACGGAAGACCTGCCACGAACGGCTTCACCGTCGGCCTGCTGCTGCCGAGCCGGGTCGTGCCACGCTGGGAGAACTCCGACAAGCCGCTGATCGAGCAACGGGTGAAACAGCTCTGCCCGCACTGCAACGTCATCTATGCCAACGCCGACGACGACTCGACGGCCCAGCGGCAACAGATGATCGCCATGATCACCAAGGGGGTCAGGGTCCTCATCCTCGGCGCCACCGACAACAGGGCGCTGCGCTCCACCGTCGAGGAGGCCCACAGCGCGGGCGTCCCCGTCATCGCCTACGACAGGCTCGTCGAGGGGCCCATCTCAGGCTACGTCAGCTTCAACGGCGTACAGGTCGGAACGCTGCAGGGCCAGGCCCTCCTCAAGGCCATACACACCGTGCACACCCCGGCCGAGGACGGGACCATCGTCATGATGAACGGCGATCCGACCAGCCCCAACGCCGCGTCGTACAAGAGGAGCGCACTGTCCGTCCTGCGGGGCAAGGTGAGGATCGGCCGTTCCTACGACACCCCGGGCTGGAGCACGAACAACGCGCATGCCAACATGTCCGCCGCCATCTCCGCTCTGGGCCCGGGCCGGATCGACGGCGTCCTGGCCGCCAACGACGCCATGGCCGCAGGCGTCATCTCCGCACTCAAGAGCGCCCACGTCAGGCCCCTTCCACCGGTCACCGGCCAGGACGCCGACCTCGACGCGGTGCAGCGCATCGTCAACGGCGAGCAGACCATGACGGTGTACAAGTCCTTCCGCGCGGAAACCGGGGCAGCCGCCGCCATGGCCGTCTCCCTGGGCCGCGGCGAGAAGCCGCACACCATCGCCACGACGACGACCGACAGTCCCACCACCCATCACATCCCGTCCGTGCTCCTCACCCCGGTCGCCGTGACAACCGCCAACATCAAGCAGACCCTCATCAAGGACGGTGTGTACACCATCGCCCAGATCTGCACACCCCAACTGCGGGCCGCTTGTGCGAAGGCAGGGCTGACTCCCTAGCGGGCTGCCGTCGGCCGAGTACGCGGAGACCGTGGCGAGTTGCTGTGCGCGTTGCACAGCGTCCAGGATGCACGGCTCAGCGCGGCGAACGACCGGTCCTCGTCACACGCGAGCACCACCCGCGCATCCCCAACAGCCGCCAGAAGCAACGCAATCACTGCAATCACTGCAATCACTGCAGGATGCGTCCCGTTCCCGACCTCAGCGCCCAAGGCGCTCCGCGCTCGAGCGCCTTCTGCGACGCACCAGCTCCCGGGAACCCCCGGTGAGTAGTCAGCGAGGTACGCAGCCGAACCAGTTCACCGTGCCGTTCTCGGACGTGTAGCCCATGCACCTGACGGTCCTGTCGTGCAGGGTCTCGGTCCGATCGACGTGTCCGTTCAGATACTCCGTTGCGTGGTGGGGCTCTACGAGGGTGTCGATCTCGACTCTGTACCAGCGGCGCTCGTTGTCCGGCAGGCTGCAGCCGTGGGCGGTCATGTTGCGACTGGGGTCGTCTATCCAGATGGGCCGTTCGGCGCGGTCGCAATGCGCTCTGCCTGCGGCGTCAGCGGTGCCGGCGCCGGTGCCGAGCAAGGCCGTGGCGCACGTGGCCACCGCCGCGGTAGCGCCGAACAGGCGCTTCAGGGTGAGGTTCATCAACTGGTCCTCCTACCGGATACGGTGACGGCTCGGAGTTGCCATGTCATCGTGGTGCGATAGTCACACTTATCCGGGATGTCCGGCTCGCCGACCGGCAGCGCATTCCCCCGACCCGGTGACGTCCGTGATGCCAATGCAGCAGTCCCCGGTCACACCCCGGCCGGCCCTGGAGCGACCCTCGGGTCGTGCCAGGGAGCGTCGCCGCATCCTGATCACCGCGGGCGGCCGACGAGCCCTCACGGATGGGAACGATGGCGGCCACGGCCGGCCGATGGGCTGCCAGTCGCCGGGTGGTCAGGGTGCGCAAGTCGACGGCGATCTCGTCACCGGGCCTGAGCACTCCCAAATCTCGTCGGATGCGGGCCTGGTCGGCGATGACGAAGGCGTCCTTCGCGTCGGTTTCCCTCGCCCCGGTAGGTGGCCGAGGCCCGGTGCACTGCCAGGCCGGTGAGGTAGGCGACAGCTGATCGTGGGCAGTGAGCAGGCCGATCAGCAGGGCGGTACCACCATGGTTGAGGTCGACGGCCAGAGCACGTCGTCGGACAGCGCCAGCACGTCGCCGAGCAGTGCGAGCAGCTCGGTAGCCATCCAGCGGCTCACCCGTGTCTGTCGTCATGATGGTGAGGAGCTGAGTGGGGCGCTGGCTTGTCGGCGGGCGTGGTTGTGGGGCCCGCCCCCGCCGACTCGTCTTGCGTCAGTTGGCAGGGCCGGGGGTGAAGGAGACGCCGCGCAGGACGTCGCCCGCGGACGCGGTCTTCAGGGTGGTGTACCGCTCGTCGGCGGGCAGGCTCGTGGCCGAGACGTTGTCGGTGATGGTGACCAGCTTGTTCGGGTCGGCGCCGTAGTCGGACACGCCGCCGACGGATGTGGTCACGCCGTAGAGGCTCACCGTGCCGTTGGGGTTGACCTTGCCTGTGAAGTTGCGGATACCGTCGGCGGCCGGGGTCCACGGGGTGCCCGTGACCGGGTTGGTGCCGGTGGGCAGGCCGGCGACGGTGTAGGGCACGCCAAGGCCGAGGCCCGCGTTGAGGGTGTAGTCGTAGGTCCAGGCGCCGTTCACCAGCGACCACTTCTGGATGCCGGCGAGGTTCTGGGCCGCGGCGGCGGTGAAGCTGCCGTCGCTGTAGGTGTCGGTGCCGTTCCCGGAGTCGGCGACGTACATCGTCGTCGGGTTGGCGAACCAGATCGCGCCGAAGTCGGCGGTGTTGCTCGAGTCGCCGGTGTCCGGGGTCTTGACGGACTTGGCCGGCGCGGTCGGGAACCCGGCCAGGATGCACATGTTGTCGGCCGGCTGACCGGTCTCGGCGTTGTACGTGTCGGCCGCGGTCGGCAGCGGCGCGCCGGGCACGGGCGTACCGACGCCATTCGGGCAGGCGGTGCCGGTGGTGTCGACGAAGTAGACGGTGTCGACGCCGTTGCTTCCGGATCCCTTGGTGTAGTACAGCACCCCGTCGTGGAGCGCGACGTCGGCGAAGTTCGTGTCCTTGCCGAGCTTGTCCGCCTTGGTGATCCCGGGCAGCTGGGTCACGCTGAACCCGCCGACCGGGGTCGGCAGGCCAGGGTTCTGCGCCTGCTCGGGCGTGTGGGCCGGGGTGACCAGCTGCGCGCCCGTGCCGTAGATCAGGCCCGGAACGGAGGTGCCGGTACCGTTGTTGGAGTTTCCGGCCGTGTAGTACTGGCCGGTGGCGTCGTCGAGGATCGCCGCGCGGCCGTTGTCGCCGCTGTAGGCGTTGGTCTCGGTGATCCGGAACTTGCCGTTGGCGTCGAGTTCGGCGACCGCGCGGTAGACGGACTGGGTGTCCGGGTTGGTCGGGTCCACCACGCCGGGGGTGTTGCCGTTGGAGGCATCGAGCGTGTTCGCCGGCGTGACGTAGCCCATGAACGTGACCGCGTCGCCGCCGGAGGAGAGATTGAGCGCCAGCTCCGACTTCGAGGAGAAGCTGCCCATCAGCAGGTCGTGCCCGCGGCTGGAGGCGCTGGGGGTGCCGTCCGGTGCGGCGATCGAGTCGACCAGAGTACCGGCCGGAGTGATCTGGTCGAGGTGGATCGGCGCGGTGATCCCGAAGTTCTCGTCGACCGAGACGTTGTCCCAGACGTGCGCGAACGAGCCGTCCGCGACTGCGGCGGCGCCGGTCGGCAGCACGGTGACGCCGGGGGTGATCATGGACGCGGTCCCGGTGTAGTGGACCCGGCTCACCAGCAGGTCGCCCGGAATCAGCGGGGTCTTGCCCCCCGCGTCGGCCTGCGCCGGGCCGGACGCGCCCACCACGCAGGCGCCGATCGCGAACGAGGCCGCCACCCCGAGCGCGCCGCGTCTGGCCCGGCGCACCGGGCGGCTGGAACGGTCGAACATACGTGTTCTCCTTCTCGCGGACCGATCCCCAAGTCGTGAGGATCGCTAAGGATCACACCATCCACACGCTGGGCGCGAGACAACCGTTGGTGAACGGCAGCCGAAGCATCAGACGATCCGGTGGGGGTGCTTGCCGAGGAAGTCGACCTCCCCGTGCCCGCGCATCGGGAGATACGGCGGCGGCACCGCCTCCGGACAGCCCATGGGCACTCACGGGCACTCATCTTTCAAGAATCCAACGCGATCAGAAAAGGACTGCCGTTACTTACTGACAAGCGTCATGCCTTTCGTAACACCTGTACTGCATTTCGCATGAAGCGCTACGGTAGGCTGGACTGGTGATCAATGGATCCGGCAGCCGGAAATTGAGCGAAAACCGGCCCGTGCAAGGTGCGGTCACAATGTCCGTTTTCGCATCGATGTGGGAAATGCTGGGGGTGTCGGGACTGATACCTCGGGTGTCCGCTCCGGCCGTGCTCTGCACAGTCGCTCTGGCGGCGGCCGCGGCGGTCACGGCGATGACCCTCACCATCCGGTTCGGCGCGCTGCCGGGCCGAAGGCCCGTGCGCCGGGTGGCACCGAACAGCTTCCGGGTTTTCGGCCAGGTGAACATCGGTCAGTCCGTGGCGGTCGTCGCGGCGATCCTGATCCTCGGCCGGCTCGATCTGTGGCTCTACGTTCCCGCCGCGGTGTGCATGATCGTCGGGCTGCACTTCCTCCCGCTCGCGTGGTCCTTCGCGCAGCCGCAGTACTGGTGGACCGGGGCACTGCTCATGGCCCTGGCGCTGACCGCGTCCCTGACGCTGGCCGGCGGCGTCGACGCCGCGCATGTCCGTGTCCTGCTGGGATTCGGGGCCGCCGCCGTTCTGTGGGCCACCGCGCTGCACGTCGCCCGCCACGGCTGAAGCGCAGGCCTGGTCCCGGACGGACGGCGTACCGGCGTTGCCGCCGGAGGCGCCCATCTCGGGCAGGGCCAATCCTATTTCGAATCTCCCGGCCGGAAACCACTGTGCGGCGCCTTTGACTGACGTTTGTCACGCGCGTGATTACTGATATCGCGGAAAGGAAATGGAATTCTTTGTTCCGTCGACCAGGGAGCGAATGCCCCCGCCGAATCGACGAGGGCATCGATCTGAATTGCTGTCCGTTCGTTCAGGTCCGGCACAGCTCCACGTCAGTTCGTCCGCCCCACGAGTTCTGCACAGTCCGGTGCGCAAGCCAGCCAGGGCTCCGCCCACGCCACGCCGTCGGGCACCGCCAAAAAGTCCGGGGTGAGCTGCACCGACCAGATCGACTACGCGGGAGACCCGAGGTCCAACGCGGAGATCAACGCCATCGGCGAGCAGACCGGCTACTGCCCGCCGGTGTCCGCCTCCGGTGGGAGCGGCGACGCGGACGCGGGTCATCTCGGCATGCCTACCCGAATTTGTCATGATCGCTACAGATCCGAGGCGGGTTTTCGGGCTCTCGGTTCGTCGCAGGGCGCCGTCGGGCACCACTGTTCGCGCGGCTCCCCTGATCGGGGGCCCGTGACGCGTGCGCGACGCGTGAGCGGACCGTCCTGGCCGGCATGCCCCGGGCCGAGGCCCGCAGGCATGCCGCCGGTCTGCTGGAGCACCGCGCGCCCGAGCCGGCCCTGCTCACCTGACGGATCCGCGTATGCCGGTCCTCGACGGCATCGCGGCCACCCGGGAGATCTGCTCCGACGAGACGCCGGCCAGTGTGTCCGGGTGCTGGCTCTGACCATGGTCGACATGGACGACTACGTCTACCCGGCCCTCCAGGCAGGCGCCAGCGGCTTCATGCTGAAGGAGGCCTCACCGTCCGACCTGGTCGACGGCATCCGGGTCATCGCCACGGGCGAGGGCGTACTGGCCCCCACGGTCACCCGGCGCCTCATCGCCGACTTCTCCCGCCGCGGCGAGACGACCCGCCCCGCCCCACGACTCGTCGGCCTCACCAAGCGGGAACAGGAAGTCCTCGTCCTGGTCGCCAACGGCCTGTCCAACGCGGAGATCTCCGAACGCCTGGTCATCAGCATGCCGACCGTGAAGACCCACGTCGGCAAGCTCCTGGCCAAGCTGCACGCCCGGGACCGCGCGCAGCTGGTCATGATCGCGTATGAGAGCGGCCTGGCCGAGCGGGGAATGCCGACGTGACCGCGGCGAGCAGGGCAGCTACGTGCCACGCCAAGAGCCCCTGGGCGCACGAGGGTTGCGTTCCTCCGGCGTCGCGCGGGGTGACCGCGGGCCCGCTCGTTTTCTTTACGCACTCCTGACGCCCGCCTCCGCATCCCGAGGTGCCCGGCCGGTGTCCTCATCCTTGTCCGGATCATTGTCCGGATCTCGTCGGAGAAGGAGTGAGTGCCGATGGACGGCGCTGTCGTAGGGGTCGTACTGGCCGTCGTGCTGGTCCTGCTCGTGCTGCGCGGTGGGATGCGGGTGGTGAACCAGGTCGAGCGCGGGGTCGTGTTCCGGTGGGGCAAGGCGCTGCCGGCGTACCGGCACCCGGGGATCACCTTCCTCATCCCCTTCGCCGACCGGATGCGCAAGGTGAACGTGCAGGTGGTCACCATGCCGGTGCCCACGCAGGAGGGCATCACCAAGGACAACGTGTCCGTGAAGGTCGATGCCGTCGTCTACTTCCGGGTCACCGACCCCATCCGCGCCGCCATCGAGGTGCAGGACTACGTCTTCGCCGTCGGGCAGGTCGCCCAGTCGTCGCTGCGGTCCATCATCGGCAAGAGCGACCTCGACGACCTGCTCACCGACCGCGAGCGGCTGCACGAGGGGCTCGCCCTGATGATCGACAGCCCGGCCGCGGAGTGGGGCATCCACATCGACCGGGTCGAGATCAAGGACGTACAGCTGCCGGAGTCGTTGAAGCGGTCCATGTCCCGGCAGGCGGAGGCCGAACGGGAGCGGCGGGCCCGGGTGATCACCGCGGACGGTGAGTTCCAGGCCGCGCAGCAGCTCGCCAACGCCTCCCGGATCATGTCCGACTCGCCCGAGGCGATGCAGCTGCGGCTGCTGCAGACCGTCGTCGAGGTCGCCGCCGAGAAGAACTCCACGCTGGTGATGCCCTTCCCGGTCGAGTTGCTGCGCTACTTCGAGCGCGCCACCAAGCGGCTCGACCAGGAGGTCGAGAAGAACGAGCGGGAGTTGGAGGCACCGGAGGGGCAGGCCGCGCTGAAGGCCGGGATCGAGCAGATCGCCGCCGTCGCCGACAGGTTCGGGCCGGTGGCCGAGGTCACCGCCCCGCCGGAACCGGCGCCGGAACCTTCCGCTCCTGCCGACCGGCAGTAGCCAGCGTCAGCGTCACCGCGAGTGACGCGAGCGCCATCAGGGTCATCGCACTGGCGGGCGAGGTGAGTTGGGCCACCGACCCCGCCAGTGCCGCACCCACGCCCTGCATGGTCAGCATGCCGGCGGAGTGCAGTCCGAGGGCGTGGCCGCTGAGTTCGTCGGGGGTCAGTGTCATCAGCCGCTCCTGCTGGACCAGGCTCGCGCCGAAGCCTGCGGAGGCGACGGTGGCACAGCCGGCGGCGAGGACCAGCGGCGGGTGCAGGAAGAAGAGCAGGTAGGGCGTGGCCAGGAGCAGCAGCAGCGGGGTGGCCATACGGGTGCGGACGGCGGGCGGGAGCAGCCGGCCGACGGTCACGTCACCGGCCAGCATGCCGAGGGCGGCGCAGGCGAAGAGGGTGCCGGCCGCGCCCGGGGCGTACGACACGTACAGCGACTCGCAGCCGACGACCAGACCGTTGGGCAGCCACAGGCCGAGATAGGTGAGGCGGCGCGGGCGGGACGACCACAGCAGGGCGTTGGTGCGCCGGGTCGCCGCGACGGAGGGGCGGCCGGCGGCCCGGGGCGGGCGGGTGGTCAGACCGAGGCGGACCACGACGGCGGACGTCAGGTAGAGGGCCGCCGCGAGCAGCAGACAGGTACGCGGGGAGACGGCGGCGAGCAGGGCGCCACCGGTGGCGTAACCGGCGATCTGCACCAGCCCGCTCATCATGTTGAACAGCGAACGCCCGGGCAGATAGCCGTCCTTGGCGAGGATCTCGTTCAGGAGCCCCCAGCGGACCCCGCCGCCGAGCGCGGCGACGAGGCCGAGCAGCAGGACGGCGGCGAGCAGCGCACCGGGCGGGAGGCCCGGCAGTGCCATGCCGGCGGTGGCGACGGCGAAGGTGAGCGAGATCGCGGCGAGGGTGGTGCGCGGGGGCAGCCGGTCGGCGCCGGAGAGCAGGAAGGTCGCGCCGAGCACCTGGGCGAGCGAGGGGCCGAACATGCTGAGCGCGGAGAGGAGGGGGGAGCCGGTGGTGCGGTAGACGAGCGTGCCGAGCGCGAGCCCGCCGACGGTACCGCCGGCGTTCTGGGCGGCCGAGCCGAGGAAAAGAGGGGTGAACTCGGGTGCGCGGAAGAGGGATCGGTAGGTGGTGGGCATGCTCGGGAGTCTCGGGGAGTGCTTATAGCGGGCGTTATTGTTTCGCGGGGGCGCGAAAGGTTCTAACAGGCGGCGCAGGCAGTGAGCCTCTCGCAGCAGCAAGAGGCTCTAACGGCCGCAGAGCACCTCACGACAGCGAGAGGCTCTAACAACAGGGAGATCCCCTTGGGTTGGTGGCAGCTCAACGCGGACACGCTCGCCCGTAGCCGCTTCCTGCTCTCCCCCCTCGCCGAGACCATCGCGAGCCTCAAGCTGCTGCACTGCGGTTCCGCCGCCCACCCCGGCGAACGGCGCTGGCTGGACGAGCATCTGCCCGGCTACCGGGCACGGCTCGCCGCCGACCCCGTCACCGCGCTGCTCGTCCGCGCCGGTCTCGGCCGCGTGTGGACCGCCGATTTCCTCACCCCCACCCCCTGGGACGGAGAGAGCGCCGAGGCCGGTATCGCGCGGGTACGGGCGGCCCGCCCCGACGACGCCCGCGCGCACCTCCGGGTCGCCCTCGCCGGTCCCCTCCCCGCCGCCCTGGACCGAGACGACCTGCCCGACCGCGCCGCCGAGCTGCTGAGGTATGTGTGGGAGGCGACCGTACGGCCGTACTGGGAGCGTCGGCGGCGGATTCTGGAGGCGGATGTGGTCGCCCGGACCGCGCAGGTCAGCCGGGGCGGCTGGGCCGAGGTGCTGGACTCGGTGCGGCCGGGGCGGACCCGCTGGCTCGGTGCCAACCGGCTCCAGGTCAATCTGTACGAATACCCGCCCCGCGAGATCTCCGGCGCCGACCTCCTCCTCGTCCCGGTCACGCCCAAGGCCGGCTGGGTCTCCTGGGAGGAGCCGGACCGGTACGCCCTGGTCTACCCGTGCGCCGGCGCGCTCTCCGACCCCACCGCGCAGGCGGTCCCGGCGGCCCTCGCGGCGCTGCTGGGCGGCGCGCGCGCCGGTGTGCTGGTGCTGCTGGACGCCCCGCTGAGCACGACCCATCTGACGGCGGTGACCGGGCAGACGCTGGGCTCGGTCGGGCGGCACCTGAGGGTCCTGCTCGACGCCGGGCTGGTGGAGCGGCGGCGGGCCGGGCGGTCGGTGCTGTACTCGCGGACGGCGGCGGGGGACGTGCTGGTGGAGGCCGGGACCCGGTCCGCCACTCAGCGGAGTTAGCATCCGCTTATGACGACTACTGAGAACAACGGGTCCGTGCTCGACATCGAGATCGGTGCTCTGCAGGGCGGTTCCGCCGACCTTCCGGGGTACACCGGCAAGGCCGTGCTCATTGTCAACGTGGCCTCCAAGTGCGGTCTGACCCCTCAGTACAGCGGCCTGGAGCGGCTCCAGGAGCGGTACGCGGCGCAGGGCTTCACCGTGCTCGGGGTGCCGTGCAACCAGTTCCTCGGGCAGGAGCCCGGCAGCGCCGAGGAGATCGCCGAGTTCTGCTCGGCGACGTACGGCGTGACCTTCCCGCTGACCGAGAAGGTCGAGGTCAACGGGGAGGGACGGCACCCGCTCTACGACCGTCTCACCCCCTTCGCCGACGGCGAGGGGCACAGCGGGGACATCCGCTGGAACTTCGAGAAGTTCCTGATCGGCCGGGACGGCCAGGTCGTCGCCCGGTTCGCGCCGCAGACCGAGCCGGAGTCGGCGGAGGTCGTGGCGGCCGTGGAGAAGGCCATCGGCTGACTTCGGCAGCCAGGTCGGCGGCGGTCACGGGAGAGGTGTCCCGTGACCGCCCTCGGCATTTCCGCTGCTGCTTGACCTTCCCCCTGGGGCAGGGACGAGCGTCGGTCGCGCCGGGCCACGGGGCTCGGTGACGGAGGATGTGGGCGTGGAGGACGAGGAACTGCTCACGATCGGGGTGTTCGCGGCGCGCTCCAGGCTCTCGGCGAAGGCCCTGCGCCTGTACGACCGGCTGGGGCTGCTGGCCCCGGCGCAGGTCGACGAGGCGACCGGCTACCGCTACTACCGGGCCGGCCAGGCGGAGCGCGCCCGGCTGGTGGCGCTGCTGCGCCAGCTGGACATGCCGCTGGCGCGGATCGCCGAGGTGGTCGAGGAGGCGGACGGCGACGCGGCCGCCGGGCTGCTCGCCGCCTACTGGGCCGATGTCGAGCGGCGGATCGCCGGGCAGCGGACCCTTGCCGCCTACCTCCGTGGACGGCTGTCCGGGAGGAGTTCGGAGATGTACGAGACGTTCGCGGTGGAGACGGTGGAGATGCCCGCGCAGGTGGTGATCACCGAGACGCGGCACAGCCTGGCGGACGAGCTGCCGTCCTGGATCGGCGCCTCGCTGGGCCGTCTGGAGGCGGCGGCCCGCGAATGCGGGGGTGTGACCGGGGCGCCGTTCGTCGTGTACTACGCGGAGGTGTCCATGGAGAGCGACGGGCCGGCCGAGGCCTGTGTCCCGGTGGCGGACGAGGCGGCGGCCCGGGCCTGGGCGGAACGGCACGGGCGGGCCTGGGAGACCAAGGTGCGCGTCGAGCCGGCGCGCACGCTGGCGTATACGCGGATCAGCAAGGCGCAGGTGGCGCATCCGCAGATCCTGGCGGCCTTCGAGGCGGTGGAGCGGTGGGTGGCCCGGCAGGGCGGTCTGGAGTACGACGGCCCGTGCCGGGAGGTCGACTTCGCGGACTGGGACGCGGCGGGGCCGGAGGACCCGGTGTGCGATGTGGCCTTCCCCGTCCGGTAGGTGACGCGGTGAGTGATCCGACGGGCGCACAAGCCGAGCCCCCTCGGCCAGGACGGCGAGCTAGTCGAGAGGGCTCTTCAGGTGACGCTTGTGCAGTTGTGATTGTCGTTGTCGGGAGCGTGGTCGGTGGGTCAGCGAATACCCTCCTACGCCTTGACCGAAGCCACGAACGCGTTCCACGCGCCGGTCGGGAACGCGAGGACCGGGCCCTCCTCGACCTTGGAGTCGCGTACGGCGAGTCCAGCGGTCGTCGGCGACTTGACCTCGACGCACGCCCCGTTCCCTGCGGAATAGGAGGACTTCGTCCACGTCTCCGTGGTGCCCTGAAGCAGTGCCATGTCCACTCCTGTAACGAGTTGCTGTAGTGCGATTCACGCCAACCTGCTTGACCGGTTGGCGTGATCGACGCTACTAGCCAACTCGCCTGCCTGGAGCACTCGTTCACTCGACCGGATGGCATATTCCAGGGGAGACTTCCGCTGGAGCGTGGCGCCGGTGTACGATCCGGCGCTCGCCGTCCGGGAAGGCCGCCGGCGGCTCCCGGAGGCTCCCTTGGGACTCCCCGAAGGCCCCCGGGAGGGCTCAGCGCGCGTACTCCTTGGCCGCGTCGGCGATGAATTGCCGGGATGCCTCGACGTTCAGCGACTGGGCCCGCAGGTGCTCGTACATCACGGCGTACTTCTGCACGTCGTGGGCCTTCTCCAGGTACAGGTCGCTGGTCACGCCCTCCAGGTAGACGACGCTGGAGTCGGCCGCGTCGGCGAACTCCAGGATCGCGTACTGGCCGTTGAGGCCGGGATGCGCGCCCACCTCGAAGGGCAGCACCTGGACGGTGATGTGCGGCTGCTGGGACATCTCGATCAGGTACTCCAGCTGCTCGCGCATCACGAGCCTGCTGCCGACGAGCCGGCGCAGCGCGGCCTCGTCGAGCACCACCCAGAGACGAAGGGGGTTGTGTTCGGCGGTGATACGTTCCTGTCGCCGCATCCGGACCTGGACCCGCTTCTCGATGTCGGCGGCGGCGGTCTCCGGCAACGCGCCCTGCACCAGGGCCTCCGCGTACGCCCGGGTCTGCAACAGCCCGGTGACCAGCTGTGGTTCGTACACCCTCAGCGACTCGGCGTCGGTCTCAAGGCCGATGTAGACGCTGTACGGGATGTCCCCGAACGCATGCCACCACCCTTGCTGCCGCGAATCCCTGGCCATCTCCATCAGGGAATCGACGACCCGCTGGTCCTCGACCTCGTAGACCCCGCACAGGTCGCGGACATCGCGCTGGCTGATACTCCGGCGCCCGTTCTCCAGCCGGCTGATCTTCGACTGGGAGACGAGCAACCGCTCCGCCACCTCCTCCGCCGTCATGCCCTTGAGCTCGCGGAGCCTGCGCAGCTCCTGGCCCAGCCGGCGCCGCCTGACGGTGGGATTGACATTGGACGCCACGGGACGTGCACCTCCGGCTGCCTGCCTGTAACTACCACTTTGCGTATCTGCTGTTGAGCAGACTGCCACCAAGGTGCTTCCTACCGCTGGGAAACTGTGGATATGCGGCGCGTACGCGTCAGTTCGGGCACGTTCCGGATTCTCCGGACGCCGGACGACGAGAACTGACGAGAACCGACGAGAACTGACGAGAACCGACGAGGACGGCGGGACGCGAAAAGCCGAGCGGGGCGGCGGGGCGCGTACCGCGTGCGCCTCACCGCCCCGCTCGGACCAGCGGCTCCCGAACCGGGTCTCAAGGGTGCTGTCCTGCTGCTGTGCTGCTGTGTTACTGCCGTGGAACTGCGGCTCAGTGCACCACGGCACGCGCCATCGCGTCCGCACCTCGGCGCGGCTGCATCGGAACACCGCGGGCGGGTTCCGGTGCACCTGACCTGGCGCCAGGTCCGGTCTGGCGCCCGGCCGGGGCGGCCGGGCTGCGGCGGGGCTGGGCGCCCGCGCCGTTCTGCACGTCCATGACGGCGTGGGCCACGAGCCCACCCATCGGGTCGTGCCGGATCAAGTCCCGCAGCCGGGAACGCGAGGACCGTCCCTCGTTCCCCGGATACAGGTGCTTGCCGAGGCCGACCGCGTGGGCCAGGGCGGCGAGCGCCGCGGTCCGCGGGTCCGGCGGTACGCCGGTGCGGATCGCCGAGTCCAGCCGGGTACGGATGTCCCGGCATATCTCGTTGTCCGTCGCCTGGTAACGCGTCGTCGGCAGCACCCCGCACATCTGGCCCGCCACGGCATGCACCATGCCGCACCGCTCCAGATGCGAGAGATACGTCTGGCGAAGTCCCAGACGTGGCCCGCCGATCCAGTGCACAGCCCGCACGGGAGCGCCACGCCTTCGCAGCAACTCCAACGCGCAGTCCAAAGTCGGATCTCCAGTCGGCCGTGGCTGCACCACGGCGATACGATCCCCGTCTGGGGCTATCCGTCCGGCCAGCGCCAGCTCCACTAGCTGTGCTCCGGCCAGACCGAGGTCGAGCGACTGCGGCTGCGCAGTGGTACCCGTGGTCGGGTCCAGTGCCAGCAGCAGAAGCTCCTCCGGAAGTGTTCTGCGGCTCCTGCCCATCCATGCCTCCCCGCGTGGATGAATGACAGGGTGACCCCTCTCACATTGGTCTGTCGAGGGCGCGTGACCGGTTTGTAAGGGAACCGGAAGGTATGTCGTTCTCGTCTACCGCAGGGGCTAAGCCCGCACACAGGACACTGGTACATGGTTCGGACAGCGCACGGCAACGTGCGAAGCGTGGAGGAGGCATCGGTGGCGGGCGAGTCCCCCGACAGGTCGAAGCAGCGCGAGTCGTCGGCGGAACCGACGTCGGGGAGCGCGGGAACGGTTCCCGAACCACGCGATCCGCGAGCGGCGGTGGCCGCTCAGGACGAGAAGGAGCCGGCCGGCGGCGACACCGAGACCCGGATCTTCTCGGTACGGGACCTGAAGACGGCCGGCGACGACGACACGAAGCTCCGCCAGGCGGTGGCGGCGTGGGTACGCACGGGCCCGCCGGCGGAGGAGTCCGAGAACTCCGGCAAGGGCGCGGAGGGGCCCGAGGAGGGCCCTGTGTACGCCGAGGAGCCCCAGGAGGCCCCCGAGCCACCGGAGAACGCCGACAAGCCCGGTACGACGCCTGAGGCAACGACCGAGGCGGCCGATCCGACAGCCGCCGCGGACAAGGGCGTTCCGGCCCAGGACGACCCGAAGGACAAGCCGAAGACCGCCGACGCCGAGCCCGATGCCGCCTCGAAGACTGCCGCCGAACCCGAGGAGGCCGAACCCGAGGACACCCCGAAGGCGACGGCCGAGCCCGAAGAAGCCGAGCCCGAAGACAAGCCCACGGCTGCCGCCGAGCCCCAGGCCGACGCCGAGCCCCAAGACGCCGAGCCCGAAGACAAGCCCGAGGCTGCCGCCGAACCGGAGGACGCCCCCCGGGCCGACGCCGAACCCGAAGACGCCACCCCCGACGACGAGCCCGCGGCCGCCGACTGCGAGGACGCCCCCCAGGGGCCACCCGCATCCGACGACGAGACCCGCATGGGTGGTGCGGGTGGGAACACCGAGACCGCACCCGACGACGAGCCCGCGGCCGCCGACGGCGAAGGCACCTCGCAGGGGCCCGCATCCGGCGACGAGACCCGCACGGGTGGTGCGGGTGGGAACACCGAGACGGCCGAAGCCGAAGCCAAGGCCGTCGCGGTCGATCAGCCCACCACCACGCTCAAGGCCCCCCGGCCCCCGCAGGTCGACCAGCCCACCACCATGCTCAAGCTGGGCTCCACGCCCAAGCCCACGCCCAAGAACCCCGAGTCCGACCCCGAGCGCACCAGCAAGTTCGTAGCCCTCAAGTCGGACCTCAAGCCGGACACCAAGCCCAAGCCGGACGCGAAGCCCGCCCCCCAGCCGGAGGCGAAGCCCAGCACCGCCTCCACCACCCGCACCACCGCCATCCCTCAGATCGGCCCCGAGCGCACCACCCAGCAGCCGCTCCCCCCGAAGCCCCCGCTGGACCTGCTCGCCGAGTTGACCAACACTCCCCCGCCGCCGCAGACCCCGGTCAGGACCCTCGTCCGGCGGGTCAAGATCTGGACGCCCCTGGTCATCGTCCTCCTGATCATCTTTGCGGTCGTACAGACTGTCCGTCCGCTCCCGCAGCCCACCCTCGACCTCACCGCGAAGGACACCTACACCTTCGACGGCAGCAAGGCCGACATCCCCTGGCCCGCCGACGGCCAGGCCGCCCTCGACGTCCAGGGCATCGGCTCGTTCGGTTCCTCCGGCGACCAGAAGCCCGTGCCGATCGCGAGCGTCGCCAAGGTGATGACCGCGTACATCATCCTGCGCGACCACCCGCTGAAGAGCGGCGCCGCCGGCCAGAAGATAAAGATCGACCAGGCGGCCCAGGACCAGGCGAACGCCGGCCAGGAGTCCACCGTCGACGTGACGGCCGGTGACTCGATCACCCAGCGCGAGGCCCTGGAGAGCATCCTCATCGCCTCCGCCAACAACGTGGCCCGGCTGCTGGCCCGCTGGGACGCCGGTTCCGAGAAGTCGTTCGTGGCGAAGATGAACGCCACGGCGAAGAAGCTCGGCATGACGAACACGACGTACACCGACCCCTCCGGCCTGACCAACTCCACGGTCTCCACGGCCGTGGACCAGGTGAAGCTGGCGAAGGCGGCGATGGCGCAGGAGCCCGCGTTCCGCGAGGTCGCCGGGATGATGTCGTACGACGACTACAAGGGCACCAACCACTCCAACTGGAACCAGCTGGTCGGCCACAACGGCGTCGTCGGCATCAAGACCGGCACCACCACCTCCGCCCTCGGCAACCTCGTGTTCGCCGCGCAGAAGACGGTCGGCGCCGAGACCCGCACGATCATCGGCGCGGTCATCCGGCAGCCCGCCGGCGGCACCGACAACACCATCCTCAGCGCCGCCCTCACCGGCGGCGACAAGCTGATCCGGGCCGCCCAGGGCGCGCTGGAGTCGGCGACGATCTACAAGAAGGGCGATGTCGTCGGCTATGTCGACGACGGCCTCGGCGGCCGTACCCCGGTCGTCGCGACCAAGGACGTGACCGCGGTCGGCTGGTCGGGCCTGAAGGTGAAGCTGACCTTCAAGGCCGAGGACGTGCCGCACACCGCGAAGGCCGGTACCGAGGTCGGCGCCCTCACCGTGGGTGACGGCTCCGGCTCCGCGGTCCAGGTTCCGGTCGCCCTGCGGAAGGACCTGGCCGAGCCCGGGTTCACGAGCAAGCTGACCCGTCTCGGCTGACCCATAACCGGCATACCGTCACCGCACCCCGCCGATGGAGCCCCACCCGAGGGGCCCCGCGGCGGGGTGCGTGCTAGCGTCACGAATCGGGGCAGGTCGTCGGCCGCCGGGACGTGGCCGCGAACTGGACGAGAAGCGGCCGGTAACACCGTGGAACGCGGCCGAGAACAGAAGACGGGACACGGGGAGTGCCTTCAGGTGGCCACAGCGGAGCCGACACGCGCCGACGACACCGATCCGGGCCCAGCGGTATCCGGCCCGCGAATAGCCGTGCCCGAAACCGGTCCGCACAGCCCGCACGACAGACCCGGCACGCAGCGTAACGGCCGGATCCGCCGGCTCCTCGACCTGGACGAACCCCCGCGCCAGTGGCCGTCGCGCCACCCGGTGCTGGCGGTCACGGCCCTCGCCGGCGTGCTGCACATCATCTGGCTGTTCACGTTCGCGAACAGTGGTGGCGATCTCGCGGCGCAGGACGCCTGGGCCGAGTTCGTCGGCCGGCACCCCGACTCGGCGTACAACCTCGCCTGGTACGGCGGTATGCACCCGGTGTCGTACAGCGTGGTGTCGCCGTACCTGATGTCGTTGCTCGGCGTCCGTACGACGATGACGATCGCCGGCACGGTCTCGGCCTGCCTGCTGACCCTGCTCCTGATTCGCAGCCGCGCGGTGAAAAACCCCCTGTGGGCCGCGCTCGCCGGGGTGTTCGCGCTGATCTGCAACGCGTTGTCGGGGCGGGTCACCTTCGGGCTCGGCACGGCGTTCGCGCTGGCCGCGGTGGGGGCGGTGTTCTGCTGGCCGTACCGCTGGCGCCACAAGCGGTGGGCGAAGGCGCTGGTCGCCGCCTCGCTGGCCGCTCTCGCCACCATGTCGTCCCCGGTCGCCGGTCTCTTCGTCGGCCTGGTCGCGGTCGCGCTGTTCCTGCAGAAGCGGCGCCCCGGCGCCTGGGCGCTCGGCCTGGCACCCGCGGCCGTGGTCGCCCTGTCCGCCTGGCTGTTCCCGTTCTCCGGCACCCAGCCGATGACCATCGGTTCGGTGATCCTGCCCCTGCTGTACGGCCTGCTCTGCCTCTTCCTCGTCCCCAAGGAGTGGAAGACGGTCCGGCTGACGGCGGCCGTGTACAGCCTCGGGGTCGTGCTGGTGTGGCTGGTCAGTTCGCAGATCGGCTCGAACATCTCGCGGCTGCCGATGCTGTTCGCGGGCGCGACGCTGATCGCGGCCCTCCCGTACACCGTGCCGCGCTCGCGCAAGTTCTACGTCACCGTCCTCGCCTTCGTCGGCTTCGTCGGCTGGATCGGCTTCAAGTCGGTCGACGACATCATCCATACGACGCCGGCCGCGTCCTGGGCCCGCGAACTCGCCCCGCTCGTCCACCAGCTCCAGCAGGTCGGCGCCGAGAAGGGCCGCGTCGAGGTGGTCCCGGCCCGCTCGCACCGGGAGGCGTCCGCGCTGGCGCCGTACGTCAACCTGGCCCGCGGCTGGAACCGTCAGGCCGACATGGAACGCAACCCGCTCTTCTACGACGACACCCTCAACTCCGCGAACTACCACGAGTGGCTGCAGCGCTGGGCCGTTCACTTCGTGGTGCTGCCGAAGGACGAGCCCGACGGCGACGGCGGCGAACGCGAGCGGGCGCTGGTCCAGCGCGGGATGCCGTATCTGAAGCAGGTCTGGGGCGACGCCAACTGGCAGCTGTTCCGGGTGACCGACGCGGCGCCGCTCGCCGAGCCCGACGCGGTGGTGGACAGCGCCGAGCAGGGCGAGCTGACCATCGAGGTCGGCAAGGCCGAGCGGGTCCTGATCCGGATCCCGTACTCGCCGTGGCTGAGCATCGTCGACGCGAACGGCAAGAGCCTGAAGCCGCCGCAGGAGACCGAGGCGTCCAAGCACCGGGCCGAGGGCACGCCGAAGACGTACACCAACGTCAACGGCTGCCTGACGGAGACGCCGGAGGACGCGAAGGGCGACAAGTGGACGATGCTGCTGGCGCCGAAGGCGGGCACCTACCGCTTGGCGGCGCCGTACCAGCTGCCCCGGGGCACCCCGTGCCCCGACGAACTCAAGTGAGCTACCTGGTCTCCCGGAGCTCCGCCACATACCGGTCCGTCCCCGGCACCGTCGGCACGAACGGTGCCACCAGCTCCACCCTCCCCAGCCCGGACCCGGCGACGTCCTCGTCCAGGCCGGTGAACCGGGCGTCCCAGCACTCCCTCGGGTCCGTCTCCAGGAACCACAGCAGCGTCAGCCGGGTGTCGACGCCCTCCACCTGCTTCACATACGTCATCCGGTCGCCGGGCAGGGGCGTCGGGCGGAACACCGTGACCATCGCCGTCGGTGAGCCCGCCAGCCGCTTCGGCAGGTGCCGGCCGCGCAGCCACTCCAGCAGTTCCGCCCGCTGCCGCGGCGACTCGCTGTCGACGACCTCCACCACCAGCCCGGCGTACGGGTGGTCGAGGGCGTGGAAGTCGCGGGGCCCGGCGGCCCCGTCCCGGTACACCGTCGTCTCGTGGTCCTGGAACGCCGTGAAGACGTGGGTGCGGTCCTGGTACACGCGCGCGTCCCGGTTCAGCCGCCTGTTGATGGCGACCGTCCACTTCATGTGGTCGGCGTGGCGGCCGTCGGTGATCCAGTAGACGGAGAGGTAGCAGCCGGTGGTGACGGGCTGGGCGATCGCCGACTTCTCGGGGTAGCGCAGCAGTTGCAGCTCGCGGGTGGCGACCCAGCGGCGGCCCGCGTACATCCAGGGCATGGCCATGGCGCCCGCGTAGTAGTGGTCGTCCTCGTACCAGCGGTTGTACGCGTACTCGTGGCCGGGGTGCGGTTCGACCATGGTGATGAGGGCGTGGCCGGGGCGGACGCCGTACGGGCCGACAGCGGCCAACTCGGCGTACACATCGCTACGCGTGTCCTCGCTCATGCGCCTTCCCTTCCTTCCGCCTGCGCTCGCCCATACTCTGACGCTCCGTCAGGTAAAGCGCCAGAGCCGGGAGGTCATCGATGTCACTGCTCATGGGCAAGACGGTCGTCGTGTCGGGGGTCGGCGCCGGGCTCGGGCATCAGGTCGCGGCGGCCGTCGTACGGGATGGCGGGAACGCCGTGCTCGGCGCGCGGACCGAGGCGAACCTCGCCAAGAGCGCGACCGGGATCGACCCGGAGGGCGGCCGGACCGCGTACCGCGCCACCGACATCACCGACGAGGACCAGTGCGAGGCGCTGGCGGCGCTGGCACGGGAGCGCTTCGGGGGTATCGACGCGGTGGTGCAGGTGGCCGCCTGGGACTCCTACTTCGGCGGGGTCGAGGACGCGGACTTCGCGACCTGGGCGTCGGTGGTCGACGTGAATCTGCTGGGGTCGCTGCGGATGACCCGGGCGTGCCTGCCGGCGCTGAAGGAGGCGGGCGGCGGCTCGGTCGTCTTCATCGGTACGCAGTCGGCCGTCGCCGCACCCTCGCAGGTGAGGCAGGCCGCGTACGCCGCCTCGAAGGGGGCGTTGACCAGCGCCATGTACTCGCTGGCACGGGAGCTGGGGCCGTACCGGATCCGGGTCAACACGGTGCTGCCGGGCTGGATGTGGGGGCCGCCGGTGCAGGCGTACGTCCAGTTCACGGCGCATACGGAGGGGGTGCCGGAGGACGAGGTGCTGGGGCGGCTGACCGGGCGGATGGCGTTGCCCGAGCTGGCGACTGACGGGGATGTGGCGGACGCGGCGGTGTTCCTGGCGTCGGACCGGGCGCGGGCCATCACGGGGCAGTCACTGCTGGTCAACGCGGGGGAGCTGATGCGCTGAGGCCTGATTCCGGCCATCGAGGCCGCGCCAGTGGGTTCATACACATGAACCAAGGTCAGCGATCAGAACGATTTTGCCGTCCCTTGACCTTACGCCCGCTTGTCGTGCCCGCGTAACCGAACCCACGATGAGCGGGCACTTCGCGGCCTTCCCCGTCCCCACTCCGCTTATGCGAAGTGCCAGCCAGCTGAGCGGAGTTCAGAAGGCGGACCCTGGAAGGGGGGCGTATGAACGGGCTCGACTGGACCGTGCTCATCGGCTACTTCGGCGTGATGGTCGCGATCGGTATCTGGTCGCACAAGCGCGTGGACAACGTCAGCGACTTCTTCACGGCCGGCGGAAAGATGCCCTGGTGGCTCTCCGGCATCTCGCACCACATGTCGGGCTACAGCGCGGTGATGTTCACCGGGTACGCGGGCATCGCCTACACCTACGGCGTGACGTCGTTCGTCACCTGGTCCTTCCCGATCGCGCTGGGCATCGCGATCGGCTCGAAACTCTTCGCACCACGCGTCAACCGCCTGCGCTCCCGCCTCCATGTGGCGTCCCCGCTGGAGTACTTGAAGAACCGCTACAACCTGACCACGCAGCAGGCGCTGGCCTGGTCCGGCATGCTGCTGAAGATCGTGGACGTGGCCGCCAAGTGGGCCGCGATCGCCACCCTGTTGTCGGTGTTCACGGGTGTGTCCCTCAACCAGGGCATCCTCATCACCGGCGCGATCACCGCGGTCTACTGCACGATCGGCGGCCTGTGGGCGGACGCGCTGACCGAACTGGGCCAGTTCATCATCCAGTTGCTGGCCGGCGTCTCGATGTTCGTCGCCGTCGTCCTCAAGCTCAACGACAAGGGCATCGGCATCTTCGACGCCTTCGACCAGCCGGCCCTGCACGGCCACGGCAAGCCGCTGGTGGGCCCCTACGGCACGGTCTTCCTGCTGGCCTTCCTCTTCATCAAGCTCTTCGAGTACAACGGCGGCATGCTCAACCAGGCCCAGCGCTACATGGCGACGGCCGGCCCGAAGGAGGCCGAGCGCAGCGCCCGTCTCTCCGCGGCGCTCTGGCTGATCTGGCCGGTGGTCCTGTTCTTCCCCATGTGGATGTCACCCCTCCTGGTCCACGCCCAGAAGCCGGACGGCTCCGACTCCTACGGCCTGATGACCGAACAGCTCCTCCCCCACGGCCTGTTGGGCCTGGTCGTCGTCGGGTTCTTCTCCCACACGATGGCCATGTGCTCCTCCGACGCCAACGCGATCGCGGCCGTCTTCACCCGTGACGTGGCGCCGGTGCTGTCGTCGAGGGCACGGTCGTGGAGCGAACGCTCCGGCCTGGTCGCGGCCCGCGTGACGACGGTGGTCTTCCTCGGCCTGTCCATGGCGGTGGCCACCCAGGTCAACTCCCCCACGTTCAAGGACATCATCACGGTGGTCATCAAGTGGGTGGCCGGTCTGATGGGCCCGATCGCGATCCCGATGATGCTGGGCCTGCTCCGCCCGTTCCGCCGCTCCGGCCCGACGGCCGCGCTCACCAGCTGGGCGGCCGGCCTGCTGGCCTTCTGGCTGGTCAACTACCCGATCAACTGGAACGTCGACGGTGGTGTACCGCTCCAGTACCAGGTCTCGGTCCCCCTGGCCGTCTCCCTGGTCCTCTACATCCTCATCGGCTACCTGAAGCCGGAGGACACCCCTGAGCGCCTCGCGATCATCGAGACCGTGAACACGGACGGGGACGGGGCTGCGGCGATCCCCGTACCGGCGCAGGCTCCGGCAGGCGGGGGCGAGGTCGTGCGGGACTGACCCTCTGCGACCGGCTCAGGCGCCCCGGGGATAGCGGGCCAGCCATCCGGGGGCCGCGCCCGCCGGGCCGTGCAGGGCCGGCCCCTGGGTCATCTCCATCGCGAAGTCGTCGGCCAGCTCCAGGATCGTAGGACGGCCCTCCAGATCGGCCACCCAGGCCGGCGGGAGGGCCGTCTCGCCGTGCAGGGCGCCGAGGAGGCCGCCGGTGAGGGCGCCGGCGACGGCGGAGGGGCCGGCATGGTTGACGGCCAGGCAGAGCCCGTGCCGTACGTCCTCGCCGACGAGGGCGCAGTAGACGGCGGCGGCGAGCATCCCGTCGGCGGCGCCGTCCCCGGTCAGCTCCTCCACGCGGGCCGGGGAGGGCATGCCCTGCCGTACGGCGCCGAGCGCGTGCTGCAACGCGTCCGAGACAGGCTGGTGCCCGGGCCGGGCGGCGAGGAGGGCGAGGGCCCGCTGGACGGCCCCGTCGAGGGAGTCGCCTCTCGCCAGCGCGTGCACGATCACCGCGTAGGCGCCCGCCGACAGACAGGCGGTCGGATGCCCGTGGGTCTGCGCCGCGCACTCCACGGCCAGCTGGATGACGAGCTGCGGCTCCCAGCCGACGAGCAGCCCGAACGGAGCGGACCGTGCGACGGCCTCCGGCCCCATGTCATCGGGATTCTTCGGCGACTCCACGGTCCCCATGGTCTCGTCCCCGAGCCCGACCAGCAGCGACCGCGTGGGATCCCGGCGCGCGTACAACCACTCCTCCCTCGCCAGCCACCCGTCCTCCTTCCGCCGCTCGTCAGGCCCCCAGTCCCGCTGGGTGGCCGCCCACCGCAGATAGGCCCGATGCAGGTCGGCAGGCGGATACCAGGCGCCGGTATCCCTCCTCACCTGAGCTCTTATCAACCCGTCCACGGTGAAGAGGGTGAGCTGGGTGTGATGGGTCACGGCACCCCGCCGCCCGTATCCGAAGGCCAGGTCAACGAGCCCTTCCGGCCCGTACGCCGCCCGGATCTCCTCAAGCGTCAGCCCGTCCACGGGCCCACCGAGGGCATCCCCGACGGCCGAACCCAGCAATGTGCCCCGCACCCGGCTCCGGAAGTCCTGCTGTTCGGCACGACCCCAGACGGCACCCGATGTCACACCCACCATGACCTCCTCACGGGCACCGTCCGTACGTGCGACAGCACAGCACTGTAATCGACCGGGAATGATCCGTTCAGGGCACAGTTAGGTATGCGAAGTGGGGGTTGTGTGCTCCCAAGTGGCTGGTTTTCGGCCAGGCCGGGGGTGTGGGCGGGGTCGGTCAGACGGCTCGGTGATCGTCAGCGGTACCAGGTGACGCTGCACACGTACACGCCTCCGCCTCGGCCGCTTCCCGGATCGCGCGGATCTCGGCGATGGCGGCCGTCGGATCCTGTTCCCCCGCGTCCACGACGCGCTCCAGCTCACGCAGGCGTGCGGCACGCTCCGGATGGCGTTGGATCGCCACGAACACGGCCCACGAGTGGACGAAGGCCCGCAACGGCGCGAGGCTCCGGGTCTGCTGTGCGTTCGTCGCCGCGTCGAAGAGGTGCTGGGTGAGGGCCGGGATCCGGCTCGGGGCGATCCGCGCGACCGCCGCCCGCAACGCGTCCGGCGTCGGCTCCGGCATGGGGATCGGCGGTCCTGAGGATTCGGTCGTCATGCCTTGGGCAGGAAGCCGTGATCCCGCAGTTCCTGGAGGGCGGCGGCGATCTCGAACTCGCTGTCCCCGAGCTGCGCCGCCAGCGCCTGGACGCTCGTGGCAGCGCCCTCGGGCAGCGTCCGGAGGTGGACGCCGACGCCCATCGCCATGAGGGACAGCCCCGGGCACCGGGCAAGGTCCTCGTGGCCGGTAAAAGTGCGCGCCTTGGCGGTGGGCCGGAACGTGTGGGTCACCGGGAAGTCTCCCTTTCCTGAAGTGGGCTCGCTGGTCAAGCGGCTCTCTCGGACCGTGCCCGGCAGTCGCGGCAGCGGCCGGGACGAGTCGACCGGAACGCCCGCTCACAGCCCTCGCACGTCTGGAACGGATCCGGGCGGGCCGGCGCGGACGTGTCCCGAGGGACCGGAACCGGGGCCGGAAGGTGGGGTGGCAGCCGGCTGGCGAGGCGATGGGCCAGGAAGGCGGCCGGGTGCTTGATCGGATCCTGGGGCAGGTCGGTCGTGAGAGCGCGTACGACAGCTGTGGGCGGCACGCCACGCTCCAGCCACTGGGAGACCGCTGGTGCCAGACGAAGTACGTCCCGCTCGCTGAGGACGAGGCGGGAGTCGTACGTACGAAGCCCGGCAAGGAGGCCGGCGTCCTTGCGGGGGGCCTTCGTAGCCCTTGGCGGGACGGGAGCCTTCGGCTGTGCGGGGGCAGCGAGTTCAGGGGCTCGGGCGGCTTCGACCACCGCACCACGGGGCCTGTTGTACGAGAACGTCCGGGTCACGACCTGGCCCGACGGAAGACGTTCCTTGGTGCGCAGGTGGAACCCGTACCTCTCCAGCTCGCGCAGGGCCGAGGCGATCCTGATCTCTCCCTCGGGCAACCGCTCGGCGAGCGCCTTGATGCTGACCGGGGAGCCCTCGGGCAGCGACTGGATGTAGCTCCCGATGCCTCTCGCCGTGGAGGACAACTCCGGGTGCTGGAGCAGTTCGTTGCTGACCACCGTGAAGTTGCCGTCAAGGCGTTCCTTCACATGGGTGACACCCGAGTGGGAATGCCGGGTCTTCACGGGCGCGGGCGCGCTAGGCTGCTGGGCAGTCATTGGGAAGGTCTCGCTTCCTCGATGATCAGGCCCTCGCAGTGGGATGGCAGTCCCGGCGAGGGCCGAAGTATGTGCGGACTTGTCGCCGCAGACGCTGCCGCACAACTGCCCCTCCGCGCCAGCTGAGTTCGGCATATTCACTCCGGCGGGTGATCGCCGGGGACGGTAGGGGAGGGTTGGGTTCTTTCCCCGGTTCTTTGGTCTTTGACGTCGGGAAAGGCCGGGTCATGGGCCCCCGCGACCCGGTGCCAACTCCGCCCATACGACCTTGCACCCGGCCGGCGCCTCGTCCACGCCCCAGCGGTCCGCGTACGCCGCCACGATCCACAACCCGCGCCCCGATTCCGCGTCGGCGCTCGCCGGATCGTGGACGCGCGGGACGCGGTCGCCCCGGGCGTCGGTCACCTCGATACGTAGGGTCCCTCCCGCGTGCAGCCGCAGCCCGAGGCTGAAGTCCCGTCCCAGCACGCGTCCGTGCAGCACGGCGTTGGATGCCAGCTCGGCCACGACCTGCACCGCCTCCTCGAACGGCAGCCCCCAGTCGTCGAGTTGGCGTTCCGCAAGCAGCCGCGCGAGTCGAGCACCTCTTCGAGTGGCGGACAACTGAACCGTGAACAGGTGCGTCGGGACGGTGACTTGCGGGAGGGAATCCTGGTTCATGTCACCCAGCGTGGTCGCCCGTTCGTACTCTGAACAGCTACGACTCCGGTACGGAGCGTCACTGTCCGGCCGCGCGAGGGAGTCGTACGGCCGGTACGTCGGGAGGGGCGGAAGTGGAAGACGAGGAAGCAGCGGCCGTACTCAGGACGGTCGGGCGGCAGATCAAGATGTGGCGCGAGGCCGCCGGGCTGACGCAGCCGGAGCTGGGGGACGCGATCGGGTACGGCGGGGAGATGGTCTCGTCGGTGGAGCGGGCCCGGCGGATTCCGAAGCCGGACTTCCTGGACAAGACCGATGAGGTACTGGGTGCGGGCGGCAAGATCTCCGCGATGAAGAGGGACGTCGAGGAGGCGCGGTATCCGAAGAAGGTCCGGGACCTGGCGAAGCTGGAGGACGAGGCGGTCGAACTGGGTGCCTACGCCAACCACAACATGCACGGCCTGCTCCAAACGCCCGAGTACGCACAGGCATTGTTCGCCATGCGGCGGCCCGCCTACCCGGAGGACGAGATCGAACGGCAGGTGGCCGCGCGCATCGCGCGACAGCGCGTCTTCGAGCGGGTGCCCCTGCCCCTGCTCACCTTCGTCCAGGAAGAGGTGACCCTACGGCGGCCGATCGGGGGCAGAATGGTGCTGCGGCAACAGCTCGAACATCTGTTGGAGATCGGTGAGTTGAGGCATGTGTCGATCCAGGTGATGCCTACGGATCGCGATGACCACGCGGGTATGGGCGGGCCGTTTCGGCTGCTCAAGCTCCGTGACGGGAAGACCCTCGGTCACTCCGAGGCCCAACTGCACAGCCGAGTGATCAGTGATCCCAAGGATGTCCAGATCCTTGAGATGCGCTATGGAATGATCCGGGCGCAGGCTCTCACTCCACGGGAGTCACTGACCTTCATCGAGAAAGTGCTGGAGTGGGAGACATGACCGCCCTCAAGTGGTTCAAGAGCAGCTACAGCAGCAACGACGGCCCTGATTGTGTCGAGGTCGCCATAGCCCCCGCCGACGCCACCGTCCACGTCCGTGACTCCAAGGACAGGGACGGCGTACGGCTCGCCTTCGCGGACGCTTCGTGGGCCGAGTTCATGGCGTTCACCAAGCGCTGAGCGTCAGTCGCCGACGCCGCCGAGGACATCTCGCCCCGTGAGGAGCCCGGTCAGGCGCTCGGCGATGTGTGCGGGCTCGGCGGCCAGAGCGGCCTCCGCCTCGTGCCGGCGCTCCCGGTGCGCGGCCAGCAGCCGCTCCAGCTCCTTGAACCGCCGTCCCTGGTCCGCGAATTGACGTGCCATCGCGGTCATGGCCTCGGACACACTCGCCGCGCCCTCGTCGACGTAAGCGGTGACCGCCCCGGCCTCCCGGGCGATCTGCTCCAACTCCCGTACCAGAAAGGTCTTCCCGACTCCCGCGTCACCGTGCACGTGGAAGAGGAAACGGTGCCGCTCGTCCTCGGCCGGCAGATCGAGGTTCCGCCGGAACGCGGCCCGCTCGTCAAGCCGCCCGACGAACCCGGCCCTCCGGCGCCGCCCGATCAGCTCCTGCATCGACGGCCGTGTCGACCCCATCCACACCACCCCGCAGCCGGCTCACGCCAAGTCTGGCAGACGTGCGAAACGGCCCAGCTCACTTGGGGAGCGTGTGAGTCGGCGAGGCGGGGAAGGACGGTGACATGTCCACCTCCCACGCGCCTCGTGCGCTCTCACTCGCCGCTGCCCTTCTCACCGGCACCGTCGCTCTCTACATCGCTCTCGTCGCCCTGGGGAACATCACCGACTTCGGTACCAACCAGGCGTTCGTCCAGCATGTGCTGGCGATGGACACGACGTTCAAGGACGACGATCTGATGTGGCGGGCCATCACCGACAAGGGGCTTGAGAACACCGCCTACATCGCCATCATCGTGTGGGAGACCGTCGCCGCGCTCGTGCTCATCGCCGGGACCGTGCTGTGGTTCCGGCGGGACAACGGGCTTGCGCGGCGCCTGTCCACCTACGGTCTGCTGATGCTCGTGCTGCTCTTCGGTGCCGGGTTCATCGCCATCGGCGGTGAGTGGTTCTCCATGTGGCAGTCCAAGACCTGGAACGGGCTGGACGCCGCGACCCGGGTACTGGTGCTCACCGGGATCGCGCTGATCGTCGTACAGCTGAGCCCTTCGCGCCGGGATCAGGACGCCTGAGCGACCGCCCGCTACTTCACGACCGTCACCTTGGTGTTCGGTTCCGTGCCGAACGTCCATAGCGCGGTGCCGTCCGCCTTGTGCATGCGGATGCCGCTGGTCTGCTTGCCCGCGGCGGGCGGCGGGGAGGAACCGTCGACCGCGTTGGAGAAGGCGATCGACAGCCCCGACTTCGCGGCGAAGTAGAGGATGTGCTCGATCTGGACGCCGTCCGAGCCGGTCGTGGACGACAGGGTCCTGGAGATCGTGTAGGTGCCGGGGTCGGGGCTCACCGTCCCCGGCCACACCGTGAACGTGCGGGTCGCCTTGTCGCTCGCGTCGACCGTCCACACCCGCTTGGCGCCGAGCGAGTAGACGATACGGCGGCCCGTGCCGGAGGCCGCCGGTATCTCGGGGGCCTTGGTCGGGCTCGGGGACACGGAGGGGTGGGCGCCCGCCGACGCGCTCGCCGACGGGCGGACCGCCGCGGCCGTGGGGTGCGGCCCCTTGTCGGCCTGTACGGCGAGGAGGACGACGGCCACCGTCGCCCCCGCCGTCAGACCGGTGACCCAGACCCAGGAGGGCAGCAGTCGGGCAGCCACGGGTACGCATCTCCTCCGTTATGAGGCCCCCTACGTATTCGCACAGGGGTCGGATCATCGTACTGTGCGCTGCCCGGCCGCTCGCCGCTCAGTCCAGCACCGGCAGCAGCTCCGGCAGGTGCCCGTCGGACGCCTCCGCCGCCCGCTGACGCTCCTCGGACACCTCGCCGTACACGGTCGTACGGGGCCTCGCCGGACGGCCGGCGGCCTCGGCCACGGCGATCAGGTCGCGGACCGACTTGTACGAGCCGTAGGAGGAGCCCGCCATACGGGAGATCGTCTCCTCCATCAGCGTGCCGCCGAGGTCGTTGGCGCCCGAGCGGAGCATCTCCGCCGCACCCTCCGTACCCAGTTTGACCCAGCTTGTCTGGATGTTCGGGATGTGCGGGTGCAGGAGGAGGCGGGCCATCGCCGTCACCGCCCGGTTGTCGCGCATGGTCGGGCCCGGGCGCGCGATGCCCGCGAGGTAGACGGGGGCGTTGGTGTGGATGAAGGGGAGGGTCACGAACTCCGTGAAGCCGCCGGTCCGCTGCTGGATGCGGGCCAGGGTGCGCAGGTGACCCAGCCAGTGGCGGGGCTGGTCGACATGGCCGTACATCATCGTGGAGGAGGAGCGGATGCCCACCTCGTGGGCGGTGGTGACGACCTCGATCCAGGTGGCGGTGGGGAGCTTGCCCTTGGTCAGGACCCACCTCACCTCGTCGTCCAGGATCTCCGCCGCCGTGCCGGGGATAGTGTCCAGGCCCGCCTCCTTCGCCGCGGTCAGCCACTCCCGGATCGACATGCCGGTGCGTGTCGCGCCGTTCACGACCTCCATCGGCGAGAAGGCGTGCACATGCATGCCGGGCACCCGTTCCTTCACCGCCTTCGCGATGTCGAAGTACGCCGTGCCGGGCAGGTCGGGGTGGATACCGCCCTGCATGCAGACCTCGACCGCGCCGACCTCCCACGCCTGCTGGGCCCGGTCGGCGACCTGGTCCAGGGAGAGGGTGTACGCGTCGGCGTCCGTGCGGCGCTGGGCGAAGGCGCAGAACCGGCAGCCGGTGTAGCAGACGTTGGTGAAGTTGATGTTGCGGGTGACGATGTAGGTGACGTCGTCACCGACCGCCGACCTGCGGACGTCGTCGGCGATCCTGGTCAGCGCGTCCAGTGCCGGGCCGTCCGCGTGGAGCAGGGCGAGGGCCTCGGTGTCCGTGAGCTTCGTGGGGTCGTCGGCCGCGGTCGCCAGGGCCTGGCGTACGTCGGTGTCGATGCGCTCGGGTGCCATGCCGGGGGCGGCCGCCTCGCGCAGGGCGCCCCAGTCGCCGTACACCTCGTCGAAGTCGTCGCGCCGGTCGGTCGTACGGCCCTCGGTGTCGATGGTGGTGTGCAGGTCGGTGCGGCCGGAGGCGGTGAAGACCTCCTCGGGCTCCTGCCACGGGTGGCCCTCGACGGCCGCGCCGGAGACCGCCAGGCCCGTCTCCGGGTCCGCCAGCGCGGCCACGTGCGGACGCAGCCGCGGGTCCAGCCAGGGCTCGCCGCGGCGCACGAACTCCGGGTACACACAGAGCCGTTCCCGCAGCTCGAAGCCCGCGGCGGCCGACTTCCGGGCCAGCTCCTCGATCTGCGGCCAGGGGCGTTCGGGGTTGACGTGGTCGATGGTCAGCGGGGAGACCCCGCCCCAGTCGTCGATGCCGGCCGCGATGAGGCGTTCGTACTCGCTGTCGACGAGGTTGGGCGGGGCCTGGATGTTGCCGGCCGGTCCCATGACGAGGCGGGCCACCGCGACCGCGGCGACCAGTTCGTCCAGTTCGGCGTCCGGCATGCCGCGCATCGCCGTGTCCGGCTTGGCGCGGAAGTTCTGGATGATCAGTTCCTGGATGCCGTGGTACGAGCGGGCCACGCGGCGCAGCGCGAAGAGGGACTCGGCCCGCTCCTCGTACGTCTCGCCGATGCCGATCAGGATGCCCGAGGTGAACGGGACCGAGGAACGGCCCGCGTCCTCCAGGACCCGCAGCCGGACGGCGGGTTCCTTGTCGGGGGAGCCGTGGTGCGGGCCGCCCGGCTCGGACCAGAGGCGGGTCGCGGTCGTCTCCAGCATCATGCCCATGGACGGGGCGACCGGCTTCAGCCGCTGGAAGTCGGTCCAGGACATCACGCCGGGGTTGAGATGTGGCAGCAGGCCGGTCTCCTCCAGGATGCGGATGGAGATGGCCCTGACGTAGGCGATCGTGTCGTCGTAACCGTGCGCGTCGAGCCACTCGCGCGCCTCCGGCCAGCGGTCCTCCGGCTTGTCGCCGAGGGTGATCAGGGCTTCCTTGCAGCCGAGGGCCGCACCCTTGCGGGCGATGTCGAGGACCTCGTCCGGGGACATGAACATCCCGTGCCCGTCCCGGCGGAGCTTGCCGGGGACGGTGACGAACGTGCAGTAGTGGCACTTGTCGCGGCACAGGCGGGTGAGGGGGATGAAGACGCTCTTCGAGTACGTGATGACACCCGGGCGGCCCGCTTGTTCCAGACCGGCGTCGCGCACCCGGGCGGCGGACGCGGCGAGGTCGTCGAGTGCCTCGCCGCGCGCCTGGAGCAGAACGGCGGCCTCGGAGACGTCGAGGGCGACACCGTCCCGGGCGCGTTTGAGGGCGCGACGCATGGAGTTCTCGGTGGGGCCGCCGGTTCCGGGGATCGCGGAAGTCGTCATTCTTTGAGCATACGTTCGGGCTGGGCGGTTTCAGTGGGGCCCGGGGGCGTGCTGCGCGTGGGCGACCGCGGGTGCGTTGTGGCTGGTCGCGCCCACGCGGCGGTGGCCGCACATCGACACGGTCCCGCGCCCCTGAAAGAAGGAGCGCCACAGTGTGCCCCTTCAGAGACGCGGGGAACCGCGCGAGCAACCACCTCCCGACCCGCGGCCGCGATGGCGTCCCGCTCGGTGTCCGCTCGGTGGTGTAGCCGATCAAGGCACCGGAATTCGCGGGCCGGGGGTGGTGACTCCGCCGAACCAGGCGTTCAACTCCCCTCAGCAGGGCGCCTCGTGGAAGGCCGTCTCCGCGGAGAGCGCCAGGGGCCTCGTACCGGAACACTTGACGCTTGATCCCCTACACCACGACGCGGGACACGACCGCGGCCGCCCACCGTCTCAGCCCGGCAGACGAGTCGGCGCCCCCCTCACAGGTACTGAGCACACGCGTCCAGCACGCCCAGCACCTCCCCCTCCCCCGCCGGCGGCAGCTGCACCACGACCTCCTCGATCCCCAGCTCGGCATAGTGCGCCAGCTTCCCCGCCGTCGGCTGCACCGCGTACGGCACCACCTGGAGCGCCCCCGGATCACGCCCCGCCTCGGCCCACACCCCCCGCAGCGCCGGCACCGACTCCGCCAGCCCGCGTCCCCCGATCGGCATCCACCCGTCGGCATACTCCGCGATGTGCGCGAACAGCTTCGGCCCCGCGGCCCCGCCGACCAGCGTGCGGGGCCCGACGACCGGCCCGCGCGGCTTCTGCGCCGGCTTGGGGAACGCGTGGCTCGCCCGTACGCCCCCGAACTCACCTTCGTAGGCGGTCGGTTCCGCCGTCCACAGCGCCCGCATCAGGGCCATCCGGTCCCGGGTCAGCTCCCGCCGGGTCCGCCACCGCACCCCGTGGTCCGCGGCCTCCTCGACGTTCCAGCCGAAGCCGACGCCGAGGGTGAAACGGCCGCCGGACAGGTGGTCGAGGGTCGCGATCTGCTTGGCGAGGTCGATCGGGTCGTGCTGGGCGACCAGGGTGATGCCGGTGCCGAGGCCGAGGCGTTCGGTGACGGCGGCGGCCTGGCCGAGGGCGACGAAGGGGTCGAGGGTGCGGCCGTACTCGCGGGGCAGGTCGCCGCCGGCCGGGTACGGGGTGGTCCGCTCGACCGGGATGTGCGTGTGCTCGGGCAGGTACAGCCCGGCGAAACCGCGGGCCTCCAGCTCACGGGCGAGCCGGACGGGGGTGATGGTCTCGTCGGTGAGGAAGATCGTGACGGCTATGCGCATGCCCCATCTGTACCGGGGGTGGCTCGACATGTCCATACCGACTGGTCGGCATCACGAGCCCCATCTTTCACACCGCTGCCCACACGGCTATGCACATGACATACGGATGCCTGTGGATTCCCTTCCCTTCCATGGGAGTTCACGTCGGGAGAGGAGAGTCGACGGCATGTGTGAGGACACGCACGGCATCGGCAGACGCGCGCTGTTCGTGACGGGCGCGGCGGCAGCCCTTACGTTGGGAACCGTGAGCTTCGCAGCGGCGGACGGTCAGGACCCGGGGACTCAGGAGACGGCGACGGTACGCGGCACGCTGCCGCCCGGCTGCCCCGACTTCGTGTACGTACCGGTCGAGGTACCCGCCGGCGTCCGGGAGATCAAGGTCTCCTACACCTACGACCGGCCGAGCGTCCCGGCCGGCACCACGGGCAACGCCCTCGACATCGGCCTCTTCGACCAGCACGGCACCGAGCTGGGCGGCAAGGGCTTCAGGGGCTGGTCGGGCGGGGCGCGCACGGAGTTCTTCGTCCGCGCCGACGACGCGACCCCCGGCTACCTTCCCGGCCCGGTCCACGCCGGCACCTGGTATGTCGCCCTCGGCCCCTACACGGTCGCCCCACAGGGCCTGGACTACGAGCTGACGATCACGCTGACGTACGGCGAACCCGGCACCCCCGTCCGGCCCGTGTACCCGCCGTCCCGTGCGAAGGGCCGGGGCCGGGACTGGTACCGGGGCGACTGCCACCTGCACTCCTGGTACTCCGACGGCCGCCGCACCCCGGCCGAGATCGCGGCGCTGGCCCGCGCGGCCGGCCTGGACTTCATCAACTCCTCCGAGCACAACACGCACGCGTCGCACGCGCACTGGGCCGACCAGGCCGGCGACGACCTGCTGATCATGCTCGGTGAGGAGATCACCACCCGCAACGGCCATGTCGTCGCCCTCGGCACCGACCCGGGCACCTTCGTCGACTGGCGCTACCGGGCCCGGGACAACCGGTTCGGCAGGTTCGCCCAGCAGATCCACAAGGCCGGCGGCCTGGTCGTACCGGCGCATCCGCACGCCACGTGTGTGGGCTGCGCCTGGAAGTTCGGGTTCGGGGACGCGGACGCGGTCGAGGTGTGGAACGGCCCCTACACCCCCGACGACGAGGTGGCCCTGAACGCCTGGGACGCCACGCTGGTCGCCTCGGTGCGTGACAACAAGGAATGGCTCCCGGCGATGGGCAACAGCGACGCGCACCGCGACCCGGACGCCGTCGGCGCGCCCCAGACGGTCGTCCTCGCCGACGACCTGACCCGCGAGGCCATCCAGGACGGCCTGCGCGCGGGCCGCTCCTACATCGCCGAGTCGAAGAACGTGTCGCTCACGTTCACGGCGACCGGCGGGCGCGGCGAGCAGGCCGGGATGGGCGAGCGGCTGAAGGTGGCCGCCGACACCCCGGTGACCGTCCGCCTGGAGGCCTCCGGCGCCCCGCGCTGCACGGTCCGCTTCATCACCGACGAGGGCGTCCTCCTCACCAGCGACCCGCTGCCGGTGGCCGGCTCGGGCGTGGTCGAGTGGCAGACGACCCCGCAGTACGCGGCCTACGTACGGGCGGAGTTGCGCCACGAGACGGCGGCGGGCCCGGTACCGGGGGCACTGGCGGCACTGACGAACCCGATCTTCCTGGGGCGTTGAGGCGGCACGTCGGCCGCGTCGGCCTCGTCCACCCCGAGGGCATGCCTTCGGCCAACGGCTACCACCACGCCGTGGTGGATCGGGCGCGCTGACCGCGATCTCCGGCCAGGTGCCGCTGGAGCAGATGATGCTGCAGCCGAGGGTGAGGAAGGCTTCGTGGACGGACGTCGTCGCGGATCTCCCAGCGGGTGCGCAGGCGACGCAACCAAGGAGCGGGAAGGTGGCTCCGTTGACGCTCCGATTTTCGCTGTTCGCCGTGCCGCTCACCGACATTCCCGCTCACGCCGCTGGTGGCCGGCCTCGCCCGAGGCCGCCCGGCTAGCTTCCTTCGGCGCCCAGCTGGCGCAAGAGACTGCGGTTGTCGGTGCGTACCCACTCCTCGATGAGGCGTCCCCGGTCGTCGAAGCGGAAGATGTTGATCAGGTCGAACACGATGCGTTTGCCGTTGGGCGGCAGCGGGCCGGCCGGTGACTGGGTGAACTCGCGGGCGAAGGTGCCTTCGATCCATGTCTGGCAAGCCAGGTGGTCACCTTCGGCCACCACGATGCCGCGCCGGATCGCCCGGTCGTCGAAGGCCTCGCGCACGGAGTCAAAGTAGGCGGTGAGCCCGGCGAAGTCGGACTCGAAGCCGTCCGGCCCGTGGAAGCGGAACTTCTCCGTGTCGAAGTACGTCGCGGCCTCGGCCGGATCCTCGCCCGACACCTCCAGCTCACCCGCGCGGATCAGTCGCGCCACGAGTTCGTTTCGATTGAATCGCTGTGTCATGTCACCAGCCTGCCCCGCCTCCAGCCATGCGGTCCAACGATGATTACGCACGATTTCCATGACGAACACGCATGTTAGATTCGCTACCATGGCCGAGTTCACCCTTGCGGGCCTCCGCGTCGTTCACCAGGTCGCCGCCGCGGGATCGTTCACTCGGGCCGCCGAGATGCTCGGCTACACACAGTCGGCCATCTCCCGCCAGGTCGCTGCCATGGAGGCGGCAGCCGGAGCACCGATCTTCGACCGCCGACGACGAGGCGCGGCGCTCACCCCGGCAGGCCAGGTGCTCGTCCGTCGCGCGACGGAGATCCTCGCCGACATTTCGGCGACCGAACTGGAACTCGCCGGTCTGCGTGACCGGCTCGCAGGCCGCCTCACGATCGGCGCCTACCCCACCGCCGCCATGGCGTTGGTCCCTCGAGCGATGGCGCAGGTGACGTCCGGTCATCCGGGTCTCGCCGTGATCCTGGCGGAGGCCTCGACGCCCGCCCTGCTCCGGCGACTGCAGATCGGCCGGCTGGACGTGGCGATCATCGGGGTCGGCCACGGCCTGCCGGACTACGACCTGAGCGAACTGAGGCAGACCACAGTGCTCCAAGGTGACCTTCTGGTGGCCGTCCCGGACACGCACCGGTTCGCGGGCCACGCCGGCATCACCGTGCCGGACCTTGCCCAGGAGCACTGGATCGCCGGGGACGAAGCGGCGGGCGAGCCGCAGTTCGGAGCCTGGCCGACCCTGCCGGACCCTCGCATCGCCCACACCGCGCGCAGCTGGTCGACACGCCTCGGCCTGGTCGCGGCCGGCCTGGGCATCACTGTCATCCCCGATGTGGCCCTACCGGCCCTGCCGACAGGTGTACGAGGCGTGGCCGTCACCGACAGCTCCTGGCCCGGACGTGCGACTGTCGCCGTGACCCGGCCACGCCCTTCCGCTCAGGCACAGGCGATGGTGACAGCCCTGCAGAATCAGGCCGCCTGTCTCCACAACGCCTGACTCCGGGCAGGAAGGGCTCGACCAGATCCAACTTCCGGGACAGCGCCTAGTCACAGGTGTCCTTCAGGCGTTTACGCGTGGTCAACGCGGGTGTATTCCACGGACGGCGGACGTCGTCGAAGCCACTGCCCTCAGCCCCGAGAAGTCCCGGGACCTGATCCACGCCATCACCCAGAACCTTTGAAGGAGCCGGTATGTCCACGCGCCGCTGGCGGAAGCCGTCGTACTGCCAGGAAGGCGAGGCCTGCGCCCACATATCCACCACTCCCGCCTCCCCCACCTCCGTCCACATAGCCGACGCCGACCCGCCCCGGACCGTCGTCACCGTCAGCGCCGTGGCCTTCGTGGCCCTGCTCGACCAGGTGAAGTCCGCCGACGGACGGTGAGGCCGTGGCCCGCCTCGGAAACAGAGGAACCATGTCAGATCGCAGATTCCGTATGACCACCGCCTTCCAGCGGCACATCGCCAACCCGTTGACCCGGCTTCTCCCCTTCCAGACCCTCCTGGAGACCACCGGGCGTACCTCGGGGCTGCCCCGCCGGACACCGCTCGGTGGTCGGCGGGTCGGCGGCTCCTTCTGGCTGGTGTCGGAGTTCGGCGAACACTCCCAGTACGTCCGCAACATCAAGGCCGACCCGAGGGTGCGGGTCCGCATCGGGGGCAAGTGGCACTCGGGCACGGCCCACCTCATGCCCGACGACGACCCGGTGGCCCGCCTGCGCACCCTGCCCCGGGGCAACAGCGCGGCCGTACGGCTGCTGGGGACGAACCTGCTGACGGTACGGGTGGACCTGGACGGCTGAGCGTGGGTCAGTCCGGCAGGGCTTCGAGCAGGCTGTCGAAGCCCGAGGGCGGGCGGCCCAGGAGTTCCCTCACATCGTCGGTCGCCCGGTCGTAGCGGTTCTCGCCGTGCAGTCGGGCCATCGTGGCGATGTGGGCGAAGACATGCGGCGGCAGGCCCAGCGGCTTGAGGTCGCGCTCGACCCATTCGTCGTACGGCACGTCGACGTACGTCACGGTGCGTCCCAGCGCGGCGGAGAACTCGGCGGCAATCGCGGTCATGTCGCGGGAGGCGGCGCCGGTCAGTTCGTAGACCCGGCCGACCGGTGGTGAAGGGTCGAGCAGCAGTCGGGAGACCACCGCGGCCACGTCGCGGGCGGCCACCGGTGAGGTGCGTGCGCTGCCGAAGGGGAGGCGGATGGTGCCGTCACGTCGGACGGAGGCCACGGCGAGCATGCCGAAGAGAGGGTTCTCCATGAACACCGTCGGCCGGATGTGGACGACGGGCAGCCCGGACCAGTTGAGGACGTGTTCGGAGAGCCAGTGCAGTCGCTGCTGGTGCGACTCCGCGCTGCTGACGAGGTCCATCTGGGAGACGGTCATCTGTGACATGTGCACCAGCAGTGCAAGCCGTCCGCCCTCAAGGGCCGCCGCCGCCACGGTCGCCGCGGCCTCCAGGTAGTCGGGCGACGGGCTCATCCCGAAGTAGGCCCTGCGGCACCCCTCCAGGGCAACCACCACGTCCGCGCCACGGGTGAGGTCACCGACCACCACCTCGACGCCGTCGATGGCCCGCAGAGCGGTGGCACGGTCGTCGTCGCGGTGCACCAGGGCTCGCACCGGCACTCCCTGCCGGCGCAACTCCCTGACGACCGTACCGCCCACATTTCCGATGCCACCGGCGGCACCGGTGACCAGGATCGGATCAGCACTCGGCAAGGCGTCCTCCCGCAGTCGGCAACTCGCTCCGTCTTTCTACGGCACGGGGCCCGCCACCCGGCACGCCCCGGCCGCGGAGGCCACCCGCCAGGAGTAACCGCCCCTCACCCCGGCCAGACGATCGCCTGCACCTCGCTGTACGCGTGCAGGGCGTAGGAGCCGACGTCCCGGCCCACCCCGCTCTTCTTGAAGCCGCCGAAGGGGGCCTCCATGTTCCGGCCGACCGTGTTGATCCCGACGCCCCCCGCCCTCAGTCGCCGCGCCACCCGGAAGGCGCGGGCCACGTCCCCCGACCAGACGTAGTCGGTGAGGCCGTAGTCCGAGTCGTTGGCGAGGGCGATGCCCTCTTCCTCCTCGTCGAACGGGATGACGGAGACGACGGGGCCGAAGATCTCCTCGCGGGCCGCGCGCATCTCGTTGGTGCAGTCGGCGAGGAGGGTGGGAGTGAGGTAGAAACCCCGGTCCAGCGGCGGGCGTTCGCCACCGGCCAGCACCGTCGCGCCTTCCTTCCTCGCCACTTCGACGTACGACTCCACGCGCGCCCGGTGCCCGGCGGTGATCAGCGGTCCGACGACCGTGTCCGGTGCCGCCGGGTCGCCCACCTTCAACCGGCTCGCGTAGGCGGCGAGTTGGTCCACCAGCCGGTCGTACAGCCCCCGCTGCACCAGCACCCGCGTGGGTGCCGTACAGATCTGTCCGCTGTAGAAGGAGAAGGTGGTGCCGATTCCCGCCACCGCCGAGCCGACGTCCGCGTCCGCGAAGACGACCGCCGCGCCCTTTCCGCCCAGCTCCATCAGCTGCCGTTTCATGTCCCGCCCGCACACCTCGGCGATGCGCTGCCCGACGGCCGTGGATCCGGTGAAGCTCACCATGTCGACGTCGGGCGAGGCCACGGCAGCCTCGCCGACGCCGGTCGACCGGCCGGAGACGACGTTCACCACGCCCGGTGGGGCGCCCGCCGCCTCCAGTGCCTCCGCCATCCGGTAGACGGACAGGGGGTCCTGCGGGGCCGGTTTCACCACCACCGTGTTGCCCATCGCCAGCGCGGGCGCGACCTTGCCCGCCGGGTTGGCCCACGGGTTGTTGTAGGAGGTGATGCAACTGACCACTCCCACCGGCTGGCGCACGGCCAGCGCGCCCATCACGCCCGCCTTCCCCATCGGCCCGGCCTCGTTGATCTGCGGGGGGATCGCCCACTCGGACGGTTCGACGGTGGCGTAGCGCCGGAAGCGGGCCGTCGCCACCCCCACCTGCATCGCCCGGGCGGTCCCTGTCGTCGCGCCGGTCTCCGCCCGGGCCAGGTCTGCGTACTCCTTCAGCCGGCCCCGGATGATGTCGGCGGCCCGGCCGAGGACCGCCGCCCGTTCCGCCGCCGGCGTCCGCGACCAGCCGTCGAAGGCCTCCCGGGCGGCCGCGCAGGCGGCCAGGACCTGCTCCTCGGAGGCCTCGGGAGCCCAGCCGACGGTCCCCTCGGTCGCCGGGTCGACGACCTCGTAGTACCCGGCGTCGGGCTCGACCCACGCGCCCCCGACGAACAGCCGCTGCCCGTCCGCCGTATCGCTCACCGGGTGCTCACCGTCCGGGTGTCCCGCCCGGACCGCAGTACCTTTCCGGGTACGGCGCCGCTCACCACGTCGTCGCGGATGGCCTCGACGCCGTTCACCCAGACCGCACGTATCCCGATCGCCTTCGAGTCCAGGCGGGGACTGTCTCCCGGCAGGTCGTGGACCAGGGTGGCCTGGCCGGCGGCGATCCGCTCGGGGTCGAAGAGCACGAGGTCCGCATGCCAGCCCTCCGCGATCCGGCCGCGCTCGCGCAGCCCGAAGAGCCGGGCGGGATCGTCGGTCAGCATCTTGACCGCCCGTTCGAGTCCGAGCAGCTTCCGGCCGCGCAGACAGTCACCGATGAACCGGGTCGTGTACGGCGCCCCGCACATCCGGTCCAGGTGCGCCCCGGCGTCCGACCCGCCCAGCATCACGTCCTCGTGTTGCCAGGTCTCGGCGCGCAGCGCCCAGGAGGCGGGGTCGTTGTCGGTGGGCATGGGCCACAGGACCGTACGGACTTCGTCCGCCGCGCAGATCTCGACGAGGCAGTGGAAGGGGTCCTGCCCGCGTTCCGCCGCGATGTCCTTGACCACCCGGCCCGACAGCCCGGCGTTGGCCTCGCTGTAGGTGTCACCGATGACGTACCGCCCGAAGTTCGCGAGCCGCCGGAAGACACCGGCCTCCTTCGAGTGGGCGCGCTCCAGCATCTCCGCGCGGACGTCCGGGTCGCGGAGCTTCTCGATCCGCTCCGGTACCGGCAGCCCGAGGATCGGGCCCCACCCGGGGATCAGGTTCAGCGCGCAGAAGGTCCCGAGGGACATGTTCATCGGCGTGAGGATCGGCATGGTCAGCGCCACGACCCGGCCGCCCGCCTTCCGGGCCCGCTCACTGGCCTGGAGCTGGCGGGGGACGCGTTCGGGCACGGCCGCGTCGATGGTCAGCACGTTCCAGTTCAGGGGCCGCCCCGCCGCCGCGCTCATGTCTGCGAACAGTTCGATCTCGGCGTCGCTGAACTGGTCGAGGCAGCCGGCGACGATCGCCTCGATCTGGGTGCCCTCGTGTTCCCCGACGGCCCTCGAGAGGGCCAGCAGTTCCTCGGGGCGGGCGTGCCGGGAGGCGACCGGCTGTCCGTCGCCGTCCGAGTGGGTGGAGGACTGGGTGGTGGAGAGGCCCCAGGCGCCCGCGTCCATGGCCTCGTGCAACAGCCGTACGATCGCAGTGAGTTGCTCCTCGCTGGGCTGCCCGCCGACCGCATCCGGGCCCATCACGTACCGGCGCAGGGCACAGTGCCCGACCATGAACCCGGCGTTGACGGCGATCCGCCCTTCGAGCGCGTCGAGATAGTCCCCGAAGCCGGTCCAGCTCCAGGGCGCCCCTTCCTCCAGGGCGACCAGCGACATGCCCTCGACCTTGGACATCATGCGGCGGGTGTAGTCGGCGTCCCCCGGCTTCAAGGGGGCGAGGGTGAACCCGCAGTTCCCGGCGGCGACGGTCGTGACACCGTGGTTGAGGGAGGGGGTCGCGTACGGGTCCCAGAAGAGCTGTGCGTCGTAGTGGGTGTGGGGGTCGACGAAACCGGGGGCGAGGACGAGCCCGGCGGCGTCCTCGACGGTGCGGGAATCCTCGGTGACGGTTCCGACGACGGCGATACGACCGTCCCGGATACCGACGTCGGCGGTGAACGCGGGTGCACCCGTCCCGTCGACGACGGTCGCGCCCTTGATGAGGTGATCAAGCATGGGGCTCCCTTTTCAACTCCGGTACGGAAAAGGGGCGCGGGACTGCATCGATGTGCGGCTCCGCCGCGTGAGCGCGACCAGCCACAGCGCACCCGCACCCCGCAACGGCGATTACGCGGCACCCCGGAACCGGGTCGTCCGGTGCACCGGATCCGTGTCGATCTTCGGAATGACGTGCTCCCCGATCAGCCGGATCGTCTGCAGCGTCTCCTCCTTCGGCACCCCCACCGGCAGCCCGAAGCTCAGCTGGTCCGCGCCCGCCTGCTCCCACCGCTTGCACTGCCGCAGCACCTCGTCCGGATCGCCGCAGATCAGCAGTTCCTCCTCGACGAGCAGCTCCACGAACTCCGGTGTGTACTCGGGCAGCGTCTCCGGCCACACCGGGAAGCCCTCGGGCCGCGGGAACGTGTCGTGGTACCGGAACACCAGCGACGGAAGGTAGTGCAGCCCCCCGGACGCGGCGATCCGGATCGCCTCGTCATGCGTCGGCGCGCAGATCGCCGTCGTCGTCACCATGACGTTGTCGTTGACGAAGTCACCCACCGGCTCCGCGTTCACGATCGCCGTCTTGTACTGCTCGAGCACCCACTCCATGTCGGAGACCTTCTGGATGCTGAACCCGAGGACACCGAGCCCCTTCTTCGCCGCCATGGCGTACGACGGCGGCGACCCGGCCGCGTACCACATCGCCGGGTGGGACCTGCCGTACGGCTTCGGCAGTACCTTCCGCGGCGGCAGCTGCCAGTGCTTGCCCTGGAAGCCGGCGTACTCGTCCTGGAGCCACATCTTGGGGAACTCGGCGATGGTCTCCTCCCAGATCTCCTTGGTGTAGTTCATGTCGGTGATGCCCGGCAGGAACCCGAGGATCTCGTGGGAGCCGGCGCCGCGTCCGCTGCCGAACTCGAAGCGGTTGCCGGTGAGGTGGTCGAGCATGGCGACCTTCTCGGCGACCTTCACCGGGTGGTTGACCTGGGCGAGGGGGTTGAAGATGCCGGAGCCGAGGTGGATGCGCTCGGTCGCGTGCGCGAGGTAGCCCAGGAAGACGTCGTTCGCCGACAGGTGCGAGTACTCGTCCAGGAAGTGGTGCTCGGAGGCCCAGGCGTACTTGAAGCCGGACTTGTCCGCCTGGATGACGTACTCGGTCTCCTCCATCAGTGCCTTGTGCTCGGCCAGCGGGTCGGTCTCGGCGCGCTTGCCCACGTATCCCTGTACAAAGAGCCCGAATTCCAAGGCGGTTCACCGTCCCATATTCTCTGACGCTCCGTCAGATACCGTCGTTGGCCGACTGTCGCACCGGCCGCTTCCGCCGTCAATACCTGATAGCCCGTCAGATTATCGAGACCCCGGCCAGCCAGCCCCCGTCGATCACGAACGGCTGCCCGGTGATGTACGACGAGTCGTCCGAGGTCAGGAACAGCGCCAGCCTGGCCACCTCCTCCGCCCGTCCGATCCGGCCCAGCGGCACCAGCTTGCGGTACAGCTCGTCCAGGGCCCGGCTCATCTCCTCCGGGTCGGCGGTCGGGTCGAGCCGCGCCGGGTTGGACATCGCGGTGTCGATGGCGCCCGGGCAGATCGCGTTGACGCGTATCCGCCGGTCGGCCAGTTCCAGTGCGGCGACCCTGGTGAGCCCGAGCACCGCGTGCTTGGTCGCCGCGTAGGTGCCGACCGCCGCCATGCCGGTGAGCGCGGTGTAGGACGCCGTGTTGACGATGGTCCCGCCGTCGGCCAGCTCCGGCGCCACCGTCTTCATGCCCAGGAAGCAGCCGACCTGGTTCACCTGCACGACCTGCATGAACTCGTCGAGGGGCGTGTCCACGAGCGCGTTGAACCGCAGGATGCCCGCGTTGTTCACCAGCCCGTCGAGCCGGCCGTACGCCTGCTTCGTGGCGGCGACGGCGGCCTGCCACTCCTCCTCCACGCCCACGTCCAGGTGGACGTAACGCGCCCCGATCTCCTTGGCGAGCGCCTCGCCCAGGTCGTCCAGCACATCCGCCACGACCACGCTCGCGCCCTCCTCGACGAAGAGCCGCGCCTCCTGCTCGCCCTGTCCGCGCGCCGCCCCGGTGACGATGACGACCCGCCCGTCCAGCTTGCCCATGCCACCCGCTCCTCAGCTCAGACGGGGCGCGACGTCCGCCCCGAACATGCCTATCTGGTCGATGAGTTCGGCCCGGCTCCGGCTGCGGAACCGCACCTGGATCTGGTGCACGCCCATCTCGGCGTAGGCCCTCAGCGACTCGGCGAGGGCCTCGGGGGTGCCGCTGAGGGTGCGGCGGCCGACGTCCCACTTCGGTGTGCCGACGTAGAGCGGCTCGGTGATCGCGCCGATGGTCAGGGGCTCCATGCCGCATCCAACAGCGGCTCCGCCGCGGGCGGCCTCCTCGCGCAGCCGCCGCAGCCGGGCGATCTGGTCGGGCAGCCGGTCCCTGGGGTCGCCCTGCGGCAGCCAGCCGTCGCCCTTGAGCGCGGCCCGGCGTACGGCGGCCGGTGACGAGCCGCCGACCCACACGGGCACCCGGCGCTGGGCGGGACGGGGCCGCTGCCCCAGTCCCTCGAAGTCGTAGAACTTCCCGTGGTGGGTGGGGAACTCGTCGGGGCCGAGGGCGGCGCGCAGCGCGTCGATCGCCTCGTCCAGGACCGCGCCCCGCTGCCCGAAGTCCACGCCCAGCACCTCGAACTCCTCCCGCACATGCCCCGCCCCGACCCCGAGGATCAGGCGGCCGCCGGAGAGGTGGTCCAGGGTCGCGTACTGCTTGGCGGAGAGGAGGGGGTGCCGCAGGCCCACGACGGCGACGTGACTGAGCAGCCGTACCCGCTCGGTCACGGCGGCCAGGTGGGCGAGGGTGGCGACCGGGTCGTACCAGACCGTGCTCATCGCGGGGGCGAGCCGGTGCGGGATCGCCACATGGTCGCAGACGGCGAGGTAGGCGAAGCCGGCCCGGTCCACGGCACGGGCAATCTCGACCAGGTCCTCGGCGCCCGCGGCCGCCTCCCATTCCTCGGCGTAGATCGTGGACTGGGACTGGACGGGGAGCTGGATGCCGTAGTCGGTCACTTCGGACCGCCGTCCCAGAGGCCCTCCGGGGTCAGGCCCAGCAGGTCGATGGCGTTGCCGCGGACAATCCGCCGGATCACGTCCGGGGCCAGGTGGCCCATCTGGGCCTCGCCGACCTCCCGTGACTTCGGCCAGGTGGAGTCGGAGTGGGGGTAGTCGGTCTCGTACAGCACGTTGCCCAGGCCGATCGCGTCGAGGTTCTGCAGGCCGAAGGCGTCGTCGAAGAAGCAGCCGTAGACGTGCTCGGCGAAGAGTTCGGAGGGCGGCCGGGTGACCTTGTCGGCGACGCCGCCCCAGGCGCGGTTCTCCTCCCAGACGACGTCGGCGCGCTCCAGGATGTAGGGGATCCAGCCGATCTGGCCCTCCGCGTACATCACCTTCAGGTTGGGGAAGCGCTCGAACTTGCCGCTCATCAGCCAGTCGACCATCGAGAAGCAGCAGTTGGCGAAGGTGATCGTCGAGCCCACGGCCGGTGGGGCGTCGGCGGAGGTGGAGGGCATACGGCTGCTGGAGCCGATGTGCATGGCGACGACCGTGCCGGTCTCGTCGCAGGCGGCGAGGAAGGGGTCCCAGTCGTCGGTGTGGACGGAGGGGAGCCCGAGGTGCGGGGGGATCTCGGAGAAGGCGACGGCGCGGACGCCCCGGGCCGCGTTGCGGCGGACCTCCGCGGCCGCCAGTGCGGCGTCCCACAGGGGGATGAGGATGAGGGGGATGAGCCGGCCCTGGGCCAGTGGGCCGCACCACTCCTCCACCATCCAGTCGTTGTAGGCCTGGACACAGAGCAGGGCCAGTTCGCGGTCCTTGGCCTCGGTGAAGGTCTGCCCGCAGAAGCGGGGGAAGGTCGGGAAGCAGAGGGCGGACTGGACGTGGTTGACGTCCATGTCGGCGAGCCGCTGCGGGACGTCGTACGACCCCGCCCGCATCTGCTCGTAGGTGATCACCTCCAGCTTGATCTCGTCCCGGCTGTAGCCGACCGCGGTGTCGAGGCGGGTGAGGGGGCGGTGCAGGTCCTCGTATATCCACCAGTCGCCTGTGGGGCCGTCCTCCCCCGGCTTGCCCATGACCGGCTTGAACCGGCCGCCGAGGAAGCTCATCTCCCTGAGCGGGGCCCGGACTATGCGTGGCCCCGTGTCCAGGTACTTCTTCGGGAGGCGGGACTGCCAGACGTCCGGCGGCTCCACGGTGTGGTCGTCGACGGAGATGATCAGCGGAAGGGTGCCGTCCTGGGTGTCCATGGCGCTCACGGTAGCGCCGATCTGACGAACCGTCAGCTAGGGGGTGACGGTTCGTCAGGCAGTCGTCGACGGTCCGCCGGGGCGGGACGCGGAAACGTTCCGTCACGGACCGGGCCTCCTCACGGAGGCCACCGGGCTGTGAAGGGTATGTGGACCACCGCGTGTCGGCCTGTGATCGGTGTCTCGCCAGGCTGACGCGACTCCCGTGAACAAGGCAAACTGACGGAGTGGATCGGGATGTCTAGGGGGACGGGCATGGACGGTGGACCGCGGGTACCGGAGCAGCGGCGCCCCTCCTCCTCTGCGGAGGCGGCGGCGTTGCGCTTCAGTGTGCTCGGTCCGGTGCGCGCCTGGCACGAGGGGCAGCCGCTCAACACCGGCTCCCCGCAGCAACGCGCGCTGCTCGCCGCCCTGTTGCTGCGCGAGGGCCGCACGGCGACCGCGGCCGAGCTGATCGACGCGCTGTGGGGCCCCGAGCCGCCGTCGCAGGCGCTGGCGGCGGTGCGGACGTACGCGTCCCGGCTGCGGAAGATCCTGGACCCGGGCGTCCTGGTCAGCGAGTCCGGCGGCTACGCGGTGCGCGGCCTCGGCGAGGGCGCCCTGGACCTGGCGGTGGTGCAGGACCTGGCGGCGGAGGCGGAGAAGGCGCGGAGCGCCGGGGATCTGGCCCACGCCCGGGACGTGCTGAACCAGGCGCTGTCCCGCTGGGACGGCGAAGCGCTGGCCGGCGTCCCCGGCCCGTACGCCGAGGCCCACCGGGTCCGCCTGGACGAGTGGCGGCTCCAACTCCTCGAATCCCGCCTGGACATGGACCTGGAGCAGGGCTGCCACGCGGAGGCGGTGTCGGAGCTGACGGCACTGACGGCGGCCCATCCGCTCCGCGAGCGCCTGCGTGAACTGCTGATGCTGGCCCTGTACCGCAGCGGCCGGCAGGCCGAGGCCCTCGCCGTGTACGCCGACACGCGCCGCCTGCTCGCCGAGGAACTGGGCGTGGACCCGCGTCCGGGCCTGCGCGAACTCCAGCAACGCATCCTCCAGGCCGACCCGGCCCTGGCGGAACCCTCCTCCCCCACGGCGGACCCCCCGGCCACCCTCGTCCGCCCCGCCCAACTCCCCGCCACCGTGCCCGACTTCACCGGACGGGCCGCCTCCGTCACCGAACTGGGCGAGGTGCTGGCGTCGGCGGAGGGCCGGGTGATGGCCGTGTCGGCGCTGGCCGGCATCGGCGGCGTGGGCAAGACCACCCTGGCCGTCCATGTGGCCCACCGGGCCCGATCGGCCTTCCCGGACGGCCAGTTGTACGTCGACCTGCAGGGCGCGGGGCCCCGGGCGGCGGAACCGGAGACGGTCCTGGGCTCCTTCCTCCGCGCCCTGGGCACCCCGGACTCCGCCATCCCCGACACCCTGGACGACCGGGCGGCCCTGTACCGCTCGGTCCTGGACGGCCGCCGGGTCCTGGTCCTCCTGGACAACGCGAAGGACGCGGCCCAGGTACGTCCGCTGCTGCCGGGCACCGAGGGCTGTGCGGCGCTGGTCACCTCCCGGGTCCGGATGGTCGACCTGGCCGGGGCGCATCTGGTGGACCTGGACGTGATGTCCCCCGACGAGGCGCTCCAGCTCTTCACGAGGATCGTCGGCGAGGAGCGGGTGGCCGCCGAGCGGGAGGCGGCCCTGGACGTGGTGGCCGCGTGCGGCTTCCTGCCGCTGGCGATCCGCATCGCCGCGTCCCGGCTCGCGGCCCGCCGCACCTGGACGGTCTCGGTGCTGGCGGCGAAGCTCGCGGACGAACGCCGCCGCCTGGACGAACTCCAGGCCGGCGACCTGGCGGTGAAGGCGACCTTCGAACTCGGCTACGGCCAGCTGGAACCGGCCCAGGCCCGCGCCTTCCGCCTGCTGGGCCTGGCGGACGGCCCGGACATCTCCCTGGCGGCTGCCGCGGCCGTACTCGACCTGCCGGCAGAGGCGACCGAGGACCTGCTGGAGTCCCTGGTCGACACGTCGCTGCTCGAATCGGCGGCTCCTGGCCGCTACCGCTTCCACGACCTGGTCCGCCTCTACGCGCGTGCGTGCGCGGAACGCGACGAACAGCCCCCGAGTGAACGGGAGGCGGCGCTGTCCCGGTTGCTGGACTTCTATCTGGCGACGGCGGCCGGGGTCTACGCCCTGGAGCGGCCAGGTGACCGGCTGGTGGACCACCTGGCCACGCCCGACCACCCCGGGCTGGTCTTCGCGGACCGGCACCGGGCGCAGGACTGGCTGTACGCGGAAGCGGTGTCCCTGCTGGCGTGCGTACGGCAGTCCGCGGGCTCGGGACTCCTCACGCGGGCGGTCGACGTGCTGTGGGCCGCGGTGGACCTGGCCGAGTCCGGCACCAACTCCAAGGAGTACGCCCAAGTCGCCGCGGCACTGCGCGAGGCGGCACGCAGGGCCGAGGACCCGCACGCGGAGGCACGGGCCCTGATCACGCTGGCCTACGCCCACAGCGTCACCGGCCGGTTCGACCTGGCCGACGAGGAGGCCGGGCGGGCCCGCGAACTGACGAGCGCGTCCGTCGATCCGCTGGCGAGCTGCTGGTCGTCCAACATCCTCGGGGTGATCGCGGTCTACCAGAGCCGCAACGAGGACGGCGAGGCCCATCTCAACCAGGCGATCGAGGGTTTCCGCGCCTGCGACGACCGCCCGGGCGAGGCGAGTGCCCTGTGCAACCTCTCCCGCATCCATCTGGCCACCGGGCGGACCGAGAGCGCGGTGGCCCTGGCCCGGCAGGGCACGGAAATGTACGACGCCATGGGGCACGCCCTCAAGGGCGCCAACGGCCGCTACGCCCTCGGCCTCGCCCTGACCAAGCACGGCGCGCTCTCCGAGGCGACCGCCCGGTTGCAGGAGGCTCTGGAGGTGTTCCGGGACAGCCGCCAGCGCATGTGGGAGGGCATGTCCCTGTTCCGTCTGGCCGAGGTCGACCTCGCCGCGCCGCGTCCGGGGCAGGCCGCCACCAACGCCGAGGCGGCCCTGACCGTGCTGCGCGGCATCGGCGGCGACTGGCGGCGGGCCAACGTGCTGGTGGTGCTCGGGCACGCGTTGAGCGGCATCGGGCAGCCCGGCCGGGCCCAGGTCTGCTGGCGCGAGGCACTGGACCTGTTCGAGACGCTGGGCGCTCCCGAGGCCGGCCCGGTCCGGGCCCTCCTCCAGCCGCTCGCCGTGACCTGAGTCCGCCCTCGGGAGCGTTCATCGTTCGTTTATCGCCGTCCGTCACTCTCGTCCTGTCGTTCCGTCGCGTCGGGGGGCAGGCGGGCGACCTGGGCCGTTGCACTACGGTGAGCGGTCACAACGCCTGTCCGGCGGGCTCGGGGGAGCCGCCGGACAGGCGGCCTATTTCAGGCACCGAACTGTCAGGGGAGAGCAGGGAACATGAGCGACAACAACACCACCGACAACATCCACGCGACGGACGTCGAGGACGAGACGACCGTCAGCACGGACAACATCCACGCGACGAGCGAGCCGCTGACGACCGCGAACCCCCTCAAGGTGGACGACGGCACCGCGGAGGTCGGCACGGACAACATCCACGCCACGGGCGAGACGGCCTGACCGGCCCTTCCTCCACACGGGGACCGGCCGCGGCGGCACCGAGGGGGAGCCGCCGCGGCCGAGGTGTGTCCGGGGCCGGCGCCCGTTCGGGCACCCTGCTCAGACGGACATGCCCCGCACGTCGTACGCCAGGATCCCCGCCTACTCCAGCTCGCACCACACCGTCTTCCAGTCGCCTCCCTGCTCCACGCCCCACCGCAACGCCACCGCGTCGAGCAGCGCCAGCCCGCGCCCGGACTCGTCGGTGGCGGTGGCGTACTGGAGTACGGGCAGGGCTCGCGGGCCGGGATCGGTGACCTGGACGCGGATACAGCCGTCGGCAGCACCGCCCGACACCCGTACGCGGATGGGGGCGCCCTCGCCCACGTGCCGGATGACATTGCTCACCAGCTCGCTTACGCACAGCTGCACGTCGGGACACGGTCCGCCGAAGTGGCCGCGCACGGCGGCGCGCAGCTCCGGCACGGCCTTCGGGACGGCGAGCAGGTCCGCCTGGAAACGCGCCGGGGTCATGCTCCGGCCGCCTCACGGAGTACGGCGGACAGCTTCCGGACGGAGGCGATGTTGCAGTTGCCCAACGCCACCAGCCCCGCCGAGCCGCCGGACGATCCCGCGAAGCTCGGCAGGTCCACCCGGAGGGACGGGAGCGTGATGCCGTGGGCGGCGAGGGCGTCGCGTAGGTCCTCCACGCAGAGGGCGGTGTCGTAGGCGGAGGTGGCGCGGTGGACGGAGGGGGATTTGAGGACGACACGATTGCGTACGCCTTCCTGTGCTCTCTGTGACGAAACAGTCACACGGTGACGCCCCCGCCGGTACCTTTTGAAGAGGTTTCGGCTGCGCAAGCGCAACTGGCAAACGGCGGTGATGGCTTGTGCCCCCACGCAAGGACCCCGACGCCTCGGCGAACGTCCCCTCCTTCTACGGCGCCGAATTGCGCTATCAGCGGGAGCTGGCGGGGCTGACGCTTGAGCAGTTGGCGGAGGGAAGCTTCCGCGGCGTCCCCTTTCTGAGCCAAATCGAACGGGGAGAGCGGCGATGCCGGTGGATCTGGCCCGGCACGTCGACAAGGTGCTGAAGACCGACGGGTTTTTCGAGCGCCGTTGTGAAGACGCGCGCAAGGCGCGGCAGTCGGGGCATGCGGAGTACTTCGCGGACGTGGCGGAGATGGAACAGGGGGCGGAGTCGATCGAGGACTGGGCTCCGATGTTGGTGCCGGGGTTGCTTCAGACCCCGGCATACGCCGAGGCCGTCGTACACACCTCGCTGCCATGGCAGCCCCGCAAACCGCTCCTCCCACCGGAGGAGATGGCGGCGCAGTTGGAGCACATCACCCATGTGATCCGCTCCACACAGGGCGTTCTGCAGATCCTCCCGGAAACGGCGCACGCGCACCCGTTCACGATGGGCATGATGAGGGTCATGACCTTCCCGGACGCCCCGCCGGTGGCCTACACCGAGGGCCTCCACAATGGCCAACTCATCGACTGTCCGGCGCTCGTGAAGGACTACCGCAGGTCGTACGATCTGCTCAGGGCCGCAGCACTCCCGCCAGAAGCGTCCCTGGCCGTGATCGAACAAGCGGCAGAGGACTACCGAGATGGCAAGCACCGGGACCGACCTGAGCACCGCCGTGTGGCGCAAGAGCAGTTACAGCAACGGCAGCGGCGGCGAGTGCGTCGAAGTGGCCGTCACTCACCCCGGCGCGGTGATCCCCGTCCGCGACTCCAAGCGGGACGGCGAAGGTCCCGTACTTCTCTTCCCCGCCCCCGCCTGGGCCGCGTTCGTGGTGGAGTTGGTGCGCTGAGCGCGGCCCGTGCCGGTCAGCGGGTTATCCACAGGCGCGGTGACCGGCCCCCGGCCTCCGCGACACTGATGTCGTGGGGCACAAGGACTTGCGGGCGCTCGCCGAGGGCGGCGTGCTGCTCACCTCGCGGGCGCTGGAGGCCGGGTGGCCCCGACGTTCGCTCTTCCGACGGCTGGAGGTGGAGGGCTGGTGCCGGGTGCGGTCCGGGGCCTGGGCTGAGCCAGGGGCGCGCGTCGATCAGTTCGCGCATCTGAAGGCGACGCAGCTCCTCCACCCGCAACTCGTCGCCAGTCACCGCTCGGCGGCCTGCCTCTGGCAGATCGAGACGCTGGGCCCGGATCAGCGGGAGCGGGATGGGCCGGGCCGCCTGGAGTTCACCGACCCCGAGCTCAGTTTCCGGCAGTGCGTCACCGGCGTACGAGTGCATCGCATCCCTCTCCCCGAGCACGAGGTCGTCGAGCGCTGGGGCCTTCGGGTCACCGAAGTGCCGCGCACGCTCGCCGATCTTCTGCGTGCCGGTCCCAGGGACGACGCCCTCGTCGCCGTGGAATCCGCCCTCGGCTACCGTCGGGTCGGCCGGGACCGCCGGGCCCCGCTCACCGTTCCGGCCGCCGTCTCCGTCGCTCTTGAAGCACCGCTACGTGGGGCGGCCAGGGCCCGGAACTGGCTGGGCCTCGTCGACCGCGGCGCCGGCTCCCCCGCGGAGACGGTCGCCCGCCTGCACATGCTCGACGCGGGCCTCAGCCCCGAGACCCAGGCGGAGGTGCGCCCCCACGGCGGTTCCCGCCGCCACCTGGACTTCCTCTTCCGCGCCGAGGGGTTGGGCGTGGAGATCGAGGGCTACGCCTACCACGGCACGCGCGAGGCCCACCGCCGGGACGTCACCCGCTTCAACCAGATCCTCCAATGCCCCGAGGTCCGACGCCTCCTGCGCTTCACCGCGGAGGACGTCTTCCACCGCCCGGCCTGGATGATCCAGCAGATCCGCGCGGCTCTGGCCGCGTAAGACCGACCGGCAATTGGATCACTTGAGGCGGCGGGTGGTGGGCCGGGCACCCCAGCGGCAGAGGTTGGTCGCGCGTCGGATGTGCATGCGGAGCGGCATCAGTACTGCAGTGAGGTGGAGCAACGTCCAGTCCCCTCCCGTGCCGCGCACCAAGCGCGGCGCCGATGATTCGACTCGCTTCCGTGGCCCCGCGTCCGCCGCTCGCCGTGCCACTCCGTGATACCGCATAGCGGTACTAAGTACTACGCAGTACTGGGAGGATCGATGAGGAGACCCGCGATGGACGACCTGACGGAGATGCTCGACCAGCACGGTCGACCGGCGAACGCCCTGCCTGCTCGCCGCCGGACGTGGCGGCCTTGGTGTTGCAACCGTCCACCGAGATCTCACTCAGTCGCGGTCGTACGCGGGTGATTGGTGGTTTTGTGCCAAGGGGTACGGCCCTGGACCCGTTCCCGCCCAGGTGGCGACGGGGTTCGCCTCCGGCCCAGTGGCACAGATCCTCCATCAGGCACCGGGGAGCGGCCGGGTGGCGCCCGCGCATACCTCGTGAAGGCGCTTCGCCTCGTTCGCCCGGGCGCAACCCGGGCGTCGTGGTCGGCGGCCACGCTCGGGTGTCATGGCTTCCGACCGGACCACACCCCCCGGGCTGCCCGCCGCGGCCGCCCAGTTCGTGCCGCTCGGCGCGCTGGCCGTCGTGCTGCTCGACTCCGCCACCGACTTCTTCCCCGACGATCCCATCACCGGGGTCCTCACGCCCACCCGGCTGACGCTGCTCGTCGGGCTGGTGGCGCTCGTGATTCCCGTGCCGGGGCGGCCCCGCGCCCGGCTCCGGGACTTCCGGACCCGGCTGGACCTGCCCGTCGCGCTGCTCCTCGTCGCCGCGGTGGCGGCGACGTACGGCGGCGGCCACCCCACCGCCCCGCTGCGGGGCCTGCTGACCGTCATCGCGACGTTCTACCTCGTCGTCGGCGTGCGCCGCACCCAGCCCGAGTCCTGGCGCGCCATCGGACTGCTCGCGCTCGCCGGCGTCGCCGCCGCGGCCACCAGCGCCTTCTCGCAGGTCACCAACGGCACCCCGACCGGCTTCTGCCGCACCGGCCTGCTCACCGACGTCGCCTGCGACGCGGGCGGCGGCGATGTGCTGATCCGGGCCACCGGCACCTTCGCCAACCCCAACCTGCTCGCCGCCTGCCTGGTCCTGCTGCTGCCGTTCGCCCTGCTCGCCGCCGTGTCGGTGGACGAGCGCACGGCCCGTACGGCGATCGTCGTCATGGTCGTCCTCGGGTACGGCGCGCTGGTCGTCACCTTCTCCCGTGCCCAGTACGTCGCCGCCGTCGCCGGTCTGCTCGTGCTCGGCGGCGCCTACTGGCTGGCGCCCCGGTTCGCCGACCGGGTGCAGCAGCGGGTGTTCGCCTCCGTGGGGGCCGTGTTCCTGCTCGGTGCGGCCGGTGCGATCTGGGCCGTGTCGCGGGCCGGGGACTCGCTGGGCGTGCGCGGGCAGGCCTGGTCCGCCGCGTTGCAGGTGGCCCGGCGCAATCCGCTGGGCGTGGGCCTCGGGCGGTCCGGTGAGGCGATATCGGCCGCGGCGCCCGGGGACCGGGTGTTCGTGCACGCCCACAACCTCTGGCTCAACTGGCTGGTGGAGACGGGGCCGCTCGGGCTGCTCGCCATCACCGCCATCTCGGTCGTCGCCTGGGCCGGCGCCGCCCGGGGCGCCCGCGCCAAGTCCGTGCTCGGCACGTTCGGGCTCGCCTCGCTGACCGGGTTCTTCCTGGCCGGCATGCTGGACAACCCGTCCAACCTGGACCGGATCGAGATGCTGTTCTGGCTTGTGCTCGGCGTGGTCATGGCCGAGGCTCCGGCCGGCTGGCGACGCCGGTCCGACGTCAGGTCCGGCGTCAGGGACGACGACACCATCGTCCTGGCCCGGGTCCGGCAGCCCCGGCACGGCCACCAGCCCGTCGCCACCGCCCGTACGAAGCAGGCCTAGACGAGCCGGCGGCTCCGCAGCTCTCCCTTCACCACCTTCCCGCTCGCGTTCCTCGGCAGCTCCGCCACGAACTCCACCGCCCGCGGCACCTTGTAGTTCGCCATCTCCCGCCGCGCCCAGGCGGTCAGGTCGTCCCCGGTCAGCACCGAGCCCCGGCGCCGCACCACGAACGCCCTGCCGACCTCGCCCAGCCGCCCGTCCGGTACGCCGATCACCGCCACGTCCGCCACATCCGGGTGCAGGCCCAGCAGTTGCTCTATCTCCGCCGGGTAGGCGTTGAAGCCGCCGACGATGAACATGTCCTTCAGCCGGTCGGTGATCCGCAGGTTCCCGGCCGCGTCCAGGACGCCGATGTCGCCGGTGCGCAGCCAGCCGTCCTCCGTCAGCGTCTCGCCGGTCGCGGTCGGGTCCTCGTAGTAGCCGCGCATCACGTTGAAGCCCCGGACCAGTACCTCACCCGGTTCGCCCGGCGCCGCGTCCACCCGCACCCGGGTGCCGGGGATCGCCCGCCCCGACGTCGACGCGATCACCGTCGGGTCGTCGCCCCGGCGGCACATCGTCACGATCCCGCTCGCCTCCGAGAGGCCGTACGCCGTCAGGACCGTCTCGACGCCGAGTTCGCCGCGCAGCCGCTCGACGAGGAGCAGGGGGACGACCGCCGCTCCCGTCACCACCAGCCGCAGCGCCGAGAGGTCATGGGTGTCGCGCGCCGGGTGGTCGAGGAGCGACTGGTGGAGGGTCGGCGGACCCGGCAGCACCGACACCCGCTCCGCCGCCACGTTCGCCAGCACCGTCTCCACGTCGAAGACCGGCTGCGGGATCATCGTCGCCCCGCGCATCAGGCACGCGATCACCCCGGCCTTGTAACCGAACGTGTGGAAGAAGGGGTTCACGATCAGGTAGCGGTCGCCGGTACGCAGACCCGCCAGGTCGGCCCACACCTCGTACGCCCGCAGGGTCTGCGCATGCGTGATCATCGCGCCCTTGGGGCGGCCCGTCGTACCGGAGGTGAAGATGATGTCGGAGAGGCATTCCCCGTCCAACTCGGCCGACCGGTTGGTGACTTCGTCAGTCCCCACGGCCTCCCCGGCCGCCAGGAAGTCCTTCCAGGTGCGGAAGTCCACCGGCGCGTCCTCCGACAGCACCACCACGTCCCGCAGCAGAGGCAGCCCCGGCAGCGGGCCCCGGGAGTCCCCGTTCCCGGCCGCCCTCCGCAGCGAGGCCACGTACGACGTCCCCAGGAACGTCCCCGTCACGAACAGCAGACGCGCCCCGCTCCGCGCCAGCACGTCCGCCGCCTCCGCCCCCTTGAAGCGGGTGTTCAGCGGGACCAGGACCCCGCCCGCCGACACCGCGCCCAGCGCCGCGACGACCCAGTCCAGGCAGTTGGGCGCCCAGATGGCCACCCGGTCGCCCGCCTCGACGCCGGCGGCCATGCAGGCGGCCGCCGCCCGTTCCACCCGGGCGCCCAGCTCGGCGTAGGTGATGCGGGTACGGCCGTCCACCACCGCCTCGACGTCCGCGTACCGCCGGGCCGCCGACCGCACCAGTCCCGGAACGGTCCCCCACTCCATGTCACCGCGCACAACGGCCTCCCCGGACGCATAGCTGACTGACCGTCAGATTAGCTGTAGCCTGACGAGCTGTCAGCAAGCTGCGACAGCCGTGGAGGTGCGGGCACATGGCCGGTCTCAAGGACGCCACCGCCATCGTCGGGATCGGGCAGACCCCCTTCGCCAAACGGCTCGACGAGGACGAGAGGACCCTCGCCTGCCGTGCCGTCCTCGCCGCCCTCGACGACGCCGGGATCGCGCCCGGCGAGGTCGACGCCCTCGCCTCCTTCACCATGGAGGAGACCGACGAGGTGGAGCTGGCCAAGGCGGTCGGGTTCGGGGACCTCACCTTCTTCAGCAAGGTGGGATACGGCGGCGGGGGCTCCTGCGCCACGGTCGCGCACCTCGCCGCCGCCATCGCCTCCGGCCAGGCCACGGTCGGCGTCGCCTGGCGGTCGCGCAAGCGCGGTTCCGGGCCCCGCCCCTGGACCAACACCACCGTCCAGCTCCCCACCCCGGCCCAGTGGACCCGGCCCTTCGGCCTCCTCCGGCCCGCCGACGAGATAGCCATGCTCACCCGCCGCTACATGCACGAGTACGGCGCCACCCGCGACCACCTCTTCAACGTCGCCCTCGCCTGCCGCAACCGCGCAAACCAGAACCCCGCCGCCGTCATGTACGACCGCCCCCTCACCCGCGAGATGTACATGACCTCCCGCTGGATCAGCGAGCCCCTCTGCCTCTTCGACAACTGCCTGGAGACGGACGGGGCGTTGGCGTGCGTGGTCGTCAGCAGGGAGCGCGCCAGGGACTGCGCCGGGCGACCCGTGTACGTCCACTCCGCCGCTCAGGGCCTCCCCGCCCAGCACCACGGCATGGTCAACTACTGGAACGACGACCCGCTCACCGGGCCCGCCTGGACCGCCGCCCGGCACCTGTGGAAGCACGCCGACTTCACCCCGGAGGACGTCGACGTCGCCCAGATCTACGACGCCTTCAGCGCGCTGATCCCCCTCTCCCTCGAGGGATACGGCTTCTGCGGACGGGGGGAGGGCGGGGCGTTCACCGAGCAGGGCGCGCTGGAGATCGGCGGGCGGCTGCCCGTCAACACCGGGGGCGGCGGGCTCAGCGAGGCCTATGTCCACGGGTTCAACCTCATCACCGAGGGCGTCAAGCAGCTGCGCGGCACCAGTACCGCCCAGGTGCCCGGCGCCGCCACCTGTCTGGTCACCGCGGGCGAGGGCGTGCCGACCTCCGCCCTCCTCCTCACGAACAGGAGCTGAGATGCTGCGACCGGCCATCGACGCCGACGGCGCCCCCTTCTGGCAGTACGCGGCACTGGGCGAACTCCGCGTCCAGGCCTGCGCCGACTGCCACGAGCCCCGCTTCCCGCCCCGCCCGTGCTGCCCGCACTGCCAGTCCTTCGCGAGCGAGTGGCGGCCGACGAACGGACGCGGGCGGATCTGGTCGTACGTCGTCCCGCACCCGCCGCTCCTCCCGGACTACGCGGCGCAGGCCCCGTACAACGTCGTGGTCGTGGAGCTGGAGGACGCGCCGCTCATACGGCTGGTGGGCAATCTGGTCAGCGCCGCCGGCGCCCCCCTCAACTCCCTCTCCCCCGACCAGATCCGGATCGGCGCCAGGGTGCAGGCGGTGTTCGCGGACGGTCTCCCGCAGTGGGTCCTGGAGCGGCCGTGAGCCTGCGCCTCGACACGGACCAGGACACCGGGGTCGCCGTCGTCACCCTCGACCGCCCCGAGAAGCTCAACGCCATCGATCTGGCCACCGCCGCCGAACTCTCGGCCGCCTGGCAGGCGTTGCGCTTCGACGACGCCGTACGGGCCGTCGTCCTCACCGGCGCCGGCGGGCGGGCCTTCAGCACCGGGCTCGACCGGGACGCGGTCGTGCCGCAGCCCTCCTCGCCGTACATGCAGGACGATCCGCTGATCGCCGTCGGCCCGAAGTCGAACGACCTGTGGAAGCCGGTGATCGCCGCCGTGACCGGGATGGCCTGCGGGGGCGCCTTCTACCTCCTCGGGGAGTCGGACTTCGTCGTCGCCGACGAGACGGCCGCGTTCTTCGACCCGCACACCTCCTACGGCATGGTCAGCGCCTACGAGTCGGTGCTGATGGCGCAGCGGATGCCGTACGGGGAGGTGGCCCGGATGGTACTCATGGGCAACGCCGAGCGCGTCTCCGCCCGGCGGGCGTACGAGGTGGGGCTGGTGTCCGAAGTGACCGGGCCGGGGCGGGCGTTGGAGGCGGCCGTACGGTGCGCCACCGTCATCGCCGGGCATCCGGCCGAGGGGGTGCAGGGGAGCGTGCGGGCGCTGTGGGCGGCGAAGGAGGCGGCGCGGGAGCGGGGGTACGGGCAGGCGCCGTACCTGATCGCGCTGGGGAATCTGCCGGACGACCGGCAGGCCGAGCTGTTCGGGAACCGGTCCCGGACCACGCCCCGTATCCGCTGAGTCACCGCGTGCGGCGGACGGCCGTCGGGCGTAGCGTTCGCTGTGGGAGCCGACTCCCACCCCGTGCGACGGCCGCCGTGCACAGCCCTTCCGTGCAACCAACTGGTACGACGGCCGTCCCGGGCACCCGGAGATCCACCACTGCGGCGCCGTGGGGGCTGATCGCGCAGTTCCCCGCGCCCCCAGAGGGGCACGAGAGCAGCACGCCAGCTTTCAGGGGCGCGGGGCTGCATTCGACATGCGGCTCCGCCGCGTGGGCGCGACAAGCCACAACGCACCCGCAGCCGCCCCTCAACCGGTCGCGGCACTCACGCCGTGCGCGCCGTCCCCGTCCCCTTCTCCGCGTCCAGCGCGTACACGCACCGGTCCTTGCTGCACGCGTACACCACACCGTCCCGCACCACCGGCGAGCCGGTGATCTCCCCGCCCGTCGCCAGCTTCCACCGCAGCCGCCCGTCGTCGGCCTTCAGCGTGTACAGCAGATGGTCCGTGGACCCGAAGTGGATCCGGCCCTCCGCCACCACCGGCGCCCCGACCACGTCACCGCCCGCCTGGAAGCGCCACTTGGGCGTCCCGGTGACCGCGTCCAGGGTGTACAGCCCCTTGCCGCTGCCGACGTGCACGTGCCCGGCGGCGACGAGCACCGGCTCGATCGACGCGCGGGCCTCCGTGGCGATGCGCCAGCGGTCGCGGCCGTCGGTGGCGTCGAGGGCGTAGACGGTGCCGAGATAGTCCGCGAGGTAGATGCCGCCGCCGGTGACCGCGGCGCCGGGTACGAAGGCCGGCGGGGAGAGGAAGACGGCCGGCGCCTCGAAGTGCCAGCGGACGCGCCCCGTCGCCGAGTCGAGGGCGATGACACGGGTGCCCGCGGAGGCGTACACGAAGCCGTCGGGGGCGTGGGTGAGGCGGACCGGTACGCCGCCGCAGGAGGCCGCGTCGCCGATGGGGTAGGACCAGCGCTCGTCGCCGGTCCGGGCGTCCAGCGCCCGCAGCCGGCCGTCCTGCCAGACGAAGACCGTGCCCTCGTGCAGGGAGGGCCCGGACTCGGGGGACTCGAAGTCGGTCTGGGCGCCGGACAACTCCCAGAGCTTCTGCCCGTTGGAGGCCTCCCAGGCCTGGACGCCGCCGCCCCGGGTGCCGGTGACGAGGGTGCCGCGGTCGGCCTGGAGGGCGTACACCCAGGCGTCGGTGGACACCCGCCACAGGTCGCCGCCCTCGCGGGCCTCCAAGGCGAACAGGGTGGGCCCGTCGGAGGCGTGGATACGGCCGTCGGCGACCGCCATGGACCAGGCGACGTCGCGGGTCTTGAAGCGGCGGCGGCCGGTGGCGACGTCGAGGGCGTGCACCTCGAAGGAGGTGACGTAGACGAGGTCGCCGTCGACGGCCGGGGTGCCCCAGACGTCGTTGGACATACGGAACCGCCAGGGCCGCCAGCCGGACGCGGTCTCCGGAGGCTGGACGGGCGCGGCCGGTACGGCGGGATCGGCGCCGTTGACGCCGGGGCGCGGCCGGGACCAGTTGGCCACCAGGCCGGCCTCGGGCGGAGGCGCCTTGACGGCGGCGGCGCGGGCGTCGGCGACCCGCGGGCCGGGGCCGATCGGCACCCGGGCGCCGGCCAGCCGGACCGGGCCGGCGTCGGGACCGGCGGGCGGGGCGCCGACCGGGACCGGGGCCGGGACGACGGGGTCGTAGGAGGGCGGCGGGGGGACGGCGAGCCGGCCGCCGCTGCGGCCGCCGGACGGGTTGGCGGAGGGCTTCACGGCCGGGCGGCCGCCGCGGCGGGACTCGATCAGCGCGACCGCCTTCTCGGGCAGCCACGCGGACGCCGTACCGCTGTCGTCGGAGCCGGAGCCGAAGAGGTGGGGGGCGAGCTGGGCCTGGAGGTCGGCCGGGTTGGGGCGGCCGGTGGCCTCCATCTGCATGCAGGACTCGATGAGAGGGCGGAGTTCCTCCGGGAGGCCTTCGAGGTCCGGGCCCTCGCGCAGCAGCATGAAGACGGTCTCGACCGGGTTGGCGCCGTGGAAGGGCGGGTGACCGGTGGCGGCGAAGACGAGCATGGAGCCGAGGGAGAAGACATCGCTGGCGCCGGTGACGCTGCGGGAGTCCTTGGCCTGCTCGGGGGACATGTAGGCGGGGGTGCCGACCGCGACGTTCGTCATCGTCAAACGGGTGTTCGAGACGCCGGAAGCGATACCGAAGTCGATGACCCGGGGGCCGTCCTCCACGACGAGGACGTTCGACGGCTTCAGGTCCCGGTGCACCAGTCCGGCGCCGTGGATCGACTGGAGCGCCTCCGCGACGCCCGCCGCGAGCCAGCGCACCGCCTGGGCCGGGAGCGGCCCGCAGTCGTTCACTATCTCCTCGAGCGAGGGCGCGGGCACGTACGCGGTCGCCAGCCACGGCACGGCCGCGCGCGGGTCGGCGTCGACGACGGCGGCCGTGTAGAAGCCGGAGACCGCGCGGGCCGCCTCCACCTCGCGGGTGAAGCGGACCCGGAACAGCTGGTCCTCGGCGAGCTCGGTCCGGACCGTCTTGATCGCCACGCGCCGCCCGGACGCCGAGCGCGCGAGATAGACCAGCCCCATGCCGCCGGCCCCCAGCCGTCCCAGCACCTCGAACGGCCCGATCCGCCGCGGATCGTGCTGCGTCAGCTGATCCACCACTTGCCTGCCACCTCCCCGTACGGGCCTCGTCCACCCACATATGTACGCGACCCCGTGCAGCGTCTCACCACCGCACCGCCATGGCGGCACGCACCCCGATTCTTCCTGGCCCGGGCGCAGGTTGCGAACCCGGCAACCAATCGGGGTGTCACAGGACAAAGCGAGACATTTATCCACCGAGAGCCGTCTGTTTCCGGCCTCAACGTTGCAGCAGCGCGAAGGACGCCCCCTGATTGTCGGTCACGACGGCCACTTTTCCGTACGACGTCTCGAAGGGCGGCGCCTGGACCCGGCCGCCCAGCTGCCGCACGGCCTCGACCGCGGCCTCCACGTCCCCGGTACGGAAGTGCACGACGAACTGCGGCGGCATCCCGGCGTGGAACACATCGGAGACGGGGGCGCGGCCGAAGTCCGGGTCGGCGTCGGTGCCGAACAGGGCGTCGGTGAAGAGGCGGCCGTAGAAGTCGTTGGCCGCGTCGGTGTCCCTGGTGTAGAGCTGCGCCCAGGCGAAGGTGCCGGGGGCGTGCCGGACGCCGAAACCGGGGTGGCCCGCGGCCTGCCAGAGGCCGAAGACGGCGCCCTGGGGGTCGGCGACCAGGGCGGCGGTGCCGAGGTCACGGACGGGGGCAGGGTCACTCACGAGCTGCCCGCCGGCCGCCAGGATCCGCCGGGCGAGGTCCCGGGCGTCGGGGGTCGCGAAGAACACCGTCCACACGGTGGGCATCCGGCCGTCCCTCTTGGGCGCCAGCCTGGCGACGTCCGCGCCGGCCAGGCGGGCCCACACGGACCCCCCGCCGGCGTCCTCGAAGGTCCACCCGAAGAGCCCGCCGTAGAACCGCTTGCCCGCCTCGACGTCGGGAAGCTGCACGTCCACCCAGCACGGGACGCCCTCTGTGTATCCGGATGCCCTGTTTTCGGCCATGTCGCCAAAGTAACCGCCCGCCCCGCACCCCGCAGACCAGCCGCACCACCGCCCCCGCGGCCGTGCACCCCATTTGCAGTCGGCCGAATCGCGCTCCGATCACCCCTCGGTAAGCTGACGGCATGACAGGACAAGTGCGTACCGTCGACGGCCGCGTGGCCGGCCGGCGTGGGCAGGCGACCCGGCAGAAGCTGCTCGACTGCCTCAGCGAGATGCTCAGCTCCTCCCCTTACCGGGACGTCAAGGTCATCGATGTCGCCCGGAAGGCGGGTACTTCGCCCGCGACCTTCTACCAGTACTTCCCGGACGTCGAGGGCGCCGTCCTGGAGATCGCCGAGCAAATGGCCACCGAAGGCGGCCAGTTGACCGCGCTGCTGGAAGGGCGCTCCTGGGTCGGCAAGGCCGGCTGGGCGACCGCGCAGGAACTCGTGGACGGATTCCTGGAGTTCTGGCGCAAGAACGACGCGATCCTGCGCGTGGTCGACCTCGGCGCGGCCGAGGGGGACAAACGGTTCTACAAGATCCGTATGAAGATCCTGAACTCGGTGAACAACTCCCTGACCGACTCCATCAAGGAGTTGCAGTCCAAGGGCAAGGTCGACAAGGACGTGAACCCGGCGGCCATGGCCGGTTCGCTGGTCGCGATGCTCGCGGCGGTCGCCTCGCACCAGAAGGGCTTCCAGTCCTGGGGCGTGAAGCAGGCCGAACTCAAGCCGAACCTCGCGCTGTTGGTGCATCTGGGCGTGACCGGTAAGAAGCCAACGAAGTAACCCGCGTCCTGGGTCCTGTCTGGCAGGCGGTGGTTCACCCGAGGTGGACCACCGCCTGTCGCGCTACCGGTTCCGTCACGCGGGCAGCGGCCGGTCCCGGACGACGTGCTTCATCACCAGGGTCGAGGTGAGGCGCTGTACGCCCGGCAGGGTCGCGAGCCGTTCGTCGTACAGCCGTTGGAAGGCGGCGAGGTCGGCGGTGGCCACCCGCAGCAGATAGTCGGGCTCGCCGAACAGCCGCTGCGCGTCCAGCACATGGGGGATCTCCGCAAGCGCCCGCTCGAAGTCGGCGACCGTGTCCCGGTCCTCCTGCCGCATGGACACGAAGACCAGCGCCTCGAAGGTCAGCCCCACGGACGACGGGTCCACCACCGCCCGGTACCCGCTGATCGCCCCCGACCGCTCCAGCTCGCGCAGCCGCCGGTGACAGGGCGAGACACTCAGCCGCACCCGCCCGGCCAGCTCGGTCACGGTCAGCCGCCCGTCCTGCTGGAGCTCGGCAAGAATTTTGCGGTCCACGTCGTCCATGCGGCAGATTCTCCCCCGAAGCAGCCGGTAACGAGCAAATTTCGACAACACTTTCGGGTAGTTCGCGCCTAATGTTCCTGCCATGGACACCGGACCCCTGCTCTCCTTCCTCGCCGTGGACCTGCTGCTGGTGTGCGTGCCGGGCGCCGACTGGGCGTTCGTGATCGCCGCCGGGGTGCGCGGCCGCTCGGTACCGCGGGCGGTGGCGGGCCTGGTCGCCGGGTACGCACTGCACACCGCACTGGCGGTCGCGGGGCTCGCGGTGCTGGTGGCGGGTTCGCCGACGCTGCTCACCGCGCTCACGGTGGCCGGAGCCGTCTATCTGGTGTGGCTGGGGTGGGGGGTGCTGCGGCGCCCGGCGGTGCCTGCGGCGGAGGGGGCAGCAGCGGCGGCCGGGCCGGAGGGGCTGGGCTTCTGGCGGGGCGCGGCGATCAGCGGCCTCAACCCCAAGGGCCTGCTGCTCTATCTCTCCGTACTCCCCCAGTTCCTGGTGACGAAGGGCGACCACGCCCCCGTGGCCGCCCAGACGGCGGTACTCGGCGCCCTGCACATGGCTGCCTGCGCCGCCGTCTACCTCGCGGTCGGCATCCTGGCCCGCCGCCTGCTTTCCGCCCGTCCGCGAGCGGCCAGGGCGGTCACCCGCACCTCGGGGGCGGCGATGCTGGGCATCGGCGCCCTGCTGCTGGCACAGCACGCGCTGTGAGGGCTGTGCGCTGGTGGCCGCTATGCCCTGGTGAGCCGGAAGACCCGCAGCTCCCGTTCCACCCGCTCCTGGTACGTCGCGTACGGCGGCCAGAACTCCAGGAGTTGACGCCAGGCGGCCGCCCGTTCCGCCCCCGTCAGCAGCCGGGCGGTGACCGGTATGTCCCGCCCCTTCCAGCTGATCTCGGCGTCGGGGTGTCTGAGGAGGTTGTAGGTCCAGGCGGGGTGGTCGCTCCGGCCGTAGTTGGACCCGACGAGCAGCCAGCCGTCCTCCTGGGGCATGCACGCGAGCGGCGTGCGCCGGGGCAGCCCGCTGCGCGCCCCCGCGGACGTCAGGATCGCCCCCGGCAGCATCTGCGCGCTGAGCAGCACCCTGCCCCGGCTGAGCCGGTGCACGGCCCGGTCCAGGGCCGGCACCGCATGCGGGGCGACCTTCAGGAACCCGCGGCTGGTCGCCGCCCTGCGCACCAGGCGTTCGCCGATCACACCGCCACCTCGCGTCCCTCGAACAGCCCCGCCGCGTCGGCGGCCCGCCCGCGCAGCCGGTGCACGGGCCCGAACAGCAGCTCGTCCCCGGCGGCCCGCTTGAAGTACAGATGCGCCTCGTGCTCCCAGGTGAACCCGATACCGCCGTGCAGCTGGATCCCCTCCGCGGCGGCGGTCCGCAGCGCCTCCAGGGCCTGCGCGAGGGCCACTCCGCCCACCCTCTCCCCATGGACCGTCGCCCAGGCCGCGTAACAGGCGGCCGACCGGGCCGCCCGTACCGCCACGTACACGTCGGCCAGCCGGTGCTTGACGGCCTGGAACGATCCGATCGCCCGCCCGAACTGCTCACGCTGCTTCACGTACTCCACGGTCCGCTCCAGCGCCCGGTCCGCGGCCCCCACGGCCTCGCCCGCGAGCACCGCGGCCACGGAGTCGCCGAGGGCGGCGAGGGCGGGCCGGATGTCGGTGTCCTCGTCGCCCACCGGTTCCGCCACCACATGGCGCAGTTGGATCCGAGCCTGGGGGCGGGTCGGATCGAGGGTGGTCCGCCGGGTCCGTACGACACCGTCGGCGTCCCCCGCCACCAGGAAGAGCAGGACGCGGGAGCGGGCGTACCCGCGGGCGTGCGCGGGGACAAGGAGCAGCCCGGCGCTGTGTCCGTCCAGCACCTGGTCGGCCTCTCCGTACAGCTGCCACCGGCCCCCCTCGCGCCGCGCCTGCACGCCACCGGCCCGCCCGCCGCCGGCCCAGTCGCCGCCGCCCGGCCCGGTGAGCGCCAGGGCGGTGCCGAGCCGGGTGCCGGGGACGGCGAGGGCGGCGGTGAGACCGCCGTCGGCGATCCTCGGGAGCAGTTCGGCGCGTTGGGCGTCGGTGCCGAGGGCGAGCAGCAGCGGGGCGGCGAGGACGGCGGTGGCGAGGAACGGCGAGGGGGCGAGGGCGCGGCCCAACTCCTCGGCTGCGAGAGCGACTTCCGTGGCGGAGCAGCCGGCACCACCGTATGTCTCGGGCAGGGCGAGTCCGGGCAGGCCGAGTTGTTCGCCGAGGGCGCTCCACAGGGCGGGGTCGTGCCCCTCCGGCCTGTCGACGGCGGTCCGTACGTCCTCCGTCCCGCATCGCTTGTGGAGCAGTTCACGCAGGGCGCGCCGGATCTCGTCCTGCTCGTCGGTGAAGCGGGCGTCCATGACCGGACCTCCTGACCATCTGACGGCCCGTCATGCTAGGGGCAGTGGACGCAGATGCACAGGGGCGGAGTCGAGCGAACCTGATGTACCGTCAGATTCATGACTGGACCCCGCAAGGTCGCCGTGGTCGGCGTGGCCCTGTCCGACTGCGGCCGCGTGGACCACACCACCGCCTACGCCCTGCACGCCCAGGCGGCCCGCCGCGCGCTGGCCGACGCGGGCCTCGGCCGGGAGGTGGTGGACGGTTTCGCGTCGGCGGGCCTCGGCACACTGGCCCCGGTGGAGGTGGCCGAGTATCTGGGCCTGCGCCCCACCTGGGCCGACTCCACCTCGGTCGGCGGCTCCACCTGGGAGGTCATGGCGGCACACGCGGCGGACGCGATCGCGGCGGGCCACGCCAACGCGGTCCTGCTGGTCTACGGCTCCACCGCCCGCGCCGACATCAAGGCGGGGCGCAGGACCGGCGATCTGTCCTTCGGCGCCGGAGGCCCGCTCCAGTTCGAGGTCCCCTACGGCCACACGCTCATCGCCAAGTACGCGATGGCGGCCCGCCGTCACATGATCGAACACGGCACGACCATCGAGCAGTTGGCGGAGGTCGCGGTCCAGGCGCGGGCGAACGCGGCGCTGAACCCGGAGGCGATGTTCCGCACCCCGGTCACGGTCGACGAGGTCCTGTCCGGCCCGATGATCGCCGACCCCTTCACCAAGCTGCACTGCTGCATCCGCTCCGACGGCGGCGCGGCGGTGCTGCTGGCGGCCGAGGAGTACGTACGGGACTGCCGTACCGCGCCGGTGTGGGTGCTGGGCACGGGCGAGTGCCTCTCGCACGCGACGATGTCGGAGTGGGCGGACTTCACGACCTCCCCGGCGGCGGTGAGCGGCGAACTGGCCTTCCGGCGGGCGGGCGTACGGCCGTCGGAGGTGGACTTCGCGGAGATCTACGACGCCTTCACCTACATGACGCTGGTCACACTGGAGGACCTGGGCTTCTGCGCGAAGGGCGAGGGCGGCGCCTTCGTGGAGAAGGGGCGGCTGCGGGTCGAGGGCGGGGAGCTTCCGGTGAACACGGACGGGGGCGGGCTTTCGGCCCAACATCCGGGCATGCGGGGGCTGTTCCTGCTGGTGGAGGCGGTGCGGCAGCTGCGCGGAGAGGCCGGTGACCGGCAGGTGCGCCGGGCGGACGGGGGGCTGCCGAGGCTGGGGGTGGCGTCGGGGACGGGGGGCTGGTTCTGCTCGTCGGGGACGGTGGTGCTGGGGCGGGACTGATCCGGCGAGGGCGGCAACCTTTCGGGCTCCGGCGGCCACTGCCGTACCGGAAGCTTCGACGTTCAGAAGGCGACGTTCGAAGGACATGCACCGCCGAACCGCGTAAGGATCCCTCCGTGGCCTCCTCCTCACATCGCCGCCGCCGGCGCCCGGACCCGAACTTCGAGTGGCGCCCGGTCCGCGGCCCCTTGCTGGCGGTGGCAGCCGTGGCCGCCGTCGCCCTGGTCGTGACCCTGGTCGTGGCGTTCCGTCCCGGGGACGCGTCCGGCGCCGCGCAGGACCGGGCGGTGTCCGCGTCCTCCTCGTCGTCCGTGTCCTCGTCCGAAGCCGAGGCGAGCGCGGCGGCGAGGGAAACGGCGTCAGCGAAGCCGTCGTCGGCGTCACCGAAGCCCACAGCGACCGCACGGACCACGCCGACGGCGTCCGCGTCTCCCGCCACCACCCCGACCCGGCGCGCGGCGGCCGGCTCCGCCCGTACCCCCTCCACCACCACGGCCCCCGCGGCCGGCCGGATCCACCCCGGCGCCTCCTATCAGGGGGTCGCCACCTCCTACGACGCCGGGAACGGCAACGGCGCCTGCTCGTACGGCCCGACCTCCGACGTCATGACCGCGGCGATGAACACCGCGGACTACGAGACGGCGAAGGCGTGCGGGGCGTACGTCTCCGTCCGCGCGGCAAGCGGCACGGCCATCACCGTACGCATCACCAACGAGTGCCCGGCGCCCTGCGCGGTCGGCCAACTCGACCTCAGCCAGCAGGCGTTCGCGAAGCTCGCGCCGCTCTCGGCGGGCCGGATCGCGATCACCTGGAGCCTGCTGAGTCCGGCCACCTCGGACACGGTCTCGATCCGCTACAAGACCGGTTCCACCCAGTACTGGTGCGGTATCCAGGCGATCGGCCACCGCAACCCGCTGGCCCGCCTCGAGGTCCGCACCGGCGGCGGCTGGCTGGCGCTGACCCGCACCGGCTACAACTACTTCCTCTCCGAGAAGGGCACCGGCTGCGGCGGCGAGATCCGGCTCACCGACATCTACGGGGAGCAACTCACCGTGCCCGCACTCCCCGTACGCCCGGACACGATCCAGGGGACGGGGGTCCAGTTCGCCCGGCACTGAGCGGTGTCTCAGCCGCGTACCGGCACGATCCGGTGGCCGCGGCGGGGGCCGGGGGTGTCGACGAGGGTGACGCCGATGTGGTTGCGGGCGATCCCCCAGGCGGTGGGGGTGGCGATCAGGGTGACGACGGCCACGGCCACGCTGATCGGCAGGAGCAGGGGCGGTGACTGCCCGGCCGGGAGGGTCCGGCCGCCCTCGTGGACGGCGTAGACGAGCGAGACGCCGAAGAGAGCCAGGGCGAGCAGGGAGATCGCGCCCCAGGTCAGACGGACGCGCCGGGTGCGGCCGTGGTCGCGGATCTCGGCAAGGAGCGCGGCCGAGCAGACCGGACACTCCAGCCCGACCCGGTCCCGGCCCTCGACGGGCCGGGCCAGCCGGAAGTCCCGGGCGGCCCAGGTGACGGTCCGCGTACCGGGCCGCCCGGCGTCGCCGAGCACATGGCGTACGGCCACCTTCACGGTCCTGGGTCCCCTCATGCCGGACAGTGTGGGGCCGGGGCACAGGTGTTCGCAGGTGTTCGCCCGGTTGTGCCCGGGAGTTCGGCCCCCGGGTACCCCGGGGCACGCCGAGCCGCCGTACGACGTGCTGATGGTGCGGCCGCGCGGGGTCCCCGAGTGATACTCGGCACATGGCAGCAACGGATCTTCACACGCTCCTGAAGTCCCTCCGGGTCTGGTCCCCCGAGACCACGGAGCTACGGCCGTTCGACCCGGCGTCGGCGCCCGATGCCCCGCTCCCCCTCTTCACCGAGTGGTTCGCGGAGGCGGTGGCGGCCGGGCAGCCGGAGCCGCACACGGTGTCGCTGGCGACGGCGGACGAGGAGGGCCGGGCGGACGTACGGATCGTGATGCTGCACGGCGCGGACCCGGACGGCTGGTCCTTCGCGTCGCATCTGACCAGCCGCAAGGGTCATCAGCTGAGCGCCCGTCCGTACGCGGCGCTGGCCTTCTACTGGCCGGCGCTGGGCCGCCAGGTCCGGCTCCGCGGGCCGGTCACCGCGGCCCCGTGGGAGGAGGGCCAGGCGGATCTGCACGCCCGCTCGACGGGCGCCCTGGCGGCGGCGCTCACCGGCAGGCAGAGCGGGATCCTGGCCTCGCTGGAGGAGCTGCGGGAGGAGTCGGAGGCGGCCTGGGAACGGGCCCGCGCCGACCCGACCGCCTCCTCCCCCACCTGGACCCTCTACCGGCTGCGCCCGGAGGAGGTCGAGTTCTTCCAGGGCGACCCGGAACGACGCCATGTCCGGCTCCGGTACGTCAGGGAAGGGGACCACGCTTGGCGGACGCAACTGCTGTGGCCATGAGCGCCGGGCAACCGCGCCACGCCCGCCGACCGTAGGCGCCGGGATCCTCCTACGCGCGCTCCCCCAAGCCGTACACCGCCCAGTCGGCCACCTGCCGGTAGCCGAGGCGCTGGTAGAGCGCGTTGCTCGTCGGGTTCGCGAGGTCCGTGACGAGGAGGACCTCGCCGACGCCCCGGGCCAGGGCCGCCCGGCTGACCTCCGCCGTCACCGCGCCGGCGTAGCCGCGGCCGCGCAGCTCCCGCGGGGTGTAGACGGGCGCGATCCGAGCCTGGCCGGCGACCGTCGGGGTCACGCCGGCCATGGACACCGGGGTGCCGTCGGGGGTCTCCCAAAGTGTGATGCCGCCGTAGGAGAGCCGGAAGTCGGCCCAGTCTCCCGCGTCCTGACCGCCCGGTACGCCCGCGTCGGCGACAAAACCGCCGTACCAGCGGATCAGCAGGTCCCGGTCCGAAGGGCCGGCCACCCTCGCCCGGCCTTCCGGCGCCGGAGAGGGTGCCGTCAACTCACCCAGCCGGTAGAGCCGTTCGAGGTCGCGGAGCTTTCCGGGCGTCCCGGTCAGCCGTTCCCAGGCCGCCACGAACGCCTCCGCCGTCGCGCGTTCGGCGGCGAAGCCGGGGACCGGGTGGCCGAGGGTGAGGAGACGGGCGGCCAGCGCCTCGGTCTCGCCCGCCGTGAGGCGGGTGGTGCGCAGGGCGTGCGGCGGGGTGTGCAGCAGTGCCGCGCCCACGCTGCCGTCGCCGCGGGTGAGGAAGCCGAGGAACGGGGGCTGATCACCGTACGTTGACGGGCCGCGGCTCCGCAGCTGCTGCGTCACCGTCAGATGGACGGTGTGCAGGTCCGGGCGGGAGTGGAGGAAGTCGTGGGCGCGGGCGAGGAACTCGTCCACATCGGAGGTGAAGTGCCAGTCGGAGGCATCGGATGCGTCGGATGCTTCGGATGTTTCGGGTGTTTCGGATGCGGGTGTGTCGGTGGCCATGGTCGATGGTCGTGGTCGATCGCCCCGCCCCGCACGTGAATTAATCCAGGGACGGTTCCGGGTCCGAGGCGAGGCGGGCGTGCAGGTGGGCGTCCCGGAACGCGTGCGGCCGGCCCGCCTCGAACATCGCGCCCCGCAGCGTCCCCTTCGTACGGGAAACCGCATGTCTGCGCTATCCGGCATGACGCCTCGTGGCCGAGGGCGTGCCCCAGCTCCAGGCGGTAGAGGCCCAGCTCGGTGAAGGTCCAGCGGGCGGCGAGGGTCAGGGCGTGGGTGGCGACCCGGCGGCCCCGTGCCTCGGGGAGCACCCAGTAGCCGACCCGGGCCGAACGGGACACCCGGTCGATCATGTTGATACCGATGTGCCCGAGGGTCGTACCGCTCTCCTCGTCCGCGATCCGGAACGGCGCGCAGCTGCCGGCGGCCACCTGCTCCCGCTGCCGCAGCAGGGCGGCACGGGCTCCCGCGAGGTCGATGTCCGGCTGGAGGGGGGTGTTCCAGCGCAGGAAGTCCAGGTCGGTGCGGCCGCGCAGCCAGGCATCGGCGTGGGCCTGCGAGTCCGGGTTCCAGTGGTCGAGGCGTAGGCCGTGACCGTGCGGGGTGACGTCGGGGCGGCGGGCGGCGGGCTGTTCGTCGATCTGGGCCATGGGGTTATTGAAACCTCTGCGCCGGGTGGTGGCCCAGCGTTTCAGCGTGCCGCGGGGCGGAACACCGGCGCGCCGTCCCGGAAGGCGACCTCGAGTTCCAGTCCCGCGCGCGGCTCGGGCACGCCGACCAGCCCGGTCATCATGCGCGGGCCCTCCGCCAGGTCGACCACGGCGGCGACGTACGGGATGCGGTCACCGAAGGGCGGGAGGTCGTTGCGGTGGACGACGGACCAGGTGTAGAGGACCGCGCGGCCGCTCGCGGGCTCCCAGACGACGTCCTCGCTCCAGCAGTGCGGGCAGAACTCCCGGGGGTAGTGGTGGGCCCGGCCGCAGGAACGGCAGCGGCGCAGCAGAAGCCGGCCCTCGGCCGCCGCCTCCCAGTAGAGGCGGGTGAAGGCGTCCGGTTCGGGGAGGTCGTATCGCCGGGCGGATGTGCGGGCCCGGTCGCCACTCGTCGCAGTCGTCGCAGTCATGGCGGTAGCCGCTGTCGTGGCGCTCGGCGCACTCGTCGCATCCATGAACCTGACGTTATGTCAGATGGATGCCGGAGCCCAGAGGGAGCTGGGCAAAAGCTGTGCGATTCCGATGGGGCTGCGGGTCCGCCATGAATCCCCGCAGATTGTTGACTGGATCGCCGAGGTGACGGGCTATGGCAAGGGCAAGGGCAACGGCAAGAAGGGCAAGCAGGCCTGAGAGGCCGCTACGGAAGTAAGAAACCGCTGCGGAAGTAAGGACCTCTCACGATCGAGATAGGCGCCTCACGCCCGCAATAGCCCCCCTCGAACGCGGTGTCCTTTTCCCGTCTGTCCAAGGACACCGCCCACCCGTGCCGTCGGGCTCCAGCGCACCGGAGCCCGACGGCACGGGCCTTTTCGAACCCTCCCCTTCCCTTTCCGTTCAGACCAAGTGGGCCACGTCACAAGTCCCACCCACTTCTCCTACGGGTGTGATCAATCCGCAACCAATTCCGGTCTTGACCGAGACCCATCAACGGAGAGCGTGATTACGCTCCCGCTCATGGCCGCATTTCCCCCCACCGTCTCGCCCGTCTATGTCATCGGCGCCGGCCCCGGCGGGCTCGCCGCCGCGTACGCGCTGCGGGCCCGGGGCATACGTGCCGTCGTGCTGGAGAAGTCCGACGAGGTCGGCGCGTCCTGGCGTCGCCACTACGACCGGCTCCATCTCCACACCACCCGCCGCCTCTCCGCCCTCCCCGGCCTGCCCATGCCGCGCCGCTTCGGCCGCTGGGTCTCCCGCGACGACGTGGTCCGCTATCTGGAGAAGTACGCCGAGCACCACGAGCTGGAGATCGTCACCGGCGTCGAGGTCTCCCGCGTGGAGCGCTCGCCCGACGGCGACGGCTGGCTGCTGCACGCCTCCGGCGGCCGTGAGCTGACCGGCTCCGCGGTGGTGGTCGCCACCGGCTTCAACCACACCCCGCGCATCCCCGACTGGCCCGGCCTGGACACCTACGGCGGCCGGTTCCTGCACGCCGGCGAGTACCGGAACGCCGAGCCCTTCGCCGGCCAGGACGTCCTCGTCGTCGGCGTCGGCAACACCGGCGCCGAGATCGCCGTCGACCTGGTCGAGGGCGGCGCCTCGCGGGTACGGCTCGCCGTCCGCACGGTCCCGCACATCGTGCGCCGCTCCACCGCCGGCTGGGCCGCCCAGTACAACTCGATCCTGGTACGACGCCTCCCGGTGTCCGTCGTCGACCGGCTCGCCCGCACGATGGCCAAGGTCAGCGTGCCCGACCTGGCCGCCCAGGGCCTGCCCCGCCCCGACACCGGCCTGTACACCCGGGCCAGGCAGGGCGCCATCCCGATCCTGGACGTCGGCCTCATCGACGCGGTCCGGGAGGGGAAGGTCGAGATCGTGGCCGCCGTCGACGGCTTCGAGGACGGCAAGGTCACCCTCGCCGACGGCACCCTCGTCTCCCCCGACACGGTGATCGCCGCGACCGGATACATGCGCGCGCTGGAGGACCTGGTCGGCCACCTCGACGTCCTCGACGACACCGGCCACCCCGTCGCCCACGGCCGCCGCACCCCGAAGAACGCCCCCGGCCTGTACTTCACCGGCTACACCAACCCCATCACCGGCATGTTCCGGGAGATGGCCATCGACGCGGAGAAGATCGCGAAGGCCGTCGCCAAGCGGCAGCGGGTGGCGTAGGCCGAGCCCTGCGCTCGCGCCAGGGCCCAGAACGCATCCCGTCGGGCGAGCGCGGGTGACGAAGGAGGTCCCGGCCGCCCTCGGGTAGTGGCAACAGGCGGGGCGAGGGGCGCTTTCGGCCTCAACTTTGCGTGCAGACCAGTTCCTGACGCGACGTCAGTTCAGTAATCTGACACAGCGTCAGTTAATTGTGCTGTCACACAGGAGCGGGCGGAACGATGCTTGGATCAACCCACGGCACCCTCACCACCGACTCCCGCCGGGCCCGGGTCATCGCCTGCGGTGAGCAGCGTCCCGGGCCCGCTGTCCACGGCCGGACGGCCGACGCGGACGAGCATGACGTCAGCGGGCGGCCGCTGCACGCGGACGTACCGGATCTGGACAGGTTCTTCCGGCCCGAGTCCGTCGCCGTGATCGGCGCCTCGGACGCCGAGGGGCGGCCCAACACCGGTATCACCCGGCAGATCCTCGACTGGGCCGAGCGGGTCGGGGCCCGGGTCCACCCGGTCCATCCGGCCCGGCCGTCGGTCTTCGGCATCGCCTGCGCTCCTTCCGTCGCCGACCTGCCCGAGCAGGTCGATCTCGCCGTACTCCTGGTCGCCGACCCCCTTCCGGTGATCGAGGAACTGGCCGAGGCCAAGGTGAGGTTCGCCGTCGCCTTCGCCTCGGGGTTCGCCGAGACCGGCGAGGAGGGGGCGGCGGCCCAGGTCCGGCTCGCGGCCGCCGTGCGCCGCTCCGGGCTGCGGCTGCTCGGCCCGAACACCAACCTGAACGCCTTCGAGCGCTTCCGCGACGACCTGGACGGACCGGCGATCGCGCTGATCACCCAGTCAGGGCACCAGGGCCGGCCTGTCTTCGCCGCCCAGGAACTCGGCATCCGGCTCTCGCACTGGGCGCCGACCGGCAACGAGGCCGACCTGGAGACCGCCGACTTCCTCTCCTACTTCGCCGAACGCCCCGAGGTCGGCGCCATCGCCTGCTACGTCGAGGGCCTCAAGGACGGCCGCGCCTTTCTGCTGGCCGCCGACCGCGCGGCCCGCCGCGGGGTGCCGGTGGTCGCCGTGAAGGTCGGCCGCACCGAGGCCGGCGCCCGCACCGCCGCAACCCACACCGGCAAGCTGACCGGCGCGGACGACGTGATCGACGCGGCGCTGCGCCAGTACGGGGTGATCCGCGTCGACGGCCTCGACGAACTCCAGGACACCGCCGCCCTGCTGGCCAGGGCGCGGCCGCCGCGCGCCGACGGAGTGGTCGTCTATTCGATCTCGGGCGGCACGGGCGCGCACGTCGCCGACCTGGCGTCCGGCACGGGACTCCGGCTGCCGGTGCTGTCCGATGCGCGCCAGGCCGAGCTGCACCAGTGGATACCGGAGTATCTGAGCGTGGCCAACCCGGTCGACAACGGCGGCCATCCGGTGGGCGACTGGCGCGGCCGGAAGATCATCGACTCCATCCTCGCCGACCCGGAGGTCGGCGTGCTGATCTGCCCGATCACCGGCCCCTTCCCACCGCTCAGCGACCGGCTCGTGCGGGACCTGGTCGACGCGGCCGAGGCGACCGACAAGCTGGTGTGTGTGGTGTGGGGTTCGCCGGTCGGCACCGAACCCGCCTACCGTGAGGTCCTGTTGGGTTCCTCCCGGGTGGCCACCTTCCGCACGGTCGGCAACTGCCTCACCGCCGTCCGCGCCTACCTCGACCACCACCGCTTCGTCCGCGCCTACCGCTCCCCCTTCGACGAAGCCCCGCGCACACCCTCCCCCTCCTGTCGCAAGGCACTCGCGCTGATGCGGCCGGGGCAGCAGCTGAGCGAGCACGCGGCGAAGCAACTGCTGCGCGCGTACGGCATACGGGTGCCGCGTGAGCAGCTGGTGACCAGCGCGGCCGCCGCCGTGCGCGCGGCGGGGCTGGTCGGCTACCCGGTGGTGATGAAGGCGTCCGGCGCCCAGATCGCCCACAAGACCGAGCTGGGCCTGGTGAAGATCGGGCTGACCTCCGCCAGCCAGGTCCGGGACGCCTACCGGGAGCTGACCGACATCGCCCGCTACGAGGGGGTGACCCTCGACGGTGTGCTGGTCTGCCAGATGGTCGAGTGGGGCGTGGAGATGGTGGTCGGGGTCACGCACGACGCCCTGTTCGGGCCGACGGTGACCGTCGGGCTGGGCGGGGTCCTGGTCGAGGTCCTGCACGACGCGGCCGTACGCGTGCCGCCGTTCGGCGAGGAGCAGGCCCGGGCCATGCTCACCGAACTGCGCGGGCGGGCCCTGCTGGACGGGGTCCGGGGGCGGCCGCCTGCCGACCTCGAAGCGCTCGTCGAGGTGGTCCTCCGCGTCCAGCGGATGGCCCTGGAGCTCGGCGACCAGCTCGCCGAGCTCGACATCAACCCGCTGATGGTGCTGCCCGAGGGACAGGGCGCGGTGGCGCTGGACGCGCTGGCGGTGTGCCGCTGAGATGAACATGCCCAATTCCCCCCGTGAGCCTTCAAAGAACGAAGAGCCGGAAATTTCCGTTGAGTCATTGGTACTGCACGCCACTGACAATCAGGTCGCGCAGATCACCCTCAACCGCCCCGAGGCCCTCAACGCCATCACCCCTGACCAGCGAGAACGCATCATCCAACTTCTTTCCGAAGCCTCCGCCGACCCCTCGGTGAGGGCCGTGGTCCTCACCGGAACGGGCCGCGGTTTCTGCGCGGGCGCCGACCTCCGCGGCGGCGCCACCGCCGAACGCCTCCCCGGCGACGTGGCCCGCACCATCCGGCTGGGCGCCCAGCGTCTCGTCGCCGCCGTCCTCGACTGCGAGAAGCCGGTGATCGCGGCGGTCAACGGCACCGCCGCCGGCCTCGGCGCCCATCTCGCGCTCGCCTGCGACCTGGTCCTGGCCGCCGAATCCGCCCGTTTCATCGAGGTGTTCGTCCGCCGCGCCCTGGTCCCCGACGGCGGCGGCGCCTACCTCCTCCCCCGTCTGATCGGCCCGCACCGCGCCAAGGAGCTGATGTTCTTCGGCGACGCCCTCTCCGCCCCGGAGGCCGAACGCCTTGGCCTGGTCAACCGGGTCGTACCGGACGAGGAGTTGACCAGGACGGCACGGGACTGGGCCGTCCGGGTCGCCACCGGGCCGACACGCGCCCTCGCCCTGACGAAGCAGCTGGTCAACGCTTCCCTGGACAGCGACCGGGCATCCGCCTTCGCGGCCGAGTCCGCCGCCCAGGAAATCAACATGACGACGCGGGACGCCCAGGAGGGGCTACAGGCCTTCGTGGAACGCAGAAGCCCGGACTTCCACGGCCGGTGAGGCCGACCGGCCGACCGGCCGACCGGCCGACGGTCCACCCGACTACGACCGACCGGCCGACCGACTACGTCCGGCTGACCGGTCATCCAGCCGACTACGGCCGCTGACCGGTGATCCACCCGACGACGGCCGAGCAGCCGACCGTCCACCCGACGACGGCCGCTGACCGGTCGTCCATCCGACGACGGCCGATCAGTCGGTCGCCCGTTCGCGGATCCGCAGGGTGCCCGCGTCGGGATCGCCGAAGATCACGAACAGCCGGCCGCCGGCAGTCGAGCCGCCGCCGGCGCGGCCGCCGCGTTCAGATCACCGGCCGACCGGACCGGCCGCCGGTCACGGAGCCGGTCACGTGGCACTCCCCACCGCATGAGCGCAGCATACGAAGCAGCCGTACGCCCGTCTGCCAACGACCTTCCCATCTGACGTTCCGTCAGCTTCAATGAACATGTGATGGGACACGCAGGGGCGGCCGCGGCGGCCGTTCGATATCTCAGGTCGGTTCCCCCGCCGGGGCCCGTGGAGGCCTTGCCACGCCCGGAGTTGCGGTGCGTGCACGTGGACGAGCGGGCGCCGGTCGACCCGACGGAGTTCCGGCGTGTGCTGGGGAACTTCGCGACCGGGGTGACCGTTGTCACCGCACCGGCCGCCGAAGGCGAACCCTCCCCCGCCGGTTTCGCCTGCCAGTCCTTCTCCTCCCTCTCCCTCGACCCGCCCCTGATCTGCTTCATGGTCGGCCGGACGTCGACCACCTGGCCGCGCATCGCCCGCGCGGGCGTCTTCTGCGTCAACGTGCTCGGCGCCGGACAGGGCGCCCTGTGCCGCGCCTTCGCGGTGAGCGGCGCGGACAAGTTCGCGGGGGTCGCGTACGACACGGCCCCGGTGTCCGGCGCGCCCCGCCTGACCGGCGCCGCCGCCTGGATCGACTGCGCGATCCATGCCGTCCACACGGGGGGCGACCACCTGATCGTGGTCGGCCGGGTGACCGCGCTGGGCGCGGCCGAGACCCCCGACGGACCACTGCTGTTCCACCGGGGGCGGTTCACCGGGCTCGGACTGGACGGCTAGGGGTATTTCCTAGACGCCCAGGACGGGCACCGCGGTCACCGGCCGTCGCCGGATCACCAGCGCCATCAGCGCCGCCGCCGCGCACAGTGCGCCGGAGGCGTACCAGACCATGTCGTACGTGCCGAAGACATCGCGGGCGACACCGCCGAGGTAGGCGACGAGGGCCGCGCCGACCTGGTGGGAGGCGAGGACCCAGCCGAAGACGATGGCGCTGTTCTCGCCGTAGTGCTCCCGGCACAGGGCAAGCGTGGGCGGGACGGTGGCGACCCAGTCGAGACCGTAGAAGACGATGAAGAAGATCATCGGGGGGTGGATGGCGGGGCCCAGCAGCATCGGCAGGAAGAGGAGGGAGAGGCCGCGCAGGGCGTAGTAGACGGCGAGCAGGCGGCGCGGTTCGAAGCGGTCCGTGAACCAGCCGGAGGCGATCGTGCCGACGACGTCGAAGACGCCGATGACCGCGAGCAGCGAGGCCGCCGTGGTGACCGGCAGGCCGTGGTCGTGGGCGGCGGGCACGAAGTGGGTCTGGACCAGGCCGTTGGTGGAGGCGCCGCAGATCGCGAAGGTGCCGGCGAGCAGCCAGAAGGGGCCGGTGCGGACGACGGAGAGCAGCACCCCGACCGTGCGGCGCGCGGCTCCGGTGACCGGCGCCGGCTTCGGTACGAAGTCCGGTGCGCCGTAAGGCTTCAGGCCCACGTCGGCCGGGTGGTCGCGCAGCAGCAGCCAGACGAAGGGGACGACCGCGAGGGCGGCGAGGGCGACGGTGACGGCGGCCGGGCGCCAGTCGTACCTCTCGACCATCCAGGACAGCAGCGGCAGGAAGATCAGCTGGCCGGAGGCGGAGCCGGCGGTGAGGATGCCGCTGACCAGGCCGCGCCGCGTGGTGAACCAGCGGTTGGTGACCGTGGCGGCGAAGGCGAGGGCCATCGAGCCGGAGCCGAGGCCGACCAGCAGGCCCCAGCACAGCACCAGTTGCCAGGCCGCCGTCATCCACACGGTCAGGCCCGAGCCGACCGCGATCACGGTCAGGGCGACGGCCACCACCCGGCGGATGCCGAAACGGTCCATCAGCGCGGCCGCGAACGGTGCGGTGAGCCCGTACAGCGCGAGGTTGACGGAGACGGCCGCGCCGATCGTGCCGCGCGACCAGCCGAACTCCTGGTGCAGGGGGTCGATGAACAGGCCGGGCAGGGAGCGGAAGGCGGCCGCGCCGACGATCGTGACGAAGGTGACGGCGGCGACGAACCAGGCACGGTGGATGCGCGGTGAGCGGGTCGGCTTCGAGTCCTCGACGGCTGCTGCGGCTTCGCTTGTCTGGGTCACGCCATAAAGCTTCGGCCGCGGGGTTCACTCCATCGAGTGGCCCGGAGGACAGTATTCGCTAGGATCGGGCCATGAGCAGTGGCAGTGACTCCGGCTTCCGCCCGCACCGAGTTGTCGTCCTCGCCCTTGACGGTCTGCTCCCCTTCGAACTGGGCATCCCGCACCGCATCTTCGGCCGGCCCAAGGACGCCCGGGGACGGCACCTGTACGAGGTCGTGACCTGCTCGGTCCGGCCGCCGGGGCCGGTCGAGACCGACGCCGACTTCGCGGTCCACGTGCCGCACGGCCCGGAGGCACTGGCCACCGCCGACACGGTGGTCATCCCGGCGTCGTACGAACTGGGCCCGGTCTTCGAGGAGGGCGTCCTCACCCCCGAACTGGCCGCCGCCCTCGCCCGCATCCGCCCCGGCACCCGGCTCGCCTCCATCTGCACCGGCGTCTACGTCCTGGCCGCCGCCGGCTACCTGGACGGCCGTCCGGCGACCACGCACTGGGCCGAAGCGGACCACCTCCAGCGGCTGTTCCCACAGGTCAAGGTGGACGCGGACGTCCTCTTCATCGACGACGGAGACGTGCTGACCTCCGCCGGGGTGGCCGCCGGCATCGACCTGTGCCTGCACATGGTCCGCCGCGACCACGGCACGGCCGTCGCCAACGAGGTGGCCCGCCGTACGGTCGTACCCCCGCACCGGGACGGCGGCCAGGCCCAGTACATCCACCGCCCGGTCCCCGACCCTCAGGTCGCCACCACCACGGCCGCCCGCACCTGGGCGCTCGGCCGCCTGCACGAGCCCATCCAGCTGCGGGACATGGCCGAGCAGGAGGCCATGTCGGTACGGACCTTCACGCGCCGCTTCCGCGAGGAGACCGGTGTCAGCCCCGGCCAGTGGCTCACCCAGCAGCGCGTCGAACGCGCCCGTCACCTCCTGGAGTCCACCGAGCTCTCGATGGACCAGGTGGCCCGGGACGCCGGCTTCGGCACGGCCCAGTCGATGCGGCAGCACCTACAGACAGCGCTCGGCGTCACCCCGACCGCCTACCGCCGGACCTTCCGGACCGGTGCCGGCGAAGCCAAGGGCCACGGTGGTGTCGGCGTCCCGGGCTGACCGCCCGGCACGCCGGGTCTCGCCCCACCAGCCGATCCCGCTCAGCGCCAGGGTCACGCCCACCCCGGCCAGGACGGCCGTGGACGGCGCCACCACCCGAAGCAGCGCACCGGCGAGGGAACCGGTCGCCGCGTAACCGGCGCCCGCGGCCGCGTACATCAGGGAGTAGCCGGCGGCCTGGGCACGCGGCGGGAGCGCATCGCGCAGCGACAGGTTGCGGGTGAGCATCGCGGCCGACTGAAGCATGCCGCCCACGACGAGTGCGGACGCGATCCCAGCCGAGTGCGGTATCAGGGCCGCGAGCGTCACACAGACCGCCGTACCGGTCATCAGGAGCACGCTGTGGGTGCGCAGCCGGCCCGGCCAGCTGCGCAGTCCGTGGAGGAACGCGCCGAGCCCGCCGCCCACGGCCATCCCGGTCAGCAGCGGACCCGACCAGCCGACACCGATCCCGCGCTGTTCCAGCAGGGCGGGCAGGACGAGTTCGGACAGCCCGAGCAGGGTCAGGCTGGCCGCGCCCGTGACATACACCGGCCAGGCACCGGCCAGCACGCGCGCCAGGGGTGTGTCCGACCGCTCCTCCGTGCCCCAGGCCGCCGGGAGGAGCCACAGCGCGGCCACGGACGAGGCCATGAGGGCGGCCGCGAGCCGCAACGGGACACCGGGGGCGACGGCGAGGGCCAGGCCGGCCACCGCGGCCGGGGAGAGGGCCCACACGGCGGCCGTCAGGATGGACTCGACGGACAGCGCCTGCGCCGCCGAGCGCTCCGGGACGAGGTGGGTGAGCAGGGTGCGCAGGCCTCCGGTGGCGGCGGCCGGTGCGGCACCGGCGACGAACGCGAGGACGGCGAGGACGGCCGGGTGTGCGTCCGGGAAGATGCCGAGCCCGGCGAATCCGGCGGCCCCGGTGGCGAGGCCGACAGCCAGGTGTGCGCGGGCCCGTTCGGGACGCAGCCGCACCCCGAGCACGGGGGCGCCCAGGATCTCGCCGATCACATAGGCCGCCGCGAGCATCGCGCCCAGCGAGTAGCCGCCGGGGCGCTCACGCACCAGGAACACCAGGGCCAGCGGGGCCATGGCGACCGGCATACGGGCGCCCACGGCGGTGCAGGCCCAGAGCAGGACCTGCTTCGAGGCGACGTCACGGTAGGTCATGGGACGACGGTAGGGGGGCGCCGACAACGCCGACAGGTTTTCCACAGCCCGTCGGCTACCGGCGGCGCGGGTTCACCGGAACGTGAGCACCCCCCGTGCCACCCGGCCCGCCTCCGCGTCGGCGCGGGCCTTCTCGAAGTCCTCCACCGGGTAGGTCTCGGTTACCAACTCGTCGAGCATCAGGCGTCCTTGGCGGTACAGCTCGGCGTACAGGGCGATGTCCCGCTGGGGGCGCGAGGAGCCGTACCGGCAGCCCAGGATGGACTTGTCCAGGAACATCGAGGCGACGACGAAGGACGCCTCGGCGGTGGCGGCGGGCGTGCCGAGGAGGACGGCCTGGCCGTGCCGGTCCAGGAGGTCGACGGCCTGCCGGACCAGTTCAACCCGGCCGACGCACTCGAACGCGTGGTCCACCCCGGTCGGCAGCAGGTCCTTCACACCGTCCGTCGAGGTCAGGAAGTCGGTCGCGCCGAACCGCCGGGCCGCCTCCTCCTTGGCCGGGTTGGCGTCCACGGCCACGATCCGCAGCGCTCCCGCGATCCGCGCGCCCTGGATGACGTTGAGCCCGATCCCGCCGGTGCCGATGACCAGCACGGTGTCGCCGCGGTCGACGCGGGCGCGGTTCAGTACGGCGCCCACCCCGGTCAGCACGCCGCATCCGATGAGGGCGGCCGAGGTCAGCGGGATGTCCTTCGGAATCCGTACCGCCTGCACGGCCTTGACGACCGTCCGTTCCGCGAAGGCCGAGTTGGACGCGAACTGGTAGACGGCCTGGCCGCTGCGCGTGAACGGTTTCTGCGGCCGCCCTATGGCCTTGCGGCACATGGTGGGCCGCCCACGGTCACAGTCGGCGCAGGCACCGCAGTTGGCGAGGGTGGACAGCGCCACATGGTCTCCGGGCGCGACATGGCTGACCCCCACACCGACCGCCTCCACCACCCCGGCACCCTCATGTCCGAGCACCACAGGAACGGGGAAGGGTATGGTCCCGTCCACCACGGACAGATCGCTGTGGCACAGCCCGGCCGCCGCGACGGAGACCAGTACCTCACCGGCTCCCGGCTCCCGTACCTCCAGATCGTCGACGACCTGTACCTGTTTCCCGTCGAACACCACACCACGCGTCACGACTCGACCCCCTTCGGTTCCCTCGGCAGACCGAGCACGCGCTCGGCGATGATCGTGCGCTGCACCTGGTCCGAGCCGCCGTAGACGGTGTCGGCCCGGGAGAAGAGGAACAGGTGCTGGGCGGTGTCCAGTTCGTACGGCGCGGTGGCCGACCAGTCGGCCGGGCCGACGCTCGCGCAGGCGCCCCGGACCAGCACGGCGAGCTCACCGAGCCGCTGGTGCCAGCCGGCCCACAGCAGCTTGGCCACGCTGGGCGCGCCGGGCTCGGCGGCCGAACTGCCCAGTGTGCGCAGGGCGTTCCAGCGCATGACCCGCAGCTCGGCCCACTGCCGCACGAGCCGTGCCCGTACGACGGGATCGTCGGCGGCGCCGGTCGTCACGGCGTCCCGCACCACCCGTCCCAGCTCCTCGGCGAACCCGATCTGCTGGGCGAGGGTCGACACCCCGCGTTCGAAGCCGAGCAGGCTCATGGCCACGCGCCAGCCGTTGCCCTCGCCGCCGACGACGTGCTCCACGCGCGCGTGGGCCCCGTCGAAGAAGACCTCGTTGAAGTCGCTGGTGCCGGTCATCTGGCGGATGGGGCGGACCTCGATGCGGCCCGGCTGGTCCATGGGTACGAGCAGGAAGCTCAGTCCGTGGTGGCGCCGTGAGCCGGGCTCGGTCCGCGCCAGCACGAAACACCAGTCGGCCTCGTGCGCGAGGGAGGTCCAGATCTTCTGCCCGGTGATGCGGTAGCCGTCCGTCTCGCGTACGGCCGCGGTCCGCACGCCGGCGAGGTCGGACCCGGCGCCGGGCTCGCTGTACCCCTGGCACCACAGCTCCTCGCCGGCGGCGACGGGCGGCAGGAAGCGCGCCTTCTGCTCGGCGCTGCCGTGGGCGATGAGCGTCGGGGCGAGCAGGTTCTCCCCGATGTGCCCGGAGCGCGGCGGCGCGGCCGACCGGGCGTACTCCTCGGCCCAGGCGACCTGCTGGGTGAGCGTGGCGGTCCGGTTCCCGTACCCGCCCTCCGCCCAGCCGAGCCCGATCCATCCGGCGGCCCCGAGAGTGCGTTCCCAACCGCGCCGGTCCACCTCGCTCGTGGCGTGCGCGCCGAGCCAGACCCGGACCTCCCGACGAAACGCCTCGTCCTCCGGCGCGAATCCGAACTCCACGGTGACCTCCAGAGATGCGTAGGGGTTACGGAACTACGGACGGGACCTGTGAGCGCCGATGACCCCAAGAAACCCAAGGGACGCGGGAACTGCGCGAACGACCACGACGGCGCCGCACTCACGCACGCACGGCACCCCGCGACGGCGAGCAGGCGCCCGGACCCACCCATCCGCAGCCGCCACACAGCGCATCCCCCTCCCTCAGGCGTTCGGTCGGCTGCCGGCCCGCGCCGCCGTCTCCATCGCCGCCACCCGCGCCAGCATCGGCATCGGATCCGCCCCCACGCTCCCCGGCAGCACCTCCGCGATCCGTTCGGGGGTCCAGGACCCCTCGGTGGCGTACGCGGCGCGCAACTCCCTCGGCTGGGCCCAGACCGCGATCTTCGGCCCGGCCACCGTGTACACCTGCCCGGTGATGTCCGCGTCCTGGGCGGCGTCCGACAGCAGGTAGACCACGAACGCCGCCACGTCCTCCGGTTCGCCGATCTCCGTGAGCTCCGTCGGCACCCCGGCCGACATCCGGGTCCTGGCCACCGGCGCCACCGCGTTCGCGGTCACCCCGTACTTGTGCAGGCCGAGCGCGGCGCTGCGCACCAGCGAGATGATGCCGCCCTTGGCCGCGCTGTAGTTGGCCTGCGAGACCGAGCCCTGGTGGTTGCCGCTGGTGAAGCCGATCAGTGTGCCGGCGCGCTGGGTGCGCATCACCGCCGACGCCGCCCGGAACACCGTGAACGTGCCCTTGAGGTGGGTGGCGACCACCGGGTCCCACTCCTCCTCGGTCATGTTGAACAGCATCCGCTCGCGCAGGATCCCCGCCACGCACACGACCCCGTCGAGCCGGCCGTACGACGCCAGCGCCATGTCCACGACCCGCTGCCCGCCCGCCATCGTGGAGATGTCGTCGGCCACCGCGACCGCGTCCCCGCCCGCCGCCCCGATCTCCTTGACGACGGCCTCGGCGACCTCGCTGGTGGGCGATCCGCCGTCGACCGAGACGCCGTAGTCGTTGACGACGACCTTCGCCCCTTCGGCCGCCGCTCCCAGCGCGACCGCCCGTCCGATCCCGCGCCCCGCACCCGTGACGGCGACGACCTTGCCTGCCAAGAAGTTCCCCACGCCCGGCCCCTTCCCGCGGTTTCTGACGGACCGTTAGATTCTATGGCGCGTCGGATGCGCGGACACAAGCCCCGGGGAGGACCCAGATGTCACTGCCTACAGCTCATTCGGCGTTTCACGACATCGCCAAGCGCGTCAACAACTGGGGCCGCTGGGGCGCCGACGACGAGATCGGCACGCTGAACCTGATCACCGACGAGGTGGTGCGGGAGGCGGCGGCGACCGTCCGGACCGGCCGCCGCGTCCCTCTCGCGCTCCCTCTCCGGCAGGACGGCGTGCAGACCGGCATGATCCCGGGGCGGGTCAATCCCCTGCACACCATGGTGCAGATCAACCAGGAGCTCTTCGGCCCGGGGACGGTCGCGTGCAGCGACGACGCCGTGACCATGGGACTGCAGGCCGGCACCCACTGGGACGCGCTCACCCATGTCTCGCACTCGGGGAAGCTGTACAACGGCCGCCCGGCGCAGACCGTGACCGCGCACGGCGGTGCCGAGTTCGCGGGGATCGACAAGGCGCGGCACATCGTCTCGCGCGGGGTGCTGCTGGACGTGGCACGCGCGCACGGCGTGGAGCGGCTGGAGGGGGGTCGTGCGGTCACGCCCGAGGATCTCGACGCGGCCGAGGAGCTGGCCGGGACCACGGTCCGCAGCGGTGACATCGTGCTGGTGCGGACCGGGCAGGTGCAGGTGTATCTCGCCGGGGACAAGCACGGGTACGGCTATCCGTCGCCGGGGCTTTCGGTGCGCACCCCGGAGTGGTTCCACGCGCGCGATGTGGCCGCCGTCGCCAACGACACCCTCACGTTCGAGATCTTCCCGCCCGAGATCGAGGACCTGTGGCTGCCCGTGCACGCCCTGGACCTGGTGGAGATGGGGATGCTGCAGGGCCAGAACTGGAATCTCGAAGAGTTGTCCACAGCCTGTGGAGAAACCGGCCGGTACGCGTTCCTGCTGTCCGCGATGCCGGAGCCGTTCGTCGGGGCGACGGGCACCCCGGTCGCCCCCGTGGCCGTGCTCTGAGGTCGGTGTGCCGCCGTTGTTCGAGGTCGAGGGCGGTGCCACGCCGAGACCGGCGTGACACCGCCCCTCCCCCATTCCCCCTGAAACCCGGACGAATGCGCGCACCGGCCCGCCCCGAGCCCGGTCCCGCACGCCTCCGTCCGGCTCGACCCACGCTCGACGAGGGCATCAATCCCCTCGCCGTCCCCTCGCGGCGAATCGCAGACCTCAAGCGTGAGCAAATGGTCACAAGGCGTCAACACTCGTTCGGGGTTTTAGGACTTATGCCCCGGTTCATCATGGGCGCGCACAGATGCATTCCCCGGCGCATCACCGCACACCGGGGTCACACCGCCTCGAACGCCAGCCCCTCGAACGAGGCCAGTCCGCCTCCGTACGCCACCGCCGCGCCCTGCCGGGGTTCCGAACACCGGTCGAGTTCGCACCAGATGCGCTTGCCTGCGCCTTCGGGGCTCCAGCCCCAGCGGTCGGCGAGCCCGTCGACGAGGGCGAGGCCCCGGCCGCCGGTCGCGTCACTGCCGACGCACCGCGGTACGGGCGCGCGGTCACTGCTGTCGGCGACCTCCAGCCGGACGGTGACCGATTCCTCGGCTTCCTCGGATTCCCCACGGTCCGTGCCCGGCAGCGAGAGCCGCAGCACGGCCGGACAGCCGGTGTGCACCACGGCGTTGGTGACCAGCTCGGAGACGAGCAGGATCAGCGTCTCGGCGAGCGGCTCGTCCGCCGCTATACCGGACCCGGCGAGGCGCGAGCGCGCCCACCTCCTGGCCCGTCCCACCTCCGCGGGGTCGGGCCGGATCTCCAGCTGCACTTGAAGCACCTGCACCGCTCACACCATCCGAACCGGCGGACACATGAACCCGCGCCGAGCGAGCGCCACGACGAGGACCGCGACGAAAAGGACGACGAGGGCCACGATCGTAGCCATTTTCTGCATGGCCAGAACAACGGCCAGAGCAAGGGTCACGGAACGTGATTCCCTTACGAGACAGCATGGTTGACGTACAGTCACCCCAACAAGCGCTTCGGGCATATTCCAACGCGAAGGAGTACGCGTACGGCATACTGTGCGACGCTCGCTGCGGGGAGTCGAACAGGCGGGGGCGCAAGCCCTTACCGCCCTGCGAGGGGCGGTATGCACCCTGAACCGCGGGGCCGCTTCGACGGCACCGCCGGCATGGCTCGTCCTCGGAACCACTCGCATCTCACAGAAGGTACCCGAGGGGGCGCCCGACTCCAGGCCGTGACGAGTCACGCGTTGGACACAACCCGATATCAACGCTCCGTGATCCCGGTACGCCACGATCCGCGACACCACGGCAATCCGGGCCGCTGATTTCGCAGACCAGAGCCGTTTCGAACGCTCACCCGAGCAATTCGGCGGCGAGCGTCTCCTCACTCTCCGTGTTGCCGCCACCACGCTGTGCCCGCACCCAGGCCCTTTTCATGTGCAGATGCACCTGCGCCTCCCAGGTGAAGCCCATCCCGCCGTGCACCTGGAGACAGTCCCGGGTGCCGCGCACGGCGGCCTCGTCGGCGAGCAGCCGGGCCGCCGCGATGTCCACCGGGTCGGCGGTCACCGCGGCCGCGTAGACGGCCGCACGCGCGGTCTCGGCGCGCACCAGCATCTCGGCGCACAAATGCTTGACCGCCTGGAACGCCCCGATCGGCTGCCCGAACTGTTCGCGCGTCCGCGCGTGTTGCACGGCGAGCTCGCACGCGCGCGTGGCGGTGCCGAGCTGCTCGGCGGCGGTGAGGAGTACGGCGACCGGATCGGGGGCCACGGCCGCCGCCCCCGGCACCCGGTGCAGCGGCGTCAACGGGTCCACGGAGCACAGCGGTACGGCCCCCGACGCGTCCCCTCGTACGACGTCGGCCTCGGCCAGCCACTCCACCAGGCCGCCGTCCACGCGGGCCACCACGGCTTCCCCGGTGGCCGCGCCGGGCACGTCGGCCGCCGCGAGGTGGGTTGCCACCAGCGGGCCGGTCAGCAGGGCCCGGCCCGCCTCCTCGAAGACCAACACCGCCTCGGGCAGGCCGAGTCCGACCCCGCCGTCCGCCTCCGGCAGCCGCAGTGCGAAGAACCCGGCCGCCCCCAGCTCGCGCCACAGGCCCCGGTCCAGACAGGGCGCGCCGACCGCCGCCCGCAGTGTCCCGCCGTCGAACCGGCGTGCGAGCAGCTCCCGCATCCCGTCCCGCAAGGCCCGCTGCTCGTCACTCAGTTGGAAGCGCATGCCCGTTCACCGCCCCTTCGGCAGCCCGAGGATCCGCTCGGCCACGATGTTCCGCTGGATCTGCGAGGTCCCGGCCGCGATGGTGTACGAGAGGGACGAGAGCCGGTCGAGGACCCACGGCCGGTCCAGGTCGAGGGCGTCCGGGCCGAGAACGGCGGCGGCCGCGTCGTACAGTTCCTGCCGTGCGTGCGAGTAGCGCAGTTTGAAGACCGAGCCGCCGACGCCGGGCGCGCCCCTGCCCTCCGCCTCGCTGACGTTCCACTGGGTCAGCCGCCACAGTGCCCGGAACTCGGCGTTCAGCCGGCCGAGGCGGCGGCGCAGCACCGGGTCGTCCCAGGTGCCGTTCTCGCGCGCCACGCGCGCGAGGTCGCCGAGCACCCGGCGGCAGGCGACGACCTCGCCGACGAAGGCGGTGCCGCGTTCGAAGGAGAGGGTCACCATGGTGACGCGCCAGCCGTCGTTCTCGGCGCCCACCCGGTTGGCCACCGGCACCCGCACCTCGTCGAGGAAGACCTCGGCGAACTCCGCCGACCCGGCGAGCGTGCGCAGCGGCCGTACGGTGATGCCGGGCGCGTCCATGGGCATGGCCAGCCAGCTGATGCCCCGATGCCTGGGCGCCTCCGCGTCCGTGCGCACCAACAACTCGCACCAGTCGGCGACTTCCGCGTGCGAGGTCCAGATCTTGGAGCCGCTCACCACATAGTCGTCCCCGTCGCGCCACGCGCGCGTGCGCAGCGCCGCCAGGTCGGAACCGGCGCCCGGTTCGCTGAAGCCCTGGCACCACACCTCGTCCCCGCGCAGGATCGGCGTCAGCCAGCGCGCCCGCTGCTCCTCGGTGCCCTCGGCGGCGATGGTCGGGCCCGCGTGCAGCAGGCCCACGAAGTTGGCGCCCACATAGGGCGCGCCGGCCTTCTCGGTCTCCTCGAGGAAGATCAGCCGCACGGTGGGGGACGCGTCCCAGTGGACGTCGGCGTACCCGGCGTCGTACAGCATCCGCTGCCAGCCGAGGTCGTAGGCGCGGCGGCCCGGCCAGTCCTCGGGGCGCGGCTTCGGCGGCAGGCCCGGCAGCGCCTTGGCGAGCCACTCCCGAAGGCGCGCCCGGAAGTCCTCCTCCTCGGGTGTGTACGACAGATCCACCGGCAGACACCCCCACGGAGCTGATGGTTCGTCAGATCTCGCAGGCTAGCCCCGCACCCCTGGACCGACAAGGTGCCAGGTCCTACGATCTGACGACTCGTCAGTTAACGGCGGCAGGGGGCACGGCCATGGACGAAACGAACGCCACCGCACACGAAGCGAACGCCGTCGCTCGTGAGCTGAGCGCCTCCCGCACACTCTGGGACCTCGTCGCCCGCCGCGCCGAACTCACCCCCGGCCGCCCGGTGTTCCTCCAGGGCGACCGCACCCTGTCCTTCGGCAATCTACGCGCGCGTGCCGAACGCACGGCGGCCGGGCTGTACGGCATGGGCGTGCGCCCCGGCACGGTCGTCGCCTGGCAGCTGCCCACCCGCATCGAGACGGCCGTCCTCTCCTTCGCGCTGGCCCGCCTGGGTGCCGTCCAGTCCCCCGTCATCCCCTTCTACCGGGACCGCGAGGTCGGCTTCGCGCTGCGCGAGTCCAGGGCCGAGTTCTTCGCCGTACCGGGCGTGTGGCGCGGCTTCGACCACACGGAGATGGCACGGCGACTCGGCGCGAAGGGGGTTTTCGAGGCGTACGACGGGCTGCCCGACGGCGATCCGGCCGTGCTGCCCGCCCCGCCCGCCGAGGGCACCTCCGTCCGGTGGATCTACTGGACCTCGGGAACCACCTCGGACCCCAAGGGCGTTCTCCACACGGACCGTTCACTGATCGCGGGCGGTTCCTGCCTGGCGCACGCCCTGCGGCTGACGGCGGCCGACGTGGGCTCGATGGCGTTCCCGTACGCACACATCGCCGGCCCCGACTACACGGTGATGCTGCTGCTGTACGGCTTCCCGGCGGTCATGTTCGAGCAGTTCGCACTGCCGGACGCGCTGCCGGAGTACCGCAGGCACCGGGTGACGGTGGCGGGCGGATCGACGGCGTTCTACTCGATGTTCCTGGCGGAGCAGCGCAGGCAGCCGGGGGTTGCGGTGATTCCCTCGCTGCGGCTGCTGGCCGGCGGCGGGGCGCCCAAGCCGCCGGAGGTGTACCACGCGGTGGTGCGTGAGATGGGGGTGCAGCTGACGCACGGGTACGGCATGACCGAGGTGCCGATGATCACGATGGGGGCGCCGGACGACACGGCGGAGAACCTGGCGACGACCGAGGGGAAGCCGCCGCAGGGGATGGAGGTACGGATCGCCGCGGGCGGTGAGGTGCGGCTGCGCGGGGAGGCGGTGTGCCAGGGGTACCTGGATCCGGCGCAGACCGCCGAGGCCTTCGACGAGGACGGGTTCCTGCGGACCGGTGACCTGGGGCATGTGACCGAGAGCGGTCATCTCGTGCTCACCGGCCGCCTCAAGGACGTGATCATCCGCAAGGGCGAGAACATCTCGGCGAAGGAGATCGAGGATCTGCTCGCCGCGCATCCGGCGGTGGGCGATGCGGCGGTGGTGGGGCTGCCGGACGCGGAGCGCGGGGAGTTGGTGTGCGCGGTGGTCGAACAGCCCCCGGGAGCGTCCGTGTTGACGCTCCCGGAGGTGGTGTCGTACCTGCGTACGGAAGGGCTGTCGGTGCACAAGCTGCCGGAGCGGCTGGAGGTGGTGGACGCCCTTCCGCGCAACGAGACCCTGCGCAAGGTGCTCAAGTACAAGCTGCGCGAGCGGTTCTCGGCGGCTTCCGCGCCGCGGAGCCCGGAGACTGCGGCGCCGGGAAGCGCTACTCCGGGATCGTGAAGTAGCGGGCGAACGCCGGCACGATCTCCGTCTCCGCGACCTTGCCGTCGCCGTCGATGTCGAGGCCTGCCGCGACCGCCTGCGCGATCTCCGGGGGGACCCCGAGGACGCGCAGCACACGCACGGTGTCGGAGACGGCCGCCGTGCCGTCGCCCGCGATGTCCGCGAGGGCGAGGGCCGCGTGCAGGAAGGGGCGCGCGATCTCGCCGAAGCGGTCGGGGTTGTCGTGCAGCCGCTTGACCGCGCCGCTCACGAACTCCTCGCGGGTGATGCGCTGGTCGCCGTCCCGGTCCGCCATGCCGGCCATGCCCTGCCAGAAAGCCTCCGCACCGGCGTACAGGGCCTGGCCCTTGTCGGAGCGGGCGGGGACGCCGAACTCGGCGAGCAGTGCCTTGGCCGCCGCGTTGAAGTCCTCGCGGGCGATCCAGCCGTTGCCGTCCTGGTCGAAGGTTGCGAACCGGGCGGCGATCCGTCGCTCGTGCTCCGTGCTGACCATGTGTGTTCGAGCCGCCTTACGTGACGTGGGGGTTCCTTTCGCAGCGAGCCTACGACGCGGTCGGCGGCCGGGGAGCCGGAAAAAGACCCTTGTGCCAAGACCGGGGGAATTCTGCGACAACAATGTGGCACTGTCGTGATCGTCGGCCATGGGGCGCGGGAGCCTACGCCGAGAGCGGGCCCTCCTCGTCGCTGACCGCGCTGTCCATGTCCGGGTACACGTCGAACAGCCGTCGTACGCCGAGGGCCCCGAGGACCCGGTTGACGTGAGAACCGTCACTCGCGCCCTGGGCGGGCAGAATCAGCCGCAGCCGGCCCCGGCAGGAGCGGATCAGACGGCGGGCGGCGATGAGGACGCCGACCCCGCTGGAGTCGCAGAAGAACACGTCGGAGAGGTCGAGGACCAGGCTGTGATAGCCCTCGGCCACCGCGTCGTGCACCCGCTGGCGCAGCACCGGCGAGGTCACCAGGTCCAGTTCGCCCGACACCCCGAGCACGGCCCACTCACCCTGTTCGACGCCGGTCACCTTGAAAGCCACGGCTCAGCCCTTCGCTCGCCGGATCTCCGGAACCGCCCGGAAACGGAGCCAGTTCCTTCGCTTCTTTTCGCGCGGCTGCCCAGCGGCCGTTCCCCGAAACCCCGGATGACAAACGAGCGATGATCGGGAAGGGTCTTGTTTCGGTCACTGTCGATCCTGTTCGATCAGAAACAGAGGATTCGCTCGAAGACGGCTGTGTCCACGAAGGGCCCCTACCACTCGCGGTTCCTCGGGGGGCGCGCATTGCCATAAAGGGGCGTGCGTTGTCGGACGTGCCGACTACATTCGAGGAGACAGTGAGGTCTTCTCGGCAACCTGAAGGTTGCGTTGAGTAACGAGCTTGCGTGAACTGGACGGTGACCTGACGTCAGACATGCGTGAAACCCCTGGTAGGAACGACTCTGCGAAGATCACGTTCCGTACAGCAACCAGAGG